>CAVYFY010000007.1:0-30680 GCA_963767835.1 uncultured Planctomycetota bacterium
CCAGCACCCGCTCGCCCGCTGCCTTCGACCGCATGTAGATGTTGCAGTCGTCGGCATAGCGGCAGAAGCAGTGGCCACGCCGTTCCAGTTCCTTGTCCAGGTCGTCCAACAGCAGGTTCGCCAAGAGCGGCGAAAGCGGTCCGCCTTGCGGTGTCCCCTCGTGCCGAGCGACACACACGCCGTCTTGCATCATGCCCGCTTCCAGGAAGCGGCGAATGATCTTGAGCAGACGCTTGTCGCCGACACGCCGGGCCAATCGCGCCATCAGGATGTCATGGTTCACCCGGTCGAAGAATTTCTCCAGGTCCATGTCCACCACGATGGTTCGGCCCTCGGCCACATACTCTTCGCCTTGGCCAGAGCGGTGAATGCTCCGCGTCCCTTGCGAAAGCCATGGCTCGATGCCGAAAAGGTCGGGTCCAGAAGCGGGTCCAAAACTTGCAGGATCGCCTGCTGCACCAAGCGGTCCACCACCGTCGGAATGCCCAACTGTCGCACTCCTCCGCCGGCCTTCGGGATTTGCACCCCGCGGATCGGCGACGGTTGATAACTCCCGTCGAGCAGCGAATCGGTGAATCCTTGCAGATGCTTGCGAACCCAGGGCAACAGTTCGCTGACGGTCATCCCGTCCACGCCTGCTGATCCTTTGTTCGCCCGCACGCGGTCAATTGCTCGATCAGGTTTGGGTCCGGGTCACCTCCTCCATCAGTCGGTCCGGCAAGGCACGTGCTTGACCCGACGCCGCAGACGCTTGTGACTCCACGCACCCACCAGCTTCGGTCCCGCCGTCGCCAGTTGAGCCGGGCGCAGCTCCTCCGCCTGCTCCGTAAACAGGAGCGTTTGGTAGTAGCTGCCTTGCTGTCGCTTCACGTCCATCGAGTCGTTCCAGACGGTCGCTTGCAAGAATAGATTCAGCCCTTCATCCGCTCTTGCAAGGCGGTTGGCCTCCCCGACGTGTGTTGCCCGCGCAGGATGGCACATCGCCGAACGAGCGGGTTACTACGGCCTCTGCTGACTTCTCCCTGGTCCATCCCACGACGTTGCCGCCGCAGTAGTCCGGATCGACCGGACGGACGGGGAGATCTCCCAGGGTAAGTTGTGCATCCTTCGCTCGGTCTTCGCCGGATTTACCCGCGTCGCCTACGGAATGGCTATCAGGCGTCCCCGTCTCATGCCGGGTTACCCAACGACGCTGGCCTTGTATCCGATTTCTGTTCGTCGAATCCGAGTTGGGGGCATCGGCTTTCTTCAGATTCCGCCTCGCGACGGACACCCTTGCCTAGCCTTGCGGTTCGGGCCATCACCGCCCGCAGAGGACTTGCACCTCCTGAGACACAACATACCTGGCACAAAAAAAGGCTGCCCGCGGTTACGAGCAGCCGAGTTGCCGGCAATAACTGATTCACTTTTCAAGGGAGTATCAGTCATGTCCGACAAAGCACATCCTACACCGATTCCGCGCAAGAACAAGTCGCCGGCCATGCTCACGAAGCTGCGGGCGCTCGGGATCCCGAAGGCGCTCGCCGAAACCTTTCCGCTCACCCCGCTCGATGCAACACGGCGATGGTCCAAAAAGCTGCCGACGCCGAACGGTCCCAAGGTGTTCTACTTCGGCCCTCTCGCCGACTGGCAAGCTGCTCTCAAGCGATACCACGAAGAGAAAGAAGACCTGATCGCCGGGCGAACGCCAGGCCCTCGCAAGGACGGCATGCGCCTGATCGATCTTTGCAATCAGTTCTTGCACTTCAAGCGCGGGCTGGTGAAAACCGGCGAACTCACCATGCGGAGTTGGTCCGATTACCACAAGGCTGCCGAACGCATGATGAAGGTGCTGGGCGAAAACAAGCTGGCCGAGGACCTGAAGCAACAGGATTTCGAGCACTGCGCCTCGAATATGGGAAGACATGGGGGCCGGTCCGCATCGGCGGCGAAGTCAACCGCGTGCGGATCATTCTTCGCTATGCCTACGAAGTCGGCCTGATCGAGAAGCCGATGCGCTTCGGCCCGAGTTTCAAACGACCGAGCCGCAAGGAACTCCGCAAGGTCCGGGCCAAGACACGCCAAGAACACGGCGCCCGGATGTTCACGCCCGAAGAGCTTCGCGTTGTCCTCCATGCCGCGCGGCAGCCGTTGAAAAGCATGATCTTGCTTGGCATCAACGGGGGGCTGGGCAATGAGGATGTTGCGACAATAACCAGAGACGCCATCGACCTGCAGCGCGGGCTTGCTCAATTCCCGCGCCCGAAAACGGGAGTGCCCCGCACAATCCCCTTATGGCCGGAAACGCTCGCCAGCATCGAAGAGTATATGGCAACCCGTCCGAAGCCCAAAGACGATGCCGACGACAATCTCCTCTTTCTGACGGGGCATCGCCGCCCGTGGTATCGGCATGGCCGCTTTGTCGAGGAGGGCGGCGCAACCGTCATTAAGGGTATCGACAATCCCGTCTCCAGATCGTTCCGTGAGCTGCTCGGCAGCCTCGGCATCAACGGCGGCCGAAACTTCCTCGCGCTGCGTCACACATTCCGAACCGTCGGGCGCGGCGCCCGCGACCGTGAAGCAATCGACGCCCTCATGGGTCACGTCGATGCGAGCATGGCCGGGCACTACCTGGAAGACGGCTTGCCCGATGATCGATTGCGAGCGGTGACGGAGCATGTCCGGAACTGGCTTCAACCGTGGCTTCACGGCTTGGCGATCGCCGAGGAAGGGGACGGCCAGGCCGCGGCGAGGGCGTGACATTCGACCGGCGACGGATACGACAATTCCAGCTGCCGGCCGACGGGCTGGCCAGCGTCCTTTCCTCGGGCCTCGCCGTGAACTGAAAGCACGGCGCGGCGCCGGGCTCTTTCAGGAAGGATTCACAATGGTAGACAATCCAATTCTCCCGTCCCTGACCGGCAAGTGGACCATCCTGAAGCTCGCCGGAAGAAAGCCGACCCGGTATTTGTGCCGTTGCCAATGCGGAACCGAGGCCGTCATCCGGGCCGACTCGCTCGGCAAGACTTCCATTCAATGCAAGAAGTGCGCGGGCCAGCGGGCCAGCGCCAGCGCTGACAAAGAAGAAGCGGCCGGCACGGGGCAAGAAGGGGACGCCGAATTATTTTTGAGGAATGCATGACGCAACCAGCGGAATCACGGCTCAAGCTAAGCCGAGGAGCGCGTCGCCTGCTAAGGCGCATCGAAGACCTCACCGACTCGGCGCGCGCTGGGTGACGTCGCGGGAAGCGATCACTCGCTTTTCGGAGCGGTTGACGCCTGAGGAAAACAGGACGATAACTCGAACGCCGACCGAGCGCAAGAAATCGTCGAGCACGGCAAAGCAGAAACTCAAGAAGATGGGCGTCTAAACGAATAGATTTCACAGTGGGGATAGGCTTCGCGCCGACGGGCCGAGGCCGAAAAGCGGCAATCCTGAGCTGCCTGCCCCATTCATTTTTCAGGACCGATACAGGAGGTCGGATCATGCCGGCAATAGCAAGTCCGCCGCCACGGGGCACGAAGTTCAACGATTTGGTTTTCGACGGCGTCGCCACGCGAGAGGATGCGATGGCCCACGGCATCAGCCTTGAGACAAGCGGGCCATTTTGGTGGGTGATATGCGAGGGGCCAGGGCCCCACGGCAATGAGAATCGCACGGTCAAGCGTTCGCATTATGTCAAGAACGGCAACACTAAGAGCTGCGGCTGCCGAAAGACAGCGGTCGGCATCGTCAAGCGTCTCGCCGTGGGCGAGAAACTCCGGAAGCCGGGGGAAAGCAAAGGCAATCTGGAATTCGTCCGATTCGCGACGCCGGATGAGGTCAAAGACAGGCCGCCCAGAGCGGCCTATGGATGGTATAAGTGCAAGCTTTGCGAGCGCGAATCGATCAAGAAATGCTCCAGCGTTCGCGCGGGCCATTCGCTCTGCAAATGCGAGACGGATCGAATCGCCCTGAAAACGCATCACACGGACCTATCCGGCACGAAATCCGGTTTCCTGGCGCCGCAACGATTGGCCACCCCTGAGGAGCGAGACCGATCGTCCTGGAAACGCATCACGCGGACGGCGTTTTGGGCTTGCGATTGCAAATGCGGCGAGCCGAATTGCAAAGGCGTCGTCGTGCTGCCCGCAAAGGCTTTGGTCCCAGGGCCTCGCCAAGTCAAAAGCTGTGGGGCATTGCGCGGCAAGGTCGCGAGAGAGAACGCGGCCCATCGGGAAAACGGCAAGTTCAAAAAACGGGCGGCCACAGTTAACCTTCCGCAAATCATAAGCCTCGGCAATCGCGCCTACAAGGTGAGCGGAAATGAGCCGGTCATTGTCACCGAAATTGAGAGCGACATTCTGGACGCATTCATCCGGCGACCCTCGATGGATAGCCATCAGCTTGCGAAGGAATCCGGCTACACTCCCGACCAGGGCCGCATTACGATCGCGCGGCTCATCAAAAGATACGCCGGCATTTTCGCCACCGCGATTTCGCGGCCGGGTCGGAAAGGCGGCGGCGGCTATCATGCCCTTGTCACGCGGAACCCTGAAAAAACCTAGTGTGTACGCATTTGTACGCATTGTACGCATCTGGACTGCAAGACTTTTTCTAATTCGTCACACTGATCGCGTCTCGCCCAGAGGAGCGCGCGGTCAGTGCAATCGACAATCCCACAACCTGAATCAGCGACGCCCGGCGACTTCGCCGAGGTCCTGGCGGAGCTGCGCGCGATCCCGCAATGCTCGAAAGCCAGAGATCGCGCGAGAAACCGCGCGAGCTGCTGACCGTCGCCGAGGTTGCGCCAAAATCCGCAAGTCGGAGGATACCGTCATCCGGCATATCCGCGCAGGCACCCTGCGCGCATCCAGCACGGGCGCCGGAACGAAGCGGGCCCGGTGGGTGATCGAGGAAGCCGAGGTTGCCCGATTCCTTGACGCCAGCGCGACCGCGCCAGCGCCAGCGCTGACAAAGAAGAAGCGGCCGGCACGGGGCAAGAAGGGGACGCCGAATTATTTTTGAGGAATGCATGACGCAACCAGCGGAATCACGGCTCAAGCTAAGCCGAGGAGCGCGTCGCCTGCTAAGGCGCATCGAAGACCTCACCCGAAAAAATGATGAGGCCTACGCACACCAGGGGACTTTGGCGGAATGGCTCGACGTATCGGCGCGGACCGTCAAACGCTATTTCGCCGAGCTGACCAGCGCCGGCCTGATCGTCGTGAGACGAACGAGACGAGGCAACCGTTACCGGATCGCGGCAGGGGACAAAATGTCCCCTGGCGAGGGGACAAAATGTCCCCTGGCGAGGGGACAAAATGTCCCCTGCTATCTAGATGACAAAGAATTGACAAAAGACAGCAGCAGCGCGGCTGCAGCGGAAAGAGCGCCGTCAGAACCGCAAGCGGAGGCCAGCGGAACTGTCGAGGCAATGCGTGACCTCGGCCTCCCCTTTGCCGGCGAACCCGCCGCGATCGCTGATCCGAAGCTCGCCGATGCCGTGCTCGCGCACGTGACCTGGCGTTTCCGATCCGGCAGGCCGGTGCGGAGCCAACCCGGTTACATGCTCGACTGCCTGCGCGACCCGATGAAATTTGGTTTCAATCGCGACGCCTCGGGGACGTGGCATCCGCCGCCCGGCGAGTTTGTCCCGACCCAGCCCGCGCAGATCGCCGGCAGGGCCATGACCGCTGAGGAAGTCCAGCTCAAAGCAGCAACGCAAAAACTCAAGACCCTGTCGCCCGAGGACCTGCAGAAAATCGAACTTTTACGCGCGGAAGGAAGTCCGGAATGGATAACCTACCCCCCCACAATCGCGACGCTGAGCGCAGCTTGCTCGCCAGCATGTTGCGCGACAATGCGATCATCCCCGACGTCGTTCCGTTGGTGAACGCTGGCCAGTTCTACGTCTACGCCCATCAGAAAATCTTCGACGCCATCACGAAGCTCAACGACGCCGGAAAGGCGGCCGACATCGTCACTGTCGCTGAGATGACCCGCCCGAGGGAGAAAATGTGAACGGACGCACGAACGGCACAATCAGGCTCGCCCCGCATGACGCGCCGGCCGAGCGCGCGCTGCTGGATGCGATGATGCGGGATCCGTCGATCATCGCCGATGTCGCCGTCCAGATCCGCCCCGACCATTATTACGTCCACGCACACGGTCTCATCCACGGCGTGATTGTGCGCATGCAGGCATCCGGGAAGGCGGTGGACATTGCCACCCTCGGCGCTGAGCTTGTGGCGTCGCAGCTCGCCGCGGAAATTGGCGGACTTGAATATCTGTTCAAGCTGCACGATAGTGCGCCGTGTGCCGGCAACTACCGCGAGTACGCGCGGATAATTGTTGAGCGTGCGGACGCTCGCCGCAACACCGGTACAGGACCGCGCGAAGGCGCAACGATTGTCACCGTCATCACCGACTTCCTGCAGGCGCGATACCGGCCGGTATTCCGGCGCGGCGAAAGGCTCTGGTCTGACACGCTGGAGCGCGAGGTCGGCCGCGCAGAAGCATGTTCGGCGCCAACTTCCGATTTGATCCCGGCGCTCCTGGCCGCAACGGATTATCCAGCGGGCAAGCATGGACCGGAGCGCGAGCGGCTTCCCACCATCTACCGGCAATGGGCGGCGATCGCGTGGCAGGACCTGGTTTCACATGTTCCAGACGAAGCTGATAGTCCAGAGATCGCCGACGCTGCCGGTGAGCAATTTCGCGGGGCAGTTGGCGAGTTGCTCGCTACCGTCGAGCCCCTGTCCTACAGCCATGACGCCGGCGAGCGGACCGAGGTGCAGAGGCGATCCCTGATCGACTGGTGCCGCATCTTCTCCAAGGGCAAGCCTGGGCCCTGGAAGTCAGTGAGGTCACTGGCTATTTGGTGCCGAGAAGGCGAAAAGGGACTCCCTGAAATAGCCCTCCACCAGAAGCTGGCCGCACAAGTCCGCCGCGGCCAATTACTCCCCTACACGCAGCGGCGTTTCGGCCAGCTCTGCGAGCTTTATGGCGTCGGGATTTGCGGCCGCACCAACCGCGCCAGGTTTGTGGAGCTGGATTCCGCCTTTGTCGCCGAGCAGTTGGCCGGGCCCGGTGACGGAAAGTGTGACGGTGACGGTGACGCAGACTGTATACACGCGGGCGCGGGCGCGTATGATGCGTCACGCTCTCCGTCACACTTTCCGTCACGCGCGGCGGTGGTGTGTAATGCGGACCCGCCAGCAGAGAAGGACTCCTAATCAGAAGGAGGGATAGACGGATGCACGATTATAGCCTGCCGTCTGCGGATCGGTGCGACCATGCCGTTGAAACGGCCGCCAAGCCGGGCCTGGCCGCCCACGTGCTCTTGCTGGCCGATGGCAACTTCTTCAAAGCATTCCGCCGCGGCAAGCCGGTGCTGACCGTCAAGAGCATGCACCGGGCCGCATTTTTTTTCACCGCCGTAGCGATGGAGCGAGTTGTGCGCCGGCTCGAGCGCAGGGGCATCGCGGTCATGCCAACGCCGGTGAGCATCATCGTGGGGGATCGATGACCGTCGATCTTCCCGCCGATCCGGCCGGGTTGCGTGCGTTGCTGCGGTCGATGATGACGCTGGCCTGGGAAGCCGATTGGCGCGGTCGGCTGCGGGACGCCCAGCATGCGGACCTGGCATCGGTTCGGCGCACGATTGATTTGATGCTCGAGCTGGCGACGGCTCGACACGATGCCGGTGATGCGGCTGGGTTTCGAGCGTGGGCCGTGTTCATCGTTGAGCACGCCAGCGGCCGGCGTTGGGAAGTGTATCGCAAATAGGAAAAGCGCTACACTTTCGGAAAGTTGGGGATGGTGCCGATGAAAATTCTTCGTCCCGAGGAAGCGTTCCTGCAACAGGTCCTTGACCTGGCCTTGATCTGCGGATGGCGACGCGCCGACTTCCGCCCAGCGCAAACCGCCAAGGGCTTCAGGACCGCCGTCCAGGGCGACGGGAAGGGGTTCCCCGACTTGTTCCTGATCCGGGCCGCGACGAAAAGCAAGCTGGTCGCCGAGTTGAAGATTCCGCCAAACGTCTGCACGCCGGAGCAAACCGCATGGCTTGAGGATTGCGAGGCGGTAGGCATCCAGTCCTTCGTCTGGACGCCGGCCGACTGGAGCACGATCGAGAGCATTTTGAGGCATGGGTGAAGCGCGGCGATACCAATCCCGAAGCCGGCGACGCGACCGCGCCCAGCGCCGGGCGCCAATGCTGGAAGACGTGATGCGCGAGCTGCGCTTGATCCGCTCCGCCCTGGCCGCGAACGCTGTCCCAGAACTGCTAACGGCAAAGGCCGCCGCCCAATATCTCGGCATCGGCAAGACGAAATTCTTCGTCCTGGTCTCGCTGGGCTTGAAGCCGGTTCGGCTGCCGGTGCGCGGGAAAGCGATGGCGCCGGCGCGATCTGCCGATCTGCCAACGGCGCCGGATCAAGTTCACAAGGAAGCCAAGGCCAAGGAATCTCCGTCGGCATACGATAAAATGCGTATGCCCAACAACACGCGGAGATTTTCGATGGATCGAAAAGATGAGCAGGACCGCCGGCCGTGCTTCGCAAGAGAATTTCCGGTCCGAAAGGGCGACCGCGAAGAAGCAACGCCGGCGGAAACGGCTTTTGCCGACGCGATGACGCGATACCTGACGCGCTGGCGATGCATCAATCCGACGTGCGGCCAGGTCCTCGACGCTGCGATGACTTTGGGCTACAGGCCGCCGCCAGGAGCATCGAAGGACTTCGGCGAGCTGGCCGAGGCGTTTCGGGCAGCGTTGCATCAGTTCAAGAAATCGAACCAGCGCGTTCGGCCATCGTGGCCGGAAGTGCTTGGCGTTTTGAAAAATCTGGGGTGGACGATGGCGAATGAAGCCGAAGTGCCAGTTGGCTTCATGCCGGCGGCCGAAGTCGCCGGGCCGAGCTGCCTGAACGCCATTGGCCTGTTGCTCGAGCAGGGGCGCCTTGACGGTGAGAAAATTCGCGAAATCGAGAAACGGCTGTACGTCGATCGTTCCTACGCCGATCATGTGCGCGCGATTCTACGCCGGCGACTCGGCGAGGATGCGCTCAACGACGTCATGGGTTAGCGAAAAGCGGCCCAGTCCGACGCGCGTGCGTCACCGGGCGATGCGGTTATTTTTTGGGCTGCCGCTTCGCCGCTGGCTTTTTCTTTGATTTGCCGCCATCCTGGAACGCATTGCAATCGACGCCCAGGACCGCGGCGAGGGCCTGCACGGTATCCCATGATGGAACGTGCTGGCTTCCCTCCAGCTTAGCAATTTGAACCCGTGCAATCCGCTCGCTTCGGCAAGCGAGTGCTGCGTCATACCTTTTGCTTCTCGCAACTCTTTCAGCTTCCTGCCAAACGCTCCCATTTCGCCGACTCCAAAAAAATCTTGACGATCCCTTGACGAAGATTTAGCGTACTTACTACAATCGAGATCAGTAGCAACTATGCTACTACATTCTAACCGCTCGCCCCTCGCTTTCAAGGAGTTGACAATGGAAGGCTTGATGTTCCTCGCGGTCGCTGGAATGGTCCTCAAGGTCGCCGTCAGCGCGATCGTCGCCGTTGTCGAGTTCATCATTGACCGTGAATGATGCGTTATCGCCCTTACTCTTTGGAAAGGACGGTCCCCATGTTCACCACGTTTTTCGCCTGGTTGCGTCGCAAGACTGCCGAGGCGTCTTGCGAACGACCGGCGAAACGGTCGGACCCCTTGAAGCGAGAAAAATCATGAAGTACGAAATCATCGAATCCCCGACGAACGGTACGACTGGCCAGAACATCGGCACGTTTGATTACGCCGACCTCCCCGCCCGCTTCCAGGCTGACATTGACGCCGACGAAACTGGCGAATGGGAATTCCCGGCGATCAGCGAAGGAGACAGCGGCGACGTACTCCCCGACCTCAATGTCATCGTCCGTTCCGTGGCCCCGACTTACGACGCACTCATCGGCTACTGGAATGGCGCATGTTACGAGACGCTTGAACGGCAAACGCTTGACGCCGACACGCTTAGCGAGGCCATCGCCGAGGTCAAGAAAATGACCTGGGACACCGACGAGGATTACGACATCCAGGTGACTATCGAGGATGAGGATGGCGACACCGTCCACACCGAATCGTTTGGATGTTCGGTCGCCGAGAGCAAGCAAGGCGACATGGACGAGACGTGGAGCGATGAGGCCGAGTTTTCGACGGCGCATCTCGGCGTCAAGGATGGCGAATGGTTCACCTGGACGGCCAATGGCGGAAAGCGAGGCGCTCACGACCGAATGGACGGCAGCGGACGGTGGATCGAGCGATATGACGATCCGGATGCGGCAACCGTCCAAGAGGTCATGGAGTGGCTCGGAACGCACGCGAGCATGGATGCTGACGAGGCCCTCGACGCAATGGCCGAGCATGACGGGGAGCGCACCAAGGCCGATCTCATCAACGAGGTTGGCGAGCGGGTGACTGGCGACAAGTTTCGCGGGATCGTCCGTGTCGGCAAGATCATCTACGGCGTTGACTTTTCCGACGTGACGATCCTCGACGGATCGGACGGAGCGCAGGAATTCGCCGAAGAGCATGACCTGGACATCGACGCAATTCACGGGCTGTAATATTCCGGGGAAAACATGGCCATCAACGGCAAATGGAAATGGTACATCACCATCGCGGCCGTCCGGCAGTGGATGACCCTGACCGGACGGGCTGGCGAGTTGGAAGAGGACAATCCCGATTTCATCGACGCGCAGAACGAACTTGGCGACTTGAGCCTGGTCGCCAATCTCGCCCTGGACGCCAGCGAGCGGCAGCGCAACGGCGCGTCGATCTATCGCGGGCGCGTGACGGTGCGCGGCAAGAAGGCCCGCGCTGAATGCACGGTGATGCCCCCACTCCGAAGCGAGGGGCCGCTCCCGCAACTGGTCCGCGTAACCATCAAGTGCCAGCCTCGCTACGGTGGCCGAATTTGGTGCGGCGATGACGTAACAATCAAGTGAGGAAAAAACATGATCCCCGAAGCACTCCAAAATCTGAAAAACCAAGCACGGCAGGTTAAGGCTGACGCGCACATTCGCGCTGACGTTGACGATCAATGGTGGATCGATTTG
Source organism: uncultured Planctomycetota bacterium (assembly GCA_963767835.1). GTDB lineage: Bacteria > Planctomycetota > Planctomycetia > Gemmatales > Gemmataceae > SIAQ01. The sequence goes on from CAVYFY010000007.1 coordinate 11,066, forward strand.
GTTACGGCCGGGCGCTTTCAATCTGGGGCCGCTGTGGGAATTCGTCACGAACAGCGGCAAACGACCGCATTACTTTTCTCGCGAACAAACTGCCGTTTTCGCGTTCCAGATTTTGCTGCCAGGGCATCGCGCGATCTATGCGATTTTTCGCGGCGATGATGCCACGATCAAATGTGGCGCGACGTGGCGGCGAAGCGTCTACTATGGCGTCAACGTCGCCGATGAAGTCGAGAACGGACGCGGGCACTGGATGGTTGAGCCGCGAGACCGCAACAAATTGTGGAGCTATCACCATACGCTCGGCTCGGCATTGCTCGCCGCCGAAATCATCTAGGGGCATCCAATGAACGAACAAGGCCCGTAAACGCTGATCGAAGCAGTACGGTATTTCACCGATCCACAAATCTGCCACGCCTACATGGTCAATCTCAAGTGGCCGGACGGGAAAATCATCTGCCCGAAATGCGGCGGTGACAAGATAGCTACTCTGCACGCCAGCCCCAAGAGCCAGGATGCGAAGAGGGCTATCGGGGGTAGGAACGCGGCCTCGGCCAGCTATTCGCCGTATGCCGGCGAGGCGCAAATGCAAACCCCGCTCGCGCTTCCGCGCGGGCGGGGTTCATTTTTGCGCCGACTGATTCACTGATGCACGGCATCATTCTCGGGCCGCCAGCGGACGAACCAGGTCTGTAGGGGCATGAACAGATTTGTGTATCGCCATTCCGTGCTGCCTTCTGCATGCTCGGCTACCGGGTCGAATTCAAAATTAAGTCCACAATCGCACTTAATGCTTACCGTTGTTCCGATTGTTGGTCGCGTTGAATGTGTCGCGATGAAATCGTCCCGCTTCTTCGTGAAACGATAATGCCACTTCACCACGCACGCGGCCTTTGTCCTGTAGTCCTCCAGAATTTGATACGGAAGTGTGAGATTGATTTTCGGCCTGTACACGAGCCTGGTTTTTTCCTCTGTCAGGCATTTCTCATCGTTCAACTCCTCAGAAGTGAAGACGCGAGTCGGGCAATCCCGAGGCGAAATCGTGCAGCAAATGGAGGAGCGATCCAGATTATCAACCGTGTTGATCGCGAAGTGCGGCTCGTACCGTTCCGTTTCAGAACTGTAATTGAAGATTTCCCATTCTTCAGTCGCGTCGATGACGACGTCGTCCGAATCAGAACTGGCCGAAAAGGAGTAGTCCAGCCGGTGATTTCGCCTCACTATGGATGTCTTGGTTGCCTCGCGAATGTGGTTTCGAATCTCGTCCGGCAATGCCCACCCGATGATGATGGCCCCAACGTCGCGCATCAGATCGTGCTTCAAGAACCGGTCCACCGTCAACCCAAGCAACCCCGCCACCATCAAGGCGTCGGAAAGGGCGTGGGCAGCTGAACTTAGCCACCATTCTTCCATCCAAAAATGGAGCAAGAGACCGACTGCGATCAACACAAGAAACGTAATAGTCGGTCGGTTTTTGTTAAGCCAATGCCTCATGGCGCCGCCTCCGCGAGCACTCTTTCGGGCAAGAAGTTTCATCTGTGAATGCTTGGAAGATGCCAGAGCCATTGAGCAAGGCGGACATGCGCAGCCCCGATTTCGACCGATCTTCATCGCCCTTATCCTTTAGTGGGCAGTTCCGCTCGGTCGAGCGCGGAGGATAAGGACCGCGACAAGGCCGAGCGGATCGAACGGGTAGCTACTCCCGTCGTCCCAAGGCATGATAGCCGGCTCGGCTGCGGGCATCCACGGCATCACCGAAAAATCCGACGTCCCAGGCCCGCCGCGCGTCCCTCACCCCGACCCGCGCGCCCCGGCCAAATGTGGGGGTCCTTCCCAGCCGACATTTCGGCGGAGGTTCGCGGCGAGAAGCCGGGGGTGTGCTTTTTGTTTACAAATTACGTCGCGTATTTTTTTAATAGCCGGCGCACAATCCAGCCGGTCTGTGAAAGTTTTCACAAACCACGGGAGGCAAGCATGGCACCGACGATGAAATTGAGCGAAGACGCCCAGAACACCGGGGCCGATGCCGTCGCCGCCTTGCTCACTGGTGGGTTGCTGGTAATTTACTCTGGCGACCAGCCCATCGATCCAGACGCCAAGCCTAACGGCAGCGTATTAGCACAGATCCCGTTCGACGGGGGTCGCGCCTTCTCGCGGGCCGTCCGAGGCCAAGCAACATCGAGAAAATTTCCAGCCGTCAAAAGTATCAGATCAGGCCGCGCGACGTGGTTTCGTGCCTTTAGCGCGAAAGGGCACCCCATATTCGACGGCTCAGCCGGGACCTCTGCGTCAAACCTGATCCTCAAGCACGCAGATTTTGAGGAAGAGGACTTGATCGACATCGAGTCGGTGACCTTCGTGCATGGGGGTGGGTAATATGGCCGCCAAAAAAAAATCCTTCAGCGGCAAGAAATCGACCAGCGGGAAATCGAAAAGCAAAGGGACGGCCAAGCCGCGCGCCAAAACCGGCATCCGCATGGGAAAAGGGCCCGGCGGTTTCATGGTGCCGTACGGCAGTTGATCCATGCGTTTCCAGAGCAAGCCGCTGTTCGGCCACTCGCCAGCCGCCGACGCGCCCGCGATCGTCGCCGAGGCCCAGGCACGCCGCACGGCCAAGCTCGCCGAGGCAGCCGGCGTCCTCGACGTGCTCCCAGGTGAAGGCGAAACGCTCCACGCCCTCATGACCGGTCGATACGACTTGATGCACACAGTCACGGCGTTGATCGCTAAGCTTGGCACCTGCCCCGAAGTGCGGATTGCGACGCTCAGCTACAACCGCCGCAACCTCGACGACATGATCGCCTTGCTCGACACCCAGGCCGTCGGCCGTATGACGCTGTTGGCCAGCTCCTTTTTCCGCAGCCACAACAAAGAGTTATTCGCCGAAACGCTGCAAGCATTTCGCGACCGAGGCCAGCTAGCCGCCGCCGCGCGGTCACATTGCAAAGTCGTGACGCTGGCAACGGCCGACGGCCGCCGCTTCAGCCTGGAAGGGTCCGCCAATCTGCGCACCAACAGCAACCGCGAGCAATTCGCCTTGACGCATGACGCCACCGTGCACGATTGGCACGCAGCTTGGATCGATGAGCTCGTATCCCGGCATGAAGGTGAGGCCGACGCATGAGCACCGAGAAGCGGCGCATCGAGGCTATCCTGCAAATTCGCCTGGATGGTGCCGAGGAATGGGACGTGCGGGAGTTTGTCGCCAAAAACGAGCAAGCCGGCGAAGAGCCGTGGACCCCTCACCCTGACCCCCTCACCCCTGACCAGATCGCCGGTATCATCGCTGCCGCCGACAGGATGATAACGGAATCCTGCCCCGGCTTTCCCCCAGACGCCGCGCGACATCTGGCCATGCGGCGAAACCTTTACGCCCGCGCCATCCAGGCCGGCGAGATCGCAACCGCCGCCCGGATATTGCGGGACATTGCCGAGATCGAAGGCGTTTACCCCAGGCTGAAGACCGCGCCCAGGACGCCCGGCATGGCCTTTGTGTTGATCGGCTTGCCGGCGGAGCGATTCGGTGAGATTGCCGAGGAAATCGAGCTGCTTGCGTGCGTTGACGGCATCTCAGTGGCCATCGAAGGCCCGCGTTAGTTGAGCAAGAAGAATTCCGCCCCGGTAAAAGGCTTCACTGAGATCGCTTCTTCGATTCTATCTTTGACTCCCATTACCACGAAGTGCGCGGCATCGAGCCGCCCGAGCCAGGCGTGACCATCGTGTAGAGTGTCGTAGGCTTCCGCGAGCGATGCACAGGCGAATTGCAGCGCCACGACGGTTGCGGCAAGGTCCGGATGCTGGTGCTCGCGCTCGACGGTTTCGTTGATGACGCGAGTGACCGCGCTTTGGCCGATCGCCGTGCGGTCCCTGTCGACCAGGGGCTTCAAGGCCCCGCGAATTATTCGAAGGGCGGCCAGCGCGCCGCCGGCGTCGAACTCGAAATCAGGGTTGTTGTCGTCATGGCGTTCGAGGAAGCCAATCGCAAACCCGATGTCCTCGACGCGGCGCCGATATTGACGGCGGCGAGTGGGGGGAGGGTGTTCATGCTGAATCCATTTCTGGGTGTGGGTGCGTCGATAATGTCGCCTTCCATCGTTCAGTCCTCTTGAAGTCGGGCGAGCGGCGGTTACAATGTACACAAGTCGCCACTGTCCTACTTGTACCTATTGTATACAAGTAGTACCATTGCTGGCAAGGGAACTTTTCGGAAAATCAACATGGATGGAATGACATTCGGCAACCGTTTACGCAAACTCCGCATCGATGCGGGACTTACGCAAGAGGAATTGGCAGCAAAGTCGGGGATGGCGCGATCATCTATCGCGAAATTTGAGCGAGACGAGCGCGAGCCGCTCTTGACCACGGCGAACCGTCTCGCCAACGCCCTCGGCGTCGATTGCACGGCGTTTCAAGAGCCGGCCGAAAAGAAGACATCGCGGAAGAAGAAAGGTGAGACATGAAACCCGATACGCGGAAGAAACTTCAAGTTCTTTATGCGGAGTACGTCGCCGAGCGAACGGATGGCGGATTGCCGCTTTCACTCGATGACCATCTGAGCATGGTCGAAAAAGCGGAAAAGTTTGGCATTTCGGATGAGGACCTTGCCGAGAATATGGGAGTGCCAAGAAGCTATCTCGTTGCTTTGCTCGGGCGGCGCTGGAGTCGTAAAAGCGAAAAGGGCGAAAAAAATAGCCGGCGGAGGCATCGCCCGAACCCCGCGCCGGCCCGCACGTGCAACAGGAGCGTGCGTTTCATCAACTATTCGACCGCCAGCATCAACTCGGCAACGGCGTCACGCTCGCGCTGCAGCTCGGCAATCTCAGCATCCGCGGATTCAATGTCCCGCTTGGCGTTGGCCGCCTTCTCGGCGTACTCCCGCTTAATCCGTTCCTTCTCGTCGCCTTCTGCAAATTCTTGCTTAGACGGATCGCAATTGGGTAGGGTAATCAAGAGCTGCTGGGCAGCGCAACGCCGAGCCGTCGCCGCCGATTGCCGTTGAGCAAGGTCGTTGTCCCGCTGGGCCAGCTCCGGCACCGGGTGGCCACGAAGCTCAGCTTGCGCCGCAAGGGCGTCCCGCTCAACTCGCTCGAGCTCCCGCCATTCCATGTCCATCGGGACACGCCTCGCCTCATGCTTCGCCCGCGCCTGCCCGATGGCGACATCCAAATCCCGATCATTGCCTTCGCAATACGCGGTGATTTCAGCTCGCCGGGCCTCCACGCGAACCTTATCAAAGGCATCGACCTTTTTCCGAAGGTCGCGCCGGTGGGCGACAAGCTTCGCATCGGCTTCGAATTGATCCATCGTTGCGCCGACGTGGAGCAACACTTGGCGAAGTTCCTTGGGGGCGACGGTGGCGCCGCCGGCGACTTTGATCACAAGGCCCCGGTAAGTTACTTTGTCGTCACGCACCAGTGCAGCTACGCTGTCTTTCAGGTCCCGCAGATAATCCAGGATGTTCATGTTGCTGTCCTCTTCTTGTTCTTTCCCGGCGGACGGCGCCGGGGGGTTGGTGTCGTTTTCCCAGAGCTCCAGGAGCCGCGGCGGGACTGGTCGCTCCAGAATGTCGGCGAAGGTCAGCCCGTCGCAGGCCGCGATTTCATCGGCCAAGGCCGATAGGTAAAAACAAAGCTGTTGCATCGAGGACGGCCGGGGGTAGCTATACAGCTCCTGCAAACTGATGATAATGCCGCAACGCTTCTCCAGTCGCGCCTTCAAATGCCCGAGCACGCGAAGGAACCGCAACCCATGCGACGCCAGGTAGTCCTCTCTGGCTCGCCTTTTCTCCGTCTCAACGGCTTTCACGCCGTTCCCGAACCCAGCGCGGACATACTGAAGCAAAAACTTGCTCGCGCAAGCGCCAGGAGCGTCCAGCCGGCCCAGGTGATCGTCGGCAAAGAAGTGGCCAAGCTCATGTATGACCGTGCCCACCAACGCCGTCAGTACATCGGGGCCCTTCGCTTCGATGTTAGCCGGGGAGAAGACCGTGCAGAAGCCCCGTCCCCGCCACTGAACGAACGGCTTCACAATCAGATCAAGCTCGGGGTGAGCTATCGCGCCCCATGCCTCGCTTAATTCTTCCGTGCCCGTCAGATGGTGCGAGCCGACGATATAAATCGGCAAGTCCTTCAACTCGGCCGCCACGACACGAACGGCGCGCTCGGCTTCATCGATCATCGATTTCCAATCGACCATCATCAGCCCCTTACAAGCGCCGAAATGCCTGCCCACACGCGGTGCAGTAGACCCCGGCGTTATCGGCGAGCTCCTCCAATACGCCAGCGAGCCCGCACACCGCGCAGTACGGCTGTTGCTCGTCCTTGGCTTCTTCGACCGGTCCAGGCGTCGCGGCCTCTTGCGGGGCCGGCGGGGTGTTAAACCAAAACATCGGGTTTATCCCATGGCGATCGCGGCATCGCGTTGTTTTTGAATCGCGGGCAGTTCCATTATCTTTTTGAAACCCATGAGAAAAGTCTACGCGGTCAAAAATTTTACGCGCTGGTCGAATCGCTTTGCCCGGGGAAGAAAACTGAATTGTTCAGCCGGCAAGAAAGGGCAATTACATACCTGGCTCACCAACAGCCAGTAACGAGCAAAGGTGATACCGCACTAGGTAAAGTTACCGTCTAAGCTGCGGTATTCATGAATACTTGCACCTGCGGTTATTGCGGTTTTCTGAGGATTTTTTACGGTGTACAGCCTCAATCAAGAAATGCGAAATCCGTGGAAAAAACCAAGGCGTGAGCATTTCTGCGCCCGCTTGCCTCGTCCGTGGGGTTTTTCATTTCTTAGGCACAGGCCAGCGCTGCTCATCGAACAAACGCGGCTGGACACGCACCACCACGCGCGCATTCTCGATGTCGCCTCTGGTCGGCCAAACGATCTGCGCGTCGGCGGCGACCTTGATCTGGCAGCGGGTCAGATCGGCTTGCGGATCGCGCGACCGCGTTGTTACAATGTAGGACTTGGATGGATGATCCGCGGGAAACGCCGGCTCGCGCCCTTCCTGAAAGATCAACCCGGAAAAAAAGTGCGACCAGGCGTGATCGTCAACGATCACCGCGTTGTCATCGGGATGCGTGCGAATCTGCTCGGCCAGCCAACGCCCCGCGGCATGATTCTCCGCCCGATTGCCATGCAGCCGCTGCGTCGCCTTCGGCAAGCAAAACCCGATCAGCCCGAGAAACAGCACGCCGAACGCAACCGCCGCCAAGCCGCCGCCCTGGGCGGCGCCCGTACGCCACGCAACCAATCGCCGTGCCAATTCGCGCAGTCCGAAAACGGCGAAGTAAGTGCCGCCAAGCACGAGAATCATCACGTGCCGATCGGAAATGTAATGGGCGATCATTCCCAGGCGAATCAAGACGAGCCCATGCAGCGCAGCGAAAAGCATCAGCGCCCAAAAGCCGGCATCGCGCCGCAGCAAGCCGAATGCCCAGACGAATCCCAGGATCGCGAAGATGCCGGCGACATAGTGAAAGCCTTGATTGATCTCCATCCCCAGGGCCCAGCCGCTGCGCAGCAGGAGCGTGGCCCCGCGCGCGGATTGCGGAACTGACGCGGCGAAAAGTAGCGAGCCCGCCCGTGGATCGCGGCCCTGCGACACCGTCGCCGTTCCGATCACGACCTGCCCCGCGGGTTTGTTCGTGAAATGTCCGACGGTGACGAAGTAGCCAGCGCCGACCAAAAGGGCGCACCCCGCCGCCGCGCTGCCGCACTTGAAGAACTGCCGCCACGGACAACGCCAGGCCGCGCGAAATTGCAGGGCGATTAGCACGCCGAAAAACGCCGGCAGAATCATCGCCCCTTCCGGCCGCGTCAGGTACGCCAACCCCGCGAACATGCCGCACAGCCCGCCGCGCCAGATGCTGCGATCGCGCACGGCGTGCACCATTTGCAATAGCCCGCTCACCAGAAACACCAGATACGCGGGTTCGGAAATGCCGTCCGACAGATGCTGGGCGCTGATCGGCAAATATTGATACAAGAGCGCCGCGCCGAAGCTGACCGGGCGATCGAAAAATTGCCGGCCCAGAAAATACATCGGCACGATCAACAACATCGCCGCGATCAGATTGACGAGCTGGGCGCTCAGCTCCATGTTTTCCGGCGTCGCCTCGCCATCGATGGCCCGCACCGGCTGCGACATCAGTAGCACCAGCACCGGATAGCCGGGATGCTGATGATTCTCCCGAAGCACCTTTTGCCACGGCTTCCGCTCGAACTCAAGGGCATAGCGAATATAGCCGATGCTATCGCGAGCGGTGACTTCGGTGTTGTGCAGCAGCCAGAGCCGCAACGGCAGCACAAGCACGAAGAGGCCGGCGATGAGCAGCCAGTCGGTTCTGGTCATGAAAAACGCCCCGTGTGTGGGTTGCGGTGCGGTCCGTATGGTAGCGCTTTTGATAAAATCGGTCAAGGCGGATCAAAATGCCCGGCATTCGTTTAGCGTTCGCAGGGCGCCTTGCGAACGCTAAACGGCAAGCGTCTGTTACACCATGCTCGAAATCACCCACGCCCTGCAAATCCCCGACGACGAATTCACCTGGACATTCGCGCGCAGCGGCGGCCCCGGCGGGCAGAATGTCAACAAGGTCGCATCCAAGGCGCTCTTGCGCTGGAACATCGCGGCTTCAACCGCGTTGCCGGAGGCGGTGAAGATTCGTCTCGCGTTGCAGCAAAAACGCTTTTTCACGCTGGACGGGGAGCTTATCATAACCTCGCAGTTGACGCGCGATCAGGACCGCAATCGCCAGGATTGCCTCGACAAGCTGCGGGCCATGATCCTGCAAGCTCTCGCGGTGCCGAAAGCTCGCAAGAAGACGCGCCCCTCGCGCGGCAGCAATCGCCGACGCCTCGCGGATAAGAAACAGCGCTCGGAGAAGAAACAACAACGCCGCGGACCACACTCGGAATAATCTAGCCACGGATGAAACACTGATCAAACACGGATAGGGAGGGCAAGATGGAGTTGTTGCACAAGGATATTACCGAGCAAATCATTGGGGCAGCGTTTGAGGTGCATCGCGTGCTGGGGTATGGCTTCCTGGAGAAGGTGTATCAGCAGGCGATGGTGGTCGAATTGCGATTGCGCGGGATCAACGTCGAGCCCGAAGCTAAGATCGATGTGTGGTACAAGGAGGTGCGTGTTGCGTATTATGAAGCCGATCTGTTCGTTGCGAATAGCGTCATCGTTGAATTGAAGGTGGCGAAGGACTACCAAAAAGCGGACGAGGCCCAGCTCATCAACGAGCTGAAGGCAACCGGAATCAAGGTCGGCCTGCTGATCAACTTCGGCCGAGAGAAGGTCGAATTCAAACGCCTTGTATGTTAACTCTTTCCCCTCTCTATCCGTGTTTGATCCGTGTTCCATCCGTGGCTAGATTTCAGATGAGGCATCCTCCAATGACCCCAGAATACGCCATCAAGGACCCATCGCAGGTGTTTTCACCTAGCCTCTTGTTTTACAAGACGCTCATCGCCCGCAATATCCAGGCCCTCGTCAAGCGAGTCGGCAACCCCGCCCGATTGCGGCCGCACGTCAAGACGCACAAGACACGGCAAATCGTCAGGATGGAGCGCGCGGTCGGCATCACCAAGCAAAAGTGCGCGACCATTGCCGAGGCAGAGATGCTGGCCCAGTGCGAGACGCCGGACATCATGATCGCGTATCCGCTCATCGGGCCGAACGGCGCTCGCTTTGCCCAGCTCATCAAGAAATATCCGGGCTGCAAATTCTCGACGATCGAAGATCACGCGGCTGGCATCCAGCAACTTTCCGCGGCGTTAACGAAAGCGGGGGTGCAGGCGGAGGTGCTGCTCGATCTCGATGTCGGCCAGCATCGCACCGGGGTCGCCGCCGGGCCGGAAGCGCACCGGCTGTACACTCTGCCTCGGGCAATCTCCGGGCATCAAGCCGGGCGGCTTGCACGTTTACGACGGACACAACCACCAGCATCCAGCCGCGGAGCGTCAAGCGGCGGTGGAGCGGATGCTGGCCCCGGTGCTGGAGCTGCGCGATTCGCTGGTGTGCGCGGGCCTGCCGGTGCCGCGTATGGTATGCGGGGGGACGCCGACGTTTCCGATGTTCGCGGCCATGGAGATTGCGGGGGCGGAATGCTCGCCGGGGACGTGCGTGCTCAACGATTCCAACTACGGCCAATGGTTTTCGGACTTGAGCGAATTCACGCCGGCGGCCCTGTTGCTGACACGCGTGATCAGCCGGCCGACGCCGACGCGCGTCACGTTCGATCTGGGCTACAAGGCAGTGTCGCCCGATCCGCCCGCCGGCAAACGCTGCGTGATTCTCGATGTCAAGGGGGAGCAGGTGCTGCACAACGAAGAGCATCTGGTGGTCGAGACGCCGGACGCCGAGCGCTTTCAGCCGGGCGACGTGGCCTACGCGATGCCGGCCCATGTCTGCCCGACCTGTGCGTTGCACCAATTTGCGTACGTGGTCGAAAACAACCAGGTCGTGGACCGCTGGGAGATCGCGTCGAGGGACCGGATGCTGACGGTGTGATCGGTTGATATAATGCACCCAAGCCCACAGGTGAGGTACTCCGAACCTGTGGGGTAGCGCTTGGACCCCACGGGTTCGGAGTACCTCACCCGTGGGCTTGGAATGAACCAAACCGATGGATGATACCCCCGATCCCCTGAAACCCAAATACAAACGCGTGCTGCTCAAGCTCTCCGGCGAAGGCTTCGGCTCGCCCGGCAAGAGCGGCATTAGCATTGATGACACCCTCAAAATCGCCACCCAGGCGAAGAAAGTCCACGAGCGCGGCGTTCAGCTCGCCCTTGTCATCGGCGCCGGCAATCTGCTGCGCGGCGAGCAATTCTCGGCCGGCGGGGCCGTCATCAAAAAAACCACGGCTCACTACATGGGTATGCTCGCCACCGTCCTTAACGGCCTGGCCTTGCAAAGCGCCCTCGAAAGCATCGGCTGCGAAACCCGCCTCATGACCGCCATGCGCATGGAAACCATCGCCGAGCCGTTCATCCAGCGCCGGGCCGTGCGCCATCTGGAAAAAGGCCGAATCGTCATCCTCGCGGGCGGCACCGGCAACCCGTTCGTCACCACCGACACTGCGGCGGCCTTGCGAGCCTGTGAACTCGAAGCGAATATCCTGCTCAAGGCTACGAAAGTGGACGGCGTCTACAGCGAGGACCCCGAGATCAATCCGCACGCCCAGAAATATCACAAACTCACCCACGCCCAGGTGCTGCGCGACAACCTGCGCGTAATGGACGCCGCGGCCATCGACATGTGCCGCACCGCCAAGCTGCCGATTCTCGTGTTCAATTTCAACAAAGAGGGCAACATCGAGCGCGCCATCGCGGGGCAGGCGATTGGCACGTTGGTGGAAACGAATTAACCGCTTGCGGCTTAGCGCTCGCGCGACGCCATGCGAGCGCTAAGCCGCAAGCGGCAAGACGGAGAATACCATGACATCCGACGAAATCCTGTTCGACGCCGAGGAGCGCATGGAAAAAGCGCTGAGCGTATTCACCGATCAATTGCGCGGGCCTGCGCACCGGCCGCGCGACGCCGGCGCTGGTCGATAATCTGCGCGTCGAGTATTACGGCTCGCCGACGCCGCTCAAGACGCTTGCGCAGATCAACTGTCCCGATCCGCAATCGATTGTCATCAGGCCGTTCGACGCCAGCTGCCTGAAGGACATCGAGAAAGCGATCCGGTCCAGCGATCTGGGCATGTCGCCGAACAACGACGGCAAGATGATTCGCTTGACCGTGCCGTCGATGTCGGGCGATCAGCGCAAGAAGATGGTGGCGGTCATCAAGAAATCGAGCGAGGACGCCAAGGTCGCGTGCCGAAATATCCGCCGCGATGCCAACAAGCACTTCGAGCAAGCGGAAAAAGGCAAGGAGATGACCGAGGACGAACGCGACCAGGGCAAGGAGCAAGTGCAAGATTTGCTCAAGAAGTTCGAGGCCAAGATCGACGAAACAGCTGACAAGAAATCGAAGGAAATCATGGAACAATAATGGCGGATCGATAGAAGCTCTTTGTGGGATTTGCATGTCCAGATTCGACGAAAACGTTGATCCGACCTCCGGAATTCGCTCAGTTATCTCTATCGGCTTCTCGGCAGCCATCGCCAGCGGCCTTTGCCATGCGACGTTGACGGGGTACGTGTTCGAACAACAATGGTCGGATATCTCAGTTTGGCTCATTACAATCGGACTTGCGATATTCATTGGAGTATCCGGCGCGATTTTTGGAACATGCGTAGGCCTGTGTGCGCGAATGATTTTGCACGGGACGCGGATATCGGAAAGCTGGTGGCCCCCGATTATCCTGTCAGGCCTGACTTCGGCATCCATTGGTTTGGTTGCGCTAATATTTTTGAGCAGTGCGTTATCCGTGCCCGTGGGGTGACCTGATTTTTCATTTGCACGATCCATTTACTTTCGACAAGAAATCGAAGGACATCATGGAACAATAACCACCAATGAATCTCGTGCCCGTCTTCATTCTCGCGGGTTTTCACGCAGCCATTGTGGTGATCCTGGCTGTCGATCTTGGCGTTTTCCACCGTCGAGCAACCACGGTGACCGTGAAGGAAGCCGCCGCCTGGAGTGCAATTTGGATCTTGCTTGCCGTGCTTTTTGCCTTTGTCGGCATCCGCAATTTCTGGGGCCTGTGGGATCCGGAGCATCCGGATGCCGGGCCAGCGAAATCGCTCGAATTCATCACCGGCTATCTGGTCGAACTCTCGTTGTCGGTTGATAACCTTTTCGTGTTCCTCGTCATCTTCCGTTATTTCGCGGTCCCAGAAGGGCTACGGCATCGCGTGCTGGTGTACGGCATCGTCGGGGCTGTGCTCTTGCGTGCCGGATTCATCGTTGTCGGGGCCGCCCTGCTGCATTGGTTCAACTGGATTCTTTACGTCTTCGCTGTGATTCTCTTGTGGACGGCCTATCGCCTGGGCCGCTCTTCCCAAGAAGAAATCGATCCCGGCAAGAACCCGCTGCTGCGGCTGGCGCGGCGAATCGTGCCGGTCGTGGACAATTATGATTCTCCCACGTTCCTGGTGCGCCGCGAGGGCCGCTGGTACGCCACGCCGCTCTTGCTCGTTCTCTTGGTCGTCGAGACGACGGACATTATGTTCGCGTTCGACTCGATCCCGGCAATCTTCGGCATCACCCAGGACCCGTTCATTGTCTACACCTCGAATATTCTCGCAGTGATGGGTCTGCGTTCGCTCTACTTCTTGCTCGCCAACGTGCTCGGCATGTTCAGGTACTTGAACATCGGGCTCAGCGCGGTGCTTGGCTTCGTCGGCGTCAAGATGCTGGTCGAGAAACCGCTGGCGCCGACCTTCGATTCGTGGGGCATCGAACCACCGCAGCGGATTCTCATTTCTCTGGGCGTGATTGCGGCAATTCTGGCCGCCGCCGTGATCGCGTCGCTGCTGGCCGGTCCGAAAGTACCATCGAAGGAAACACTGAGCAATCTTCCGCCGACGGGCGATGAAGTTTAATCTCATTAGCGGAGGCTTTTATGACGGATCAGGAGCAACTCGAAGCGGTCAAGAAGAAAATCGGCATCGGCGCCATCCAGCGGCACGTCTTTTTGTGCTTGGGTCCCAAGTGCTGTGAAACCGAAGTCGGCGAGCAATCGTGGGAGCTGCTCAAGCAAAAGCTGAAGGACGCGGGCCTGCAATCTGGCGACCATGTTTGCCAGCGGACGCGCGTCGGCTGTCTACGCATCTGCTGCCACGGGCCGACGATGGTTGTTTATCCGGACGGGACGTGGTATCACGACATGACGCCGGACAAGATCGAGCGGTTCGTGCAGGAGCATTTGATCGAAGGCAGGCCGATCGAGGAATGGATTTTCGCGCGCAATCCGTTGCCGTAAGCCTCAAGGTAAGCGCAGCGTTCCTGGGGATCCTAGCCCCAGGAACGCTGCGCTTATCCTGGAGCGTGCGTCAACCATCCTTCTTCAACTCATAGAATTTGATCTTCCGATCCAGCGTCGAGCGCTCGATTTTCAGAATGGTGGCGGCCTGGCTCTTGTTCCAGTCGGTGTGCTGTAGCGTGTCCACGATATGGCGTTTTTCCAGCTCAGCCAGCGATATCGCCTCAAACGCGGCGGCCCGGGCGGCGGCGCTGGCGGCCGGCAGCTCGAGCGACGACAACAGAATATCGGTGACATCCAGCGTCGGGCCGCGGGCCAAGGCGACCGCGCGTTCGACGACGTTTTTCAGCTCGCGGACGTTGCCAGGCCAGTCGTATTCGGTCATCTTGCGCAAAGCGGCCGGCGTGAAGCCGCGAATCTTGCGGCCCGTCTCACGCCCAAAGCGCTTGAGGAAATGCTCGGCCAGCATCGGCACGTCGGTGCGGCGCTCGCGCAGCGGCGGGACCTGGATATCGACGACTTGCAGGCGATAGAATAAATCCCTACGGAATTTCCCTTCCTTGATGTTCTGCTCCAACGGCTGGTTGGTGGCGGCGACAACGCGGACATCGACACGGATCGGCGTCGAACCCCCCACGCGCTCGAAAGGATGGCCTTCCAGCACGCGCAGCAATTTCGCCTGCGTGTTGTAGGCCATTTCACCGATCTCGTCGAGGAAGATGGTGCCGTGATCGGACGCCTCGAATTTGCCGATCTTCTTCTCGGTGGCGCCGGTGAAGGCGCCGCGTTCATGGCCGAACAACTCGCTCTCCAGAAGCGTCTCGGTGATGGCGGCGCAGTTGAGGCAGATGAACGGCCCCTCGCGGCGCTGGCTGGAGAAATGGATGGCGCGGGCAACCAGCTCCTTGCCGGCCCCGCTTTCGCCGCGAATCAGCACCGTCGCCGTCGTCGGCGCTACGCGCCCGATTTGCTCGTGGATCGTCTTGATCGCGGGGCTATCGCCGATCAGCTCGCTTTCGACGTGGAGTTGCTCGCGCAACGACTGGTTTTGCAGCGTGAGCGAATCCTGCCGCAGCATCTGCCCCATGACAAGGGCGAGATGCTTGGCGACCGCAATGGTGAATTCGAGGTCTTCGCTGGAAAACGATTTGTGCGGATCGGTGAGATACAGGTGAATGAGGGCAAGGACCTTGTCCTGATGGATGACCGGGGCGCAGATCAGGCTGGTGGCGCCAAGCTGGGTCAGGCTGTCGCGCTGGCTGAGATAGCGATTGCGGGCGACATCCTCCGCCAAAATCGCTTCCCGGCCGCTCATCACCTCGTGGGTGACGAATTCGGAGACGGGGGAGTAGACGCGGCGGGCCGGGCCTTCGGGGCGAACCGAGGTGATTTCCATCTCACGGCCTTCCTTGATCGTCAGGACGGCGCCGACCTCTGCTTTGACGGCGACCAGCAAGCCGTCGAGTACAATGTCGGCCAGCTCGTGAAAGGTCGTCGCGGTCCCCATCTCCAGTGCCAGGCGATACAGCTGCATCAGGTCGCGGCTTAATGCGCCGTGGCCGGGAAGGGCGGTCATTTCCACATCCATGTCTTCCGGGTTGGGCGTCAGGAAGCGCGATGCCGATAGCCGTTTCTTGATCGACATTGTGTCCTTGAGCGCCGCCAGGGGAACCGGGGGCAACTCGTCGATCTGCTCGACGAAGATGAAGCGGGCCTTGCCGATCTGGAATTCATCGCCGGGCGAGAGCTCCCATTCGCTGTCGAGGGCGTCGCCATTGATGCGGGTGCCGTTGAGGCTTTTCAGATCGCGCAGCCGCCAGCGGTCCTCGCCGAAATAGACCTCGGCGTGATCGCGGCTGCACAGCTCGTCCTTGAGGACGATGCGATTGGTGTTGGCGCGGCCGATGGTGTAGTGCTGCCCGGGCTGCAAGGGCAGCACATCGCCGTAGCCGTCATCGCGCCGAGTGACCAGGTAGGGACCGGTGCCGCTTGGGGTCATGCGAGTTCTTCGGAAACCGAGATTGCCGGGATTGGATCGCGCAATCGTAATTTAGCAGGTGTTGTGCGGGAAGGAAAGATGGAGTGGCACGGGCGCTTCGATGCCATCGCTAATAGAGGGCGGCAGCTTGCAGGTAGTCGAGAAGGACTTTCAACTCCGTATCGCGCAAGGGACGATTGAATTCGCAACCGACAAACCAGGCATGAGCCGCAGACCGTAATTCCCGGCGGAACACGCTGCGGAAGATGCGCGACACCAGCGGGGCGGTGGTCCGCAACCAGGGCGCATCGGCGGGAACCGGGTGCGGCCGGCAGTGACGCACGCGCGCCAGCCTGCCAACCATCGCCGGGCCCGCCTCGCTTGTTACCTCGAAAACAAATTCCGTGCCCGGCTCCAGGGGGTCTTCAATCACGAACCCAATACCCCCAGCGGAAATGTCAAGTATCAAGGCGCGCCGGCCGCGAAATTCCGGCCGCACCGCCAGGCGCAGCACGCCGCCGTCCACGCAAACGAGGCGTGGATGCTGACGCAAATCCATCTGGCGGGATTCGGGAATGGGAGTCGGATAGTCGGCTTGAACGGCGGCTGACATTAGAATTTCCGTGGTTCCGTTGGCGTCCGCTGCGGTGGCGCGGGAGCCAAAACGAACGATTCTGTCCCAAGCGTAGAACACAACGGGACGCCTGTCAAACGGCGGGCCAACGAAGGGGAATCATTTGACATCGGATTGATCGGAGGTAGGGTTGCGCAACAAGTGCGCACCGAAAACGCTGGTGAATCATGCCATCGCAAACTACCGCCGATGCAAGTGACGCTGCCCCACCGCTGCCGAATTGCCGCATCCATGAGCGGATTGGCTGCATCTTGCCGACGACCTGCCAGCCCGCCACGGTGAGCGATTCGGATGAGATGGGCTGGAATGCGACGATCTGCGACGTTTCGCAGGGGGGCGCTCGCCTGCTGGTGCCACGCCGCTTCGAGAAAGGGACCGGCCTGGCCGTGGAATTGGCGGGCGATCTCGAACGTGAGTCGGCCACCGTCTTCGTCAAGGTAGTACATCTGCGCCGCGAAGACGACGGCGCCTGGACGCTGGGTTGCAAATTCGTCAGCGAGCTGAGCGAAGACGAGCTGAATCGCCTGTTGACGGCGACGCAGCATGTTTTGTCTTCAGCGAAGAAGAAGCTGCACGATGACGCGGCGGATGATGCCGGCGAGCCCAAATAGCTTCAGTTATTGAAGCAATTTCTATCTCGGCCCATCACGTGTCGGGCGGGCCATCAAAGCGTACCTCACCTATGGGATCCAAGAAGGAGGTGAGGCGATTCCCCGTGAGCTCGTACGGGAACATTCGAACTACGCCATCGCACATGCACATCAAGGCGCCACCCGCCAAGGGACCACCCCAGTCGAGGCGCAGGATCGTTCGCCGTGTCGGCATGATTGGCCTTCGATGTGCGCGCCATTGCCGGATCCCCGCCTTTGAAGATATCAGTCGATTGAGGGATCGCAACGTCTGCGGAATACAATGTTGGATCAAGGCATCCGTGCCCGACCATGATCGTATTCGAGGTGCCGTTGATGACGCCGACCCGAGTGCGCTGGCATCAGGGCCATTCGGCCTGCCATTGATAGGATCGTTGAGCCAGGGATTGATGAAATAATCGGTCCACGCTCCAGTCGTGCTGACGAGCGGACGGCCACGGCCCGGGCACATAAAAGTCGGCACTCCCGTCACTACGTCCGGCTGCACGAACAAAGCCGCCTGATCGACGAACGGGAGAATTTGGAAAGCCCAGGAGCCGGACGTGCGATCACCGCGTTGCGCTGGGGCGTCACCGTTGAATGGCAGTCGCTTGTTGGCGTCGTGAAAGTTGTTGAAGGCCAGGCCGATATCCTTGAGGTTGTTGCTCGATTGGGCAAGCATCGCCTTCGCGCGCACCTCCTGCACCACCGGAATGACCACGCCGGCCGCAGTCATCACGATCACGGCCGCGATGATCCACGTTGCGGGGCGTCTCATCCAGGCAAAAAAAACTCGCCGGATCAATTGCGGCGGTAGCGGCAAGGGCGGCTCGCCTTCGCGGAATGTCCCGTCATTTGACACCGGCAGAATCGCCAATTTCGGCGCTTGCTCGGAGATCGCGGCGGGGAATGAGCCGGGCGCGATCATGGTGGCGTTGCAGGCGGGGCATCGCACCGCTTGGCCGGAGGATGCGTCGTCGCCTTGCACTCGTTTGCCGCACGTTGGACAGCTGAATTCGAACACGGCTTGGTCCTTTTCCGTGGGGCCAGGCTTTCCAGAGTGGCCGAACCGTCGGCCAGGCTGGAAAGCCTGGCCCCACGAGCGAGTTACTTTGGCGTACGGTAGATCGGCGTTGACGCAAACAAATGACGCGGCCGCAATTCGACCACGGTCCATGTCGCCAGCGCCTGGCCGTTAGCAAGGTCGGAGCCTTTGAGATTGCCATCCTCGCTGCGGGGCACGTGCAGGGCGCTCGACATGTGCCACAGCACCACGCTGCCGTTGAGTGGCTGGCCTTTGTTTTTCTCGAAGTGCTCACCGAGATGGATGTATTGCTTCACCGGCGCATCGGCCCGCGTGATCCAGAAATCGTGCTTGCTGAACGATTCGTCGGCGCGCGGATGCCGGGCGATGCCGCTGACGATCGGCACCAGATCATACGAGATGGCGCGGGCGGATGGGCCGTTCGGATCGTTGAGAATCACGTTCGGATTGGTCACGCGAATCTTGGTGAACTCGGTCGGCACCCAGTCGCGGAAACCTTCGGTCTTGATTGGCTCAACGCCGAATTCGGGCGATTCGAGCTTTTCATTGGCCGCGTGCGGCGTGTTGCCCGGCCATTTGGCGACGGCGGCGGTGTTGACGATTTTCTGATTTTCGAGGCCCAGGGCGAGGCCGATGCGCCAGCAGCAATTGTGCATGTGCGGGACGGTGTGATCGCTGGGAAGGTTGTAGCCGGTCGGAGCGTGGCGGAAGGCGATCGTGCCGTCGTCCATGAAACCATATTCGATGAGATAGGTGTAATTACCGGCATTGAAATTGGCCCAGAGGGTGAGTTCCTCGGCGCGGCGCGTGACATCGCCGTGCTTGTAGGCGACGCCGCGATCGCGGATTTCGGCCATGACAAAGCGATCCTTGCCGAGCGTGTTGCCGCGCGGCCCGCCTTCCTTGGGATCGAGCTGCACGTATTCGCCGGCGTCGCGCAGATCGAAGAAGCGGGTGTTGCGGAAATAGTATGGCACGTAAAGCTCTGACGGATGGGCGTCGCTGAGCACCTGCACCCACGGCGCCTTTCGGCCCGGCTTGAAAAACGCCCGCTTGATCTTGAACAGCACCGGCGCATCCTCGGCGCGGTTCTTGGCGATCGTGATGCCGGCGTTGTTGGCGTCGGTCAGCGTCTGGATGTCCCACTCGATCTTCCATTTCGTCTCCCAGTTTTCGTCATTGGTCGGGAAGCCGACCTCGAAGGATTTCTCATCCTTGGCCAGGAATTTCACCGGCAGCTTTCCGGCCTTCTTGCGGGGCGAATCATCGGGCGTGATTCCCTCGGCCGGTTGCTGGGCATGCTGGCCCGGCGTCAAAACCAGGAACAGCAACAGAATGGCAAAGAGGAAAAGTCGCTTCATGGCGCCCTCGCGGAATCGATGGAACTGGATTGATCGCGTTGAGGATACCATATGGCGCGGCGCCGCGAAACGTGAAAAT
>CAVYFY010000008.1:0-101734 GCA_963767835.1 uncultured Planctomycetota bacterium
AACTCGAATCCGAAGGTCGCCCCTGGGCCCAGAAATCGGTGCGGTTGAATGCTGCGCGGGGAACGCGGAACCGCTGAGACCGCCGCCGCCGAGGACGGCGCTTTGGGTCAGGTTGATGTTGCGATCGACCTGGCTGCCGGGGCGGACCACGCTGTTCATGTACATGAAGTCGTAGCCGGCGAACACGTTCATGCTCGGCAGGATGAAGTAGCGAAGCTTCAATTCGACGGCCGGCACGATGCCGAACTGGTTGGCGGTGTAATGGCCGATGTTGCTTGGCTGCGTGAAGAAACCGCCGGGGAACGTGCCGTTGACGCCGCCGGGGCCGGTTTGCGTTGACGTGCCCTGGATGTCCACGGTTTGATGGGTGACGCCAGCCGCGAGCTTGGCGGTCATGTCGAACGAAAAGCCGCCCGCCTCCAGATTGAGCTTGGCGCCGATCTGCCCGCCGTAGAATTGATTGCGCATGCCGAAATGATCGTTCTGCGTCAGCACCGTGTTGGGCGTGGTAAGGATGTCGCTTGAAACGGTGTTGACGTTCAGGTTTTCCAGCAAATCGATGTAGCGGAAGCCAGCAAGCGCGGTGACTTCGAGGCCACCGCGCGGAATCAGCACGGCCACGCCATTCGCTTCCGCGCCCACAGTTGCAGCGTCGAGGCAACCGTCACGCCGCCGGCGAAAACTCCTGGATACGTGATCGGCATCAGGCTGTCGCCGACCGCGCCGGGGCTTTGATTGACAAACGGAATTTGCAGCGTCGGATTGCCATTCGGATCCGAGCCCGCGCTAAATGTCGATGTGCGGCCTGCAACGCGAAGAAGTTGGCTTCCATGCCGAGGCTGTTGCTGCCATCAAACCAGGTTCCCAGCGCAAAGCGCATGCCGGAAAACGCCCCGAAGCTGCGGTCGGAATTGAGCAGTTGTTGCGTCGGATTCGTCGGGTCGCTCCCCGTCACCACCGAGACAGGCATCGGCGTGTTCTTCACCCAGAAGAGCAAATATTCGGCCCGCGCCAGATCGAATAGGCCTCCGGCGCCGGGGGCGGCGTAAAGGCTCCCGAGTCGGGCGGCGGATCGAGCGGCGGAGCTTGCTTGCCGGCGCCGGCACCCCTTTCTTCCTGTGCGACCGGACCGATCGGAGACGGCATCGTGGTGTTCTTCAAGTCGGGCAAGGTCAGCGGCGATTGCGCGAAGATAGGCGTGGCGGCGAAGAGGAATGCTCCGAGAAGCCAGGGTAATCCAGTGCGCATGGGAAGCCTCCTTGCGTGCACGCGCCGGCGGCGCTCATTCAAAAAATCGGGCGAAAATCTCTGAAGTTGGCGGTGGGATATGGCCGATAAAAAGAGATTTGTCAAGCCGGGTTCAAAATGCCCGCTCCCACGCGGGGTGGGTTTCTCGAATTTGGCAGAAGGGCGGATGCAAGAGTCTCACGCAAAGGCGCAGAGGCGCAAAGAAGAATGACAAGGTATGATCGGGAATTCGGATGCCTGAAAGAGTAGGTTCACAAATAGCCATTCTTTGCGCCTTTGCGTGAGGCCTTTGTTCGAGCCAGCAGAAGCAGCACGACCCATTGCCAAAATCGAGAGGCACACCCCCCGTGTGAAGGTGATGTGGGATTTAACGGGAATGCCATTCTCGATAGGATGATGTGCCGACGCAACCTGGAGAAACCGATGACGCCGCTTCGTCCCGCCATCTTCTTGGATCGCGACGGCACGCTCAACGTCGATCGCGCCTACCTGACGCGCCCCGAGCAGATGCAACTCTTGCCGGGCGTCGGCGCCGCCATCGGACGCTTGCAGCGCGCCGGTTTCGCTTGCGTCGTTGTCACCAATCAGTCGGCACTGGACCGCGGCTTGATGACCGAGGCGGACTTGCGGTCGGTCCATGAAGAGATGAATCGGCAACTGGGGGCCGACGGGGCGGTTCTCGACGGCATCTATCACTCGCCGCACGTGTTGGATCACCCGGACCGCAAGCCGGCGCCGGGGATGCTGCTGCGCACCGCCGCGGAATTGCAGCTCGATCTGGCAGCATCCTGGATGATCGGCGACAGCCCGCGCGATGTGCTGGCGGGCGAAGGCGCCGGCTGCCGGGCTTGCATCCTGGTTCGCACGGGGCAAGCCTTCGATGAAAGACAGATCACGCTCCAGACGCCGCTGCACATCGCCGACAATTTGACCGCGGCAGTGGCGATCATTTTGGAGAGCAGGCAGCAGGCAGCAGACAGCAGGTAGCGAAGGGCGTTCTGGCTGTCTGCTACCCGCTGCCTGCTGTCTGCTGTTTGCTTTCCGCACCGCGGATCGCGGCGTGCAGTTTCGGCAGCGTCAAGCGGTGATCGCCCTGTACGTAAAAACTCGAGCCGCCGTCTGCGACGGTGCGGACCAGGATCGTCTTCCACGGGCGATAATAATAGCGCGGATCGCTTTTGGGTGCTTGCTGACGGTGATCGTCGTCGATGGCGATCAGGTCGAAGACGCCGGTCGTGAAGTTGCGAATCTGCTTGCCGTCCTGATGGGCGACATTGCGGGCCATTGACAGGGCTTTGAGGTAAACCTCCGGGCCCATGACCGCGGAGCCAAGGCTCAAGAGGACGCCGTTTTCAAGGTGCGTGACGCTCTGGGTGAAGATAAGAAAATCCTGGTAGCTGGTTTGCCCTAACGCCGCGCCGTCGCAATTGGGGTGTTCGTGAATGATGTCATAGCCGACGCCGACATGGACGGTGACGGGAACGCCGAGCCGAACCGCGGCAGCCAGAACGCTGATGTCTTTGTGTGGAAATGCCCCGTCGAGAATGGCCCGGCCAATCGCCTCGCCGAGCCCCAGCCCCGCTTTACGCGCCTTGCACAATCGCGTCGTTGATGCGGCCGGTCTCCTGCCAAAGCCCGAATTCGCCGGTCTGGATGTAGCGAGCGACGCTCTCGGTCGTGGCGCCGATGAGGGCGAGTTCCCAGTCGTGGATCGGCCCCGCCCCGTTTAATGCCAGGTGCGTGAGATCGCCGCGCTCCATCATGTCGATCAGATAGCGCGACACGCCGCGCGCAGGACATGCGCCCCCATCAGCGCGATCCGCGCCGCGCCTTGCCGTTTCGCCTCGGCGATGCGCTCGCCCAAGATCGGCAAAGCCCTGTGCGCGAAAGCAGGCAGCGGCGCATCGAGCGGCAAGAGCGCCGACAAATCGAGATCATGCTGCCGCTGGCCGAGCGGCTTGATTAACAGACGCGAACGATCGAAAGCGGGATACGGCATGGCGATCTATTTTCCCTTCGGGCCAAGGTAGCCCCACGACTCCCCTCCTTACTCGAGCATGCCACTGGCCATTTGTGTATTGGAAATCGCCATTGCATTTATACAGGCATGAACCGATCTGGCAGATAAACCAGAATCTCTTCTCGTCCAGGTCGCAGTTCCAAAGCCCCGATTGAATACCTTCCGCGTTTTTCTCCATGATCAGCAAATTCTGGCCTTTCTTAAGGGCTGCTAATTCGCGGGTTCGGGTGTCAAAGTTCGGCGCGCCATCGCGCCCAAGCATCTCAATGAGTGCTTGCCGCGCCGATTCGGCAGTCAGCGGCCGCGGCGCCGATTCAAAATGTAATGGCACGGATCGTTGGGGACAACAGCGCCGCTGGCGGAACAAACATGCGGAAGCATTTTCTCCAGTCAGCATCAAAAAGCTCACCAGCATGATCACGATCAACATGACGCGGCGCATTGGGGCTCCCTTCGAAGTAAGACTGGAAATCTGTGCCTGCCACCTTTCGCTCACGGAGTGATTTCCAACACCAAGGTCAACGCCTTCTCGATGCGATCCAGCGTATCCGTGGGTAAGTCACCGATTTGACGGATGAACCGAACCTGCGACAGTGAGCGGACCTGAAACGTGTCGGCGGCTGATGGCTTGGAAAGGCCATTGATCCACGGGAATTTGGCAAACACCGGCTGCCACGCTGTTACCGGCACAATAACCTTGAGAGGCAAAGTGCCGACCGTGTCGGAGCTAACAATCACTGCGGGTCGGGCCTTGGTCATCTCCGCTCCCAGCGTCGGCGCCAGGTCCACAAGCCAAATCTGACCCCGACTCATGCTCATGATAGGGATCTCCTTCAACGTCACGCCAGAGAGCCACATCGGGATCATTCTGGTAATACGCCAATGCTTCCGGAACGGCGGCGACCATCTGCAAACGCAACGCCGCGCGATCCGCCGCTGGCTGCTTGCCAAGCCGGTTTCCCAACCCATGCAGGATGGCTTCGGCCAAGGCGACCTGTTCGATTACCGACAGCTCGCCAATTTCTTCCAGTAGATCGGTTGGGCACATGGCAGGTTCTCCGCTAGTTCCAAAGTATACTGGAATCTTACCGATTTGCCTGAGGCAAATGAAGCCGAATCGCTTCTTCTGCCCGTTCGCGCTCAGAAGCGTAAAGTAAGAGAAGCCCCTGGAGGAGCCGTTCATGCCGCGCTCGTCGATGTTTTGGCAGATGTTCCTGGCGTTTGGCTTGCTGATCGTGCTGGCGTTGGGCGGTCTGGGGGCGGTCGTCGGCGATTGGGTGGAACAGCAGGCGCTGGACCACGTCGAGGAGCGGCTGAAATCCAAGGCGGTTTTGCTTGCGGAGATTGCGCGCGACCGCAAGCCCGACGAGCTGCAGAGCCGGATTCAGGCGTTGCGGGAGAAGATCGACACGCGCATCACACTCATCGCACCGGACGGGCACGTCGTGGTGGAATCGGAAAGCGATCCGGCCGATCTGGACGATCACGGCAAGCGTCCGGAAGTAGAAGCAGCACGGACGGCGCCGTTCGGCGTGGCCGCGCGTCACAGCAAGTCCTTGGGAAAGAACATGATGTACGTCGCCCTGAAGACCACGGATGTGCCCGGCGTGGAATTTGTCCGCGTGGCCATGCCCGTGAACGAATTGCAAGCGCAGGCGGCCGGCTTGCAGCGCCTGGTGTGGATCGCGGCGGCGGCCATGGCGATCCTGGCGCTCATGATGGCGTGGATCCTGACGCGCCGGCTGGTCCAGCCGTTGCAGCAGTTGACCACCAGCGCGGAGCAGATCGCCGCCGGCGCCTACGGGCACAAGGTCTACATCGACCGGCGCGACGAATTGGGTCATCTCGCCTCGGCGTTCAATCACATGAGCGCCCGGCTCGCCGTACAGTTCGCCCAGCTGGATGAGGATCGCCAGCAGTTGCGGGCGGTCTTGAGCGGCATGGTTGAAGGCGTCATCGCGATTGATGCCGACCAGAACATCCTCTTCGCCAACGAGCGCGCGGGGCAGATGCTCGAATTCCCGACCAAATCGTCGGCGGGCCGCAAGCTGTGGGAGATCGTGCGCCAGCGCGCCGTGCAGGACATGGTGCAGGCGGCCATGCACAAACCCAACGATGAAGGTCGCCATCTGGAATTCGCTGAACCGATCGGCAAATCGCTGATGCTGCACGTCGCGCAGCTTCCCGGCGAGCCGACGCGCGGCGCCGTTCTCGTCTTCCACGACACCACCGAGCTGCGCCGCCTCGAACGCCTCCGCCAGGATTTCGTCGCCAACGTCTCGCATGAACTGAAGACGCCGCTCTCCGTCGTCACCGCCTGCGTCGAAACGCTCATGGAAGGCGGCATCGACGATCAGGAAAACCGCGGCCGATTCTTGCAGCAGATCCAGGACCAGACGCAACGGCTGCACTTGCTGATCCTCGATCTCTTGAGCCTGGCCCGCATCGAATCGGGCGACCAGCAGTGGACACTTCAGCCGGTCACGATCGCCGAATTGGCGCAAACTTGCGTGAATCGGCATCAGGCCCGCGCCCAAACCAAAAAGCAATCTCTGCTCCTGGAAGCGCCGGCTCAGCCATCCTCGGCAACGGTCCTCGCCGACGAAGAAGCCCTCGCCGAAATCCTCGACAACCTCATTGACAACGCCGTCAAGTATACGCCCGAAGGAGGCACGATCCACTTGCGCTGGTGGCAGGAGGAGGAAGCTTGCTGCATCGAGGTCGAGGACACCGGCATCGGCATTCCCGAGAGCGATTTACCGCGAATCTTCGAACGCTTCTACCGCGTCGATAAAGCACGTTCGCGCGAGATGGGCGGAACGGGGCTTGGCCTGTCGATCGTCAAGCATCTGGTGCAGGCGATGCAGGGGACCATCCGCGCCGCCAGCGAGCTTGGCCGCGGAACCACGTTCACTATCCGTTTGCCGCTCTCTCACTAAGGAATTCCACGAAGATTACTTTTCTTTTATTTTCATGTTTGACCGCCGATATTGCGTGGCCTAAAGTTTTAACACGTGACAATTAATATTCCTTCCGGCCGTGTACCGGCGTCGGTCGCCCAGGACCGGAAGCATTTGGAATTGCGAGGAAAACATGCTGTCAAAATGGACCCGTTGGGCGTTGGACTTGTACCGGAACGAAGATGGCCCCACCGCCGTGGAATATGCGGTGATGCTCGCCCTTATCATTATCGTTTGCTTGACGGCAATCGCGACGCTAGGAAACAACGCCAACTCCACTTTCAAGACCGTCGGCACCAAGCTCGGCTCCGCCTCGTCTTGACACGCCGTCCACGTCGCTCATTCGCCCACCTGCTTGATGGACAGGTTGATGCTTGCCGGAACGCCCGACTTTGAAATGGAGAGAATATGTTAACTCGCTTGAAACGATGGGCGTTGAATTTTTATGCTGCGGAAGACGGCCCGACCTCCGTTGAATACGCCATCACGTTGAGCCTGATTGCCACCATCTGCATTTCGGGAGTAACGTCGATGGGCACTCACGCGAATCAAACCTTCAAGACCGTCAGCAGCAAGCTCGGTTCGGCCTCATCATGAGGCCCTCTCGGCAATCCGCGCCAGCACCACTCCGCCGCCTCACGCACTGTCAGCTCAACATCCTCCATCGCCCGCTGCAGGACAGGCACCGCCCGCCCATCGCCGACATTTCCCAGGGCAATCGCCGCGTTGCGCAGCAACCCTGCCCGCCGCGCTCGCCACATCGGCGTGTGCCGATGGCGCGCCCGAAATTCGTCTTCGCTGATGCTCATCAATTCGAGCAAATCGACACGCAAATCCGCATCATCCGCCTGAAACGCCGGCTCCTGTCCAATCGGCGCCTTGTGGTTCCACGGGCACACCTCCTGGCACACATCGCAGCCGAAAATCCAATCCCCCATCATCATCTTCAACTCGTCGGCAATGGTCCCGCGCAGCTCGATGGTCAAGTAGCTAATGCAGCGCCGGGCATCGAGCTGATACGGGCCAACGAACGCATCGGTCGGGCAGGCATCGAGGCAGCGCGTACAAGTGCCGCAATGCGCAGTGGCGAACGGCTGGTCGGTGGGCAGTTCGAGATCGAGCAGCAACGCCCCGAGAAAAAAATAGCTGCCGAGCTTCTTGTCGATCAGCATGGTGTTCTTGCCGAACCAGCCGAGCCCGGCCCGGCGCGAAATCGCGCTCCAGCAGCGGCGCCGTGTCGATCACCGCCCGACCACGTGTGCCGGGAACTTGCTCCTGAATCCACGCCAGCAACGATTTCAATTTGGCGCGAAGAACGTCGTGATAATCGAGTCCACCGGCGTAGCAAGAAATGCGCCCCCATTCCCCCCTCTCCCTCCGGGAGAGGGGCCGGGGGGAATGTCGCCACCTGCTGTCTGCTTGTAATTGATTCCCACCATCACCACGCTGCGCACGCTCGGCAAGATGGATGCGGGATGCCCGCGCGCTTCCGCGTGGCGCGTCATGTAATCCATCTGCCCCGCGAAACCTTGTGCGAGCCAATTCTGCAAATGCGCGAAACCGTCGGCGTCGGCGGCGGGAGCGATGCCGGCCAGCTCGAAGCCGAGGGCATGGGCTTGCTCTTTGATGCGGATGGCACTGAGGATCATGATGGCACGGATTCGAGAACGACGTCTTGCGCGGCAGCGCCGAGTTGCTCGAGCAATTGCCGATTCCACGCCTTCGCTTGCGCGGCGCGGCCGGGCAGAGCATTCGTTCCCCAGATAATGGTGAGCGTTCGCGTCGTCTGAGCATCGGTCTTGGTGCGCTGAGCGTCCTTGACGGCATTGGCGCACGGCCCCTCCGCGTCGCACAGGCACAAAAGGCCGGCCAAGTCGATCGATTGCCCCGAAGCGTTGAAGACATACGCCGATCCCGCCGCAGCAATAGCAACGCGAAACGGCGGCGTGGCCTTGGCGAGATCGATGACGCTGATCGGCAATCCGCTATGCAGCGACACGATACTGCACACGTCCACCGCTGCATTGATCGTCGTCAAGGCGCCGTCGCCGACCGAGCGGACCAGATATTCCGAAGCCGGCTTGCTTCGCCCCGACGGCTTGAACCCGCCATGCCGCAACAGCGCCCGCACCGCCTCGCGCACCCCATCATCGCTCTTGAACGGAGCCGCCGCTTGCAGCGAGAGCAGCGCCAGGATGTCGGGCGGCGTCGGCATCTCGCCCAGCGGCCGCGGAAACTCCGTGGTGAAGGCGCGCGGGTCGAGCAGGGGATGAGCTTCGACGCGCACGCTGGTTGGTTCGCTTACCATGTTTTGCACACCAACTTCAATTGGACTTGGGGCCCGGACCCCATCTTGAGCCAATGATTTTGGCACTCTGGAAGGCCGCGATCACTCCAAGGAAGGCGGCAGCAATGAGGATCGACGCGAGCAGCGCCTTACAACCCCAGGAAAATGCAACGAGAAGAAACAAGTCGCCGACGAGCAAGCCCGCAAGGAATATCCCTCCCGTGGAAATGCCCAATGCGGCAAGAAGGCCAATCGCTGTGCCAATCGCAGCTGCCATCCAGTAACGCCCGCGCGCAGCCCGACGCACCCATCGGCGCCCGCAAAGGCCGCCGTCACAGTGAAAAGCGACCCGAGAAGCACAACAGGCACCGAAATCAGAGCGCCATAATACCAACCAACCGCTTGGAAGTCGGGGATCGGCAACATGGGGAACCTCACTTCGGCGCCTGCCAATTCAGATGTTTGTGCAAAAACGCAATGGTCCCTACCCCGTGAATCTCATGCCCGCCGCTGAAAAACTCAATTTCAGTGCGATCCGCGATGCCCGCCTGGGCGTAGAAGCGGCGGACCTTGGCGTATTCGAAAGCGACGTATTCATCCAGGCCGACGCTGTCGGAGCATCCGCGTTCACATCCAATTCTCAGTCTTGATTTCGGGAATCGCGGCGAAATCCTTGTCCGCCGTAAGCAGCGTGGTGTTCGCATGCCAAGCGAATGCTGCCAGGATCATGTCGGTCGTGGACAGCGCGCGACCGCGTTCCTTCGCGAGTTTGGCGACCGTGCCGTATTGCTCGACGATGCGCCAATCCATGGACCAGACTCGCACTTCCTTCATTACGGTTTTGAGCGTTCGGCGGTAATGAGCCGGGTCGGCCGTGAAGATGATGCCTTCTTCCAGTTCGCATAGAGCCGGCCAGCTGGTGGCCAAGCGGAAACCCTGCCGATGGGCCTCACGCAGCCGGTCGCGCAGCGGCGACACGACACGGATGGCGGCGCTCAAGTGGTTGGTGTCGAGGAGGTACGCTCTCATCCAGCCGCTCCCATCCTCTTCTTTGCGAGTTCCTTTTCACGCCGGCACACGTCCTGAATTGCGGCCGCAAACCGAACATCGTCAGCCGGGTCGCCTTGGCACGCAATAGCTTCGACTTCATTCATCCATGCGTCGGTCGGGTGAGTGCCGTTTTGCTCGCCCGCGTCCGGCGATTTTTCCACGTCAACTTCCGTTCCGTCTCGCCAATCCGGCGGCAACGGATCGCGCGGCACCATCACCCCGTTTTTCACGATTGCTTTAATCATGCTCGCGTCTTCCTCGGGGTCATCGATGTGTCAGCCGACTACACATATTATCGCATGAATTCGGCATGCGGACAACGGAAATGCCCGCAAGTCTATTCACCCCTCCCCCATGACCCCGCGCAGCAGCTTCATATCCTTCTCCTGCTGCTCCATCAACACATACAGCGGGTCCTTCTTCCACCGCGCTTCGCTCTGCGGCAACCAGTAGCGGAACGGGCTATTCTTGCGGCCGGTGCCGTCGGTGGCGATCAGGGACAGGGCGACGGCGCGGGTGAGCCAGCGCCACAAAGTCGTGGTGTCCGGCTTCGCGTAGTCGGCGGGCCAATCGTCGAGGATTCGTTGGCGCGTCAGCTTGTGCGTCGCGTCTTCGAGCACCATGCGCAACACGTCCCAATGGAGTTGGAAATCTTCGTCCTGCGCATCGGGCAGCCGCACGTAATCGGTGGCATCGGCGGTGCGCTCGAAGAGGAAATGGCGCGGCGTGTCGGCGTGGCGCGAGAGGGCGAAGAATCGGCGGGCGCGCGTTGTCGGGGATCATGATGGTGCTTGCCATATTCATTTCGCGACGCCGGGTGTCGTTGTATGCGTGAAACGCATCGGGGTAATCGATTGAAGAGAAAGAGGTTAGCGCTCGAAAATTCGTTTCATCGGCACCAAGGCATGCAAGCACTACGCGCCGAGCACGAATTGCGATGCCGATTGGCCCCATTCATTTCGGCGCCGGCCAGTTCAAATGCCGGTGCAAGAACGCAAACGTCCCCCGCCCATGAATCTCATGCCCGCCGCTGAAGTATTCGATTTCGGTGCGATCCGCGATGCCGGCCTGGGCGTAGAAACGGCGGACCTTGGCGTATTCGAAGGCGACGTATTCGTCGAGGCCGACGCCGTCGGAATGGCCGCGCTCGACCATGAACGGCCGGGGGGCGATGAGGGCAGCCATCTCGGCGTAGTTGAAGGTGTTGCCGAGGTTGAATTCGTACATGTCGTATTCGCCGGTGAACATGTAGCTGCCGGCCCATTCGAGGTTGATGTTTTTCCAGATCCATTCGTTGAAATCGCCGGAGCAGATCGACAGGCAATAGCGCGTCAGGATGGCCGGGATGCGCATGGCCACCTTGCCGCCGTACGACAGGCCGTAAAAGGCGATACGCTGCGGATCGACGAAATCGAGCGTGACGAGCCAATCGAGGATGCGCTCATGCTGGGCGACGATGAATGAATAGAGCGATAGGCCTAGCGGGTTGCCCTTGCGCACCAGTTCGCGGAACTGGTTCTTGAAGATGTACGGGTTCTGCGGGGCGAAGACGATGAAGCCGCGGTCGGCGAGCTGGGCGCCGAAGGAGTTGTAGTATTGCGTTTTGACCTTCGGATTGCACACGTCGGCCGGCCGGCCTTCGAGACCGTGCTGACAGACAACGACGGGCCGTTTCTCGCCAGGCTTGATACCATTGGGAATAAGAATAATACCGTAGCAGATGACGTCGTCGTTGAGATCGAGCACGACCTCGTAGCCCTTCCATTTCGGCGTGTCGTAAATGAGCCGGGTGCGCGGATTGAGCGGCGTCTTCGATTCGGGCAATTTGCCGATGATTTCGTCATGGAACTGGGCCCGCAGCGGCTCCTGCGATTTTTGCAAGGCACCCAGGCTTGTCGTGTTCAGCTTCGACCAGACCGCGGCTTGCCGTTTGTCCTTTGACGGGCCGAGCTGATTCTGCGTGAAGGCGACGGCTTCATCGAATTGACGTCGCTGCCGAACTTGCGGATCGAAGCCAAGCCGCAGCTCCTTCGGCTCGGTGTCGCGCAGCTTGCGGGCTTCATTGCGTTTCCGGCTGTCGATGTCGATGGGCGGATCCATCAAGTCGGTGAACGGCTCAGCGTCTACGGTCACGTCGGTCTTGCCGGCGAAGGACGTGAGCTCGCGGAATCGCCGCAATTCATTCGCGACAGTCCTTGGACGGGCGAAATTCAACATGCCGGGGGCCGCGCCGCCGCCTTTCGTCGCCTTCGGTGGTCCCGTGATCGCCGGCTCCTTGCTGTATTCGACGTTCACGGTGCGCTGGTTGTTTGGCGCCCCGGCGAGCATCAGCAACTCCGCGTCTCCGAATTCCTTTAGCAATCCGAAGACGTTGCGGTAGATCGGCTCCTTGTGCAGGTCGTTGCGGTTGTTGACGTAGCCGCTGATGTAGGTTTCCTTGATGCGTGGATCGAGGGCGGCACTGTAAAGCGCGATCAAGCCGCCTTCGCCGTAGCCCCAGACTTCAACCCGGTCGCTTACGCGACTCGGCCCGCCCTTCGCCAGCCAATCGACGGCGGCGAGCACCTTTTGCACCTCGTAGCCGATCACATGCCGGCCCATCTCGTATGCCATGCGATAGACGAATTCGCGGTGCGGCTGATTCGTGTATCGGCCCAGCCGCGCGCTGCCGGAGAAATCAGCCCGGCGATTGAGCAGCATCGGCACAATCACGCGATAGCCGTCCTCCGCGAGCCGGCGGGCATATTGCGATTCGCGCGGCACCCCTCGCGCGATGCCGACGAGCTGCTCCGGCGTCCAGTCAGCGTCGGGGATCGCCACCGCGCACCCCTTCACCTTGTCGGTCGGCTCCAGCAGCAGTCCCTCGCCGTTAACGCCGGGCAGAACCGACCAGCGCACCGCATAGATCTTGTAATATTTGGCATCGGCGACCAGCGATCCTTGCTCCACCGTGGCGATCTTCATCATCACCACCGGCACGCGCTCGTCGATGACGCCGATCATCTTGCGAAAGCGGGCGCGATTGCGCTCGACCGATTGGTCGAAGGCTTGCACGGAGGTGAACTCGGGCTTCCAATATCTGTCGCGGTCCTTGGCCGCCTGCTCGGTCGCCTTGGTGAGAAAGCGGTCGATGCCTTCGACCATGACCCTGGCGAAATCTTCCTTGCCTTCGAGCAATTTGGTGCCCGGCAAGGCCTGAGCGGCGGCGGTGATCGGAAGAAGCAAACCGCAAAAGACGGCAAAAAGGAATCGCATGGCTGGCCCCCGAAAATCTTGCGAATGCGCTGAATATACCGCGGGAAAGCAAAAAGTGCAAATCGGGGTTTCGCCAATTCGCCCGCCGATTTATAATGCGGCGAACATTGTCCCCAAGGAGTTCCCATGCGACGGATCGCAGTCCTCAACCAAAAAGGGGGCGTCGGCAAAACGACGACCTCCGTCAATCTCGGCGCCGCTCTCGCTCGGGCCGGCAAACGCGTCTGCATTCTCGACATGGACCCGCAGGCCCATGCTTCCACGCACCTTGGCATCGAGCCCGACGGCCAATCGCCGTCCATGTACGAAGTGCTGATCGACAACAAGCCGCTTGCCGACGTGCGCCGCCAGGCCGACGACAACTTGTGGGTCGTCGGCTCCGACATCAATCTCGCCGCCGCGGAGGTCGAGCTGGCCGGCGTTGTGGGCCGTGAGGTGATCCTGCGCGATTTGCTGCAAGCGGATTCCCTCACCCCCGACCCCTCTCCCGAAGGGCGAGGGGAGAAT
This sequence comes from uncultured Planctomycetota bacterium, assembly GCA_963767835.1. Taxonomy (GTDB): domain Bacteria; phylum Planctomycetota; class Planctomycetia; order Gemmatales; family Gemmataceae; genus SIAQ01. The sequence continues at coordinate 13,328 of CAVYFY010000008.1, forward strand.
TTCGATTTCGTGCTGATGGATTGCGCCCCGTCGCTCGGCGTCTTGACGCTCAACGCCCTGTGCGCCGCCGACGAGGTGTTCATCCCATTGCAGCCGCACTTTCTCGCCCTGCATGGCTTGAGCAAATTGCTGGAAACGACGGCACTCGTCAGCAAGCGCATCAACCCGCGCCTGCGCGTCAGCGGCGTCGTCCTGTGCATGTGCGAGGCAAACACCAGGCTCGCCCAGGAAGTCGAGCGCGATCTGGGGGCGTTCCTGGAGAATAGCCGTGGCAGCAGTACGCCCTGGAGTCAGGCTCACGTCTTCAATTCGCGCATCCGCCGCAATATCAAGCTCGCGGAAGCCCCCAGCTTCGGCAAATCGATCTTCGGCTACGCACCGACCTGCCACGGGGCGGAAGATTATCTTGCGCTGGCGATGGAGGTGCTCGGCGAGGTGATGCCGAAGGTGGTGGCGGCGAAGGTGAAAGTCGCGTCCGAGCAACCCGTGATGTAGTGCAAGAGTGAAGCTCGCTCGGCAGTTCGCGCAAGGCGTCCCGCGAATTCGCAGGATTCGGTGCGCGAAACCGCCGAGCGAGCTTGCCTTTGCAACAGGCGAATTACACCCATTCCACATCCGATTCGCCGTCGCGCACCTCGCCGATGACATACGTCGGCACGCCATGCTCGTCGTTCAGCCGGCGTTGGATGCTGTCGGCGAAATAGGGGCTAACGATCATCACGAAGCCGATGCCGATGTTGAAGACCTTATCCATTTCGGGTTGTTCGATATCGCCTAGCTTTTGCAGCCAGCCGAAGACGGGCGGAATCGGCCAGCTGCCGCGCTTGAGGAAAACGCGCTTGCCCGGCGGCAGGACGCGCGGCACGTTGCCGGGCAGGCCTTCGCCGGTGATGTGGGCCAGGCCGCGCACCACGCGCTTCTTGATCGGGTAATGCTCAAGGATGTTTTTTACCGCCCGTACGTAGATGCGCGTCGGCTCAAGCAATTCCTCGCCGACCGTGCGGCCTAGCTCCGGCACGTGATCGCTGACTTTCAAGCCGGCGTGCTCGAAGACGATCTTGCGGGCCAGGCTGTAGCCGTTCGAGTGCAGGCCGGTGCTGGCGAGGCCGAGGACGACATCGCCGGCTTGGATCGCCCGGCCGTCGATGATGTATTCGCGCTCGACGACGCCGACGCAGAAGCCGGCGAGATCGTAATCGCCCGGCTGATAGAAATCGGGAAGGATCGCGGTCTCGCCGCCGACGAGGGCGCATTCGGCGTCAATGCAGCCGGCGCTGATTCCCTTGATAAGCTGCTGGATTAGCGGCGGGTCGTCCTTCGGCAACGCGACATAATCGAGGAACAGGAGCGGTTCGCCGCCGGTGCAAAGGCAATCGTTGACCGACATGGCGACGAGGTCGATGCCGACGGTGTCGTGCTTGCTCATCAGGCCGGCGATCTTGAGTTTGGTGCCGACGCCGTCGTTGCAAGCGACGAGAACGGGATGGCGATAATTCTTGGCGAAGAGCCGGGAATTGTAATCGAGGCTAAAGAGGGCCGCGAACCCGCCGAAGCCGTCCAGAACGCGCGGCGTGTGAGTGCGCTTGATGAATGGGATCATGCCGGCGAGCGACTGCTCATAGAGCGCGATGTCCACGCCGGCGGATTGATAGGTGAGGTTCTTTTTCGCCATGCGGAAATCTTATGATGCGCATGAGTCGAGGGACATGGTGCGCGGCGACGTGAGCACTAAGCCGCAAGCGGCGTGTGGGACGCTTCCTCAACGGGCTGTTCGAGCAGATACCAGACGTCGGTCCCCAGCGCACCGAGAATCAGGGCCAGGGAGCTGGTCATGATCTGGCGGCGCGTCAACTCTTCCCAGTCCAGGCAAAGGCGATTCCACAGGACTCGCACCTGATATGTATTGTCAGCGACGCGATGAATCGTCACCCCGAATCGCTGCGGCGCTGGGCCCTTGAGCATTAGGTTCTCGGGCAAATGCCAGATGCGCTCGAAGGCGCCGGCCGAGTCTGGGTCCCAGCGCAACTCCATCGCCGGCAGCGGCGCTTCGAAGCTCTGCTCGAAAAAGCAACGTACGATCTCAGGTTTCGGCAAGTCCATGTCAGTTCCCCGCTTTCTTCGCAGGATCGCCTTCCGGCCGGAATAAGATTTCAATGCGATCGGGGTGGCGCTCGAGATAGCAGCTCAGGGCGGAAAAGAAAAGGTTGAGTTGGCTCAAGCCCTGCTCGGCAAGTTTCGGCGCCGAATGCCCCATCATCTTGGTCACGGTGGCAGCGGCCTTGCTGTCGGTGTGAATCACCACTTCCGCGTGATGCCGCACCACGATCGTGCCGTCGGGCGTTTTTCCATCCGTATGGTGCAAGATGATCAATGCCTTGACCGGAACGAGCGGCAGCACGGCGCTCGGCTTCACCTTGCCCTCCGCGAACCAGATGCGCACATTGGCGGATTGATGGATGACCTCCCAGCCGATGTCAGTGCCGGTGTCGTCGGTGTAGCCGAATTTCCCCGGCCCGCGGCGGTTGATGGAAACGCACTTGGCCCCCAGGCGACGCCAGGCCGCGACGGCCCGCTCCGGATTGTCGAGCAGCCAGTAATATTGCTCGGGCACGCAGGCGAAGGTTTCGGTAGGGCCTCGGGCGGCAACGGTTGGCCGGTCCATGAGCTGCTTGACGATGGCGGTCGCATGGTCGTCGAGCTCCTCCCAAGGAATCGAAACCGTCTGGGCCGGATCGGGCTTCTTCAGGAGTTGTGCGGCGCTGGCCCCGTCGGCGCAAGCTGCACGAACCAGGCAAAGCACGCAAACCGCGCCAACGAACAGGCGTACCATGCGCTCACCTCGAGGCAAGAGAGGATGACTCTTCCCTCTTTTCATCGAATGCCTGTCGCATCGAGCATGAACGATTATTATTCTCTCAAGTTGGTTGGCCTTGCCCGAATCATCGAGATTTGCCTATAGTCCGCGACAAGGTTTTCGTTGGCGTTCGGTGGCACGCGCGAACGCTCAACGGGCCCGGAAACTCCAATGTGCCGGACAAATATCATGAAGGCGATTCTCAAGAGCAAAAAAACATGGACGGCCATCGCGCTACTCGCCGGCCTGAGCGCACTCGGCGTCTGGCAGCACAAGCCGATCCTGGCATGGTACTACGTTCGGCAGCTCGGCGGCGCTTACCCGGAGACACGCGATGCGTGGGCCAGGAAGGTAGCGGCGCTGGAAGACGTTGCGGTGCCGCGCTTGCTGGAAGGTTTGCGCGATCAGGATGCGATGGTCTGCGCGAACATGCAGTATCCGCTTTTTTTGATGGCGAAAAAGTGGGGGTTGGACGATCCGCGTGCGCTCGATTTGCTGGACCAGGTGCGGGGGCGGTTTCATGATTTCAGCCCGGCCGGGCAGGAGAAGGTGCTGCTGATGGTGACGAGCTTGATGCACCGGGAGCGCCGCGCGGAAGGCGGGGTGGAGATGCAAGACGAGCCGCCCCGCCCGTTGCCGCCGCACTTGACGACGGTAGTCGGCACGATGATGATCGAAGCGGAAAAACAAGAGGAATTGCGTGGCGTGGCCTTGTTGCTGGCGGCGGAGTTGATTGACTGCGTGCAGCCGGGGCAGTGGACCGATGTGGGGGCGGAGATGGCGGAGCGTGGCCTTCGGCATTCGGCGCCGGGCGCGCGCGTTGCCGCGCTGCAGCTACTGGGGCGCGGACCAATGCGCAAGAACAAGGAAGTGATCGAGAAGGCGCTGCCGCTGTTGCACGATCCGGAACCGACGGTGCGCAAGGCGGCACTGGTGGCGTTTGCGCCGGAAGCCGATTTGGCGCGCGACGACATTTTCCTGCCGCTATTGCACGATGCCGACGACGAGGTGCAATTCTGGTGCGAGACGGTGCTGCGCAAACGGGGCCGGTCCGATGACGACATCAAGATTGCCCGCCTGATCAGCCACAAGGACGCCGCCATGCGAATTCGCGTGCCGAACTTGTTGCAGGGCATGCCCGATTTGAATCTGGCGTCGTGGCTGACGCAACTAAGCCAGGACCCTTCGCCGGCCGTGCGCACCGCCGCGATCCGCGCCGTCGGGGATCATCCGCACGTCAATCTGACCGAGCGCTTGCGAGAAATGGCCGAACGCGATCCGAGCCCGGCGGTGCGCGAAAACGCCACCTTCTATCTCCGCCAACGCGCAAAGAATATAATCGAATAATGCGTCTCGAAGCGCTCGGCGATCAGGCGGTGCTGGCCTACTGCGACGACGAACAATCCGCGACCTTGCTGGCTGCGCAGGTTCGCCGCGCGTCGCCCGGTTGGTGCGTGGATGTGGTGCAGGCGTATGTCAGTGTCGCCGTTTTTTACGATGTCCAGGCCGTTGGTTTCGACCAAGTCGCCGACTGGCTTGCGTCGCTTCCCATGGATGCTGCGGGACCGGCGCTCGGTTACTGCCACGTGATTCCCTGCTGCTACGAATTCGGTCTCGACTTTGACACGATCCAGAAGCAAACGGGCCTGAGCCGCGAAGCCGTCAGTCGGCTGCACAGCGGCACGATCTACACCGTTTACGCGATCGGCTTCTGCCCGGGCTTTCCGTACCTGGGTTACCTGCCTCCTGAGTTGAACGGCGTGCCGCGTCTGGCGACTCCCCGGCTGCGCGTCGAGCCCGGCAGTGTCGGCTTGACCGGCAGGCAAACCGGCGTCTATACCGAGGCACGGCCGGGCGGCTGGAACATCATCGGCCGAACGCCGTTGGTGCTGGTGGATGTCAAGGATGGGTATTTTCCGCTGCGCACCGGCGATCGCGTGCAATTTCGCCGAATCGGCGAGCGAGAGTTTGGCGAATTGAATGGCAGACGGCTTCCCGGTGTCCGTGTTTAGCGTTCGCGTGGCGCCACGCGAACGCTAAACGTGCACTCAATCAACTACACATGCGATTGCGGCCTTCGTTCTTGGCCTGGTACATCTTTTCGTCGGCGCGGCGGATCAATTCGATGGGTGTGATGTCGGCTTCACCCTGCGTGATGACCAGACCGGCGCTGATGGTCACCTGAAACGTCTTTTCCTCGAAGGTGAACGGCGATTGGCTGACGACCTTCAAAATGCGATCGGTGACGATGAGGGCGCCTTCCAGATTGGTCTCGGGCAGGACGATGCAGAATTCCTCGCCGCCGTAGCGCGCGAAGAGTTCCTCCTTGCGGACATTCCCTTTGACGCGGATGGCAATTTCACGCAGCGTGAAGTCGCCGCCCAGGTGGCCATACTTGTCGTTGATGTCTTTGAAGCGGTCGATGTCGATCATGATAAGAGCGAGCGGGCGGCGATGCCGGCTGGAGCGAGCGATTTCGCGGTCGAGGAATTCCATCAGATAGCGCTTGTTGTGGATTTCGGTAAGGCCGTCGATGATGGTGAGGCGATAGATTTCTTCGTGATACTCGGTCTCGACGTTGCCGCCCATGAGGAAGCGGTAGATGCAATTGCCGACGCGTAGGTAATCGCCGTCCTTGAGCTTGTACATGGAGGCGGGAATGTCGTTGATGTAGGTGCCGTTGGTGCTTTGCAGATCGACGGCGTAGTAGCCGTCGGCGCCGGGCTGGATGCGGGCATGGCGGCGCGACACGGAATGATCGTTGATGCGAATGTCGCAATCATTGGCTCGGCCGATGACGATCGGCTGATCGCCGACGGTGTAGCGGGCGCCCATCGTGGGCCCAGTCGGATATATATGGACCAGGCAAGCGTTGCGGCTCGCCAGCGACACCGGCCGTTCGGGAGCGGTGACCCAGGTCTCCGTGACCTTTTCGCTGATGCCGAGCAGTTGCGATTGCGATTCCATAAGCGTACCAAAGGTTCAGGTATCTCGTCTTGCGGAAGTTTAGGCCATGATTGGCACGGAGGCGCTGAAAAACCGGCGGGAAAGTGGATGGATTGGGCGAACCGCCCCGTAAGGTGGAGGGCGGCGAGCTCAACCGGGCTTTTGACAGAGCTTGGCTCGCCGGAAGATGCTATTGCTGCTGGTTATCATTGGCTTTCTTTTGTGCCTCTTCCAAATTTCTCAATTCGTTATTCAGCGGATAGCCCGGCGACGGCGGAAAATTCTGGGGCGTATGTTGCAGGTACCACGGCGACGGCAGCGTGATGCCGGCATCCGGGGACCAACCCTGGCAGCCGCTCAACGTGGCCAGGCCCAAACCCGCCAATATTAGCAAGCCGCTGCGGCAATTCGTCTTCATGACCGTCGTCTCCCACTTCCGCCCGTAAAATCGACATATTTGGACTCTTTGACCCTATCGGCACAACCGGCCCGGAAATAAAGCGATTTTTCCGAGACATGCTAAAGTTTGCCCTGGGTTGTGCAAGTTCATAGTTTCCCCATTGACGAAATTGCCCTGTTTGCCGGGATTGCACGATGCGAAAAAAGAGCCGCGTCCACCCGCTGTTGCTGCGCTGGCAGGAGTTGCCAGTGCGGGCGATTCATTCGCGTCGCAAGCAGCGGCCTGCCTGGTTTGACATGTCTCCCACCGAAAGCGGGCAGCCCGTCGGCGCACCGTTCGATTTCTGCGGCGCCATCGGTCGGCTCGTGACGGATATCGCGATCCGGTGTCCCGACTTCCGCCATTTGCAGGCGTCACGCATTCTCGTGACGGTGACGCAGGCCCGCGCCGGCTCCGCGCACGGCTTGCAAGCGCGGGTCACGCCGTTGCGATTCCCGCGGGGCGCCCTGATGCGCATGCGCCGCGGCGTGCCGTATCACATCCAGCGTTTCTTTTTGGGAGAACATGAGTATCTTTACTTGATGACGTTCTGCTTGCCTCGCTATCTCGACCAGGATTTCGACCAAAAGCTGGTGACGCTGTTTCACGAGCTGTACCATATCAGCCCGGCATTTGACGGCGATTTGCGCCGGCATGGCGGCCGCTGCCAGTACCACACAGCTCGGCAGCGCGATTACGATCACGGCATGGCCCAGCACGCCCGCGCTTACCTGGCCGGCGAGCACGATATGAGCCTGCACCGCTTTCTGCGCCTTACCTTCGGCCAACTTCAGGAGCGCCACGGCGCCGTCACCGGCATCGTCGTCCCGAGACCAAAGATTGTCCCGCTCATCGGTCCCCACGCGCCGGCGACGGCCGCCGCTGACTCCTGATCCTTGACTCCTGATCCTTGACCCCTGCCTCACCGGGAGACATCATGCAACCCGCCAAATGGCTCGAAGAAAATGACGCTAGCATCATTGCCGACCTCGGCAAGCTGGTCGGCATCCAGAGCATCTCTACCGATGGCGAGCATCAAAAGGAGCTCGACCAGTGCGCCGAACTCACCTGCGAGCTGATGAAAAACGCCGGGCTCAACAACGTCGAGGTTCTCAAGACCGGGCAGTCCAATCCGTATGCCTACGGCGAATGGCTCGGCGCTCCGGGCAAGCCGACCGTTTTCCTGTACGCTCATCACGACGTGCAGCCGGTCAAAGGGTTCGAAAATGATTGGCACTCGCCGCCCTGGACGCTGACCGAGCGCGACGGCCGGCTATATGGCCGAGGCGCCGCCGATGACAAGGGGGCCATCGTCACGCAACTCGGCGCCATCGCGTCCATTCTCAAAACCAAGGGGGAATTGCCCGTCAACGTCAAGATGCTCGTCGAAGGCGAGGAAGAAGTCGGGTCCGCGAACCTGCAAGGCTTCTTCGTCGAAAACAAGGACCGCCTGATGTCCGACGTGATCGTGGTGTGCGATACCGAGAACGTTGAGATCGGCTTGCCCTGCATCACCTATTCGCTGCGCGGCATCGTGGAATTGCACATCGCCGTGCGCAGCGCGGAATCTCCAGTGCACTCCGGCATGGCCGGGGGCGTCCTCGCCGACGCCGCCATTGCCCTCAATGTCATCCTCTCCCGGCTCTACTGGAACCACAGGAAGCTGCCTATCACCGGCATTTACGACAAGGTCCGGAAGTTAACCGCAACGGAACGCCGCGCGTTCAAGAAAGTCGGCAGCGACGAGGCGAAATGGCGCAGCGATCAGGGCGTGCTCGACGGCGTCGAGTTGGCCCTGGAGAAAAACGTCCATCCCAACGAGGCGACATGGCGCAAGCCGAGCATCACCGTCATCGTGCAGGAAGCCAGCTCGATGCGCAACAAATCAAACCAGGTGCTGCCGACGGCCCAGGCGTATGTCAGTTGCCGAATCGTGCCCGATCAGGCCCCGGAAGAGGTTTACGAGCAGATCAAGGCCGTGCTCGTCAAGGATCCACCGTGGGGCGTCAAGGTCGAAGTCAAGCCGACCGGAAAATTGAAATGGTGGATGACCGATCCGACCGGCCCCGCCTTTACGGCCGCCCAGAAAGCCCTGAAAAAAGGCTTCGGCGTCAAACCGGTCCCCATCGGCTGCGGCGGCTCGATCGGGTTCGTCGGCCCGCTCGCCGAACTCTTCGGCGGCGCACCGGCCCTCCTGCTGGGCATCGAGGACCCGCTCTCGAAAGCGCATGCCCCCAACGAAAGCCTGCACGCCGGCGATTTCCGCAAACTCACCGCGTCCATCGCCCACCTGTTCGAACAAATCGGCGAGTTGCCGGACGGCAAGGTGAAATGACCAGCGCGCAAAGTCCGCGCATTGGGTTTACTTCTTTACTTCCTGCTTGCCCGCTTCCTTCCCATTCTCGATGAAGATCACCTCGGTGACTTCGCCGCGCGGGACGGACACGATGAGCGGCACCCTATATTCGGCGCCAGCGGCTTCCTTTCCGGTTGCCTTGTAATGCACGCTAAGCTTCTTTTTGTCAACAACGACCTTCTCGACTTCGTACTTCCAGAGCGTATTGCCCGACTTGATGACCGTGACGATCAGGTTCTTCTCGAAGAGCTTTTCATCCACCAGCTTCGGCTTGGCCCCCATGACGGCGCCGAAGCCAAAAATCTCGTCGTAGGCCTTTTTGTCCGGCAAGACGAAAAACGCTGTGTCGGCCGGAAGCTTGACGGTGTTCTTGACGAAGTAGCCCTTTGCGTAAATCTCGAACGGTACTTCGTCTTTCTTCTTTTCGCCGGACCAGATTGGCAGGCCGGCGCACGCCACGATCAAAATGGTCGGCACAGCAAAACGCAGTGACAACATAACGTGTCCTTTCGGCAAGGATTGGCAGAATCTAGCAACCCTGTCAAAATAGAAAACCCAATCGGCAAACGCAACATAATTCGCCGCGCTTGCCGATTGGATTTTGTCCCGCGTGCCCGAAGCCGCTACCCGCGCCGCAATTCCGCGAGCGTCAGGTAGAGCCGGCCCAGGTGATGCCAGGCGCTCGAAGACGGAATCTGGGCGATGGCGGCGTTGAGATGCTCCTTGGCGGCGGCAACGTCCCGCGCGAACAACGCCGACATGCCGCGATTGAACAACACGGCTGCGCTCGGTTCCAGGCCGTCCCAGATCTTGCGAGCTTCCTCGAAACGCCCCGCGTGCCAGGCCAGCGCCGCCTTTTCGTTCTGCCAGGCATTGCCCCACTCGGCTGGAATCAACGCGTCGTGAGCGCGAACCAAAGCATCGGCGGCGTCGAATTGCTTCGCCAGCCTCAACGCGCCGAGCGCGATCAACAGCTGCGGGAACTGCCTCTTCTGCCCTGCCTCCGCGACATAGCCCGTCAAGTCCGCCGCGATGGGTCGGCCGGCATCGGGCTGGATTTCGTTCAGGTTCGGCTGCGACAAGACCTGATGGAAACTGCGCATCAGCTGCGGGAAATTGCCGACGCAGAAGGCAATGCCGACAATCGATTCATGCCCGCTGACGAGCTGAGCCCAGTGTGGCGGCGCGTGCAGACGACCGGACGGTGCCTTGCCATAATGCGCCAGCACGGCCAGGGCTTCATCCCAGGCCAATTTCGGATCGAGCGGCTGCAACGGCCCGACCTCGTAAGGCATCACCTCGCCGTCGAATGATGTAATTCCCACCGCCTGCGCATCGGTCTGTCTTTCGAGATAACGGGCCAACAAATCGCTCAAATTTGGCTGAACGGATGTATCGATCGACATGGCTTTTCTCCACATTTTTCGGCCTGCACGGATTCTACCCGCAGATTGAACGTGAGCGTAGAGGAAACTTGCGCATGTTCTCGGAAAGAATGGCGATTGACCGCCCGACGGAACGCCTGATAGGATGGTGAATTGCGATCCAGGGAGACGGATTTTGGCCGACAATGTGCCTGTTCCTGAACGCGTGCCCCCCGGTGAGAAGGCGAAGCAGTTTCCGCCGGCGCCGGGCGTCTATCTGATGAAAGACGCCGAGGGGCGCGTCATTTACGTCGGCAAGGCGAAGAACTTGCGCAACCGCGCCTCGCACTATTTCAGCAAGGCGGCCGTGGACGATGCACGCACCGCCGATCTCGTCAAGCTGATCGCCGACATCGATTTCGTGCCGGCCGACTCCGAGGTGGATGCGCTTTTGATGGAAGCTCGGCTCGTCAAGGACATCCAGCCTCGTTTCAATATCGAGCTCAAGGACGACAAGACTTTTCCCTACTTGCAAATCCGTATCCGCGAAGAGTTCCCGCGCGTCGAGTTCACGCGCGCTCCGCGCACTCGCGGCGTCCGCCTGTACGGCCCGTTCACCAGCGCCAAGAGCCTGCGGCAAGCGATCCAGGTGCTGCAGCGGATTTTTCAATTCCGCACCTGCGGGCTCGACATCAAATCCACGAACGAGCAATGGCGCTGGTTCCGCCCGTGCATCTTGCACAGCATCCACCAGTGCACCGCCCCGTGCAACTTTCGGGTCAGCCGGGCCGATTATCGCAGGCAAATTCGCCGGCTGTGCATGGTGCTCGAAGGGCACAAGCATCGGCTCATTAAGGAACTCGAAGCGAGCATGGCCGAGGCGAGCGCGAAGCTGGAATTTGAGAAGGCGGCCCGGCTGCGCGATGAAGCCGCTGCCTTGAAGAGCCTGGGGCTGCGCGGCGACGTTGACAAAGACGTGCAGCCGGAGGTCTTTCACATCGAGCCGCGCAAGGGTTCGATCGGTCTGCGCAAGATTCTCGGCCTGGCCCAGACGCCGCGCACGATCGAGGGGATCGACATCGCGCACCTGGGCGGCGACGACATGGTGGCGTCGCTGGTGTCGTTCATCGACGGGTTGCCATTCAAGCCGGGCTATCGGCGTTACAAGATCAAATCGGTGGAAGGCATCGACGATTTCGCCTCGATCCGCGAGGTGATCGCCCGCCGTTTCCGCAACCGCAGCGCCGGCGAGGAGGAGCAAGTCTTCCCCGACATCCTGCTCATCGACGGCGGCAAGGGTCAGCTCAACGCCGCGTTGGAGGTGTTCCGCATGCTCGGTAAGGAGCCGCCCTGCCTGATCTCGCTCGCCAAGCAGGAGGAGGAAATCTATCGCCCCGGTGAGGCCGAGCCGTTGCGCTTGAGCCGGCACTCGGCGGCGCTGCGGTTGTTGCAGTATGTGCGCGATGAGGCGCATCGGTTTGCCCAGCATTATCACCATCTGCTGCGCCGCAAGAAGATGCAGGAATAGAATGCCCAAGCCCCAGGATAAGCGCAGCGTTCCTGGGGGCTTTACCCTCAGGAACGCCGCAGACCAGTCTCGGGATTGCGATAAAATCGAATATCCATGGCCGGATTAGACGCAAGAACTGGATTTACTGCAAGCCAGATTCGCTGGAATCACTTCTTCCCAAAGTCCGGCATCTTTCCCGCCGTCACTTCCTTCTCCCACTCATCCAAGAGCGGCCACGATACCGCGCAGGTGCCGAAGTCGGCGAGGTATTGATACTGCGTCAGGCGGTCGATCGCTTTCTGCAGGATCTTCTTGTCGCGGCGGAAGACGGGGCCGTGGCTCGGCAAGAGGAACTCGGAATCATCCTTGGTGATGCGCTGCAGCGATTTGATGAAATCGGGCAGGTTGGAGCCATGATGGGCGTCGATGACGCCGACGCAGCTGTCCTTGTAGATGTTGTCGCCGGAGAAAAGAAGCTTGCCCATCTTGAAGCTGAGTTGCCCGGCGGTATGCCCTGGCGTGTGCCAGACCTTTAGCTTAAGATCGCCGACTTCGATCGTGTCCCCGTCGTTGAGGAAAATATCAACCTTGCACGGCGGCATCGGGATCGAGAAATCCTGGGCCTTGATCGTGGCATATGTCATGATCTCGTCGCCCGATTCGAGCGGCTCGACCGTGAACGGATGGCCGGCAACTTTCGTCTTCAGAAGATCGCGGGCGTGGGCAATCCCCTGAATGTGATCGGCGTCGGCGTGCGTGGCGATGAGCATCTTGCACGCGGACAGGTTGAAATCCATCTTGCGGATCAGATCCACAATCTCGTCCACGGTGTCGAGATAGCCGACGTCGATGAGCAGCCATTCGCTGCCGCCGTCAATGAGATAGACATTGACGCCCAGGCGTCGGCCGGCCTGGTAGTTCATCTCGATAACGTTCGGGAAAAGATATTTCCGGGGCAGCATGATGGAAGATCGCTCCGTGGAGATGGGGCGCAGCTCATTTTAGAAGATTCGGATCGCGGGAGCCTAGGAAAATCTAGCCACGGATGAAACACAGATCGAACGCGGACATAAAGCGCGTTTGCTTCCCTCATATCCGTGTTCCACGTGTGTGTGTCATCCGTGACTGAATTCTTGATTATTTTTTTTTGAGAAGCAAATGGTGCACCATCTGCACGCCGGCTGCGACGCAAGTGCCAGGGCATGGGTCGCTCCACGGCTTGCGTTTCGCGTTCGCATGGCGGCATGCGAACGCTAAACCGCAAGCGACAAATACTCACGCCGATTGCAGGTGCGCCTCGAGGAACCACAGGTTTTTGTCGAGCTCGCGGCTGATCTGCGTGAAGAGGTCCGCGGTGTCAAGGTCGCCGAGCTTGTCGGCGGCGTCGATCGCGGCGCGCGTCGTTTTCGCCAGGGCCGCGTACCGCTCCACCAGCGCCGTCACGTGCTCCTTGCCCGAAACCGCCTCCGGATACTCCGGCAAACGCGAATGGGCCGCCGACATGCGCGCCGTTCCCATGGCGACGCCCCCCAAGGCAGTGACGCGCTCCGCGGTGTCGTCGATGTTGTCTTCGAGCTCTTCGGCGAGCTTGTCGAAGAATTCATGCAGGGCGATGAACGTCGGCCCTTTGACGTTCCAATGGGCCTGCTTGACCTGGCTTTGCAAATCGAAGGTGTCGGCGAGCTGCTGATTGAGCAGCTTGATGATGGATTGCCGGGTTTCGCCGGGCAGGTCGATGTGCGTCGGGAACGATTTCATGCTGTTCTCCTTGTCGGCGATGGGTCCAAGAGTGATGCACCATTATTCATGCGGCGATTGCACAGGTCAATCATTTCGTCGGCTCGCTGACCTCCCCCAGGACGATAATTTGCAGCCGGCCTTGCTGTCGGCTGATGCCCGGCTCCCGGCGTCGCGATACAGGAATAAGCGCCGGAACTGATCGCGGCCGCCATCATGAAGAAAATCAACAGCACGAGGCTAACGTCGACCAGTGGGATCATATCCACGTCATCATCCTCGACCTCGGCGACATCCCAGCATCGAGATCGCGAAATACCAATCCTGCCGAAGGAATCCGTCCTTGTTGTTGTACCAGCGGCCGCTGCCCACGGCAGCAGATCGGCAGGAAATTGGTAGCGGCAATTCGACCAATTCGAAAAAAACTTTCGCATTTTTTGCGCAAGAGGCGTTGCATGAAGCGTCTATTACGAAGACAATAAAAGCGGCAACAATTTCGACTGGGGTGAACAAATGATTCCAACACGCATCCTCCTCTCCTGGTTTGGCTCGATCGCATTGATCGCCGGTTTGACTTTGTCCTGTGCCGCGCAAGGCGGCGGCGTCAATCCCAAGAAAAATCCCAATCCGAACCCGAATCCGGGCAATCCGAACCCGAATCCCAACTCGGCCAATCCCAATGCAAACCCCAATCCCGCTCCCGGAAAGGGAGGCAGATTCAGGAATCCGAATCCTGGCTTCCAACCCGGCGGCGGCGTTTTCGGTTCCGGCTTCAACCAGAATCCCGTTAATCCTTTCGCCGGCAACCAGTTCGGCAATCTCGGCTCCTTCGGCGGCGGCTACAACCAGTCGCTGAACAACCCGTCGAACTATCTCCGCATGAATAACATCAACACCCTGCTCTCCATCAACCAGGCTCAATCACTTCAATCACTCATGGCGAATCCGATGATGAGCCAAATGATGATGAACCAAATGATGATGAACCCGATGATGGCCAATCCCTGGATGATGAACACCATGATGAGCCCGATGATGGCCAATCCCTGGATGACGAACCCGATGATGATGAATCCGATGATGGCCAATCCTTGGATGTCGAACCCGATGATGAACAATCCGTGGATGAACACGATGAACAATCCGTGGATGATGAATAACCCGATGATGAACAATCCGTGGATGATGAATAACCCAATGATGAACAACAATCCCTGGATGATGAATAATCCAATGATGGCGAATCCGGGAATGATGATGCCGGGAATGATGGGCAACCCCTACACCAATCCCGGCATCTTCGGCAACCGGTCCGGCCCGTTCATGGGCGCTCCCGGCATCTTCGGTGGGTGATATTCTCTGACGTGCGATCAAAAAAAGGCCGCTTGCAACCGTGGTGGAGAACCCGGTTGAAAGCGGCCTTTACGCTGCGCGGAGATCGTCTTGTTCAACGGTTCCGCATCTTCACCTGCTCCGGCGCGATCAGCAGCGATTGCCCTGGGACCGCCCGCGCCGTCGGACAGCCGCAACCGCCGCCGCAGCTCTTGCCCCCGCGCCACGCCTGGCCGATGCGCACGAGAATATATGCGCCTGCCAGGCCGATTGCGAACCAGGTGAAGAATAATTGTCCGTCCATTTGGCAATCTCGTTGCCGCTTGCAGCTTCGCGCTCGCCGGTTGCTTGCTGCGAGCGCGAAGCCGCAAGCGCATTAAAACCAATTCGCAACGTGATACGTCACGAACGCACCGCCATAGGCCAATGCGGTCATGTACACGAAGGTGAAGATCGGCCAGCGCCAGCTATTGGTTTCGCGCTTGATGACCACCAGCGTTGAGACGCACTGACAGCACAGGGCGAAGAACACCATCACCGACAGCGCGACCGGCGCAGTGAAAAGCGGGCGCTCCGGTTCGTTGGCCCAGCGTTGCGCATGGAGCGCCTGGTTCATGGAAAGGCGATAATTGTCATCCTTCATCAGGTCCCCTTCGCCGGGACCGAAGATGATGCCGAGCGTGCCGACCATGACTTCGCGGGCGGGAAAGCTGGCGAGCGCCGCCATGCCGATGCGCCAGTCCCAGCCAAGCGGCTCAACGACTGGCTCGATAGCTTGCCCGACGCGGCCCAGCACGCTCTGCTTCTTCCACTCGCTGCGCTTGTCGCTGATTTCCTTTTCGACTTCCTCGACCTCCGTTTTCTCCGCGGGCGTCAAATCACCCTCGTCTTTTGTCCGATGATCTTCAATTTTGTCCTCCAGCCCGGCGATTTGCGCTTCGTAATCGCCGCTGGGGAAATATAGGGCGGCCCAGACGAGGATCATGCTCGCCAGGATGAATGTCCCCGCGCGTTTGAGGAACATCCAGCCGGCGTCCACGGAGCGCCGCACGATCATCTTGAGCGCCGGCATCTTGTAGAGCGGCATCTCCATGACGAAGGCGGGCGTCTCGCCGCGCAGCAGGGTTCGCCTGAGCAAGAGCGCCATCAGGGGCGCCGCGATGATGCCGATCATGTAAAGGCAGAAAAACACCAGCCCCTGCACCAGGGCGCCGTACTCGCGAAAAAATGCGCCGATGAGCAAGGTGTAAACGGGGAGCCGGGCGGCGCAGCTCATCAGCGGGGCGACGAGGATGGTTGCCAGGCGATCGCGCGGATTCTCGATGACGCGCGCCGACATGATGCCGGGCACGGCGCAGGCCATCGACGAGAGGAGCGGGATGAATGATTTGCCGTTGAGTCCGGCGGGGGACATGAGGCGGTCCATGAGAAACGCCGCCCGGGCCATGTAGCCGCAATCTTCCAAGAAGGCGATGACGGCGAAGAGGATCATGATCTGCGGAATGAAGACGATCACTGCCCCGACGCCGCCGATGACGCCTTCTACCAGCAGGCTGCGCAACGGGCCGGGATTCAGCAGCGAATTGACGATATCCGCAAGCCAGTTTTTGCCCAGATCCATGATGTCCTTGGCCGGGTCGGCAATCAGGAAGATTGATTCGAAGACGAGGAACATGACGGCCAGGAAGATAAGCGTGCCCCAGATTCGGTGCGTGAGGACTTTGTCGATGCGATCGGTCCAGCTGACGGGCCGCTGGCTGGGGCGTTCGATGCAGCCGGCGGTGCGCTGGCGAATCCATTGATAGCGGATGCGTGCTTCGATGCCCGCCAGTGTGAATCCGGCCTGCGCCAAGCGATGCCGTGCCGCCGTCACCTGTCCGATGAACGGCGGGCCATATCTCTGTCTCAGCCGTTGCTCCGCATAACCCCCCGCGTCCAGCAGCACGCGCCGGATCATGAAGGCCGGTTCCCGCGCGTCGGCCGCCTCCATCAGACGAGTGACTTCCGATTCGAATAGGTCCGGAAACGTCGGTCCCTGGGCACAACTTGGCGATTCAAGGACTTTTGCGATGACCGATTTGAGGCGATCCAGGCCGCGCCCCTGGTTGGCTTGGATCGGCACCACCGGCACGCCGAGCTGTTGAGACAGCTTATCAACATCGATCTTGAGCCCTTGCGTCTCGGCGACATCGACCATGTTGAGCGCGACGATCACCGGTACGCCGAGCTCCAGCACTTGCGTCCACAGGTAGAGATTGCGTTCGAGATTGGACGCATCAACAATGGTGACAACGACATCAGGGCGTGATTCAGCGGCATTGTTGCCGAGTATGACATCGACGGCGAGCATTTCGTCGGGACTTCGCGCAGAGAGGCTGTAGGTGCCGGGCAGGTCGATGAGGTCGATGGCGAGGTACGGGTGGCGGAGCTTGCCTTTTTTGGTCTCGACGGTGACGCCGGGATAGTTGCCGACGCGCTGATTCATGCCGGCAAGTGCGTTGAATAACGTGGTTTTGCCGGTATTGGGATTGCCGACCAGAGCGACGGTGGGAGTGCGCACGGCAACCATGATTCAATCTGATTTCGCCGCTTGCGGGTTAGCGCTCGTAGCAAAGCGCCCGATACTCTGGCGTTTCACCGCGAGCGCAAAGCCGCAAGCGGCCGGTTTTATGGCAGGAGCGTGACACGAATGCGAGCCGCTTCATTGCGGCGCAGGCTCAGACGGTAATCGCGCAGGCGAATCTCCATCGGATCGCCCAGCGGTGCAAAGCCCAGAACTTCGATTTCCTCGTCCTCGAGCAGGCCCATTTCCATCATGCGTTGGAGGACGGCGTCGTCCCCCATGAGGCAGTCAATGCGAGCGTGCTGGCCTTCTTTGAGTTCATCAAGGGTCATGGTTAATTCGCCACGGGCCGAACCAGAATCTGCATCGCCCAGTCGCCGCGCAGGCTCAAGCGCGAATCGCCGACTTGTAACAGGCACGGACTGCCCGGTTGCACGACGCGGAGCCGACATCCGATACGCACACCCATCTCCGCGAGGCGCGTGACCCAGCCCGGTTCGCCGGTAACATCAGCGACATCGGCCCAGGCGCCCGCGTGCAGGAGTTCCAGCGGCATCAATTCGGCAGGCATGTTCTCCCCCGCGCAATTGCACTTGAGATTCAGTCTCATTATTATCTATCGGCACACGCACCAGCGTCAAGCACAAAATTGGCGGATTTTCACATCTCGCAAAAAACCGTGCGCACATTCTCTTTGCCCACGCGTTTTCTATAATCCCACGAGACAGGCGTTTATGTCGTCGTCCCTAAAGAAAGAAGGAAATTTCGTGTCAAGCACCAAGCGATATCTCTTTACCAGCGAATCGGTTTCGATGGGCCATCCCGACAAGGTCGCCGACCAGATCAGCGACGCCATTCTCGATCATTGCCTGGCCACCGATCCAAAGAGCCGGGTCGCCTGCGAAACGATGGTGACGACCGATTTGGCCATCGTTTCCGGCGAGATCACTACCGAGGCTGACCTTTCGCGGGAAACGGTCGATCGCATCATCCGCGAGATGGTCCGCGAGATCGGTTATGTCGATCCCACCATCGGCTTCGCTGCGAAGACCATGCAGGTCCACATCAACCTGCACAAGCAATCACCCGACATCTCGATGGGAGTGGACGTGGGCGGCGCCGGCGATCAAGGCATGATGTTCGGCTTCGCATGCAACGAGACCAAGACCCTCATGCCGTTGCCCATTTATCTGGCGCATCGGCTCGTGGAACACCACGCCAAGCTGCGCGAACAGCGGACCATCAAGTTCCTGCGCCCCGACGCCAAGAGCCAGGTCACCGTCGAATACAATGGCGACGGCACGCCCAACCGCATTCATACGGTGGTGCTCTCGACGCAGCACGACAAGAGCGCGATGGACGCTAAGGGGCTGTTCTCCAACGACGCCCGCAAGGAAATCATCGAGAAGCTGATCCTGCCGACCTTGAAAGCAGAGCGAGGCGACTTGCTCAAGGGGGAGTTGGTATCGGTGCTGCCGGGCCAAACGCCGGCGGGCATCGCCGACAACGCCATCCGCTGCCACATCAATCCAACCGGGAATTTCGAGATGGGCGGCCCGCACGGCGATTGCGGCTTGACGGGCCGAAAGATCATCGTCGATTCCTACGGCGGTCGCGGCCGGCATGGCGGCGGCGCCTTCAGCGGCAAGGATCCGACCAAAGTCGATCGCTCCGCCGCCTACATGGCCCGCTACATCGCCAAAAACATCGTCGCCGCCGGCCTGGCCCACGAGTGCGAAGTCCAGCTCTCCTACGCCATCGGCTACCCCGACCCGCTGAATATCTGGGTCAACACCAACGGCACGCATGGCCAAGGGAGTCACCGACGATCAACTCGTCGAACTGATCCGCAAGCATTTCCAGTTGACGCCGAAGGGCATCATCGAGACGCTGCAACTGCGCCGCCCGATCTACAAGGAAACCGCCCGCAACGGCCACTTCGGCCGCGAACTGGCGAATTTCACGTGGGAGAAGACGGACAAGGCGGCGGCGTTGAAGAAGGACGCGGGGGTATAACGTTGAAGGACGCTGAGTGCTCCTACGCCAGACTGGAGGTGGCCACTGGCCTTACGATCTGCCATCCAATCGCGGTACATTAAGCTCGGCCGACATGGGGCCTGGGAGCAGGAGTGCCTCGAATCTGGGATCGCTCGTATCGGATTCGAGAGCGAGCGGGCGGTGCGTCTACGTTGGTGCAAATCTGGCCAGTGGTCCAAGGTTAAGCAAAGCTTCCTTGACGAGCAGTATGCTCCCAAAGAAGCGTCTAATTTCACGAATCAGTTGCGCACATTTTTGAAGACGACGGCACCACGGTTTGGATTACCTTCCACCTGAACTCAATGTACTGGGGATTGTTTCAGCCTGGGGAGGCGCGGTTGCACACGGATGGCGACGGAGTCTGGCGGCGAGTCGCGGGTGGGTGGCTCGGTGACGATTTGCAGGGCAGGCCGCTGCGGAGAAATCGCCTGCCTTACGCATTAGCGAAATATGCGAGGTGGCCGGGTACTTCCTGCGGGCTGAATTTGAAGATCGTGCTTCGCTTGCTCACCGGCAAGAAGTCGGCAAGCGCGGGCCGCTCGCCGCCTAAGGCTTCGCCCATCCTCCTTCCCGGCGATTTGAGCCGAACGCCACTTACCCCGAGGGTGCCGCCTGCCAAGTCATAACCAATGCCTACGAGCGCAATCCCAAAGCGCGGCACATTGCTTTGCGATGTACGGCGCCGTCTGCACCGTCTGTAGCGTAAACCTTGCTCAAGTCTACGGGCCCGTCGCGGATGGAACGATTGAAGTCCACCACCTCCGCGAGCTTTCCCAGGTTGGTCGCGAATACAAGGTCGACCCAAAGGATGATCTGCGTCCCGTGTGCCCGAATTGCCATGCGGTCCTGCACAAACGAAAGCCGGCTTACACGATCGACGAAGTTCGGGCGTTCTTGGCGGAACACAAGAAAAAACGATAGAATGCTTTGGGAGGACAAACCAATGGCCGAATTGACATTGGAAGCCTTGGCGAAACGCGTCGAAGAACTGGAACGCAGGCTCCGCGAGCTTGAAACGGCTGAAGCAAAAGATTGGCGCTCGGTTGCGGGCAAACGCAGCTTGAGCGATCCGGTCGAGCAAGAGTTTCTGGAGATATTGGCGCAGCAGCGCCGCGACGATTTGGAACGAACTCTGCGGGAGCTCGACAAGGAATGCTCCAATTCCTCCTCGACACCGACCACTTGACGCTCCTCGATCACGGCCACGCACTCGTCATGCAGCGTGTCGCCGCCCAACCACATGGAGATGTCGGTCTTCCAGTCGTAACCGCGGAAGAATATCTGCGGGGTCGGTTGACCGCGGTTGCTCAGGCAAAGGATGGACGGGCGCACATTCTCCGCTACGGATACTTTGTAGATACGCTGCTGCTTGTTCAGCAATTCAAAATTGCCCGATTCGATCAAGCGGCCGAAGACGAGTTCCAACAGATTCGGGCGCGGCGTCTGCGAATCGGAAGCCAGGATGAGAAAATAGCGGCGATTGCATTGGCGATAAACGCAATCCTGGTGACCCGAAACAAGCGTGACTTCGGCCAGATTGCCGGCCTCACACTGGAGGACTGGTCCGTCTAAACTTTACGGACTCTCTGAAGCAGGTCGCCAAACCGCCGCATCTTCCCACGTGGCGCCCAGGTCATGCCGCTCATTGTCCACCAGATCGCGCGGGTAGGTCGCGTTGGCGTGAACTTGCTTGCCGTCCAGCAAACCGGCGACAGCCGCGCATGCCACCGACAACTCCGAGCACATCCAGGAATCACGCATCAGGTCGGTCTTCGCGAGCATCGGCGCCAATGGGCCGCGCGGCGGATGCTGGTTCCTTGCGCCAACAGCCGCAGCACCGCGTAACGCTTGCCGTTCTGCGCCTGCGCGAACTTGGTCAGCGCCGCCGATCGCTCGCGCGTCAAGCAAATCTTGCAGCGGCGGATGGTGATCGTGCCCTTGGGGAAGTCGTCGTGGAATTGCTTGAGCCGTGGACCCAAGTCGAGCAGCTTGACCCAGACCGTGTCATCCGGCCCCGCTTCGAGCACGGCGAATTTGCCATGCGTCTTGCGCACCACCGTGCCCATGTGCAACGGCGGCCCGGTCCCTGCGATCGCAAACAGCGGCCTCCAGACGACACTGCGGTCGTCATAGAAAACGAAATCCCCCTCGCGCGGCACATACGGCTCGACTCGATCCGGCTGACGAACCCGCGCCGCCGGTATCGCCAGGTCGCCGACGGGCAGGCAGTCGGCCCCGAGCAGGGGCAGGCAGAAAACGAATGATGCAACGAACGTGTGCATAATCAGCAATATCAGCTTGGCGATAGACGGCTGTGCGCCGTGTAAGTCTTTTGTACAAACGCTGGCCGGTTTAGCGTTCGGCATGCTCTACGGTTTCGACCGATTGCGTTCAACGTGCGAAAACGCGCTTACCGCCTTTTTGCTTTTCGCTGGTTCGCCATGCCGCCCAGATTATCGCCAGGCGGGATCCGTCATATCCGCTCTTTTTTTCTGTGCCGCTAGTCGTTATGGTCGCCGCGCACTTGGGGGCAGGTAGGAACGCCACCAACAAGGAGGAGAAGATGGCGCAAGCGACACGACCGCTCATCGGTCTGAATCTCGACTACGTCCCGGCCGGCAAGACGACGCGGCCTCACCTGCGGCTCAACGCGGGCTACGCGGAGGCGGTGCTGACCTCGGGCGGATTGCCCGTATTGATGCCGATATTGAGCCGGGAAGCGGAGATCAACGCGTTTTTGGATCACGTGGACGGTTTTATTTTGACGGGAGGCGGCGATATTGACCCGCGTCGGCTGGGTATGCCGCGCCATCACGCCGTGCTGCCGATGCCGGAATGTCGGGACGAGAATGATCGGGTGCTGGTAAGGCTGTTGATCGAGCGGCAGATGCCGGTGCTGGGGATCGGTCTGGGGATGCTGCAGCTGAACGTGGCGTCAGGGGGGAGCCTGTTCGTGCACTTGCCGGAAGACTGCCCGCGCACCATGCCGCACCGGGACGCCAGCTGTACCGGGCCGCATCGCCATCTCGTTAACATGAAGGCCGGCTCGCGGCTTGAAGAAATCTATGGGGGCACGGAATTGCTCGTGAACAGCAATCACCATCAAGCGGTGAAGCAAGTCGGCGCCCCCTTCCGCGTCGCCGCGGTTGCCCCCGACGGCGTCATCGAGGCCATGGAAGCGCTCGATCCCAACTGGTTCTGCATCGCGGTCCAGTGGCACCCCGAAGCCGATTCGTCGAGCGCTCTCGATCTGCAACTGTTCGAGTGCTTCGCGCAAACCTGTCTGCGGCAAGCGCCGTCCTTGGCGCTCGCGGCCTAGGATCGGCATCGTTTCTCCGACTCGCATTGATGCTCGCTTGCGGTTTCGCCACAGAATATGCGGTTTGACTCGATTCATCGTGCGAAACCGCAAGCGAGCATCTCTGCGAATCGGGTTGTCTTTTATTGTTACACCAATGTCCAAACGCCTATTCATCGGCCTCTCTTCCGGCGCCAGTTGCCTCGGCGTGGACACCGCCCTTGTCCGCTCAGAGGGGATCGGCAGCACTATGTCGCTGCACCCGGAGCACTTTCATCATGCGCCGTTTGGAAAGGAACTGCGCGACCTGCTCCTGCGCGTCACCACCAATCCAACCGCCGAGATTCGCCATCTCGGGGCTCTGCATCGCGTGCTGGCCGAGAACTACGCGCTGGCGGTCAAGCGCCTTGTGGAGCAGAATCGAGTTTCCCCACGGCAAGTCCTGTGCATCGGCTGTCCAGGGCAATCGCTCTGGCACGATCCCGACGGCCGCTATCCGGCGGCGCTGAGCCTGGGCATGGCGAGCGTTCTCGCGGAGCGGACGGGGCTGACGACGGTGAGCGATTTTGCGGGCCGAGACCTGGCGGCGGGCGGACAGGGCTTGCCGTTGAGCGCGGTGGTTGATGCGCTGTTTTTTCATCACGCCCAGGAGAATCGCGTGGTCTTGCACCTGGGGAGCGTGGCGAGCGTGGTGGCATTGCCGGCTGAGTTAGGAACACATCACCGCAACATCGTCGGCTTCGAGGCGGCGCCGGGCACGATGCCGCTCGACGGCCTGATGCGCATGCTGACGAGCGGAGCCGAGCCGTTCGACGCCGGCGGCAAGCACGCGGTCCAGGGACGCTGCCTCGAACCGCTCATCGAACGCTGGCTGCAAAATCACCATTTCGCCAAACGCCCGCCCAAATCCGTGCCGCGATCCGAGTTCGGCAGCGATTTCCTCAACCGCGCCATTGAACAAGCCAAGCGGGTTGACGGCAATTTGCATGATGTCCTGTGCACGATGACTCACTTCATCGCTCGGGCCATCGTCCATGCCGTGCGCACCTGGATTCCGTTCCCGCCGACGCGAATCCTTGTAAGCGGGCGCAGCGTGCGCAACGGCTTCCTTTGGCATCTTCTGGAACAGCAACTCAGCCCAATGTTGCTGGAGAGGACCGACGCCCACGGGTTGCCGGCGGAATCCCGGCAAGCAGTCGCTCATGCCGGCCTAGCGGCCCTGTGCCTCGACGGCGTGCCGATCAATCTCCCGTCGGTCACGGGGGCCGGCGGCCAACGTCTGCTCGGGCAATTCACGCCGGGCCAGCGCGACAACTGGGCCCGCTGCCTCGCCTGGATGGCTCGCCAAGCCGCGCCGCTGCAAGCCGCGGCGGCGTGAATTGGTACGGAAAATGCTTGGCCGAGATACGGTTCCGGTTTCGCCCATGAACCGTCACGAGGTGACTCCCATGCCAGTCTTGTTACAGACCATCTTGCTGTTGATTTGTTCCAACGTGTTCATGACGTTCGCGTGGTACGGCCATCTTGCCGCTCTGAAAGACAGGGCATGGTACGTCGCCGTCCTGGTGAGCTGGGGCATCGCGTTTTTCGAATATTTGCTGCAGGTTCCCGCTAACCGGATCGGCAACACGGCGTACAGTGTCGGCGAATTGAAGATCGTGCAAGAAGTGATATCCCTTTCGGTGTTTGTGCCGGTCGCGGTCTTCTATCTGAAGCAGCCGCTCAAATGGGACTATCTGTGGGCCGCGCTCTGCATCATGGGAGCGGTGTTTTTCATTTTCCGCGAGGATCTGTTTTCCGGGCGGCCGGCGCCTCAACCGCAGGTCGCTCCCGAACGAACGGCCGACATCGATGGCGACGCTCGACAAGGCTCTTGACGTGCGCGTCCTTGTCGTGCTACGATTTCCGTCGAATCAACCCGACTCCTGCGCCGCGCTCGTCATTCTTGTGAATTCACACCAGGAGAAAGCCATGCGCCATTTTTTGAGCATTATCGCCGTCGTTTCGTTGTCCCTGTTGCCAACGCCGGGGTTCGGCAATTCCGGGCCGCCGCCGATTGCTGCCTGGAAGCTGTATTTGCGCACGGCCGACAAGAAAGACGACAAACTTCCTGACGGCAACAAACTTCGTGTGGTCGAGAACGCGCCGGTGACGTTGAACTTTCGCCACGAGCTGAAGCGGCCGCAAATCGTGATCCCGAAGAAGTTCTGCCACGTGGATTCAGTCGTCGCCCCGCAGGAAGAGGAGGAAGCAGCCGTGCACGGTCCGCGCAACCTATTCGCCGGCGTGGCGTTGTCGGCCGCTTTTGTAACGGGCGGACTTTGGCTGGTGCGGCGTTCGGGCAAGTCCGGCAAGGTCATGATGCTGCTGTTCGTCTTCAGCACGGCCATGTTCGTCTCGCCGTTCCTCAGCGATCTGACCGGCAATGAGGCGCCGCCGCCGAAACTCAAGGGACCGCCGGCGCTCGAGGCCCTGAAGATCGACGGCAACACCGCCAAGCTCGGCGTGGATGTCATCATTGCCGCCGGCGGGGACCGCATCCGGGTTATCCTGCCCAAGCAACTTCTGCCGGCGGAAATGATTCCGGCCGAGGAATTCGCCAAGCCGCCGGTGCGCCGCTTCGACGGCGACAAGAAGGAGTGATCGTTCACCCGCCATGTCCACGACCGCTCTCGATCCTGTGGTGGCACGCGCCGCTGGCCCCGCCGGGCTGGCGTTCGGCGTCTGCGCGCTCGGGCTGGTGATCGGCGCTGCGGCGGTGTCCGGATTGATGCCGATCCAATTTTCGATCATCTCCGTGTTCTTGTGCGCCGGCCCGCACAACTGGGTCGAAGCCCGCTATTTCCTGTCGCGCCTGCCGGCACGCTGGGGCCGGTTGCAAGCCTATTTCCTGTTCGGCTTCGCCGGCGTGTTCGCGCTGACGGCGGCGTTCGCGGGGTTGCCGTATCTGCTGATCGCGTTGGATGCGGGCGCGGAAATCGGCCTATCGAGCTATGCGCTGTGGAACACGCTGTTCGTGTTGTGGATTGCGACGCTCGTGCAATTGCGCAGCGGGCAGAATCCTGCGCCGCGATTGGGGCTGGGTCTGGCCGGCGGCGTTCGTCGTCATCGCCCTGGCATGGATTCAGCCACTGCTGTGGGACCTGAGTCTGGTCTACGTGCACCCGCTGATCGCGCTGTGGATTCTCGACCGCGAAATCCGCCGCACCCGGCCTGAATATCGCCGGGTCTATCACGTGTGCTTGCTGGCGATGCCGATCTGTCTGGGGCTGATCTGGTGGAACCTCGCCGCCGCGCCAAACCTGCCGGGCAGCGATGTGTTATCGATGCGGATCACGCAGCACGCCGGCTCGGATTACGCTGAATACCTTGGCCGCGTCTCGACGCATTGCCTGGTGGCGACGCACACGTTCCTCGAAGCGATGCATTACGGCGTCTGGCTGATCGCCATTCCGTGGCTGGGCCGGCAGACGAATCTGTGGAGCGTGGCGCGCATGCCGCTGGGCCGGCGTTCGCCGACCTGGACGCGGGCTTTGCAGATCTTCCTGGTCCTCATCGCCGCTTCCGTCCTCCTCCTTTGGGTGTTGTTCTGGGCCAACTACCCGATCACGCGCGATGTCTATTTCACGCTGGCCATGGTGCACGTGCTGGCCGAAGTTCCTTTCCTGTTGCGAGCGCTGTGATGCTGGAATTCCTGGAGCGCCTGCAAGATCCGTGGCTCTTTCTGCCGATCGGCTATCTCTTCACCATCGCCATCGAGACGCCGGTGCTGTGCGTGGGGTTGTCTCGGCAGCATTCGATGTCGCGCCGCGTGCTGGCGGGGCTTTGGCTGACCGCGTGCACGTATCCATTCGTGGTGCTGGTGGCGCCGCAATGGTTCAACCCGAGCGAGCAGCGCGTTCCGTATCTGCTAGTTGCCGAGAGTGTCGCCCACTTCGGCGAATGTGCCCTGTTCTACATCGCATTTCGGCCGCTGCAATATTTCTGGCGCGACATGATCGCCGTCTTCGGCGCCAATGTGGCATCGTTCGGCGCCGGCGAGACGTTGTATTTTCTCATCGATTGCTATGCCCTGGCATGAGCATCAATCCGGCAACGGCAGCCCTTTTGTTTCCGGCACGAACCAGATCACGATCACACCGACAACGTAAATGAAGCTGAGCGCCGCACACGCCTGCGGCAAGCCGTCGAACGCGCCTTGCAGCGTGCTGAGCTGCAAGACGCCGATGGCGGCCAGGACGCGGCCAAAGTTGAAACCGAATCCTTGCCCGGTCGCGCGGATCGCCGTCGGAAATAGCTCAGGCAGATAAAGGGGCAGCCAGCCGTAAAACGACGCAGTGATGCCGCCCGTGAGGAAAGCGAGAATCAGGAACTTGGCATCGAAGACGGTGCAAGTTTGAAAGAAGAGCTGGATGATGACGAACGAGGCGATGCACAGGAAGAAATAGGTGATGCGCCGTCCGAGCCAACCGCCCAAAAGCGCCGCCGCGATCGTGCCGAGGACGGCGCCCAGAGCGGTGGCGATCTGCGTGTATTCCTTTGCGGGGGGAGCCGGCGAATCCGTTCGCTCTTGCTCGCTCATGCTCTTGCGTTGTTCCTGGATCAGATCGCCGGACCATTTGGGCACTTGCTGGACGCTGCCCCAGGTTCCCAGGAGGGCGACGCCGCTGAGAATCGCGGCCAGCAGCATCCGCTTGAGCATGGGCTTCCAGTCGCTGCCGGTGGCGCCGCTTGCCTTTGCGCGCTGAAGGTAGCGCAGGACGGGGAAGGTATACCCCGCGGTGACGACCACCAGGCCGGCGAGCGTGCCCGCGATGCAGATGCTGGGGGTAAATTTTTCCGCCCACATGTAGCAAACTCCACACACCGCCACTGCCCCGATCAGGACGCTGGCGAGATCGCGCGTTGCCCAGTGCGAGGTTGCGCCCCTGGCGCGTTCCTTTTCCCATTTCGCGGATTCCGGCACAAACCAGCGAATGAAGAAAGTCAGCAAGGCAGGAACGGCGCCCAGCATCATGAGCAGCCGCCAGCCCTCGTTTCGCAGCAGGTGAGTTACCGTCGATTCGGAAAGGCCGACCCCGAGCAAAACATGCTCGACGCGGCCGATCTGCTGGAGCAGGCCCAGGCCAACCAGTCCAATGAGCATGTAGCCGAAGTTGGCCGACGCCCCGATCAGGCCCGCCAGGAAAACACGCGAGCGATCGGGCCAGATCTCGTTGATGAGGGCGACGCCGAGCGACCATTCGCCCCCCATGCCGAGGGCGGCGACAAATCGCAACAGGCCGATCTGCCAGGCGCTGGTGGCGAAGCCGCATAAACCGCTGACGAGAGCATAGGTGAGGACGCTGAGCATCATGGAGCGGACGCGGCCGATGCGATCGCCAAGCCAGCCAAACAACACCCCTCCCGTCGCCGCCCCGATGAGAAAGAAGCTGGTGATGATGCCAATCCACAAGGTGCGGTCCGCGCCGTCGGCAACAAGCTCGTCAAGGGCCGGCTTTTGCACCAGCGGGAAAAGGCCCATTTCGAGCCCGTCGAACAGCCAGCCGAGCAGGGCGGCGGCCAGGGCCATCCATTTGCCGAAGTTGGAGGTGCGTGGCGAGGTGTCGTTCATGCAGAAAGCATAATCGAATGCGCGTGCAGGGCAATGGCGAGCGGAATTCCGGACGCGTTGCTTATTCTTCGCTCGGTGTCAAAAAAAACTCGCGGAATTATTTGCATTCCACATTTTTCTGATCTATTTATTCGACACAGGCGTTATTTTCCGCCTTCCCCTTAAATTCGCCACAACTGGAATAACCGCTATGTTGCCTTCCCCCGGCGCCATCGGCGAACTTTGGACATGCTTACAAACAGCCCGAAGGCTGGCCGGCGTAGGCGCGCGCGACGCTGCACTTGGGGTCCTGGACAGGATCATCAGCTGCATTGATCGGCAAATCAATCGCCAGATGATCTGTCCCAAGAAAGGCGCAGACCTGCCCTTCGGCGTTTACGTCGAGGCGCTGTGCGAGCGGGGTCTGCTTTACAAGCAGATGCAGCGATACGCTGAGGCGGCCGCCGATTTCACTCAGGCGATCGAAATCGGGCGCAGCGATCCGCATGCCAGGCCGCCCGCCTGCATCCTGCGGGCTTACCTCGAACGCGGCATCCTTCATCTGTTCAATCTCAACACGGCGCAGGCCATCGCCGATTTCACCTTCGTGATCGACCATCGGCCCCAGCTATTCGAGGCTTACTGCGAACGTGCCCATGCCTTTCGGGAATTGGGGGACGATGCCAGTGCCGACGCCGATTTACAAACGGCAATGAAGCTCGATCCCACCAGGTTTCTCGACCATTATCCGTTGGACCTTCCGCCGCTCAAGGCGCATGTAACACTGCCGGACATCCGCTTGGCCTGCACCATTGGCGATGAGCTGCAAGCGGCTCTCGCCGAATAATAAATCCCCTTCTCCCCGGCCCATGTGGACGTTCGTTTGCGCGGCGTCTGGGAGATTCCCCAGGAGACCAGCCCATGGACACGATTCAACAGGAAAAGATCCTGCGCCTGGAGCAAACCATCAAAGAGATGCGCGCCCGCGACGATGACCGCGATGTTCTCGGTGAGATCAAGGGCTATCTGCTTGCCAGCCGCACCTCCCAGGAGGCGTACGACGTGCTGAGGCATTATGTGCCGCAACTTTTTCCGCACGCGCAGGGGGCGCTTTATTTGCGCAGTGCCGCGGGAGAGACGATATTTGAGCGTGTGGCGGATTGGGGCGGATTCAGGCATCGCCGGCGCACGTTTGCGCAGGAACAATGCCGCGCCTTATGCCAGATGAAGCCGTCCTGGACGGACAACGGACATGCGAACTGCCTGGCATGCCAGCACGTCGGTCCGGGTCAAGCCGGTTCTGGCTTGTGCGTGCCGTTGCTCACCGAAGGCGAAGCGCTCGGCGTGCTCCATCTGGCGAGCGAGTCCGGGACCATGTCGCCGTGGAAGCGGAAGCTGGCCGAAGAGCTGGCAGACTATTGCGCCATGCTGCTGGCCAACCTGCGCTTGCGCGAACGGCTCTCCGATGAGGCGATCCGTGATGCCCGCACCGGCCTGTTCAATGTCCGCTACATGGAGGAAACGCTCCGGCGCGAATTAACCGTCCGCACGCGCCGGCCGATCGGCGTCATCATGATCGACATCGATCACTTCCGCAGGTTCAACAGCAAATTCACCCACGCCGGCGGCGACGCGCTCCTCGCGCCTTTGCCGGGTTCCTGCAAGGGCACATCCGCCCCGGCGATGTGGCATGCCGTTACGGTGGCGAGGAATTCCTGTTGATCCTGCCCGGCGCGTCGCTGAAGGTCGCGGCGCATCGCGCCGAGATATTGCGGAGGGAAGTCAAGAAGCTGGCGGTCGCCTTCGAAGGCAAGCCGCTGGGCCGCATTTCGATCTCGCTAGGCGTTGCCGTTTCCATCGCCGATTCGCAGACCGGCGACGTCCTGCAACGCGCGATCCAGGCACTCCGGCAAGCCAAGCGTGAGGGCCGGGACCGCGTGGTGGTCGCGCGTTGATGCCAGGCGGCATCGGCGTAATTGTCCGATCAAGGTAGGAACGCGAGATGCTTTCGGGGTGTTCGTCTCATCGATAACCCATTTGATTGCAACCACTCATTTTTTATCATATCTGTTCCGAGCGATCACAGCAGCGTCACCTTGTCCTGATTCCGCGTCAGCCGCTTCGACGCATTCCGCGTATCCAGCACGTGCGGCACCTTGGCCACGACGTGATCGTAATCGACGCACTGATGATCCGTGGTGATGATTGCCATCGTGCAGCTTTCGAGCAGTTCGTCCGTCAGCGCCACATTCTCCATGATCAGGCCGTGCTCGTCGAAGCTCGCCACGTAAGGATCGTGATAGATCACTTCGGCGCCATCCGCTTGCAGGAGCTTGATGACTTCCAGGGCCGGCGATTCGCGCCAGTCGCCCAGGTCGCGCTTGTACGACACGCCCAACAGCAGAATCTTCGACTTCGACGGCGACACGCCGAGCATGTTCAGCACCCGATGCGTTTTGTCGCGGACGAACTCCGGCATCTTGCGGTTGATCTCGCCGGCCAGGGCGATGAAGCGCGTATTGAAGTTATACTCGCGGGCCTTCCATTCGAGATAATGCGGATCGAGCGGAATGCAGTGCCCGCCGACGCCCGGCCCCGGATAGAACGGCATGATGCCGAACGGCTTCGTGAAAGCCGCATCGAGCACTTCCCAGACATTGAGCTGCATCTTATCGCACAAGAGGGCCAGTTCGTTGACCAGCGCGATGTTGACGGCCCGGAACGTGTTCTCGAAGACCTTCACCATCTCCGCGGCGTTGGCGCTGGAGACCGGCACCACGCGCTCGATGGTTTGCGAATAGAAGGAGACGGCGACCCGCTGCGAGTTCGGGCCGATGCCGCCGACGACTTTCGAGGTGTTCTTGGTGGTGTAGCGGGCGTTGCCTGGATCGACGCGCTCGGGGGAATGCGACAGGAAGAAATCGACCTCGACCTTGAGGCCCGATGATTCAAGGATCGGCAGCATGATCTCTTCGGTGGTGCCGGGGTAGGTGGTGGATTCGAGGCTGATGAGTTGGCCGGGGCGCAGGTATTTCGCCAGTTCGCGGGTGACGGCTTCGACGAATTGCAGATCGGGATTGAGATTCTTGGTGAGCGGCGTCGGCACGCAGATGACGATCACATCCATCTGGGGCACTTCATGGAAATCGCAGACGGCGCGCAAGAGGCCCTTGTGCACCAGCTCGCGCATCTCCTCGTCCTTGACATCGGGGATGTAATTCTCGCCCCGGTTAATGGTGGCGGCGCGGGCGGGGTTTTGCTCGATGCCGACGACTTTGAAGCCGACCTTGCCTTTTTCGACGGCGAAGGGGAGTCCGACGTAACCCATGCCGACGATGCCGACGACGGCGGTGTGGTTTTGGATTTTGCCGAGGAGATCCTGAACGCGCTTTTGCACGTCCGCCTCGGAATGCTCAGCGACGATGCGCAGATGCGGGCCTTGCAGATTGCGCGGACCGATGCGGGGGGCAGGGGTGTTGCTGCGTCGTTGCGAGGGCTGCAACATTGGCGGGGACTCCTTCCGTGGAAGCCGGCCTGGTTCATCATGAAGCCAGGCATCGATGCGGGCTGTCGTTTATAAAAAAACGTCCGGTTTGTCTCAAGGGCAAAATTGGGCAGGGTAGGAAGCGGCGCGAGGCGCACCGATACGCTTCAAAATCGGCAACGGAGGACGAGATACTTGACCTCATCCAGGCGCCGAAGCCGGCCGCGGCGCAACATGCCCTAGCAATTTCATGACACTCGCGGTACACCCCCTCGCCTCAAGAAATCCAAATCGGAGGGGAGCATGACCGATCCTGCCCAGAGCACGAAGACGCCCCGATTTGCCAAGGTTTGGCGGCTGGGGCGCTATGGCGTGTGCGGCGTGGTGCTGTCGGTTTGCGCCCTCGTCGTGCTCGAATCGGTCGTCCTGGAGCCGTTCCACATTCCGACTGGGAGCATGGCGCCGGCGCTGCGTGGACATCATCGCATCGCGGTTTGTCCGTGCTGTGGGCAAGAAGTTGTCGTCGGCCGTGCCGGCGCAGATGCGGACGGCAGCGGACAGGCGCGTTTCTATCGCAAGGCCTTTTGCCAAAACTGCGGACTTTTCCCGATTCCGCTTGGCACCGGCCCGGAAATCCCCGGCGACAAGATTCTCGTCAATCGCACCGCGTTCCTGTTACGAGCCCCGACGCGCTGGGAGATTGTCGTGTTTCGCCTGCTGGGTTCCTTCTATATCAAGCGCGTGCTCGGGCTGCCCGGCGAGGAGATTCTGATTCACGACGGCGATGTCTACGTGAACGGCGAATTGCTGCGGAAAAGTTTCGCACAGGCCCGGCGGATGGCGTTGTTAATATTCGATCAAGAGCATGCGCCGCCCGAGCGCTGGGATTTTTCGCTTGCAGGCAGCCCCTCACCCCTGGCCCCTCTCCCCCAGGGGGCGAGGGGAAAAATTCGCTTGGATGGCCAAACGTCACCAAGTAGCGCGACCTATCGGAACTATTTGTCGGCGTCGAAAAAATACGAGGCGATTCGGGACGAATATGCGTATAACGGCGGCGTTCATGCAGACAGCGAATGCGTTCACGATTTCCTGATCGAGACGGAGATCGAGATTGCCGCCGGCGATGGCACGGTGTCGCTGCGATTGTGCGATGGCGGCGATTGGGTTGAAGTGATGCTGCCGATCGGCGAAGCGCGGCCGGTGGAAGCGTTCGCCTGGCCGATCTCCGAGCCGGGCCAGACACGAAAGCTCGGCGAAAGTGACGCGCCCGTTCGCCATGTATGCGGGGAGGCGCTGCCGCGTCGAGCTGGCATTCGTCGATCGCCGGCTCACGCTGGTGGTGGACGGCCAGCAATGGCTCAGCGCCGACCTCCCGGCGCTCAAGGAACGTGCCGGCGTTGAACGGCCCTTCCAGGCCCAGGTCGACGGGGTTTGCGCCCGCTTGCACAGCTTCCGCCTATTTCGCGATGTTCATTACGGCCAGCAAGGGACCAATGGGGTGCATGGCAAATCGGTGCGGCTTGGCGCGGACCAGCTCTTCCTCCTGGGCGATAATAGCCCCAACTCGGAAGACAGCCGCTTCTGGCCCGAGCAAGGCCGTGTCGAGGCGGCGAGTCTGGTCGGCGCGGCCCTGCTCATGCATGGGTCAAGCCAGCCACGCGCCGGCATGCGCTGGCTTCCGTGATGGGAACTCATAAAATTGCTGTTTCGCCAGAATCGCCAAGATAGTCAGGTGCTGCATGGCCGATGAGAACCCGCCGACGCCGAACCAGCCGATTCCCGCCGGCGCCGTCACTGCCGAGCCGATGAACGTGCCGCCCATCCCGCTCGACCCGTCCAAGAAGCCAACCGCGACTCCGACGCCCGTCCTGCCCAAGCAGCCAACCGAGGTCAAAGACAGCTTCCGCGAGTTGCTCGAGACCATCGTCTTTGTCGTCGTCTTGGTCTTGATGCTGAAAACCTTTCTCGCCGAGGCCTTCGTCATCCCGACCGGCTCGATGGCGGACACGCTGCTCGGCTATCACTTCAAGGTCAAGTGCGAGCAGTGCGGCAAGGAAAATCTGGTGAACGCGAGCGCCGAAGCGGAAACACCCAATGCACCGCGGGTCGCAAAATGCCTGTGCGAAAACTGCGGCCACATCAACGTGATGCATCGCCCCGAATTGCTGAAAGGGGTCGGCCCATGACACTGAAACGCTGGATTCTGCTGGCCGTGATGTTCGGCGTGCTCACCGGTTGCAATGACGCGTACGATTCGGGCGATCGCGTCCTGGTCACCAAGGTCAACGAATCGATCATGGGCCCGAGCCGTTACGACGTGGTGGTCTTCAAGTATCCGAAGGGGCCGGTGGACAAGAATACGCCCAAGAATTACATCAAGCGGCTGCTCGGCTTGCCGGGCGAAATCCTGGCGATCTTCTTTGGCCGCGTCTACCATCGCGTGCCGGAGAATCCGGACAATCCGTTCTACGCGGACAGCCAGGATCCCAATGTTAACAAGCTCGATCTTTGGCAAAGCCAGTACATGCACACCAATGAAGACAAAGCGCGGGCGTGGTTCAAGGAAGGGAAATTCACGATCCTGCGCAAGCCGCCGGCGGTCATGATGGCGCTGCGCCGCATCGTTTACGACAATGACTTTCCAGCAAAGGACCTCGTCGGCAAGCTTGACCGCTGGAGCCCTCGTGCCGACAGCACCTGGAAATCGGACAAGGCCAATGCCTTCAGCAGTGACGGCAAGACGGCGGACAAGATGGATTGGCTCCGCTATCAACACCTGGTCCGCCCCGATCAGATAGATGGCCGCGACAACCAACCCCTCGCCGCCGTCAAGAAGATGCTCATCCTCGATACCCTCGATTACAACACTTCGATCGTCCAGGGGCAGAGCGATCAGGACTTTTTCAATACGATGTACGCCCAGGCTCACTGGGTCGGCGATCTGATGCTGGAGTGCAATGTCGAGGTCGTCGAATCCAAGGGGGAGTTCTGCATCGAATTGAGCCGGGGCGTCAACCGCTTCCAGGCCAACTTCGATCTCGCGGCCGGCACTTGCACGCTCTACCGCCTGACCGGCGCCGGTCCGAACAGCCACCGCGAAGACAAGCCGCTCGCCGTCAGGCCGACGAGCCTCAAAGCGCCCGGCAATTACCTCGTTCGCTTCGCCAACTTCGACGCCGGCCTCACCGTCTGGGTCGATCGCGATCTCCCCTTCCGCGACTGCAAGGAATGCGAATACGATCCGGCTGAAGTGCGCGGACCCAAGGAAAAGGACCTCACCGATCAAAATATCGACGACCGCCGCGGCCCGACCGACAACGATTTCGAGCCGGCCAGCATCGGCAGCAAGGGGGCCAACGTCAAGATTTCCCACCTGCGTCTGTGGCGCGACATCTATTACAGCACCACCATCCCAACCGGGCGAGGCAACACCGATTTCGAAGGCATCCAGATGACCCGCGAGGACTGGTCGTACGGTTCAAAGCAGCTCGATGAAATGCGCAAGAACATGCATTTCGTGACGATGTATGTGCAGCCGGGCCATTATCTCTGCCTGGGGGACAACAGCCAGGCCAGCTCCGACAGCCGCGATTGGGGCCTGGTGCCACAGCGCTTGATGCTGGGCCGAGCGCTGGCGGTGTATTATCCCCTTGGCCGCATGGGACCGATTCGATAATTACGCTATAATGATGGAAGTCCGACCCGATGCAGGGACTTTCATCATGCTCCCCGAGCGCCCGCAACTACGGTCCTACCTCGAGTTCGCCGACGATCCGAGCCGTCCCGAACAGGTTTATGTCGTCGATCGCCTGGGCTTGGCCGATCCATTGGCTTTGAGCCGGACGGAGTTCACCTGGCTCGATTGGCTCGACGGCGCGCATTCCATCACTGACATCCATGCCGAGTTGACGCGCGGGCAGCCGGCGCCGATCGAGCGCCTGCATGAATGGCTGACACACCTGGAGCGAGGGCTGTTGCTGGAATCGCCGCGCTTCCACGAGGTTGTCCGCGACCCGGTGCGGCCGCCGCGCTGCATCGGTTGCTACGAAGGCCATCCGGATGCGTTGCGCCGGCAATTGCGGCGGTTGTTCACGCACCCGCAAGCCGCCGGATTGCCTCGCCGTGGTCGGCCCGATGGATCGCTGCGGGCCGTGCTGGTACCGCATATCGATTACGCCCGCGGCGGGATCAGCTATACGCACGCATTCCGGGAAGTCGTCGAGAAATGCGACGCCTCGCTTTTCGTCATCATCGGCACCTCGCACCATAGCGCCCACCGCTTCACGCTGACCCGCAAGCATTTCCGCACGCCGCTCGGCATAGTTGCCACGGATCGGGAACATGTCGATCGTCTCGTCAAGCACTTCGGCGCCGGCCTGTTTGACGATGAATGGCTCGCGCATTTCCCGGAGCATTCGATCGAGCTGGAGGTGGTCATGTTGCAATATCTCTACGAGAACGTGCGGCCGATCCGCATCGTGCCGCTGGTCGTCGGCTCTTTTCACGATTGCGTGCGCGCCGGGACATCGCCGCTGGAGCAAGCCGAGATCGCGGGGCTGGTTCATGCGCTCAAGAAGGCCGAGGAGGAAGCGAAGGAGCCGATCTGCTATCTCATCAGCGGGGATTTGGCCCACATCGGCCCGAAATTCAACCAGGGGCAACGGCTCGACGATGGCCTGCTCCGCCACAGCCTGCACCAGGATCAGAGCCTGCTGCGCCACGCCGAGGCCATCGACAGCGCCAGCTATTTCCGGGTGATCGCCGATGAGGACGACGCACGTAACATCTGTGGCCTGCCGCCGACCTTCGCCGCGCTCGAAGCGATCCGCCCAAGCTGCGGCAAGCTGCTGCATTACGACCGCTACATTCATCCGCACGGCTACGAGAGCGTCAGTTTCGCGAGCATGGCGTTTTATCGGTGATGCGTGCGGGGCGGTCAAACCGCGTCGCCAGCGCTTCGATCGATTTGGCGTGGGCTTCCCAGGAATGCGGGCCGTAGCCGCCGGAGAGGACCATTGCCAGCGGGATGCTGCGATTCCGCACTTCGGTGACAACGTAAAGATCGCGCTCGACCATCTGCGGCACCGTCAAGCGCAGGGAGGTCAAGGGATCGGTGGCGAGGACATCGGACCCGGCGTTATAGACGACGAAATCGGGGGCGAAGCGATCGAGAGCCGCGGGCAGGCAATCGTGAAGGATGCGCAGATATTCCGCGCCGCCCAGGTCGGAAGCAAGCGGGACCGGCCAATCCTCCTGTATTTTCGGCTGCGGGAAGATCGCGTCCTCGAAGAAATCGAGGACGTGCGCCCAGGGCCAGGGGCGGAGCGCGTCGGCGTTGCCGTTGCCTTGGTGGGCGTCGGTGTCGATGACGAGGGCCGAGCGAAACGGTTGTTCTTCATGGAGATTGGCGAGGGCGACGGGGGTGTCGGCGTAGACGCAGAAGCCGTCCCCCTTGTTGCGGCTGGCGTGATGGAACCCGCCGCCGATGTTAATCGCGAAGCCCTGTTCGCGCGCCAGCCGGCAGGCCCGAATCGTGCCCCCCGTCGCCCAGCGCATCGGCTCCAGCACGTGGCTGTCCAAGAATCCGTTGGGCAGGAAGGAAATCACCCAGACTTCAAGAATGGATTTCAGCACGCCGTTCTTGTGCAGCGAATCCAGATACGCCGCCGAGTGCAGGCGTAACAGCTCCTCTTGGGTGCAAGGGCTCGGCGTCACGAAATCGCCCTCGTGGCGAAACCCCTGGGCGATCAACCAATCGTGAATGCGGCGATACTTGATGCTGTCGAAGGGATGGAGATATTCCAGGCCGTAAGCGGAGATATTGTAATGCGGACTGTAAATGAGAGGAACCATGACGGGAGCACCCTCGCAAGCTGGCACTCCATTATAGGTCAGTTTCCCGTTGTCCGACGAAGATCATTGATTTCCAAAAAGCGCTCGGCCCAGCGGTAGTGGTCGAGCAGGCCGGCGGTGGATCGGCCGAGCAGATGATGCGCGATGAAGAGGGCTTCAATGGAGGCGAGGCCGTTGGCCGGGTCCGTGCCCAGTTTGGAGACGCGCGGATAGGCGGTTTGCCAACCGCCGAGCGAGCGCGCTGGGACGGCGGTGAACTGGGAATTCATCTTGCTTGCCGAGCGCCAGCTGCCGTCCAGCAACAGCAGCCCCGCGCCGTCATCGGCCGCCGAGAGCGCCGGGCCCTCCGCCGCCAGGCGGATGTATCCCTCGAAACCCGGCCGATCAACAAGCGGATAGGTTAGGATGCGCACATCGGCGCGGCCCTGCAGCGGCAGGATCGAGCACTTCTTCGGATTCTCGCGCGGATGGCGGACGATGATCGTGATCGGATAGTCGGCCATGCGGGTTCTCGTTTTCCCAGGGACAGCCGTCTCTGGGCTTTCGTGTATAATGGGATTATAGGGAGAGCAACATCACTGATGAAAGGATCCGATCATGCACGTGGAACTGAAGTATTGCTCGATGTGAAACTACGAGCCGCAAGCCGTCAGTTTGACGAGCAAGCTCCTGAACGAGTACAAGCAGCGCATCAACGACCTGAAGCTGGTCCCGGGCAGCGGCGGCTGCTTCGAGTTGACGGTGGACGGCGAACTGCTTTACTCCAAGTTGCACACGGGCCGTTTCCCTGACGAAAAGGCCATGGTCGAAGCGGTGGGCAAGCGTTTGCGCTAGGCGGGCGGGGTTGGCCGTTAGAATCGCGTCAGTCCATTTCTTTTGCTTCTTGGGCAGGCGCGATTTTAGTCTTTTTTTGCTAACTCCAGGCAAGATGCTAACTCCAGGCAAGATATTGGGGTAAAATCACTTTTTCCGCCGAGCCGCAGCAAACCAAATCCAGCCAGGGGCGTTATAGTTTTGAAGGAGACGTGCCGTTTCCACCGAGGCTAATCCCCGCTCAACGGCTGCGCAAATCGCCGAAGTGCTGGATTGAATCGACTTCCTGGAAAAAACAGCATGCGCATCAAGAAATGTCTCGTCACCGCAGTTCCTTCAAACGGATTGACGATCGCTGTCGGCAAGGACGCGGTCGTGCCGTTTTTTCTGTTTTCGCCATCTCATTGCCTGATATCGGAAATCGCGCTCGCTCGGTGTTATTGATTATCCTGATTGGGCTTACGTCTGGGAAAGGTCACCGTTCATGTTCTCGTTCAATCTCAGCCGCTGGTTGAAATCGTGGTTAACGCGCCGGCGTGGCAGACCGATCGTGAACCGGCCGCGCTATCGACTGAGCATGGAAGAACTCGAGACACGGCTGGCGCCGTCCGTCACATGGATTGGCACGGCAAGCTCGAACTGGAGCAATGCCGCCAACTGGCAAGGCGGCATTTTGCCCACCGCCGGCGCCGACGTGAACTTTCAGCCGAACACCACCGGCGCAACCATAACGGCCACCGATAATATCAACGTGCCGCTCGATTCGATCACGTTCCTCAACGGCTCGAATGCGGGCTATGTGTTGACAAGTGCCGCCCCGCTCAGCACGCTCACCCTGGGCAGCACCAGCGCCTCCCCGTTCATCAAGGACCACTCCGGCGCCTCCGACATCATCAGCATGAATATCGCCATCAACGGATCGATGAGCGGCACGAACAACCTCGAAGTGGACACGGGATCAACCCTGACGTTTCAAGGCGGGGCGCTCAGCGGCACCTCGCAGCTTGACGTCCAGGGGGGCGGCACGCTGATTCTCAACCAGGCCAACACGTTCACGGGCTCCTTCACGATCAACAATGACAGCACCATTGTCGAGATGATGAACGGCGCCGCCCTGGGTGACGCGGCCAACCCGGTCAGCGTCGGCAACAACTCGGAAATCCAGGTCTCCGGCGGCATTACTGCCCCCTACAACATCCAACTCGCCGGCCTCGGCACCCAAAGCAACGCCACCTCCAGCCCGCTCATGAGCACCGCCGGCAATAACGTCTGGACCGGCAGCATCACTTTTCAGACCAACGTCAACTCCAGCATCTACTTCTACGTCCCCACCGCCGGCACCACCTTCACCATTGATGGCGTCATCTACGACAGCGGCGCTGTCGGCAATCTCTACAAATGGGGGCCCGGTGAACTGGTCCTCGCCAACGCCAACCAGTACCGCGGCGAAACCGATATCGAGAACGGCTTCCTTACCGTCGAGGATCCGCTCGCGCTCGGACCCAGTCCCACCCAGACCGTCTACACCCACATCGACCCGATTCTCGGCACCGGCACCCTCAATATCGAATATACCGGCACCCAGACGCCGAACGATTCCAGTCCGACGACGCTGGCCGACTACATCCTGCAAGATCCCACCCAGCCGCACAATGCCGCCAGCAATCCCTACGTCGGATTCCTGATGGACTACCAGCTGGTGCTCATCTCCGACGGCTACCTGAACAACGGGTCCTTGTACAACTCCGCGGGCGACAATGCCTGGAGCGGGCCGATTTCCCTGGTCTCATCCAACAACGCCACTGTCACCATTAACGTCAACGCGAGCAGCGAACTCGACATCACCGCTGTGATCGCCAATCAAAACGCCGCGAACATTCTCACCAAGAGCGGCACTGGCAATCTGATCCTCGAGCCCACGCAAAACGCGAACATCCTTCCCGCCGACGCCTACGCGCTCATCACCTTGAATGACGGCACGACGATCTTGTCCCAGGACGGCGCCAACGGCAATTCCAGCCAGGGCGTCGCCAACACCTTCGACGATCAGGTCAACATCCTCGCCGGCATCGTTACCCTCGAGGATTCACAAGGCCTGGGTCTCACCACCAAGATCGCCATGACCACGGTGTCTTCCGGCGCCTCGCTTCACCTGGTCGGCAATGTCGGCCATGAGGATTCCGTCACCGACACCAGCAACGAACTCTTGCTGGACGCGCCTTTAACCATCAACGGTACCGGCTTCGGCACCGAAGGCGCTCTCGACAGCATCAGCGGCATCAACCGCTATGTCGAGAATCCGAGCTTCACCACCGCCGGCGGCATCCCCGCCGACATCATCACCATTGGCGCCGCCGACACCTACATCGGCGTCGATCCCGATCCCACCGAAACGGCGAGCAACGCCTATTTCACCAACGATTACAGCCTTACCATCAGCGGCGGCCTTATCAACAGCTCCGGCTATTCCAACCTCATTTGGATCGCCAAGGTCGGCGGCGGCCAGCTCATTCTTCCCAACGCCAATACCAACTTCTATGGCTCGTGGGAAATTCAGCAGGGCTGGATCACCGTGCAGGACCAGGATTCACTCGGTGGAACGCAAAACGGCATCTTTCCTAACTTCAATCAGGGGGCTGAATTCAACACCTACGTTGACAGCGGCGCCGCTCTCATGCTGTTGCCCTTCAATCCCAATTCCAACATGTCGCTCGGCAACACCAACTTGATCCTGCAGGGCGAAGGCATTTCCCACGCCTTCCCCCTCATCGACAACATGGGCGCCGTCGAAAACCTGTCGGGCGTCAACACCATTGCTGGCAATATCACCCTCGAAGGCCAGGTCGGCATCGGCGTCGAGGAGATCTATCCCGGCACCATCAGCGATTTGACCCTGAGCGGCGGCCAGATCAGCCAGGCCAACGCCACGCCCCTGTTCAATCGGCCCGGCATCCCCGCCGCCATCACCATCCCCAACACCCTGGCCGCCGCCGGCGTCTCCCAGTACACGCAGGTCGTGGATACCGGATCCACAAACTTCAGCGGCACGATCAACTACGCCAATTTCATCGGCGATCGCATCCAGGTCTATTATGGCCCGATCGGCACGCCGGGAAGCCATCTGCTCGCCGGCAGCGGCGTCGGCGGTCTTGCCGACACCGGCGCCATCACCGGCAGCGGCACTCTGACATTCAACGACAACGCCGCCATCGGCGACAGCACCGAAATCGAAATCGTCGTGGACCAAGACAATTCACTCCAAACGCTCGCCGGCGTCACCAACGGCACCAGCAACGTCACCGGCCTGGCCAGCACCAGCCAGCTTTATGTCGGCGAACTGGTCGCCGGCGCCAACATTCCCGCCGGCGACACCATCGCCAGCATCAACGCCAACGGCACCGCCATCACTCTCGCCAGCGCTGCTACCACCTCGGCAAGTGAATCACTAACCTTCGGCAATGCCACGTGGAACTACAACGGCAGCGTCACGGTGGACACCACCGATCCGGGTTATTTTGTGGGCGGGATCATCAAGGTCGGCTCGCAGCGCCTGGTCCTGGAAGGGGAGGGGATTTCCGAGGGGGGCGTGGACATTCGCCAGGGGGTGGTATTCGACAACAACGATAACGGCTTGGGGCAGCCCGAATACAACACGGGCATCCCCGGGCAGATGTTCGGCACCACCGTCGAGGCCGGCGCCGGCTTGATGCTCGAGCCCACCCTGGCCACACTCAACGGCGGTCTCAGCGTCGGCCCGGCCGTCTGGGCCAATCATCTCACCTTGAACGGCACGGGCAACAGCACCTTCGGCGTCGCGCCGCTGACGTTGCTTTCCGAGGACAATCTGTGGAGCGGCCCGATCAGCTTGAACACGGCCGTCTCCATCACCTACCAGGGGACGCTCGCGAACACGACCTTGCCCGCCAATCCGGTCACGGTCAATTTCGCCGGGCTCACCGGCGCCGCCGGCGCCTTCGATCCCACCATTGATGCGGCCACCACCACCGCCGGCAGCGCGGGCGTGGACGATGTCGAAACGCTCACCTTCGGCGGCACGTTCGGCGCCTCCGCCGCAGGCAATCAGTTCACCATGACCGTCTGGGACGGCGTCCATTATTTCACCACCGGCAACATCCTGTGGAACCCGAACCCCCATACGCTGATCGCCAACATTCAGGCCGCCCTGGCCCTCGATCCCAACCTGGCCAGCACCGAGCTGCTCTTCTCCGTCGTCAGCCCCACCATCGATATTTCGCCGAACTCGCGCTTGATCGTGCTGGGCAACATCGACGATAACAGCGGCCCG
The DNA here is from genome assembly GCA_963767835.1 of uncultured Planctomycetota bacterium. Taxonomy (GTDB): domain Bacteria; phylum Planctomycetota; class Planctomycetia; order Gemmatales; family Gemmataceae; genus SIAQ01. The sequence continues at coordinate 55,813 of CAVYFY010000008.1, forward strand.
GTCGTCGGCGACAACACCGCGAGCGCCCTTTCCGGTGGCAGCGATCTCTACATCGCCGGCGGCGGCGAGCTCGATCTCAGCGGCGCCGACACCTATCAAGGAACCACCTACGTCAGTCAGGGCACTCTCACGCTCGGCAACTCCAACGCCCTCGGGGCCACGGGGACTTCCGCCACGCAATCGCTCGCCCTGACCAACGCCATTGCCGGGCATACGTACTTTAAGCTGTCCTTCGGCGCCGCTTCGACGGGGGACATTCTCTACACCGGGACCGCCGCCGACGCCGTCGCCATCCAGACTGCGCTGGGGAATCTGGCGGGAATCGGCGCCGCCAACGTCGCCGTCACGCAGGCCAACCCTGGCGTTTTCCTGATCGCCTTCAGCGGCACGCCGGCCAGCAGCGGCACGATCCTTAGCCCCTCCATTGACACCGTGGCCTCCGGCGCCAGCGGCGCCGTCACCGGCACCACCATCGTCGCCGGCACCGAGGGGGGCACCGAAGTCGCCGACAACGCCCAGATCCAGCTCCAAGGGGGCATCACCGTCAACAACGAACCCCTCGTCGTGCAAGGCCAGGGGAGCAATCGCGAACCGACCGTGCAGACTTTCACCGTCGGCGGCAACAATGCCGGCAACTACAGCGCCACCTTCAACGGCCAAACCTATAGCGGCATCAACTACAGCGACAGCGCCGCCCAAATCCAGGCCGACCTGCAAGGCCTCTCCAGCGTCGGCGGCGCCGGCGGACAGGTCTCCGTCACCGAAACCAGCATCAGCGGCGGCAACAACGACCAGCAACAGCTCGTCATCAACAGCACCGTCACCAATCAAACAACCTTCCAGCTAACGTTCGGCCCCACCGCCTACGATCCGAACATCTACACGACCGGGAATATCACCTACGATGCCGCCGACTTCAATGTCACCGCGATCAATATCTACACCGCCCTCGACGGCCTCAACGACATCGGCGGCATCAGCCCGGTGACCGGCCTCGCCGTCGGCGGCATCACCTCCGTCTCCGGCAGCATCTACAATGGCGGCCAGCAGTTCACCATTACCTTCCTGGGCGGCCTGGGCGATACCCCTGGCTTGCCGACCATCAATGTGGTCGGCAACACCGCAATCACAACCACCCATTTGCGCTACGGCTCGCTGCCGACCAAGACCTACCAGGTCGTATTCCTGGGGAGCTTTGCCGGCACGTCCGAACCGGCGCTGACGGCTGCAGCGGTCAGCGGCGGCGCGACGGTCAGCCCCCCAACGATCACGCTCACGGGGGGCACCGCCAACGCCACCCCCAATCAATGGTTCTCCAATTTCCAGGGGACCGGCAACGCGAACTCGGCCATCAACAACGTTCAGGTCTACAACAGCGACACCACCACCCTCGAAAACGCGTCTGGCTCGGTCGTCAGCGTCTGCGTGGACGCTTCCGATCCGGATGTGATCTATATCGCCACCGCCAGCGGCGGCGCCTGGAAGACCGAGGACGGCGGCTTGACCTGGGTCCCCCTGTTCGACGCCGCCTTCGAGCTGGCCAATCCCGCCGTCATGTTCGGCGGCGTCATCACCCAGGATCCCAACCACGTCAACATCCTCTACTACGGCACCGGCCAGGATGCCGACTCGCCCGATTCCTATTACGGCACCGGCGTCTATGAATCCACCAACGACGGCGGCTCGTGGAACTTGCTGGTCGGCGCCCAATCGAATGCGGCCCCCTGGTTCAGCAACACGCCCTTGGGTCTGGGTAACCCCTTCGCCGGCATGACGATCGGCAGCATCATCGCCAATCCGGAACAGACCGGCTCGGTCGTCGTGACGGCCAATTACTCCGCCAGCTACGGCGACGTCGGCGGCCTGGCCAGCGGATTGAACAACGGCATCTGGGAATATGACGGCACCAACTGGATTCCCATCCTGGTGCAGGGGAACTTCACGGAAAACGGCACCACCACGCAGGCCACCGAAACCACCGAAACCGGCACGCTCACCAATGGCAGTCCTACCGTCACCGGCCTCTCCGATACCACCCCGCTCCTCGTCGGCGAAGAAGTCAGCGGGACCGGCATTCCTGTCGGCACCACCATCCTCTCGATCGACAGCATGACTCAAGTCACTTTGACCAACAACGCCACGGTCACCGGGAGCGAGATGCTGACCTTCAGCACCGGGCCGTACACCAACATCATCAGCAACATCGTCACGACCAACCTCTACCTCGGCATGTTCGTGTCCTGCGCGGGCTGCGGCCTGCCCGCCGGCACCACCATCACGGACATCGGCCCCGATGCAGCCACGGGCCTTGCCGCCAACTCCATCGCCCTCAGCAATGACCCGACGCTTCCCCAGCCGCCAGTTTCGGCCACGTATCCGTTTATCTTCACGACCAGTCCGCTGGCGGACTGGGCCAATGACAACTTTTCCTCGCTAGTTTACGAGCCAGGGGGCCCGCTTATGGTCGCCATCAGTTCGCTCGACGGCGGCGGAAGTCCGGATTTCGGCATCTATACCACTCAGATCAATCCGGCCCCTCTCGACTTCTTCGCCGGCACCGGTGGCGGCCCTTGGATCTTTTCGAACAATAACGGTTTCAACATGGGGGAGGCCAACCAGTTCGGTTCGTCTGGCACGCCCATTCTTCCGTACGTGAACTCCTACGCGACCTCCGGTACGATCATGCTCGCCGGCAATGGCGGCTCGTACTACGCCGGCATCTCGGCGGTCGGGACGTTCGACGGTCAGCTGTTCGACGTGCAATCGCTGGGGACCGGCAGCTGGGCCGGCGTTGCCGACTCGCTCACCTATGGCTCGCCCGATCTGGACAACATCCCCAACTATATGGGCTTTGCGGGTTGGTATGCGAACGCCATTGCTGATTTTGGCACCGATGTTTTCGTGGGTGGCACCGACGCGAACCTGGGCGGCTTTGTACTGATGAGCAGCGACTACGGCGCCACCTGGAGCATCATTGCCGAGGGCGGCGCGACCCCCACGATCGATGGCCCGTTCACCGGCGTCCGCTCACTGGAAGCGACCTCGACCACCCTTTACGCCGCGACCGACGGCGGCCTGTGGACCTACGATATTGCCAGCGGCACCTGGAGCGACATCACTGGCAACCTCGGCAACGCCCAGTTCGTCAGCGCCTCGGCTGACCCCAGCAACCCCGACATCGCTTTGGCCAGCGGCCACAGCATCGGCGCCGCTCAATACAACGTTTCGGGTGCCACCGGCACACAAACCTGGAGCCAGGTCACCGGCGCCGCCGGCACCATCGGGGGCAACACCGCCGTCGGCATCAACGGCTACAGCAGCCTGGGCGGTCAAATCGAATACGATCCAGCCAATCCAGCCGATGCCTGGTTCTACGAGGCCGGCAACCTGATGCTTTCCACCGACGCCAACAGCCCAAACCCGACTTTTACCTCGATGCTGGCCACCGCCGCCGTGCCCGTCGTCCCCTTCGCCCTCGACCCCAACAACTCCCAGCGTGTCGTCGTCGGCGACACGAACTTGCTGGAGGAAACCACCAACCTGGGCGCCTCCTGGAGCAGCCTTTCCTCGGCCGCGAGTTATCCAGCCATCAACATCACCTCACTGGCGATTGCCGATTTCCAGGGGCAGTACCAGGCCGATCCAAGCTTCGCGAACCTGCCCGACAATCCGCCCAACACTGTGGATTCCAGCACGATCTACATCACGAACGGCAGCGGCGTGTATGTGACCAAGAACGGCGGGGTGTCGTGGTCGGGCAACCGCGCGCCCTCCATTGGAAACACCACGATCGCGCAACTCGTCGTCGATCCGGCCGATCGCGACACCGTCTTTGCCGTCACCATCGGGACATCGGGCAGCAACGGCACGGGGCACGTATTCGAAAGCACCAACGCCGGCCAAACCTGGACCGACATCACCGGCGGCGTCAATGGACTTGCCGATGCTTCCGTCTGGACGCTGGCGATCGATCCGCGCAACAGCAACATCTACGTTGGCACCGAGACCGGCGTCTGCGAGCTCGCCGGCGGCCAGCTCACCGGCGCCAATAACTGGGTCCGCTTCGGCGCCGGCCTCCCCTTCGTGCAGGTGCGCGACATCGAGATCAACACCAACGCCAACACGCTCACCATCGCGACCTATGGCCGCGGCATGTACCAGTATTACCTGGACGACACCCAGGCGGACGCCGGCGCCTTCCGGCGCTGAGCGGCGACGACACCTGGACCGGGCCAGTGACGCTCGTGGGCCCCACCACCATTGGCGCCAACGGATCGCAGGCGCTTCAGGACGGTTTCTCCGGCGCTACCCTCACCATCACCGGCGCCATCCGCGACGCCGTGCCCACGCTCGGCAACACGATCACCAAGATCGGCGGCGGCGATCTGGCCTTCGCCGGCGCCAACACCTATGCCGGCGTCACCCTGGTCTCGGCCGGCAATCTGATCGTGCAAAACCCCAGCGCCCTGGGCGCCGCCGGCACGCCGGGATCCCAGATCCTTTTCCTTCAGGATGTGGTGCCCAACATCACGCAGTTCACTCTTTCGTATCACGGCGCGAGCACGTCCACGACGACGATCACTTATACCGGCAGCGGGGCGACCGATGCCGCCAGCATCGCTGCGGCGCTGGCCGCCGGCTTTTTGCCCGCGGGAGGCACCGTGGTCAGCGTGACGGCGGACCCGACCGACACCATGTTCACCATTGTCCTGGGCGGCACGCTCACCAGCTCGATTCAGCCGTTGCTCACCGTCAGCGTCACGGCGGGGACCGGCGCGGGCTTTGGGGCCGAGGCCGGCAGCACCTGGGTCCGTGCCGGCGCCGCCCTCGAGCTCGAGTCCAGCCTCAACCTCGAGCCGATCACCCTCAATGGCAACGGCATTCAGCCCCCCAACAACGGCCACTTTACCGGCGCTCTGGTCAACGTCGCCAATAACCATTCCTACACCGGCACGATCACCCTCAACACCAATGCCACCATCGGCGTGACCAGCGGCGCCTTGACCATCGACCCTGCCAGCCCCGCCGCCGGCATCATCGACGGCGGCACTGTCAGCACGGCCTACAGCCTCACCAAGGAAGGGGCCGGCACGCTCGTCCTCGCCAGTCCGGACACCTACCAGGGCAACACCTACGTCACCACCGGCGTCCTCGAAGTCGAAAACAACAACGCCCTCGGCAGCGGCACCATCACCGTTGTCGATGACGGCGCCCAACTCGAATTGCAAGCCCCCACCGGCAGCAGCGGCTTGACCATGCCCGCCAACGACACGCTCTATCTGTCCGGCATCGGCGTCGGCACGACCAACGCCAGCGCCGGCGCCTGCGCAACCAGGGGGGCGCCAACACCTGGCTGGGTCTGGTTTACCTGTCCTCGGTGGAAAACTTCTCCTCGGCCACCAGCCCCGCCGGGGTGGTCGCGATCCATGTCGATCCAGGCGACAGGCTCACGCTCCCCAACACCATTGCCGAAGGGCTGCCCCCGATTCCCCCCGGCGGCGCCCCAACCACCGTCGGCACGCCGGCCAGCAGCGGCCTGGCGGAGGTCGGCACGGGCACCCTCGTCCTGGCCGGCAATAATACCTTCACCGGCGGGACCTACGTCGGTTACACGTTCGGCAACGTCAACGACACCGGCGCCACCGCCGCCGGCCTGCCCGGCGGCGTCATTGACGCCCAGAGCAACAACGCCCTCGGCACCGACCAAAATGCCGAAGTCCAGCGCATCGTCACCTACGATCCGCCGGGCGGCGCCGACACCTTCACGTTGACCTTTGACGGCCAAACCACCACCACGGCCCGGACCTCGGGCACCAGCGCCGCCGTCATCCAGAGCGACCTGAACGCGCTGTCCTCCCTCAGCCTGGCAATCACCGGAACGACGACGGCCGGCAGCGCCGTCGTCACCAATCTCCAAAGCGGCGGTCAGCCGTTGAGCAGCATCACGCTGCTCCAGGTCGGCATGCCGGTCACCGGAGCCCACCTCACGGGCGGCCCCTACTACATCGCCTCGATCCAGAGCATCTCCCAGATCACGCTCACCACCGGCGTCGGCGTGACGGCGGGCACGAGTGCGGCCATCAGCCTCGGCGACGTCACCGTCACCAGCGCCACCGTGTACAACGGCTTGAACGAGGTGCAGACGGTCACGCTGAGCAATCCGACGTCGCTACAGAATTCGCCGACCTCGCTGAGCGCCTCCGCCGGCAGCGCGGCGAGCAATCCCGGCGCCAATCTCAATCCCTCGCTGGTTCTCAGCGGCACGCTCACCACCGGCAGCGCCACCGTGGCAAGCCTGCCCAACACCAACTCCCTGCAAAACGGCACGCTCACCACGGGCAGCGCCATCGTCACCAATCTCACCAGCACCAGCCCGCTGTTCCTCGGTGAGCTGGTGACCGGGACCGGCATCCCGGCCAATACCACGATCCTCGCCATCAACGGCGCCACCACGATCACCTTGAGCGCCAGCGCCACGGCCAGCGGCGTCAAAGCGCTGACGTTCACGCAGACCGGCCTGTACGTCGGCGAGCCGGTGAGCGGGACCGGCATCCCGGCGAACACCACGATTTTGGCGATCAACAGCGCCGCTTCCACGGTCACCTTGAGCGCCAACGCCACAGCCAGCGGCGTCAAGGCGCTCACCTTCACGCAGACCTACTACTACGAAGTCAGCGCCGTGACGCCGCTGGGCGAAAGCGTGCCGACCGCGCAGCATGCGGTCACGACCGGCGCCATCGCGCTGATGGCCGGGTCAACCACGAACAACAGCTTTTCGGTCACGCTGACGACCGGCTCCGCTTCGTCGCTGGTGGGCATGGTCGTGTCGGGGCCCGGCATTCCTTTGGGAACCACGGTGACGGCGAACGCCGCCGGCAGCACGAGCGTGACGCTGAGCAACCAGGCCACTGCCACCGCCGCCAGCGTGATCCTCACATTCACGCCGACCAGCGCCAATCTGAACCTGGCGGCGAATCTGTCATGGTCCGCGGTTGCGGGCGCCACGAGCTACAACATCTATCGGTCCCTGAATTCAGGCGTTTTTGCCCAGGCGAGGATCTACTCGGTCAGCGCCCCGGCGACGACCTACACCGATCTCGGCCCGGTGTCGCTGTCCGCCCCGACCAGCGTGACCGCGACCACGATCACGACGGGGGCCGGCGGAAGCCTTAACCCGAACACGCCGTATTATTACGTGGTGACCGCGGTCGGGGTCGCCGGCGAGACGCTGGCCAGTTTCGAGGCCACCGCAACCACCGGCACGGGCGCCAGCGACAACCTGACCATCAATCTGGCCTGGAACCCGGTCCTGGGAGCGACCAGCTACAACGTCTACCGCTCCGTGACCTCGGGCGATTACACCGATTCCCTGTTGGCAAACACTACCGCCACGGCCTACACGGACGACGGCAGCATTGCGCTGAGCAACGTCACGCCGCCGACGGATGCGTTCGCGATGCCGTCGCTGCTCACCGCCGCTCTCGGCGCCGGCGGCAGCCTGGAACCCGCGACCTCCTATTACTATGCCGTCAGCGCGATCGGCGCCAATGGCGAGAGCGTCATCAACACGTATCCGAAGGTCACAACCAGCAGTGCCGCCCTGGGCGAGCTGAAGGTGGCCTTGACCTGGACCTCCGAGGATAGCGCGACCGGATACAACATCTATCGCTCGACCCTGCCGATCAATCAGTCCGACCTTTCCAACGACCTGATCGCTCATGTCAATGGCGGCACGGCCACGGGCTACACCGACTCCGGCGCTACGCTCAGCCTGCAGGGCACTGCGGCCGCCGCCAGCGCAACCATCACCGATGTCGCGAGCGCTTACTTGCTGGCGCCCGGCATGTCGGTCTCCGGCGCCACGCTCACGGGCGGGCCCTATTACATCGTGTCGGTGAACAACACCCTCAACTCGATTACGCTGAATTCCGGAACCGGCGTGACCGCGGGCGCCGTACCGTTGACCTTCAACGCGATCTCCAGCGCCACGCCGCCGACGCAGACTCAATTCAGCGTCAGCTTCAATCTCAACCTGCCGGGCAAAACGACGGCTGGCAGCACCAGCATGACGAACGTCACCAACGCAAGCACGCTGTTGACCGCCGGCATGACTGTCACCGGGACCAATATTCAGGCGGGTACGACCATCGTCAGCGTTTCCGGCACGACGGTGACCCTCAGCCTTCCCGCCGAATCGACTTTGGCGGCGCCGGTGCCCTTCACGTTCGGCAGTCCGGCGATCAGCTACACCGGCAATGCCGCCACCGACGCCGCCAACATTCAGTCGGCCTTGCAAGCCCTGAGCACCGTCGGGGCCGGCAACATTACCGTCAGCGCCGACGCCAGCGACACGGTCTTCACCGTCTCCTTCCAGGGCGTCCTCTCCGACGCCCAGCAGAACCTGGTCAGCATGATCGTGCTGCACAGCACCGCCGGCGCGAGCTCGGCCGAGGTCACTCCGGGCGACGGCGGGGCCAGCTATGTCTATACCGTGCACTTTGTCGGCGGAGCTGCCCTCACGCCGCTCGCCGCTCAGCCGCTCATCACCATCAACAAGTCGTCCGCGACTTCCGCCCTCAGCGCCGGCTCCAGCGAAGTGGCGACCGGCGGCTTCACCACGCTCGTCTACACCGGCTCAACCCTCGCGCTCGACGGCGATCCCACCAGCGTCGGCCATTCGATTACGCTGCCGACCAGCACCACCATCGCCCTGAACGGCTCGGGCGTCGGCGGCGAGGGGGCGCTCTATAACGCGACGGGCAACAACACCCTGCCTTGGGATCCCAACAGCACGCTGCCGCAACTGCCGATCGGCGCCCTGCCGAGCGTCATTCTGCAATCGAGCAGCTACATCGGCGCCGTTGCCAACACACGCCTGAACATCACCGGCACCGTGGCCGATCCTATGGCGGAATCGAGCACCGAACCGATCACCTATACCGACCCGACGACACTGCCCAGCAGCCTCACCAAAGTCGGCGCCGGCGCGGTCATCCTCAATCCCGCCGCCACCACCGGCAACACGTTCACCGGCACGGTCAACGTCAATGCCGGCGACCTCAACATTCAGAGCAGCCATGCCCTCGGCTACAACACGTCGGCGGTGCAGGACATTCTCGTTGGCGCCACCGGCAACTTCAAGCTGGACTTCAATAGCTCCACGCTGACCGTCTCCATCCCGGTTGCCTCCTCGGCTGCCACGGTGCAGGCGGACATCAATGCCTTGCCCAATATCAGCAATGGCGGCGGCAGCGTCACCGTGAGCAAGTCGGGGAACCATTTCTACGTCTACTTCAATAACCCCGCCGGCGCCCGGGCTCCGATCCGCTGGCCTACGTCGCCCAGAACCTGCTCGGTTACCAGAATATCTCCGGGACAGGCGTTGTGTCTTTGACAACGCTGATCGCGGGGGGCGCCAGCACCACCAACGTCTCCGCCACCGGCATCGCCGCCACTTTGCAGCTGCAAAACGCCGCTGGCAACGGCAGCGGCTTCACCGAGTCCTCCGGCAAGGCCCTCAACCTGAGCAACGCAGGCTTCACAGGCAACAGCGCACCGATCAACCTCACTGGCACCACCGTCAGCGGCAGCCCCGTCATCACCAATATCTCCAGCACCAGCCAACTCGTGCCTGGCATGGCGGTCAGCGGCGCCAACATCCCGGCCGGCGCGGTCATCGTTTCCGTGGATAGCGCCAGTCAGGTCACTCTCGATGTCAACGCCAGCGCTGCTGCGAGCGGCACGCCGTTCACTTTCAATGCCGTCTCCGGCGCCCTCGAAAATGTCCTCGGCGCCAACACCTGGGGCTCAAGCGCGGTCACCTTCGCTACCAATACCACCATTGGCGTCGATGATACCTCCACGCTAACCATCAGTCAGTCGATCGGCGATGGCGGCCTAGGCTTCGGCGCCGCCAAGCTCGGCGCCGGCACGCTGCAGTACATCGGCAACGCCAACAACACCTACACCGGCACGACCGACGTCCTCCTGGGCACGCTCAATCTTTCCAAGGCCAATAACGGCACCGCGCTCGCCGGCAACCTTTACGTCGGCAGCCCCGATTACCTGCAGCAAACCCAGACCCTCACCTTCAACAACTTCGCCAACGGCGACACGTACGAGCTTACCTTCGATGGCCAAACGACCGGCGCGATCACTTATCTCGGCGGTGTTGCCGTGGACGCCACCAGCATCGCGAGCTTTCTGAACAATCTGGCAATCATCACGGGGAACTTCGCCGCCGGCAGCACGCCATTCAGCGTCACGCAGGTCGGCAGCACCAACAGCTTCATGGTCACGCTGGGCGGCGTCCTGAACGGCACGGCGTGGCCGGAGATTCTCGGCTACCCGGTGGCCACGGCGAGCGGCACGGGGACGATCGGCACGGTTCTCGGCGCGACCACGCCGGCGCCTGTGGGCGTCCTCAATTCGGTCATCGTCAACGAGCTGGCCGGCTCAATTAACGAGATCGTCTCCACCGCAACCGTCACCATTGTGGACGACGGCGTACTGAATCTGCTTGCCAGCGCGCAGCAGGCCGTCGCCGCCCTCAACATGACCGCCGGCGACATGGTTCTGGCCAACGGCAGCATTTTGACGCTCGCCGGCCCTGGCTTGACCGCCCCGGTTGCCGCCGGCTCCGATGGTACCGGCATGGCCATCATCCAAGAAGCCACCACGCCTGACGGCACCGGCGAGATCAACCTCGGCGCCAACGGCCACCTCTTCACGATCACTCACGGCGCCTCCGCCAGCGTCACCACCGACCTCGACATCAGCGCCATCATCATCGGCAGCGCCGGCAATGCGGTCACGGCTATCACCAAGGTCGGCGCCGGCCGGCTCGAGCTCAGCAATCAGGACACCTACGGCGGCCTAACCCAGATCAACAATGGCGACGTGCAGGTCGATTCCCTGCAAGAGCAGATCATCACCTTCGGCGGCAGCGTGGCCAACAACAACACCTTCACGCTCATCTACGACGATCCCTCCGCCAACGGCAGCACCGCCAGCACGAGCCCAATCACCACCAGCTCGATCATCTACTCAAGCACCGGCGCCACCACGGCCAGCCGCATTCAGGACGCCCTGAACCAGGCGCTCGTCGGCTCGACCTCCGGACCGGTGACCGTCAGCGTGATCGGCACCGGCGTCTTCTCCGTCGCCTTCGCCGGCGTGTTCGGCATCAATGTCATACCGCTGACCTTGACGGGCATTTCCGGCAATTTCACCGGCACCTTCATTAACAGCGTCAGCAACATCGGCAACGTCGTACTGGCGGGCGGCGGATCGCTGAGCGGTACCGGCAGCGTCGGCACGGGCAGCACCACCACGCCGGCCGTCCAGGGCCCCACCGCTGTGAGCTCTCCCATCACCGCCGCGGCCTGGGCCGGCAACTTCGCCACCATCACGGCGGCCAACGGCTTCAGCGTCAGCCAGACCGTGGTCGTCAGCGGCGTGGCCCCTATCGGCTATGACGGCGTGTTCACCGTCACCGCTGCCACGTCCACCACGTTCTCCTACGCCCTTTCCGCCAATCCTGGCGCCGGATCGACCTTCGGCGCCGCCGCCCTCGTTGGCACGGTCAACCCCGGCGACAACGGAACAAGCGTCCCCGGCACGCTGCAAACCACCGGCAACGCCGCCTGGACTCCCAGCACGCAGTTCTGGGTCGATCTCACCAACACGAGCAACACCCATCCCACCCCCATCATCGGCGCCGATTACGACACCTACTTTGTCAACGGCAATGTTAATCTCGGCTCCGGCAACAACGCCAACAGCACCAGCAGCAATGTCGGCACGCTGCTCACCGGAACCGTCGGCGCCAACATTCACGTCGGCGATTCCTTCACCATTCTCCAGGTGCCCTCCACCGACACCATCACCGGCAACTTCACGGAAATGATCCACGGCGTCCAGGTCGGCATCGGACCCGAAAGCGCCGGCTTCGCGACCGATTCGCTCTTCATCGGCCTGAACAAGTTCTACGTCACTTACTTTGCCCACAGTGTCGTCCTCACCCGCGCCCTCATCAACGACACGGTGATCGTCACGCCGATCGCCAACCCGGTCTACGGCCAAAACGTCACCTACACCGCCACGGTCGTTCCCGAGCTCGGCGCCCCGATCCCCGACACGGCATCCAACGATCCGACGGCCGGCATCATTTTCACCGACGTCGAAACGGGCGAAGTCTACACCACGACCGTGACGAACGGCACGGCCACCTTCCAGCCGCAAACGCAGTTGGGCGCCACCGGCCCGGTCGGACTCTGGGCGCCGGGCAGCCTGCACCAGATCACCGCGGATTTCGGCGATGCGCTCGTTTATTCCGCCGGCGAATCGTATCCGGCGAATTTCGACGGCACCACCACCGCGGGCAGCCCCACCGTAACGATCACCGGCGCCGGCCTCGGCGCACAAACGCTGGCCGCGGGCATGAATATTTCCGGCCCCGGCATTCCCGCAGGGGACACCATCGCTTCCGTAGTGGGCAGCACCGTCACTCTCAACGCGAACGCCACGGCAACCGAGACGAACGTGCCGTTCAGTGTGGGCCCGCAATCCGCGCTGACGGGAACCACCACGTCGGGAAGCACCACGGTGACCGGGCTTCTGAACACGAGTGCTCTGGCTGTCGGCATGAGCATCAGCGGCACGGGCATTCCCGCGGGGGACAGCATCGCGTCGATCCCGAGCCTCAGCTCGATCACGTTAGCCTCACCTGCAAGCAGCGGCGGCAGTCCCGTGCTCACCTTCGGTCCGGTCTGGGCCATGAACATGCCGGGCGACACCACCCTTGGCGGCACGTCGATCGTGAATCTGCCGAGCAACAATCAGCTCGTCGCGGGCATGGCCGTCACCGGCCCGGGCATCCCCGCCAACACCTTCATCGCGTCCGTCAGCGGCTTGACGTCGATCACCCTGACGAACGCGGCGACCGTCACGGCGGCGAGCGTGAACCTGGTTTTCGCCCAGGTCGTGCAGAAGGGGAGCGTCCAGATCACGACGACGCTGCCGGCAAGCTCCGTTTACGGCCAACCGCAAACCTTCACCGTTACGATCGCGTCCAATCCGCCGACCAGCGTGCCCGGCGCCGCGCAGCCGACCGTGAACAGCAGCACGATTTCGATCTCGGTGGACGGCGGCGCGGCGATCGCGCCGATCAGCGTGAGCGGCCAGGTCGCCACGTTCATTTTGCCGTCAACCTTGAACGTCAACACCAGTCCGCACACCGTGACCATCAGCTACACGGGCGACGCCAATTACAGCGCCAATTCCAGCGCACCGACGATTGCGATTACGCCGCGCACCTCGCAGATCGGCATCACGGCGAATCCGACTACTTCCGCGGTGGGCCAGCCGGTGACATTCAACATCCAGGTGTCGCCGGTCACGCCGCCGGCCTTTGCGGGCAATGCCGCGGAGGGAACCGTCAATGTGTACGACGGCAACCCCACGCTGCCGCCCACGACGACCACCGCCGCTTTCAACATCCCGGCCCTGCTCGCGCCCCTGTGTTGATCGCAGTTGCTTCCACCACAGGGATGGCGGCGGGGCAATTCCTGTATATGAGCGACGGCACGCATTCGATTGTCGCCGCCATCGGCTCGGTCGTCGACGGCACGCACGTCAACATTCAGACGTCAACAATCGTTGCCGGCAGCGCCGGAAATACGATGGCCAGCGGCGCGGCGGTCGTCCTCAGCGACTTGCTCGACCCGGCGACCACCAGCAGTCAGTTCGCCATCCCCAGCGTCGGCAACCAGGTTGCCATCAACGTCGCAAGCACCGCCTGGATCACTACGGGCGAATATCTCAACATCAGTGACGGCGTGAATACCATCATTGCCCAGGTCATCAGCACCGGCAGCGGCACGGCGACGATTCAGACCACGGAAGTCCTGGCGGGCACGGGACCGAATATGGCCGCGGGCGCCAGCGTCGTCCTGGCGACCAATCCCGCCACCGGACTCGCGACCTTTGTTACCTCCAGCCTGGCGTTCGGCACGCACCCGATCTACACCGTCTTCACCGACGGCGGCTATAACGGCGCCGACCTCGATTACACCGGCGGCAGCGCCAACGATAACAGCCTCAACTTCACGGTTCAGGCCGGCACGACCATTACCGCCTTCACCGCGAATCCGACCGAGCCGCCCACCACTGCCGACGTATTCGGGCAAACCGTGACGTTGACCGCGACCGTGGTTTCCAGTCAGGGCATCCCGACGGCCGGCCGCGTCGATTTCTATGACGGCGCGGTCACCACGACCAGCTCGCCGAACTACCTTGGCAGCGGCAACATCACGCTGGTCACCACGCCCATCACTGCGGCGACGTGGTCCGCCAGCGCCGGCGGCACGGCCAGCATCACCGCCGCCAACTCGTTTGTCGTCGGCCAAACCGTGTTGATTTCCGGCGTGACGCCGGCCGCCTACAACGGCACCTTCACCCTTCTGAGCGCTACGAGCAGCAGCTTCACCTATGCCCTGCCGCTCACCTCCAGTCCCGGCTCCGGCACCGCTTTCGGCACCGCCGGCATCGCCAAGGCGATCCTGGCCACCAACGTCTTGTCGGTGGGCAGCCACACGCTCAGCGCTCAGTACAACGACGTTGCCCCCGACAACAACTACGGTCAAAGCCCAACCGTCACGATCAGCCCCTATGTGGTCAACCAGGCGTTGTCGAAGGTCATCGTCACGGCCAACACGCCATCCACGACGATCAGCGCTGCCGGCGGCTTTATCATTCCCGCGGTCGGCGGCTCGGTCACGACCACGGTCGCCTCCATCACTGGATTGACGCTCAACCAATATGTTTACATCAGTGACGGCGTGCATACCATCGCGGCCCAGATCACCGGGTTCGGCGCCGGCACGAGCGTGACGTTCCAGACCGACACGCTGGTGGCGGGCAGCGCGGGAAACACCATGGCCAGCGGCGCCACCGTCCTGTTCAACGTGCCGATCTATGGCAACTCGCTGACCTTCACGGCCACCGTGACGGCGGTTGCTCCAGGCAGCGACCCCAATGCGGCGGACCCCATCCTGAGCGGCACGGTCACATTCTCCGACTCGTTGGACGGTTCGCTGGGCGCCGGCGTGCAAACCGGCGCGAACACCTGGACCATCACGACCACCGTCACGCAATTCGTCGCCGCCTCGCACACCATCACCGCCACGTATTCGGGCGACACGAATTTGATCGGGGTGAACGGGACCAACAACCCCGGCTCGCTGACTTACGTCGTCGCGCCCGCTGCCACCACCGTTTCGACGCCGATCCTGACCTCCCCCGCCGGCACGCCGGTCTACGGGCAGCCAATTACCCTTCAAGCCAGCGTCACCGGCAATGTCCCCGGAACGCCGGGCAACCCGACCACCGGCACCGTGACTTTCAAGGACGGCACCACCACGCTCGGCGTGGTCGATCTCAGCCTCACCGGGACCAACGTGGCGGTGCTGTCGCTATCTTCGCCAACGTTGGGGGCAGGCGTCACACACAATATCACCGCCACTTACGCGCCGCCTGCCGCAGTGACGATGACGGGAACCACGGTGAGCGGCAACACGGCGGTTACCGTGAGTTCCACCGCCAATCTGCGGGCCGGCATGTTCGTCACCGGCGCGGGCATTCCAGGGGGCGCCACGATCGCGACCATTGTCAACGGCACGTCATTCACGCTCTCACAAGCCGCCACGGCGTCCGGATCGCCCACGCTCTCCTTCGGCGCGGATTTCGCCGGCAGCGTTTCGGGCACTCTGGTGCAAAGCGTGAATCCCGCGCAGACCAGCGTCTCGGTTGCCTCGTCAACCGCTCCGTCCAATACGATCGGCTTGAACCAGGCGGTCACTTACACCGCCACCGTGGTAACGGTGGCACCGAGCTCGGCGCACCGGTCACTGCCGGCACGGTGAATTTCTATGACGTGGTCCCCACGCCGTTGACCACGACCAAGGCGATATTCACCATCACCAATGTCGGCGTCACTACCGGCGCCATCCCCGTCAATGCGACCACCGGCATGGTGGTCGGCAATCTCCTCGCCATCACCGACGGCACGAGCACGATCGTCGGCACCATCACTGCCATCGTGGCCAACACCAGCGTGACGCTGACCACGGCGGCGGTCCTGGCCGGCAGCGCCGGCGGCACGATGAACACCAGCGCCGGCATCTTCGCCGCCACCAAGCTGAACGCATCGCCGCTCACCGTCAACGCCAGCACCGGCCAGGCCAGCGTCGCCACGACGTATACCTCGACGGCTTCGCTCGGAGCGCACACCATCTGGGCCAGTTACGTCCCGCCGACCTCGTCGCCGATCAATTACACCGCCAGCGCGGGCAATTTGATCGAAACGGTGCTCAAGGCAGCCGCCGTCAACGTTTCCGCCGTCAGCAACACCTGGGGCCAATCGCTCAACTACACCATCTCGGTGACCAGCCCGCAAGGAGGCAACCCCACCGGAACCGTGACGGCCATCGAAACCGTCAGCCTGGCCGGCCAGACGACCAGCGGCAGCACCACCGTCACCGTCCCCAGCACCATTTTCTTGACCACCGGCATGGCCGTCACCGGCGCCGGCATCCCGGCGAACACGACCATCGCCGTCGCGGGCCCGACCACGATCACCTTGAGCAACGCCGCCACAGCGACGTCGTCCAGCGTCCCGTTGACTTTCACGATCCAGCGGGGCAACACCGGCACGCTCAGCATCGTCGGCGGTGTCTCCGAGACGACGATCACCATCCCGGCCGACACGCTTAATGCCGGTTCGCACAGCCTGACGTTCACCTACGTGGACACCTCCGCGACCCCGGTTTACGCCCAGAGTTCCACCACCATCAGCCAGACCGTCGCGGCGGCATCCACCACCGTGGCGTTGGCATCCTCCGCGCCGGGCACTTCCGAGGTCGGCCAATCCCTGACCTTCACCGCGACCCTGGCCGTCACTGCCACCAACCCGCCCGGCACTCCGGGCTTGCCCGCGAGCGGAACCGTCACCTTCAAGAATGGCACTGCCACGCTCGCCATCGTTACTCTCACCGGCAGCAACGTCAGCAGCGGCCCGATCACGGTCACGTATGGAACCCATATCGTAGTTACTTACACGACGGTGGGCCTCCTGCTGGGCAGCCACTCGATTACGGCACTCTACAGCGGCAGCGGCCCTGCCTCACCCAACTTCGGCGCCAGCACCAGCGCCGCTTTGACGCAAGTCGTCGCCGGCCAAGGTTCGCTCGGCACGCTCGCCCCCCTCGCCTGGACCGTCGGCCAGGCCTACCCGAGCACGGCGATCATCACATACACCCGCGGCGGCAATGCCGCCAACGCGGCCTCCGTCAGCACGGCTCCGCCATCGATATCCACCATGACCACCGCCAGCTTCGTCATCCAGGCGGTCAACGGCGCCACCATCAATATTAGCGTGCTCTCCACGACAGGATTCGCGGTCGGCCAATATCTCTCCATCAGCAGCGGCGCCAACTCGATTGGCGCCCTCGTGACGGCCGTCGGCACGAACACGCTGACGATCCAGACGGTGTACATGGTCTCGGGCAGCGTGGGCAGCACCATGGCCAGCGGCGCGCTCATCTACGTGGTCCCCGCCGCGTTCGGCTCCCCCTCCAATGTTCTGCTGCCCGGCTTGACCGTCGCCGTGACCACCGGCACCACCCTGACCGTCAGCGGCACGCCGACCACGCCCGGCGTCTATACGACCACCGTCTTCGTCACCGACGCAGCCGGCGTCACCGTCGAACGCACCTATACCGTCACCATCAACGCCCAGGCCACGCTAGGCCCGATCGTCGTCTCGACACCGGCGCCGCCCGCCCTACCCTCCTACAGGTCCCCCTATTCGGGCAGCATCACGATCTCGGGCGGCACCGGTCCGTTCACCCTGCTGGCGATTACCGGCGGCGCCCTGCCCACGGGCTTGGCGGCCACGCTTTCCGGCACGCATATCACCATCAGCGGCACTCCCACCGCCATCGGCACGTTCAACTTCACCATGAACGTCAAGGACGCTGCCGGCGTCGTCACGAGCATGCCCTACAGCATCACGATCCACCCGGCGGTGACATCCGTCGCCCTCGTCAGTTCCTCGACGACGCCTTTGCTTGGCACGGGTGTGACGTTCACGGCCACGGTGACCTCGCCCGTTGGCACGCTTACCACCGGCTCCTTCCAGTTCTTCCTGGATGGCTCCAGCACGCCGTTCGCGACCGTCGCGCTCAACGGGACGACCAACCACGTCACGACGCCGCCGCTCACGACGATGACCCTCGGCACGCACACGGTCACCGCAACCTATATTCCTCCAGTCAATTCCACCTTCGGCGGCAGCAACTCGAACACGGTGACCGAAAACGTCGTGAACACGATGCTCGCTTTGAGCGCGTCCAACACCAGGCCGAATCCGAACCAGGCCGTGACGTTCCTCGCCACGCTCACCGCCGTCGGCGCATCCCCCTCGCCGAGCGACGTCATCAAATTCTACGACAACGGCGTCTTCATCGGCAGCGTGAGCTTGAGCGGCAGCGGTCCATACACCGCCAGCCTGACCACGAGCTTCGCCAGCGGCACCAATGACATCACCGCCGTCTTCCCCGCCGACATCTCCGCGGGGCTCGACGCAGCGAGTTCCCCCGTGGTGGTCGTGACCGTCAATGGCTTGCGGCAAGGCGGCTAAGGAAGCAAAAAAGGAAGGGAGGATCCGCACAATCCTGGCTCCCTGCGATGCTAATTCTCTCAGCCAGGCAAGCGGGGCAAGGGATGCCAAAGAACCGGCTGTAGCGATCATCCGATCCCTTCCGCCCGTAGCGGCTTCAATCCATTCCGCGCTGCTTCAATATTGCCCCCAGCCCTTCCGATGATGGAAGAGACCGTAGATCGGCCAGATTCTGGCCGTTCCACCGTCCCCACTTTCGATCGGCCACCTGGGATTGCAGCGCGCGTTTGGAAGCGTGCGCTGAAGCTGCCGGCGCGTGTGCAAGCGCCATTCGTTTAGCGGCATGGAGGCCGTGCAATGACCCGGGACCGCACCAAATATACGCGTGTATATGTAAGTGAGATATGGTATCTCAGGACATTGGGGCGCAGGTCACGGCTCCCCGTGATTTTGACGCTCCTTGCGGTTGCCCCCAGTGCCATGGCTCAGCAAGCCAATCCTTACGCGCAGCAGAATCCCTACGCCCAGGCCGCGGCTCAGCCGAACCCGTACGCCCAGCCCACAGCGCCCAATCCTTACGCGCAACCCAATCCCTATGCTCAGCCGCTGCGGCAGGTCCAGTATCCCTATGGATATTACGGTGCGCCTGCGTATTCCTATCCGCCGGCCGGCTACGGTGCGACGGCTTACGGGTACAATAACGGCTACGGCGTCAATTATTACTACGTGCAAAATCCCTACGCGAATTATGGGCCGTATCGCCCCGCCGTTGCCGCGCCGGCGTCAGCGCCATCGCCTGGCTGGCCCGAGCCCTTGCAGCCGAATCCGCCCCTGCCGGTTGAGCCCGAATCCGATCATGTTCCGCTCGAAGGCGAGGCGGCCTGTGAGGCGCATGCGCCGGCGAACTGCTTCCGCCGGCCCACCGCGGAATGCATGTGGATTGACGCCGGCTACCCCGCCACGTTCATTCGGCCCATGCGCATGAATTCGGCGCTCGTGACCACGGGGTCGGCCGCCGACCCGCTGCCGGGCGCTCTCGGGCAGCCGGGCACTGCCGTTCTGTTCGGACAGAACAGCACCGATTTTGGCCTTTTCTCTGGCGTCCGTATGGAACTCGGCGTCTTCCTTGACCGGGAGAATCGCTTCTCCCTCGATGTGAGCGGCTTGTATCTGCTCGCCAACAATCAGAATTTCTACGCCGCCGGCGGCGCGAACGGACTTCCCGTGATCTCCCGCCCCTTCTTCGATGTGCTCACGCAGTTCGATCACCAGGCCGTCTTTGCCAACACCGGACCGCTTGGCTCGCCCACCGGCTCGTACCAGGGCTCAATCGGCATTGACGTTAAGTCCCAATTTACGGGAGGCGAAATTAACGCCCGCTTCCATCAATACGTCCAGGACCGCTTTCATTTCGATTTCCTCGGCGGCTTCCGCTATCAGCGCCTGGAGGAATCCTTGAATATCCAGGAGCAGGTCGCGCCGATCCAGGGGAATTCCATTCCGTTCCTGGGCGCCGAATTATGGCGCCCCCGATTACTTGACCGATCAAGACCATTTTCACACATTGAACCAGTTCTTCGGGCCGCAGATCGGCGCCCGCATCTCCTGGGAAGAACGCTGGTTCACGCTCGACGGCTTCTGCAAACTCGCCCTGGGCGCCACCGTCGAGCACACCGACATTAATGGCTCGACCACTCTGATCAACCCCAGCGGTTTCCAGACCGCCAACGGCGGCATTCTCGCCTTGCCCTCCAACAGCGGCAGCTTCAACCGCACGGTCTTCGGCGCCCTGCCCGAGTTCGGCTTCGACATCGGCGTCAACCTCACCCCGAACGTTCGCGTTAAGCTCGGCTACTCGATCCTTCTGTGGAACAAGGTCCTCCGCCCCGGCGAACAATACGACGTCTCGCTCAACCCCAATCAAATTCCCGGCAGCCCGTTCTACGGCAGCAACACGCCCGGACCAGCCGCCCCGCTCTACCGCTTCCACGACGAATTCTTCTGGGCCAATTCGTTCAATCTGGGGCTGGAAGTGCATTTCTAATAACACACGGAGGAGTACGGTGAACGCCGAGCAAGCGAAGGTGATGGAGTTGTGCGCTCAGGGAGCTCTGTCGGGCGCACTCACCTTTCCCGAAATCGTAGGCCGACTCGCTGCCATCGGGCTGGAACGCTACCACGCCGACTATAGCCGGCAGGAGATCACGTACTACCTCCCGAATGGCGATTCACTGGTCGTGCCGGCGCCGCATCCCGCTCATGAGACGGCCAACGAATTCTCCACATCAGCTGTCGCCGCCGCGGTTCGCCAAAGTCAGCGAAACGAGCACACGTACCTCGATTTCGTCCGCAAGACGATGGCGGCCGGCTGCGTGGGATATTTCGTGCAGATCACGGGCCGTTGCGTGATTTACTTTGGCCGCACGGGAGAGAGCCACGTGGAGCATTTCCCACCGGCGCCAGCGGAATAAAATTGATTCGGGGCGACAGGATTCGAACCTGCGACTTCGTGGTCCCAAACCACGCGCTCTAGCCAAGCTGAGCTACGCCCCGTGCGATCAAGTTACCGTGACTGGTTTATTCATTCAAGCGGAATGAGTCCAGGAAAGTTGCCGTGTCCTTGGACGCGAACACCGTGCCGTTGCCAAGCACCATCACCTGGTAGAGCCGATTCTTGGCCAGGTAAATCCGCATCTTGGCGACGACTTCGCCGTCTTTTTCGATGACGATCTCACGGCCAGGATGCCCCTTGAGCATGATCGGATCATCGCTGCGTTTCTTGCCGCGTGCGCTGCTGATGGCGCCGTCCCGAGCCTGATCGAGCCGCTTGTCCACATCGGCTTTCGTGAGATCGCCGGTCGGGAAATCGCAATAACTGACGACGAACAGCGTATCGTTGCGTCCCTCGGCGACCTGCATCACCACGTTCAACGTCCCCGTCGCGGTCTTGACGGTCTGCTTCTTTTCCGTTGGCACAGCCGGCATCGCCACCCTGAACCCCGCGTCCTTGGGGGCGACCATCTTCCAGCCCGCCGGCACATCATCCTGGACCGCGCCAAGCAAGATCGGCAACGCCAGGCTCCAGCAGTACGGCCCCATTATTATGACCCTCGCAATCGGCGACGGGTTCATTGTAATACGAATCACGAAGACACGAAAGAACGAAAACACGAAAGAAGACGGTGAGTCCCTTTCGTGATTTTGTTCTTTCGTGTTTTCGTGATTCGTATTTCAGCGCCGCAGCACTTCCAGCAGCCGCTCGAAATCGTCATTCGATTCGAAGCGCAGGACGATCTGCCCGCGATCCTTGCCGCGCAGCTTGATTTCGATGGGCGTCGCCAATTTCTGCCGTAGTTCATCCTCAAGGCCCTTGACGTGAGCGGTCTTCTCGACGGCTGGCGTCGCTTCATGCGCTCCGCCATTCGTCTCGCCGTTGTCGTCCTTGCGTTCGCGGAGGATCGCTTCCGTCGCTTTCACGCTCAGGCCCATCGCGACGATCTGTTTGAAGACCGCCACTTGCCGTTCTTTGCTGCGGATACTCTTGAGCAGCTTGGCGTGCGCTTCGGTGATCTGGTTGAGCCGAACGCCTTCTTGCACTTCCGGGGCGAGATCGAGCAAGGCGACGAGATTGGAGACGCTGGAGCGCGCCATGCCGAGCCGTTTGGCGAGCTGTTCGTGATTGAGATTGAAGCGGTCGAGATAGTCCTTGAAGCCGTGCGCTTTCTCGATGGGGTTGAGATCCGTGCGCTGGATGTTCTCGATCAGGGCCGCCTCGAAAGCTTCCTGATCGTTGAAATTGACGACGCGCACCGGCACCGATTCCAGCCCCGCTTCCTGGGCGGCGCGCAACCGACGCTCGCCGGCGACAATTTGATAGCGCTCGCCGAGGTGCCGAACCACGATCGGCTGCAAGATGCCATGCGTTTTGACGCTCTCGCACAGCGACGTGATCTCGTCGGCGTCGAAGGTTTTGCGCGGCTGATGCGGATTATGATCGAGCAGATTAACAGCGACTTCGTTCATGGGATCAGTCCACTCGGTGGCCAACAAGGCATCCAGCCCGCGGCCAAGCCGTTTCTTCTCCATAATGTTCCTCCGTGCAGGTGGGAGATGGGCCGCTTGGACTGTAACACGAAGGCCGGGGAAAATACAAGGTCGGCAGACGGGATGCAATTGTTCCGCGCGGAACAATTTGCGGAATCGTGAGATGCTTCGTAACATGGCAGTGGAGCAATCACTTTTCGAGCAGGTGCGGAATCATCATGGGACGATTCGTCTGCAAACACTGTGGAAAAACGATCCACGACATGGCGCATTTATGCATCCGTTGCGGAAACGCGCAACCTCCGATGTCATGGGGCCAGTTTGGCTTTACAATGGCGGCGTTTCTTGTTTGCGTCGCGATGGCGCTCGGTTGTTTCGTAATGTTGTTCAAGCTCCTTGGATGAACGGAGTTTCGTTGCAATGCCGGGGGTGTGGTTGCGTGCTTGAAATGAATTGACGCAATTCCCTGGTCCACAAGAAGTTCCCACGCAAAAATTCGTTTCACCTTATCGGCCCGGCAGCGTCGCCCAAGACTGCCCCATAAACTGCTCTTTTTTTCCCCGATGAAGTTGTAGTAAGATTTCGCTCGTCAGGTGGCCGGAACCATCTGACGCAGGCCGGGACCACGGATGATCCCAGGCTCAAGAGAAGAGGAATGGATGCCTGCCTCTCGTTGCTTCACACCGACCCATCGATCTGCTCACACGATTTTCACCCCTCTCGATCTTGACCGCGTTTAGTCGCTTCGTGGGATGCTGCGAACGCTAAACGTAAACGACAACTCAACGCGCGTCCGCGCGCGTTGCCGTCCCCTGTGCGCCTGCGAGTGTTGCTCCCTTTTTGGCCAAGCCGAAAGGAACAGAGAATGTCTCGCGCTCCGATCATTTTGCGTGTCGATGCGACGAAGGACACGGGCTACGAACGGCTCTCCCGGGCCATGACGATTGCCGCCGCGGTGCAGCGGCGACGCCGGCCGGTTTATTTCCTGTCCAATCTCGAACCGAATTCGCTGGCGATGTCGATCAAACGCGGCGGCAATAACTGGATCGCCGCCAACGATGCCGTCGGCACTGCCGATGATACCAAGCAGCTCCTGGGCGAAATCGCCCGGCTCAATCCCGCGGCAGTCTTCGTTGATGACGCCGAGGTCAGTCACGATTACCTGGCGGAGATCAGCGCGACCGGCGTCTTGCTCGGCGCGATCGATCACGCCGCCGCGATTCGTTTTCCGAGCAAGCTGATCATCAATCCGCTGCTCGGCCCCCCGCGCGACCTCTATGAACATGACGCTGATGCTCAACTCCTGCTCGGCGCCCGTTACGCGATGGTCCGCCCGGAGGTTCGCCGGCAGCGTCAGATGCGCTCGCAGGAACCGCCGCCGCTCGCCGCCCAGAACGGCACCATCATCAGCAGCCAGTTTCGCGTCCTGCTCGCCCTCGGCGAAGACGACCGCAACCAGATGACGATCGAGCTCGCCAAGCTGCTCGTCAATGCCCCGCGCGTCGGCAAGGTCGATATCATCGTCCGCCGCGAGCATCCGCAGCTCGAGGAAATCCGCGCCATGGTGGAATCGCACAAGGAGCTGATGTCGCTCGCTCTGGAGCCGGCCGAGATCGCCAACCGCATCACCCGCTGCCATTTCGCCATCACCGCCGGCAGCGGCTGGTCGCTGGAGTTGGCCTGCGTCGGCGTGCCGCAGCTTCTCTTGGTGCAAAACGAAGCACACGAGTGGAACGCCAAACGGCTCGAGGACGAAGGGGCTGCCTCGAATCTCGGCTTGCACGAAAACACCTCCGCCCAGAAAATCCGCGAAGGGGTGCAAAACCTCATCATCGACCCGCTCGAACGCAAGTCGATGGCCAGGTGCGGCCGCAAGCTGATCGACGGCCGCGGCCCGGATCGGCTCGTGACCGCCATGGAGATTCTGCTCAGCCCGATGACGCAGGCGGAAGTGCTGCGGCTGGCGGCGTGAACACTTTGCCGCGAAAAAACGCAAAAGACGCAAAAGGGGAATCGGGCGTTGGCCTTCCCTTCTGCGTTTTTTGCGTTTTTTCGCGGCAATCCGAGCGTCGCATTTTTCCCGCTCGGCAAAGTGCATGCAATTGTTCCGCGCGGAACATTCCCAGATTAATACCGGAGTGGCCAGCAAACACTTTCAGCTAAACTCAACTGCGGCGTATAGCCACATGTAAAGATTGCAAAGTAAGGCGATGATGACCATGAAAAGGATGAGAGCAGCCAACATCTGAGTTTTGCGGAGCCTGGCGACGCAAGCAACGGCCAAACATGCGCCAACAAATCCAACAATCAGACCCTTTTGCACAGTTCACGGTATTCCGCCGATGACGGCCAATGAATCGACCACATCCATCTTCCAAAGATCATTCCCAGCGGACCGGCGCTGATGCAGCCGACAAACATCGCCCCGACAAGCAGGCGTCGCATCCCCAATTCCAGTACCCATTCCTGAGCGCGTGCCTTCAGTTCTTCCGCATGCTGCGGCCAATCGTGCAACATCCCGGGATCAAAATCGGCGCCAATGGGCCAAACCAGCGTATGCCCCTCCGGGTCAATTTGCACCTGATTGAAGACGGCAAGATCACGCAACGGCCCGAATAACACGCCCGCAAGCACCGGTTCGAAGTCGATGGCCTGCTCCGTGGCGTCATCAAAACGCACGCGCAGAGTGTAGGGCGCGATGATTTCAAAGGACACAACGCGATAGTTCGGGCGCGGCATGGTCGTATAATATCATCCGATCGCCCCTTTCAGCAACGGTTCATGGGGCCAACATCATGGACAAAGCCGAAGTCGCCGCGGTTCTGGAAGAGATCGCGCTCCTGCTCGAACTGCACGGCGAAAATCCGTTTCGCGCCAATGCCTACGCCAAGGCCGGGCGCACCATTGCCCAGCTCGAAAACAATCTGAACGCCGTCGTTGAAGCCGGCACACTCGATCAGATTCCCGGCATCGGCGAAACGCTGCGCGACAAGATCACCATCCTGGTCACCACCGGCAAGCTGCCGTTCTATGACGATCTCAAGGCGAAGACGCCTATCGGCTGGATCGAGATGCTGCGGCTGCCCGGCATGGGGCCCAAGAAGATCAAGCTCCTCTCCGATTCGCTCGGCATCGACGATCTGACCAAGCTCAAGGCCGGCTGCGAAAACGGCACCGTCGCCAAGCTCAGGGGCTTCGGCGAGAAGACGCAGAAGAACATCCTCGAAGGCCTCGCGTTCCTCGACCAGATGGGCAACCGCGTCCGCCTCGATCAAGCTCTCGGTATTGCGGAATCGCTCGCTGACGCCTTGCGAAAAGTCCCCGGCATCAAGCGCCTGGAACTGTGCGGCAGCGTGCGCCGACGCCGGGAGACGATCCGGGACATCGACATTCTCGTCAGCGCATCCGATGCCGCCGCCGTCATGAACGCCTTCGTCGGCTTGCCGATCGTCAAGAAGGTGGTCGGGCACGGCGAGACCAAGTCGAGCATCACCGTCGAGGGCATCGATCATCATACGCAGCGCTGCCTCATCAATGCCGATCTGCGCGTCGTCAGCGAGAAACAGTTTCCCTTCGCCCTCAACTACTTCACCGGCTCGAAGGAGCACAACATCCGCCTACGCCAGCGCGCCATCGACTACGGCTTCAAGCTCAACGAATACGACCTGGCCGGCTGCAAGGCGAAGATCAGCGAGGAGCCCGACATCTACAAGGCGCTCGATCTCGATTATGTGCCGCCGGAGCTGCGTGAGGACACCGGCGAGATCGATGCGGCGGCGAATCATGCATTGCCACACTTGCTCGAGTTGAGGGATCTGCACGGCGTCTTCCACAATCACACGACCGCTTCGGACGGCGCCGCCACTCTGGAGCAGATGGCCAACGCCGCCCGCAAGCTCGGCTACCAATACCTGGGCATCGCCGACCATTCGCAATCGCTCAACATCGCCAACGGCCTGTCGGTCGAGCGCGTCCATCAACAGCAAAAGGAAATCGATGCGTTCAACGCGATCCATTCTCCCTCTCCCCTCGGGGGAGAGGGGCCGGGGGTGAGGGGATTCACGTCTTCAAAGGCACCGAGTGCGACATCCTGGCCGACGGCTCGCTCGATTTCAGCGACAAGGTGCTCGCCAGCTTTGATTACGTTGTCGCCAGCGTGCATGTGAACACGCATCAAACGCAGGACGAGATGACCGCCCGCATCATCAAGGCGATCCAGCATCCGCGCGTGACGATGCTCGGCCATGCGACGGGCCGTTTGCTGCTCAAGCGCGACGCCTACAAGCTCGATCTCGAAGCGGTCCTGCAAGCCGCGGCCAAGGCGGGAACCATGATCGAGATCAACGCCAATCCGTACCGCCTCGACCTCGACTGGATTCATTGCAAACGCGCCAAGGCGCTCGGCGTCAAGCTCGTTATCAATCCCGATGCTCATTCGACCGATGATCTCGCTTTCACGCGCTTCGGCGTCGATGTGGCCCGGCGCGGCTGGCTCGAAAAGAAGGACGTGTTCAACACGCTGACGCTGGCCCAGGTGACGAAGGAACTGGAGAAACGGAAGAAGTAGCAATTGTTCCGCGCGGAACATCTGCATGCAGGTTGCCGACGGCGCAAGATGGGTTGCTTTGCGCCTGCTGGCAATACACACACCCACGCGCCGAATGCTGGCTGTTGCACATACAATACTTCAAGCGATCAGACTGCGGAAAAACGAAATCGAGATGAGCAACAACGGCAAAGCACGGCGACGCATTTTCACGGTTGAAACGCCGCTTGGTTACCGCGTCTTTTTGACTCGTGACCGATGGCGACAGATCATCCGGCAAAAACATCCCGCGTTGGCAGGCCAGGAGAAAAAGGTCCGCATGTGCCTGGAGGCGCCGACAGTGATTCGTGAAAGCGCCAAGGACCCGGAAGTGCATTTATATTACGCCCCAGAAGACGATGTCTTCCTCTGCGTCGTCGCGACGCCGGCAGATGAAAACGAGCGATTCGTTGCAACCGCGTATTCACCGAGAACATCAAGAAAGGCACAGAACTATGGACAAGCTGAGAATCTTCTTCGATCGTGAAGGCAATACGCTTAGCGTCTGGTTTGGCGATCCGAAGAAGGAACATGTCTGCGAGGAATCCGACGACGACATGGTTCTCGTCAAGGACAAGCGAGGCCGCGTCATCGGTTTTGAGAGATTGAATTTCCTGTCGCCAAAGCAGCGCAAGGATGGCGTCAACATTCCTGTCGAAGTGCAGATGGGGTAGAAATTACCGCATTTCCAGCGTGAACTTCGACACGCCAAGCTTGGTCGCCTCGCGCGTCAACTTGAACTCGTGGCCGAAGACTTGCGATTTCACCCAGCCGTTGTGTTTGCGTGTCGCGATGTACTTGGCGGCGCCGTGCCGGAGGATGTCGAACGCGAACGACTTCTCGCGGCTATCGACGAGCCAATATTCCTTGACGCCCGCTTCCCAGTACAGGCGGCGCAGATCGACAGTGTCCTTGGCCACGGAAGTCGGGCTGATGACTTCGAGCGTCATATCGGGGGAGCCGACGACTTCGAGCGAATCGTCGCCTTCGATGAGGACGGCTCGCTTTTCTTCGAAGCACTGATTGGAAACGAACATGCCATCGGGTTCCGAGGATAGATTCACTTCCAGGTTGGTGAGCAACATGCGATCGGCGATGTAATAGCCAAGGTCTTCCGCCTTTTCGATATTGGCCAGCACGCGATTGATTTCCGTCTTGATTTGATTCTGAGTCCAACGTTCCATGGTTAGATCAACCCAAATATAACCATCGAGCCAAGCGAATCGGCCCTGCTCGGGAAAATCGTCCGCCTGCGCCCAGCGGCGGAAGGACGCCAGGTCGTGAACCCAGGCGGGAATGGTCGCTTGCTCGCTGATGACAATCGTAGTCATGAAAAATACCGTTGAGGCATAATTTCGCCGATGCCTACCCAAATCGCTTTGCTATTGTAGCCGATCCTGCGCCCGCATGTCACGTGGAAGCCGGCGGCTGGATGCGGAATTTCTCGAGGATCGTGATCGCCTGCATTGGCGTCGCGGACACTTGCGCGAGCTCCTTCTCAATCGATGCGGCCAATTCGCTGCGGCCCAGCTCCTTCGCCCGT
Organism: uncultured Planctomycetota bacterium; assembly: GCA_963767835.1. Lineage (GTDB taxonomy): Bacteria > Planctomycetota > Planctomycetia > Gemmatales > Gemmataceae > SIAQ01. Next base: position 84,664 of record CAVYFY010000008.1, read on the forward strand.
TGCAGCCAGGTCGCCAACGCCTTGCGCCAGGCGTCATCCGCTGGCAACGCGAAATCGGCGACGATCGCGCGGGCTTCCTCGAAGGATGCGAAGGCGTCGTCGTGCTTGGCCTGGCCGAACAGGGAGTCGGCGAGCGACAAGTGTGCCCAAAAAAATAGCGGGCGGCGCCTGGCGCCGGCAAGGTCGGCAGCGCCGAGAAACCGTCGGGCCATCTGCTCGGCGTGCTGAAAATCTCCCCGCGCCAGGCTTATCGCCGCACGTGCGCGCAATAATTCCGTGCGCTCCAGGTCGGTTACATGGTTGAGTTCGCTAACAGCTTCTTCGTAGTTGGCTGCCCCGCACATCGCCAGTGCCTTGTAGCCAGTTATAAGATCGCCGAGCACTCGCTGCTGCGCTGCGGCGCGGCCGACGCTCGTTTTTCCGCGACCCGGCATTGTTCCACTGCGCCTCGGCCAGGCTTGATATCGCGTCGTGGTGCCGACCCGTTGCTTCCAAGTAGCGTACCAATTCCATTAGCATGGCACCGCGGCGGTAATCTTTCTTTGACAGCTTCCGCGCGAATGACATGGCACGCTGGTAGGCGGATTCCGCTCCCTCCCCGTTCCCCTTGGCAAGTTCCTTCATTGGCTTGCGTGCCAGCTGAATCCATCGGAATAAGATGTACGCGATCCAGCCCAGCCCAGCCACGCAAATTGCAGCTATTGCCAAAACGCCTCGCAATTTCGCGCTGGCAGAAGCGTTGGGGGCATTGGGCGCAAAGACCACGCCGACGAGCGCACCGCCCACTACGAGGAAAATGATGACGGGCCAGATCTGCTTTAATACGGACACCGGGGCCTCCTCCAACAGCTCGGATGCTCATTGCAACCGATACGGCGCATGCGTCTGCAAATACGCTTGCACCCGATCGACGCGCTTCACCGCCTCCTTCAAGAACGCCACCGCCGCGACCAAGCGCTCATCCGGCTCCGCGCAACTGAATCGCAAAAAGCCCTTGCCGGCGGGGCCGAAGCATTCGCCGCCCAGGCACGCGACGCCCAGCGCATCGTCGGCGGCTTCGAGCAGGTACATCGCCAGGCCGTGCGAGGTGATGCCCAAGCGGATGCAGATCGGGGCGACGTTCGGGAAGACGTAGAAGGTGCCGGCCGGCATGATTACGGTGATGCCGTCCACCGATTTCAATTCGCGCACCAGCAGTTCGACCTTTTTCTTGAAGCGCTGCATCACCTCGTCGCGCTCGGCGGCATCGTGCTTGAGGGCCGATTCGCCGGCGAGCTGCACGATCGGCGGCACGCAGCTCAGCGACGTGTTGATCATCTTGCCGATGGTGTCGATGATGCGCGGGCTGGAGATCGCGTAGCCGAGGCGCCAGCCGGACATGCTGTACGACTTCGAGAAGGTGTAGCAAGCGACGGTTTGATCGAGGATGCCGGGCTGAGCGAGCATCGGATAATGCTTGCCGGCCCAGACCATGTGGTTGTACGGCTCATCGGAAAAGATGGCGATGTTCTTGCCGCGGACGAGATCGGCGATGGCTTTAAGATCGCTTTCGGTGGCGACGCCGCCGGTCGGGTTGTGCGGCGAGTTGAGGAAGATCGCCTTGGCTTTGGGCGAGTTGACGAAGGCTTCGACATCGTGGAGGTTGGGGCGGAATGCGGTTTCTTGCTTGAGATGGCTGGTGACGATGACGCCGCCGCGGCGTTCGATGTTGGGGGCATAGGTCGGAAACGCCGGACTGAACATCAGTACAGAATCGCCCGGATCGAGAAACGCCTCGCAGAAGAATTGCTCGAACACCTTGGCGCCGGGGCCGACGCACACATTCTCCGGCCCGATGGCGATGCCGTATTCTTTTTTGTAATTGGCGGCCACCGTTTCGCGGAAACTCATCAGGCCCAGCGACGGGCAGTAGTGCGTTTGGCCGGCGTTGATCGCATTGATGCCGGCTTCCACGGCATGGGTGGTGCTCGGGAACGGGCTGTCGCCGATCTGCAATTCGATGACATCCTTGCCCTGCGCTTTGAGGCGTTTGGCGACGGCAAGGACATCGAAGGCGGTTTCGGTCGAAAGGCCGTGGGCGAATTGGCTGAAGGGGACGGATGGCGTGGTCATGATCTAATGGTCCTGAAAAGATTAACCACAGAGGCCGCCGAGAGCACGGAGGAGAGGATTCAGCCACGGATGAAACACAGATGAAACACGGATGAGAGTGGATTGGTCACTCCGTGCACAGAATGATTATGTGTATCCGCTCACCGGTCGCCGAATTGTGGGAAAACAGAGTCAATGAGGAAGGCAGGAAAGCAGGAAGTGACCAACCCGTTTTTTCCTGCTTTCCTGCTTTCCTAATCAAGTTCTCTTTCTCGTAGGAATCCGAGGGACGGTTCGATTATGTTTGTCTCTACCTGATCCGTGTTTCATCTGTGTTTCATCCGTGGCTGAATTCTCTCCTCTGCGCTCTCCGTGGCCTCTGTGGTTCAAACGCCTTTTGGAGATCGAGGATTTCAGTAAAATATATGGGCAAGGGACTTGCGAGCAAATCAACATTTTTCGATTTCGCGCCAACAACCTTCGCCCGCCTGCGTCTGTCATTATGGAACACGAGCGGGAATCAACCGTGCGATCTCAGGATGAAAGCGACTGGGTTCGGCAGGCGGGGCAGGGGGACCGCGAGGCCTTTGCACGCCTGGTTGACCGCTACTGGGAACGGGTGCGCCGCTGGCTGTATGGGCTGACCGGCAAACAGCAGCTTGCCGAGGATGTCGCCCAGGATGCGTTCTTGAAAGCGTGGATCGCGCTGCCGACGCTGAAGCAAGCCGACACCTTTCGCGTTTGGCTGTTTCGGATCGCCCGGCATAGCTGGCTCGATGTCCGACGGCGGTCGCATTCCGATCTCAAGGTGCCGATGCCGATGGATGTGCGGCAAAACGCGTCGGGGCCGTTGGGCGAGATGATTGCGGACGAAACGCAGGAGCAGCTTCAACTCGCGCTGGCCCGCTTGCCCTCGAAATATCGCTCGGCGTATTTGCTGTGGACGCACGAGGAATTGCCCTATTCGGAGATTGCCCAGATTCTCGGCGTGAACGAAGAGACAGCCCGCTGGCGCGTGTGCAAAGCCCGGCAAGGGCTGGTGGAATCGATGACCCCCTATATCAACGTGTCGTGAAGCATGAGATGCCGAGAAGTGCGTTGCTGGTTGTATTCCTTCAGGCCGACTTCCTCCTGGCCGACGGATGTCGTCACGCATCTGCAAGATTGCCAGGCATGCCGGCACCTGCGCATCCGGTTGCAGCGGATCGACGAGGGAATGAGCAAGCTGACGGGGCCGGTAAGCGATGGAACGCCGCAAGCGCGATTGCTCGACCGCATTGCCGCGACGCCGCAGACCAGGGGGCAGGAGTCAGAAGTCAGGAGTCAGGAGTCAGAAATCAGAGGGCAGGAGGACCGACGTGCGACTTGGCTTCACTATGGTGCATACCTTGCCGGAATGTCAGCGCTGATTGCCGTTGCCTTTATTCTGGGGCATCAGAGCACTCCGGAGCCAGTGGAGATCGTCAGGACGGTGGAAGTCGAGCGCGAGAAGATTGTGCCGGTCGAGGTGATTCGCGAGAAGATCGTGGCGGTGCATTCGACAACGGACCGCAACCTGTTTGCGGCGTTGCTCAAGCAGAATACCCAACTCGTGCAATCGGCGCAGCCGGCGGATCGGTTGGAAACGCTGCTCGACATGGCCGAAGCGTGCCGGCAGCAGGCGTTGACGCTGATCCAGCAAGGGCCGCGCGATTCGTTGCCGATGACCATTGACCTGTACGGTCAGCTTTTGCGTGAAGGGGTGTTGCCGCAGTTGGCTCGAGCAAAGGCGTTGGCTCGGCCGGCATTGCAGCGGATCGTGCGTGGACGTCTGGACAAAATGGTGCTCCCGGTCGCGCCGGCGGTTTTGCCCAGGGCCGTCGAGGATCAGCGGGCCGCCCTGCAAAGCGCGACGCAGCAAGCGCTCGAATGGATCGATCGGCCCGAAGAAATTCCCGCGAAGAAAGGTAGCCGGCCCGATTCGGCGTCCCCATCCGCGGCGCTGGTCCGGTTCGCGATCGCCTACAGTGCGGAAGCTGATGCCATCAATCGGGCTGACCTCTGTGCCGACTTCGCGCATCGCTTGTTGCCGAGTATGATGCTGTGCCTTACGGAGGATGCCTCGCCATTGCATCTGCAAATGGGGGAGCAATACGGCACGCTGATTCGGCAAGGCATTTACGCCCCGTTGGCGTTGGCGACCGCGAAGGAGCCGCCGTCGTCCGTGAAGGATCAGGTATCGAAGATTTACCAGAGCGCCGCCCAAACGACCGCCGACATCGAGGAGCATCTGAAGCAGGCCGGCCCGAACGCCCGTCCCGCCTTGCAGCGTGCTCTCGATGCGACCAGGAACAGCAACAAGATACAGAAGTGATCTGCCCCGTACTCTCCGTTTTTTTTGCCCGTAACCTTAACGCAAAGGAGATTCCCATGCAGCCCCGCCGCTACCGCTGCGCGCCGTTCGCGGCCTTGTTGCTCGCCGGCGCGAGCATCGCCATCTTGCCAGGCATATCGGCCGCCCAAGGATTCTCGGCCGGCACGAAATCCGCCACGCGCGAAATCGATGTGCCGACCGACGCCGGCGCCGACCGCCATCACTTTGACAGGCGCCGGTTCGAGGAAGCCCGTCGCGACATGGAACGATCGTTCGAGGATCGCCACGATTGGCGCGATAGGGATTTTCACCATGAGCACCACCGCGGCTTCCATTCCGGAATGATGGAGCGGATGCGCGAACGCGAACGGCAGGAGCAATCGCGCTTCGACGGCAAGCAGCCCGGCGTCGCCAAGAATGGCCCCGACAAGAATGCCCATAATCACGCTGAACCGGGCAAACTCGTCGGCAACCGCACTGCCAATCTCCAGCCCGTCGCCGCTCCCGACAATGCAAAAAGCGCTCCGGGCGGCCCAATGCACCAATGGGCCAAGGAGGGAACCGGCAACCAGCCCGGCCTAGCCAACGCCAAGGTGGGCGCCCAAAACCACGCCGCCGACAAGAACGGCAATCGCCAGGCCCCAGGCAATTTCGTCGGTAATCCGAATGCTGTCGGCAACAACGCCAATCTGCAAGCCGCCAACGCCCGCAATCTGGGCATGCAAGCACGAGCGCAACAGGGCCACACCAACCCTGTCAATCAACAAGCCAATGCCGGCAATGGCGCCCGTGCCAATAACGGCAATCGCCAGCAGATCGGCAATCGCGGCCAGCAAGCCTGCGCCAAGCAAGGACCAGGCAACCACGCCATGCCAGCAAAACCCAACGCCACCAACAAAAACGGCAACGCCAACCACTCCGCCCAGATGCGAGGCAACCTCGTCGGCAGCCGGTCCGCGAGCAACGCCCATCCCGCTCACCGGAAATAGCAGACCGCGGGCAGCAGGTATCCAGAGCCGCCTGCTGCCCTTTTCTTGGAGGAATCCGTCATGCGAAGAATCACCTATCCGACCGCCATGCCACTCCATGCGCCCGAGAAACTGGAGGCGCGTGCCCGCATGCTCTATCAGTTGCAAGAAGAGTTGTCGGCCCGGGCCCGGCAAGTCAGCCAGCGCGACCAGGAGCTCGTCGCTGAGAATGCCCGGCTGCGGCGCCGTTCCTGGCAAGGGCTCGCCGCCGCCGCTGTGCTCGCGCTGACGTCGGTCGGCGTCGCAGCTTTGGCGTTCAGCCGCGCTCCAGCCCATCGGATCGCGCCGGTGCCGGATTCCGACATTGCAGCCGTGCCGCACGAGTCGGCACCGAAAGTCGCGCCGCCGAGTTTGTCAGACAAGGCACAGATCAAATCCGCACTTGCGCCAGCCGATTGCCTTGAAGCGCTTGGCAGTCTCAGCGTCGCGCACCTTTATCAGAGTCATCTCAACATCGGGTTGTTGGCCGACGGCGTGGAAAGCAAGACCTACACGATTGCGGAGGCCGAAGAGACCTTGCAGCCGGTGCTGGACCTGATGGCGCAGGTAGACGCCCGTCTCGCCAAAATCGACAAGAGCAACCTCGACGAGGAGGACCGCGGCGCCATCCGGCAGATTCAGGCAGTCAGCACGTTGCTTCGGTTTCAAGCCGACGCCCTGCGAGCTTACTGGGCCACCAGCGACATGCAGCAAGCCAGCGATTTTCAGGAGGCCCGCAAGGCGTCGTGGCAGGGATTGGCCAAAGTGATGGGATTGGACCGCTAGCCAGCGCCGGTTGCTTGGTCCAGCAGCGCCTGCGTGCGCTCCACCAGCGCCAGGCAATGCTCCAGCGCCGGCTGGCCGTGCTTGGTCGCCAACGCCCGAATCGCCTCGGCCAGGCGCAGACTGATCTCCGCGGCCGCGGCGTCCTCAGCGGTGTTCTTCAGCCCCGCACGCAACTGCTGCAGTACCAGCTCCGGCGGTTCGGCTTTGGCCCCCGGCGCTTGGCCAGGCGCTAAATGGGCCGCCATTTGATCGCTGGCCTTCAGCGCGGCGGCGACGGCGTCGAACAGCAGTTGATGCGTCTGCCGTTGCCCGAGCGCTTGCCGCATCAATTCCGTGCCAAGATCGGCGGCGCTGCGAGCGGCGTGCTGATCGTCGGCGTTGAACTCGTTTGCCTTGTCGAACAGCTCGATGACGACGTGCGTTCCCGACGCCACGCTCATCGGCACCGCCAGCAGATTGCGATGCGATTTCTCAAATGCTTGCAACTCCACCGAGGCTCCCTCACCCCCAACCCCTCTCCCCGGGGGCGAGGGGGGAAAGGCGGCTTGCAGATCGTTCATCACGCTCGGCTGTCCGAGGCTGGCGGCGCTGCCGGCGATGGAGCGAGCAAAGGGCGCGGTCTCGATCGCCAGCGCCTTGCCATCGGCGTCGTACACCCGGCACACCTCCGCGGGTTGCCGATCGGCGTCGTAATGGCGCACCAGCAGCAAGCCATCGCGCGCATGCGTCACCTGCATCAGGAAGCGCACCAGGCTGCGAATCGCGTCGGGCAAAGGCACCGGCTCAGAAAGCGTCGCCGCCGACTGCACCAGCGGCACCACCTGCTCCACCGCGCTGCGAAATGCCACCAGCGTTTGATGCAATTGCCGAACGCGTTTGGCGGGCCGAATCGCGTCGAGCTGCTTCTGCACCGATTTCGTCAGCGACTCCCGGCTAAAATCGTGGTTCTTGTCGAGGTAATCGCGCACCCCCATGCGCATCGCATCAAGCGGCGTCGCCATGTTCGCGAAGCCGGTGATCATGATGGCGACGATATCGGGATGAAACGCGGAGAGATCTTGCAAGAGTTGCAGGCCGTCATCACCGGAGCCGAGATTCCAGTCGAGGATGGCGAGATCGATGGCATGCTGATTGGCAATCTTGAGGGCGGCCTCCGCGTCGGCAGCGGTGAGGATATCGCAATCGAGATTCGCCTGCGCGAGCCATTCGCGGACCGTCTGCCGCACGGTGGCTTCGTCATCGACGATCAGAATGGTGTCCGGCATACAGATCCCACTGAGTTTGGGCTTGACCAGTTGCTCGCGCCGTTTATAGTCCGGCTCTTGTTGGAGGCCTCAAATGTTTGCGCGCCCGCTGGTAATCCTGGCAATTTGCAGCGTTCTCCTTGCCGGCTGCGGCACCTTCTCGGATTTCATGAGTGGCCCGGCAGACGACCATGTCTTTTATCGTGGTGTGCGACTGGACGTAGCGGCCGCCAAGGAAGGCGGTTGGAAGACCTTGATGGCCGCCGACATCCCGTTCTCCGCGATTGCTGATACCGCGTCGATCGCGGTGGGGGCGGCCACTACGATTCCGTTCTTCTTTTATGCTGCAGCCACCTGGCCGCCGCCCGAGACTGCCCATCCAGCGACTCCATCCCTCACGGGGCCAACGAGCCCGACGGAACAGCCTGCCGCATTTCCTACGGTTAATCCACCGCCTCAAAAATAGTCGCGATCCCTTGTCCCGTGCCGATGCACATGGTCGCCAGGCCGAATTTTGCCTTGCGGTCCATCATCGCGCTGACGAGCGTCGCGGCGATTCTTGCTCCTGACGCGCCGAGCGGATGGCCGATGGCGATGGCGCCGCCGCGGGCGTTTACCTTCTCCGGGTTGGCGCCGAGCACCTTCATCACGCTCAGAATCTGAGCGGCGAACGCCTCGTTGATCTCGATCAGGTCGATGTCGGCGAGCGTCAACCCGGCACGCTTGAGCGCCTTGTTCGTCGCGGGAACGGGGCCGATGCCCATGACGGCGGGATCGACGCCGGCGACCGCCATGGCGCGAATCTTGACCTTCGGCTTCAAGCCCAACTCTTTCGCCCGCTCTTCCGACATCATCAAGCATGCGGCGGCCCCGGCGTTGAGCGGGCTGGAGTTCCCCGCGGTGACGGTGCCGATCTCCGGCGCGAACGCCGGTTTCAATGCGCCGAGCGATTCCATGCTGGTGTCGCGGCGGATGCACTGGTCCTCGGTCATCAGCACGCGCCGCCCCTCTTCGTCCCGGCCCCACGTCGGCACGATCTCATGGTGGAACGCACCGGAGTCGGTCGCTTGCGCCGCTTTTTGATGGCTGCGCAGGGCGAACTCATCCTGCTCACGGCGGCTGATCTTGTATTTGCGGGCCAGGTTCTCGGCGGTCAGGCCCATCATTTGCGTGGCGATGCTGTGGTGAAACTGGAAGCGCGGGCTGAGATCGAAGCCGGTCTCCATCGGAATGTGCTGCATGTGCTCGACACCGCCGGCGATTTGCACGTCATCCACACCGGCCATGATGCTCTGGGCCGCCTGGTTGATCGCCTGGAGGCTGGAGCCGCACAGGCGGTTGACGGTGGTTGCCGGCACTTCGACCGGGAAGCCGGCGGTCAGCGCGGCCATGCGAGCGACATTGAAGCCTTGCTCGCGCTCCTGCTTGACACAGCCCCAGTGGATGTCCTCGATCTGATCGGCGGGGAATGGCACGCGCTCCAAGAGCGCCCGCATGACGTCCGCGGAAAGGTCATCCGCTCGCACATCGCGGTAATATCCTTTCTCCGCATGAGCCCGGGCAATGGGGTTTCGCACCGCTTCAATGATGACGGCATGGCGCATACTTGTACCTCCAAGCCCCAGGATAAGCGCAGCGTTCCTGGGAGTCTGAATTGATGGCATCCTTCTATTTCGATTGTACCGGATTTGCCAATAGGTCAAACTAACGCAGCCGTGCGAAAATGATAAAAGGAAGCGATTGTGGCAAGTCCCGGCGTCATTGCGCAGGCATCTTTTCGCCGGCGTCGCGGAGAAACAGGGTGGCCGTGTCGATGTAACATCATGTCAACGGTATCGCTGCAAGGCCTTTCGAATCGCCACCTGGACGGCACACTTCGGCATGTGGCAACCCGTGAAAAAACTCGACAGCCCTTGGCTCCAATGGTAGTAATTGATGCAAAGCATTCGTCTGGCCAACGCCGACAGTATTTTCCCGAAGATTCCGTGCTGCCGCTGCGGCGATCAATCGCGCTGGTGGGACCGGATTGCCGGTAAGACGTACTGCCCCAATTGCCTGGAAGGACTTGCGATGGGGGAAGGCGATCCGCTAGTGCTGCGGACGGATCGCCGCCGTTGCGCCATTTGCCATCATCTCGGCTCGGTGCGTTACGTCACGTTCCCGCTGCATTCGCGCCGGCCGGTGGAGATGGAGCTCTGCGCCGAGCATGTGCGCGCCCTGGTCGGCCGGAGGCTTGGACCGCACGCTTTCGAGCAACTGCGCCGCCAACTGCACGCCCTGGAGCTCGATGTCGCGGAAGTCTTTCTCCTGCACGAAGCATTCTACGATCAATATGGGCGAGCGCTGCAGCCGGCGGTTGAAGCATAAAATTTAGCCACGGATGAAACACAGACGGAACACGGATAGGAAATCGCGGCAGAATCCTTGGTTCTCGCGGTCTTATTCTTATCCGTGTTTGATCCGTGTTTCATCCGTGGCTGGATCTGGAATTTGCTTTCTTTATTTCGCTTTGCTCGAATGCAATTCCTTGACCAATTCGGCGAGCAGGGCCGGATCCTGGCGCTGGAATAAATGTGTAATGCGCGAGGCCGGGACTTCGAGCTTTTCCATTGCCTTGACGGCGGCTTGCCAGGCTTTTTCTTTCTTCTTCCCCTCTGCCAGGTACAATTCCCCCACGAGATCCGCCAGGCGCTGCAGGGCGATTGTGTCGGCATTGTCGTAATAGCGCTTGATGATCTTTTGCTGATACGCCGAGTAATCGCGTTTGGGTTTCGGGTCGCTCATGCCGCAATCATATCCGTACGAGGGGAAAATTCCATGCGAGCCGTGGTGCAGCGCGTTCTGCGTGCCCGAGTGGTGATCGATGGCGAACCGGTCGGCGCGATCGACGCTGGGCTGCTCGTGCTTTTGGGCGTCACCCATTCCGACGCGCCGGAGCAAGCGAAATGGCTTGCGGAAAAGATCGTCGGCCTGCGCATCTTCAACGACGCGGACGGCAAGATGAATCGCGATTTGCTCGAAATCGGCGGGGCGATGCTGATCGTCAGCCAATTCACGCTCTACGGCGATTGCCGCAAGGGGAAGCGTCCCAGCTTCATCGACGCCGCCCCGCCGCCGATCGCGATTCCGCTCTACGAAGATTTCATCAACGGCGTGAAAGCGCTCGGCGTGCCGGTGGCGACGGGCCGCTTTCGGCGCCGACATGCAGGTGGAACTGGTCAACGACGGGCCGGTGACGTTGATCGTGGATCGCGGAGCCCCACCATCAGCGCAGCGTTGGCAGGGGTTGTTTCTGCGGGCACCCCCACCAACGCTGCGCTCATGGTGGGGCTTGACGGTCAAAAACCTTTGCCGATTGGCGGGGATTCTGTTACCTTCTCTAAATGCTTCTCCCGGATCATGCCGCCGAGCCCGCCGGCGTTCAGCAAAAGCTGGGACTTTTTGACGCCACCATGCTGGTCGCCGGCTCGATGATCGGCTCGGGCATCTTCATCGTCTCCGCCGACATCGGCCGCGATGTCGGTTCCTCGGGTTGGCTGTTGCTCGTGTGGATTCTCACCGGCGTCCTGACGATCATCGGGGCGCTCAGTTACGCCGAGCTCGCGGCCATGATGCCCAACGCCGGCGGGCAGTACGTCTTCCTTCGTGAAGCGTACGGCTCCGCTCTGGGGATTTCTGTACGGCTGGACCTGCTTTCTGGTGATTCAGACCGGCTTCATCGCCGCGGTCAGTGTCGCCTTCGCCAAGTTCCTGGGCGTGCTTGTGCCGGTCTTGGGAACCAATTCTTATCTCGATTTCAGCGTCCCGCTCGGCATCGACTTGAAAGTGCCGGTGCCGTGGATGGATGAGCCGATGACGTTCTTCAAACGCGACGAGTTCCGCGTGTCACACGGGCAGTTCGTGGCCGTCGCGTTGACCATGTCTGCTCACCTTCATCAACGGCTTCGGCATCGAGCTGGGCCGGCTTGTGCAAAACATCTTCACGGTCAGCAAACTGCTGGGGCTCGGCTTGCTCATCGTCTTGGGCCTTACCATCGCCGCTCAATCCCGAAGCGATCCGGCAGAATTCGGCGGATGTCTGGAACGGCATCACAGCGACGCCGACATATGCAAAGCGTCGCCAAGTTCGCCGGGCTGGGCACCGCTTGCCCTGGTCATGGTGATGAGCGGGGCCATGGTCGGCTCGCTTTTTTCCGTCGGACGCGTGGAATAACGTTACCTTTGTCGCCCATGAAGTGAAGAATCCGCAGCGAACGTTGCCGTGGGGCCTTTTCCTCGGCACCGTCATCGTCATCACGCTCTACGTGCTCGCCAATCTTGCCTACTTGTCGGCATTGCCGCTCCATGGCGTGAAGGACGCCCCCACCGCTTTCGAGCGCGGCATCGACCACGCCAAGGACGATCGCGTCGGCACGGCGGTCCTCGAAGTCGCCTCGCCCGGCCTCGGCGTAAACCTCATGGCCATCATCATCATGATCTCGACCTTCGGCTGCGTCAACGGCCTGACGCTGATGGGGCCGCGCCTTTACTATGCGATGGCCCGCGATGGACTTTTCTTCCAATCGGTCGGCACGCTCAATCGCAACAGCGTCCCCGCGGCTGGGCTGTGGCTGCAATGCGTCTGGTCGATCGTGCTGATCTTTTCCGGCAGCTACAACGAATTGCTCGATTACATCATCTTCGCGGCGCTGATGTTCTATATCCTTACCGTGTCCGCCGTCTTCGTCCTGCGCAGGAAAAAGCCGGCGGCGGATCGGCCTTACCGGGCCTGGGGCTATCCGCTGCTGCCGGCGATTTACATTGTGCTTTGTGCGCGGTGATCATGCTTTCGCTTCTGGTGGTGAAGCCGGTTTACAGTTGGCCAAGCTTCATCATCGTGCTGGCGGGGATACCGGTATATTACCTATGGCGTAGAGTAAATCGGGCGAGCCGAGCTCCGTGATTAGCCGGGTGTTTAGCCCGGCCGCTCACGCGGCTCGGCTCGCCGAGACAGAAAAGGATGCATATGTTCTGGAATCGAATTTTCGCGACGAAATCGCTGGAGATGCTCGACGCCGAGGCGAAGGGCGACAATCGGCTGCGGCGCGTGCTGGGGCCGGTGGGTCTGACGTCGCTGGGCGTGGGGGCGATCATCGGCGCCGGCATTTTCGTGATGACGGGGCGCGTCGCCGCCAACGACGCCGGGCCCGGCGTCGTCGTTGTCTTATCGTCGTCGCCGGCATCGCCTGTGCGTTGGCGGCGTTCTGCTATGCGGAGTTCGCGTCGATGGCGCCGGTCGCCGGGAGCGCTTACACCTATGCCTACGCCACGCTCGGCGAGATTTTCGCCTGGATCATCGGCTGGGACTTGATTCTCGAATACGCCATGAGCGGCGGCGACCGTGGCGGCAGTCGTGGTCCAAATATCTCAACGAATTCCTGAAGTCTGGATTGGCACGGAATTCCGCCGTGCCCGATTATTTATGCCACGATCCTTTCTCCACACCCGGGCGCCATGATGAATCTGCCGGCCATGTTCATCATGGCAACTGTGACCGTCATTCTGGTCATCGGCATCCGCGAGAGCGCCGCTTCCAACACCGCCCTGGTCGGTCTGAAGCTAGGCGTTGTCGTCTTCGTGATTGTCGTCGGTGTCTTCTTCGTCAACCCCGGCCAACTGGACCACGATACCGCCGGACGACCGCCGGCAACCGGAAGAGTTGCTCATCCCGAACACTGGTGCAAAAGCGATTCGAGCACAAGAAAGATAGCAGCAGAGGAGGCAAATCCTCTTCAAGTAAGCAAGCACAGTCGCGACGTTCAAGATGCAGCGTGCCCAGGCCAGCGAAGACGCCGAGCGACCATCAAGCGCAGTCGAGCAATCACTTTGGCGACGAGACTGAGCCAAGATCGACGGAACGCTGACACAAGACGGCGGTTGCCGAGGTGTTGGCCAAGCGCCGAGGCGGAGGGAGCACCGAAGAAAGCCGAGGAAGTGGAAACCAAAAAATGGGGCATGTTCGCCAAGGTCGGCATGAACAAGAAGCTTGCCGCCCTGGACGATTCCGCATGCGCAATTCGTATTTCCCTTCGGCTTCTCCGGCATGATGCTCGGCGCCTCACTGGTGTTCTTCGCCTTCATCGGCTTCGATTCGATCTCGACGCACTCTGAGGAAGCGATCAAGCCGCAGCGCGATGTGCCGATCGGCATCCTGGCGTCGTTGTTCTTATGCACGCTCCTGTATGTCGCGGTCGCGGCAATCATCTCCGGCATGGAGCCGTACCCCTACATCGATCCCGATGCGGCCGTGGCGTCGGCGTTTCGCCGCCGCGCCGAGCAGGGGGATAGCAAGGTGCTGCATTATTCCGCCGGGCTGATCGCCGCAGGGGCGCTCGCGGGCATGACCAGCGTTCTCTTGATCACATTCCTCAGCCAGGCGCGCATCTTTTTGGCGATGGCCCGCGACGGCTTGATGCCGCATGCCATCTTCGGCGCCGTTCACGAGAAATTCAAGACGCCGCACGTTTCGACGATCGTGACCGGAGCGCTTGATGTCGGTCGTCGCCGGCTTCACGCCGATTTCCGTTCTGGAAGAGATGGTCAACATCGGCACACTTGTTCGCATTCGTCGTGGTGTGCGCCGCCGTGCTGATCCTGCGCATCAAGCGGCCTGAGGCGCACGCGGCCGTTCCGCTGCCCGGCGCGTTTATGTCGTCGCGCCGCTCGGCATCGCCGTCAATCTGTTGCTGATGGGATTCCTGCCGGACGACACCTGGATGCGACTCGTGATTTGGCTCGGCCATCGGCATGTGCATCTACTTCGCGTACGGCTATCGCAAAAGCGTCATGCGGCACGTCGAAGCGGGAGACCCGACGCCGGGCGTGCCGGAAGGAGCGTTTAAAGCTGGTGATCCGTCGCCAGAAACCGGGATCAAGGAATAGATAGCGGCAACCGACTTCGCGTTCTTGCCCTCCGCGGTATAATGTGAATGGATGTATACCGCATCGCGGGGCAAGCGCCATGCTCGACTTGATGCAACCCAATCTGTTCAAGACCGATGAAGCCGCGCAGGCGGCCGACACCGCATTCGCGGAGATCGTCTTCGATCGGCCGCTCGATCACGCTTATACCTATGCGGTCCCCGCGTCGCTGCAAGGGCAGATCGCCGTCGGCAAGCGCGTGCTCGCGCCGTTTGGCCGGGGCGATAAGCAGACCATTGGCTTTTGCGTCGGCATGACGGAAGCGAAGCCGGAGCGCAAGGTCAAGGCGATCGTGCAGGTGCTCGATGACGAGCCGATCCTGACCGATCATCTCTTGAAGCTGACGCGCTGGATGGCGGATTATTACCTGTGCGGCTGGGGGCAGGTGCTCAACGTGGTGGTGCCGGCCGGCGTCAAGAAGCTGGCGGGCACGCGCATGGCGCCGATGCTGGAGTTGTGCGCCGCTTCTGCCCGATCCGTTGCCGCATTTGTCGCCGAAGCAGAAGAAGGTGCTGGAGTATTTGCAGACGCAGAACGCGCCGGTCGAAGTGCGCCACGTGAAGGAAGCGACGGGCACTGGCGGCATGCCGATCGAGGCGCTGGTGGAGAAGGGCTATGCGCGGCGATTCGCGGGGCGCATCGATCAGGCGACGGCGGTGTCGCAGCCGACGAACATGGCCGAAGACTCCGCCCTCACCCCCGGACCCTCTCCCGGAGTACCGGGAGAGGGGAGAGGGCCCAGTTTAACGCCCGATCAAGCCGCCGCCTGGGCGAAGCTCGAGCCGGCGCTTCAGGCCGGCGGATTTCAACCGTTCCTCCTCTACGGCATCACCGGCAGCGGCAAGACCGAGCTTTACCTCCGCGCCATCGAGGAAGTCGTGCGCCAGGGCAAGGAAGCGCTCATCCTCGTGCCCGAAATCAGCTTGACGCCGCAAACCATCGAGGCGTTTCGTGGCCGCTGTGGCGACATCGCGGTCTTGCACAGCCATCTGCACACCGCCGAGCGCGGCAAGCACTGGCGGCGCATCGCTCACGGGCAGGTGCAAGTGATCGTCGGGGCCCGCAGTGCCGTCTTCGCCCCGACGCGCAAGCTCGGTCTGATCGTCATCGATGAGGAGCACGAGAGCAGCTTCAAGCAGGAAGCGACGCCGAGATATCATGGCCGCGATGTCGCCGTCATGCGGGCCCGGCTGGAAAACATCCCGATCATCATGGGCTCGGCGACGCCGTCGCTGGAGAGCTGGCACAACGCCCAGCGCGGCGCCTATCAGCTCTTGACGTTGCCGCGCCGCGTCGCCGATCGCCCGCTGCCGGCGGTCAAGTTGATCGATCTTGCGCCATGACTTCCGCGGCGATCGCAAATCGCACGGCATCAGCCCGACGCTCGAGCGGGCCATGCAGGACGCGCTCGAACGCGGCGGGCAGGTGATCCTCTTGCTCAATCGCCGCGGCTTCTCGACTTATCTGTTCTGCCCGGCGTGCGGCCATGTCGAGCATTGCAAGTTCTGCGATCTGTCGATGACATTTCACCGCGATCGCCATGTGACGATGTGCCATTATTGCGGCTACGAGACGAAGCCGCCGGAGAAATGCCCGATCTGCGGCGGCGGGCAGGTGCTCTATCAAGGGATGGGGACCGAGAAGCTGCAGGCGGAGATCGAGGCGAAATTCCCCGGCCAGGCGGTCGAACGCATGGATTCCGACACGATGAAACGGCCCGGCAGCCATCGCAAGGTGCTCGACGCCTTCCGCCGCGGCGAAATCCGGATTCTGCTCGGCACGCAGATGATCGCCAAGGGGCTCGATTTCCCGAAGGTGACGGTGGTCGGCGTCGTCAACACGGACGTCGGCCTGCACCATGCCGACTTCCGGGCGTCGGAGCGGACCTTTCAGCTCCTGGCCCAGGTTGCCGGCCGCACCGGGCGCGGTTCGCAAGTCGGCTGCGTCTATTTCCAGACCATGCAGCCGGAACATCCCAGCATCGCGCTGGCGGCGAACCATGATTACTTGACGTTCGCCCAAGAAGAGATGCAGATTCGCAAAGCCCACAAGTATCCGCCCTTCGAGCGCATGGCCCGGCTCATCGTTCGCAGCAAGGAGGAGAAAGCGGGCAACGATTACGCCGACCGCCTGGCCGCCGCCTTCCGCATCGAGCTGGATCGCCGCAAGAAAGCGAATGAACCGACGCTGCGGCTGTTGGGCCCCGCGGAGGCGCCGGTGTTTCGCTTGAAGGGCTACTTCCGCTTCCATTTCCAGTTGCACAGCGCCAGTTCCGCGGTGCTGCATCAGGTGTTGCGGGTGGTGCTGCCGACGGTGCGCGTCGGGGCGGGCGTGGAATTGACCGTGGATATTGATCCGCAGGATATGCTATAACTACAATGACCGACAATGGAGATCATCCATCATGAGCAGTGCGGATTTATTTCAGCGGGCCGAACGCATCTATGTAACGCTGCGCGGCGATCTGGAGCGCAGCCACCTGAACTCATTCATCGCCATCGAGCCGGAATCCGGTGACTATTACCTTGGTCGAACGCTCAGCGAAGCCTCCGCGGCAGCGAACGCCGCTCATCCTGACCGCCGTTCTTGTGTGCTGCGCATCGGCCACCAAGCCACCGTACATATTGGAG
>CAVYFY010000009.1:0-368714 GCA_963767835.1 uncultured Planctomycetota bacterium
CACTTAGCATCGTACACGTGCGCGATTCTGACTTTGGCGTCCATGCTGATGCTGTTTGTGTCCGTGGGTCCCGGCGCGGAGGCACGCTTTGCGATTCTGCAGGCAATCCTCGGCACAGCGGCACTTTCCTTCGCGGTTGTTGCCGTCCTCCTTACAAGGCTACCGAGAGCGCATTGGGGGAATCGTTCAATGGCCGTGCGTTGCGTGCTGGCGGTGGCGGCGATTTCATCGACCATGTTGGTGGCAGTAAGCGTAGGATAGTCACCTGAGCGATGCGCAGTCTGGTCGGGTTTTTGAAGGACCGTGAAGGACCGTGGCCTGGGTCCGTACCCAGACCCCGGCGAAGCGCCAGGGACAGAATCCACTCGCGACAACCGCGCCCGCACGGGCTCGTATTGCCGAGGATTTGTGGCGGTCGCTTGGCGCCTGCGGTCAGACGCCGCGCTGGCCGTTCACCGGGGTCTGAGTACAGACCCCGGCCACGGTGCTCAGCCCCTTTTTTTCGCGGGCAGCTCACTTCTTCGGATTCGGTTTGCGATTGTTCCACGGGAATGGATCGACCACCTCGACCGGCAAGGTCGAGATGCGCTCGCCGAGGATGCCTTCGAAGACCGATGCGTAAATGCGGTCGATCGGGGCCATCGAATGAGCCGCCATGAGGACGTGGACGCGGCCTTGCGTGCCGAGGACCCAGCTGCGGCCTTTGCGGTCGAGCACATTCTGGGCGCCGGGGCGCTCTTGGCTTTTTCCTGCATGGCGTTGAAGGCGGCGTCGCGGATTCTGACATCGGGGCCATCGATCGGCGCCGGCTTCAGCACCGGGGCCAGCGGTTGGCCGCTCGGATCGCGATAGGTCAGGGCGTCGCCTTCCTTCTGCGGTTCGGGCGGATCGAAGGTGATCGGCTCGACGGTGAGGCCGTGCTCTTGGCGCAGCTTGTCGGCATGAGCGGTGCGCATGGCGATTTTGAATTTACCGCCGTCGCCGTCGGCATCCTTGATCGCTTTCTTGGCTATCTCGATGATCCATTGCGATTCGCGCAGGAAGGTGGGGCCGTCCACCGGCCCGGCGATGGCGTGCAGCACGCGGCCATCGGGGGCGCAGAAGTAGGACGCGACGTTGCCGCCTTGCTTTTGCTTGCCGACGATCTTGAACGTGCCGACGCGTTGAAAGGCGCAGACGAAGTTCTGGTCGAGATATTCCCCGACCTTCTTGTCCGACAGAGCGCTCACACGGAGCGCTTCGGCGTTGTTTCAAAGCAGGTTCGGATCTTCGAAATGGCCGGAGATGTGGATGACCAGAACGAGCTTCTCTTCCTTGGCCGCCTTCTTCGCGGCATCCTTGGGGTTCTTCTCGAAGTGAACATTGGTGCCGTGATCGCCGCAAGTTTCAGGGACGAGCGGCTTGATGCCCAGCTTTTCGCCGCCTGCCGCCACGCCGCTGACGCCGACGGCCAGGAGCGCAATCGTGAGCAGCCGTAGATTCCATCGCATATCGGACCTCCTTTCGAGCATCGCCGTGATGCCGTTTCAAATACAAGACGAGGCAGCAACGCGATTCGATTGCGCTGCGGCGTGAAAATTCCGCGGTTTCTACCGGCACCGCCATACCGCCCGTTCCGCGATGCCCAGTTTCACGAGCGCTGGCCGAATCGCCTCGAAATAACGCCCGGCGTCTTGCGGGTAGCCGGCGGTCGGCTTGAGTTGCGGGATGTGTGACTGCCAAAAGCGGTTGAATTCGCGCATCAGCAGTTCGCGCACATATTTGCTGATCATCGACGCCAGCGCGACCGTGAAATTCTCGAGGTCAGCCCGCGGCGTCACCATGATCCGCACAGGGCGATCCAGGCCCTCCACGCGATAGACGCTGCGCAGACGCCCCTCCTCTTCCGCCAGCACGATGCCGTCCGCGAAGGCGTGTTGCAACAGGGCGCTATAGGCGTTGCGGCCGCCGTGCTTGTCGATGACGAAACGCATCGGCTCGGCGGCGGTGTGCGCCAGGCATTGCTGCATGAGGTGTGTGACGGCGACGCTGAGGACGGCGCTTTTGCTGTCCCATTTGTCGATCAGGTCGTTGAAGCGCGGCGCCGGGACAATCGCGCTTCGGCAGAAGCCCCAGGCCACGCCGGCGGCGGCGCTGGTTGTCCGCCAGCCGTCGATGCCACGCGTCAGATCGTCCGCGGCGATTTCAGTTGGCAGCGCGGTGTCGCCGACGAACCAGGCTTCGCGGCGCAAGTGCGGCAAGTCGGCGTCGGCGAGATGGCCCAGCAAATCGCACAGCATCATGGCCGGGGCGAAGAAGCCGCCGATGTGGGCGGCGAGCGCGGTTCTCTCCAAATCGTCCCAGCCGCGGGCTGGCGAATAAACCTGTTTGGAATCGGCCACGATGAGCCGGACGTCGGCCGATTCGTCGGCGCGGCGCATCCCTGACTTCAGCACGTCCCACAGGTCGGCATGGTGCAATTCGTCCGGAACCCGGCAAGCGACGAGGGTCATCACGAACGGGCCGAGGTTGGGGCCGTAGCCCGCTTCGTCGATGCCGATCTGCCAGGGCATGGGGAATCCTTCCATAAAGTAAAAAGAACCAAGTAAAAAAGTAGAAAGTAATGCACTTTCACTTTCCATTTTTTTTCTTGAAAGGAATCCTTCCAGAGTAAAAAGGTAGAAAGTGATGCGGCTTTACTTTCTATTTTTTTACTTGCAGTTTTTTTTCTTGAAAGGTATCCGATGCTCAAGGACAACATTTTTCAGAAGATTCTCGACAAAGAGATCAAGGCGAACCTTGCCTACGAGGACGAATGGTGCCTGGCCTTCCACGACATCAACCCACAGGCGCCGACGCACGTGCTCATCATCCCGCGCAAGGCGATTGCGACGCATTCCGACCTCACCGATCAGGATCGCGATCTGCTCGGCCATATGCACCTGGTCGCGGCCAAGCTCGCCAAGCAGTTCAAGCTGGACGACGGCTATCGCATCGTGGTCAATTGCCTGGATCGCGGCGGGCAAACGGTGCCGCACTTGCATTTTCACTTGATGGGCGGCCGCGACTTCCACTGGCCGCCGGGATGAAAGTAGTGGAGAGTGGAGAGTGGACGGTGGCGAGCCATTCCTCGCCTTGACCCGGATGCCCCACTTCGACAGAATGGTCGCGGTTTGTTTTCGTCATTCGTGAAAGGAATTGCGATGGCCCAAGAACGCAAAGGCTGCCGGCTGGCGCTGTCGCCGGCGCGCAAGATGGTCATGGAAATCTTGCATCATGGCCGGCAAGTGCCGTCCTTGCCTCTCTCGACGGTGATCAATGTCGGGGCGCTGGCGGCGGCACGCAAAGCCGGCGCCTTCGTTTCGTGGACCGCGATCTTCATGAAGGCGTACAGCTTGACCGCCCAGCGCCATGCCGAATTGCGCCGCGCCTACATCCCCTTGCCGTGGCCGCACCTTTACGAGCATGCGATCAGCGAATGCGCGATCCTGATGGAGCGCGAGCTCGATGGAGAGAGCATCGTGCTTGGGGGGAAGGTGCGCAGCCCTGATCTACAAACGCTGCCGGAACTCGACGCTGCCCTGCGCCGCTATCGCGAAACTCCCATCCATCAGGTCGGCCACTTTCGGCAATGGCTTCGCCTCGGACGCTTGCCAGCCCTGTTGCGGCGCTTCATTTTCTGGACCACGCTCTACATCTCCGGCTGGAAACGCGCCAAACGCTTCGGAACCTTCATCATCTCCAGCCTCGGCAACCTCGGCGTGGAACAGCACCATCCGGTCGCGCCGTTCACCACGTACCTCACCTTTGGCCCCATCTCCGCTTCGGGCGAGGTCAACGTCAAGATCATTTACGATCATCGCGTCATGGATGGCCGTACCGTCGCTCGTTGTCTGAACAGCTTGGAAGAAATGCTCAATACGCAGATCCTGCAAGAATTGACGGATATGATCCCGGGCCGTGCGCCTCTTGTGAGCGCGGACGCGCCTGCCGCCGAGGAACTCGGCTCCCCAGTCGCCGGCGCGTTGACCGCGGGCTTTCGCTCAGCGGAATAACCCCGATACCAAATCCCCCAGCAAAATAACGCCAAAGAAGATGAAGCAAAGCAGAAACATCCACAGGACGAAGCGATCGTAGCATGGGATGCTCTCGCATTCGGATTGAGTGGGTTCCGGCCGCGGACCCGTTGGCGTTTCAGATGGCGCGGAATGCATGGCGTGCTCCTTGAGAAAGATGATTGCTCGCGTCCTTGAGCAAGGTGCGTGCCAGAAATAAAAAGCACCCATTATTGCCCTGAACGGTCCAAAGTATGTGCGGCAGCGGTTGCGAATGAGCGGAACTGTTACAGAACATCGGCGTCCAACGCGACCGCCTGATGTGCATGCGACCGTCCACGATTGCCATCAGTCCCGATCTTGAAAATCAAGGTCTCACAACAAGGAAGCCCCGGGCCAGGTCGGGAAATCAGCCCTGGCTTGGTCCGATTTCCGAGCTGCGCTTGGCGAATTCATCGCATCGTTCACCGTTGCAGCGGCTCCGAACTCGGCTAAGATAACGGAGTGTGGACCTCTTTGCATTTCCGTCGAGGCCCGACTCATGGCTGCCACCGAGAAATCGTTGACGATCCGTCTGCTGGTCGTTGATGACGATGACACGCTGCTGGAAATGATGACGCAGCGATTCGATCGCAAGGGAATCAAGATCATCACCGCTGCAACCGGCGCCGATGCGCTCACCCTCGCCTCACAAGGCCGTTTCGACGTCGCCCTTCTCGATGTTGGCCTGCCCGATATCAATGGTCTGGAATTATTGGCCAAGCTCAAGGAGCAGCACCCCGAGATGGAAGTGATCATGCTGACGGCGCACGGCAGCATCGAGACGGCCATCCAGGCGATGAAAGCCGGCGCCTACGATTTCCTCACCAAGCCGTTCCATTTCAACGAGCTTGAAATTCACGTGCAAAAGGCCTTCGAGAAGGTATCGCTGGCGCGGCGCGAACGGCAGTGGGTCGAGCACATCAGCTTCGAATCGCCGCGTTACCGGATGGTCGGCGCCAGCCCGCTGCATTTGCGCGTCATGCAGCTCATCGAAAAGGTCGCGCCGACCGATGCCACCGTGCTCATCCGCGGCGCGTCGGGCACGGGCAAGGAGCTCGTCGCGCGCGCCTTGCATTACAACAGCCCACGCCGCACGCGCCCGCTGGTCACCGTCAACTGCGCTGCCTTGCAGGAAACCTTGCTTGAAAGCGAGGTGTTCGGCCATGAAAAAGGCGCCTTCACGGGAGCCGTGCAGACCAAGCCGGGCTTGATCGAGGTCGCGGAGGGGGGCACGCTTTTTATTGACGAGATCGCCGAGATGGCGCCGGGGCTGCAAGCGAAATTGCTGCGTGTTTTGGAGAACGGTCATTACCGCCGGGTCGGTTCGACGCATGAAGCGATTGCCGACGTGCGCATCCTCGCCGCCACCAACAAGAATCTGGAAGAGGAGCTGAAGAACGCCAAGTTCCGTGAGGATCTGTATTATCGGCTCAACGTCGTGACGATCCATCTGCCGAGCCTGAAGGATCGCCGGCAGGACGTGCCGGAGCTGATTCGCCATTTTCTCGGCACGCGGCAGATCGGCCCCAAGCCATTCGCCATTACCCCCGAAGCGATGGAAGCCCTCACGCACTACGATTGGCCCGGCAACATCCGCGAGTTGGCCAACGTCCTGGAACGGGCGCAGATTCTGGCCGAGGAGCACACCGTCACGCTCGACGATCTTCCCGAGAACCTCGTCGATCATCGCAGCCAGGCGGCGACGCCCAGCGCCGGCGATCCGCGTCAGCTCCGCGAAATCGAACGCCGGCATGTGCTCGAGGTGATGCGGCAAGAGAAGGGCAACAAGGTCCACGCCGCCAAGGTGCTCGGCATCAGTCGCCGGGCCCTTTATCGGCTCATCAAGAAATATCAGCTTACCGATGACGATTGTCGCGGCCTGCCGCGCGCGACAGGATAATGTCATGGACTGCGGCCTGCTCAAATTGATCGAGGCGCTGTCGCGTCCGGACGCCTACCCGCATCCGGTGGACGCGGTGGAGGTCCACCAAACGCACCTCTCCGTGGTGTTTCTGGCCGGCCCATACGCTTACAAGATCAAGAAGCCGGTCAATCTCGGCTTTCTCGATTTCTGCACCCTGGAGAAGCGCAAGCATTTCTGCGACGAGGAGGTCCGCCTCAATCGCCGGCTGGCCCCGCACGTCTACCTCGGCGTGATCCCTGTCTCCGCTGTCCCCACCGCGGGAGAGGGGCCGAGGACCCCTGTCTCCCCTCTCCCCAGCGGGGGAGAAGGGCCGGGGGTGAGGGGGTATCGCTTCGGCGGCGCCGGGCCCGCGATCGAATGGGCCGTCAAGATGAAGCGCCTGCCCGCCGAGGCCACGCTGGAAAACCGGCTCCAGCGCGGCGAGGTGACGGCGGCGGCACATCCGCGCGTTGGCTGAGCGCGTGGCCGATTTCCATCGCGGCGCCGAATCGAATGAGCGCATCTGGTCGTTCGGCTGCTTTGAAGTCGTCGCCGGCAATGCACGTGAAAATTTCACGCAAACCGAGCCGCTGGTCGGCGTGACGGTGGCGCCGGCGGTTTTCGAGCGAGTGCGCGCCTGACGGAAGCGCATTTGCAAAACGGTCGCCCGTTGATTCAGGATCGGGCCAGCCGGGGAGTGCCGCGCGACACGCATGGCGATTTACGTCTCGATCACGTGTATCTTTTTCCGGAGACGGCGCCGCCGAATGACGTGGTCATCATTGATTGCATCGAGTTTTGCGACCGTTTTCGCTATGCCGACCCGGCTGCGGACGTGGCGTTCCTGGCGATGGATTTATCGTTTCATGGCCGCCGCGATTTGGCCGGTGTGCTTGCGGACGCCTATTTCACGGCCAGCAGCGACAATGATGGGCGCACGTTGCTGCCGTTCTATGCCGGCTATCGGGCGGTAGTGCGGGCCAAGGTCGAGGGCATGGAGCTGAGCGAATCGGAGATCGATCCCGGCGAACGCCGTCAAGCCGAGCAGCGGGCGCAGGCGCACTGGCTGCTGGCGCTCGTCGAAATGGAGACGCCGGGCCAACGCCCCGCCCTTGTGTTGATGGCCGGCTTGCCCGCCAGCGGCAAATCGACCCTGGCACGCTCCTTGGCCGAGACAGCGAACTTCAATCTGCTGCGCAGCGACGTGATTCGCAAGGAGCTGGCCGGCGTGCCCGATTCGGCGCCTCAATCCACGGAATTCAACCAGGGAATCTATGCCGAGGCCTGGACCGAGCGTACCTATGCCGAATTGCTGAAACGCACCGAAGCACTGCTCTGGCAGGGCCAACGCGCGTTGATCGACGCCAATTTTCGCACCGATGGGCAACGGCAGTTGTTCTTCGATGCCGCCCGCCGCTGGGGCGTTCCCATTTGCTTCATCCACTGCCAGGCGGCGCCGGACATCGTGCGCTCGCGCCTGCAAGCGCGCCACAACGATGATTCCGACGCTGACTGGAGCATCTATCAACGGCTTGAACATAGCTGGGAGCCAATTCGCCCAGCCTGGCTTCACTCGACCCACGTGCTGGACACTTCCGGTCCCATCGAGCAGAATAAGGAAAGTTTGCTAACGCTCCTGCGACAAGAGGGATTGATTTCGTGATGACTCCCGCCTCACCCCCGACCCCTCTCCCCCGGAGGGGAGAGGGGAGCCAGACCGGATGGGCCGTCCTCTGGGACGTGGACGGCACGCTTGTCGATACCGCCGAGTTGCACTTCCAGGCCTGGGTCGCACTGGCCGCGGAGATCGGCAAGCCATTCACGCGCGCCGATTTCGCCGCCACCTTCGGCTGGCGCAATCCCGAAATCATCCCGAAGCTGTTCGGCAACGAATGGACGCCAACGCAGATCGCGGAACTGGGCGATCACAAGGAAGACCTCTACCGCGCGGAGGCCGAGAAAGGGGTCGCGCTCCTGCCCGGCGTCGCCGAATTGCTCGAAGCGATCAGCCAGGCGGGGGGCCGGCAAGCGATCGGCTCCAGTGCGCCGCGCCGCAATCTGGACTTGATCCTGCGTCTCACCGGCACCGAGCGCTACTTCGATGCCATCGTCGCCATGGAAGACACCACGCGCGGCAAGCCCGATCCCGCCGTTTTCCTGATCGGCGCCGCGAAGCTCGGCGTTCCCGCCAATCGCTGCATCGTGCTGGAGGACGCGCCGGCCGGAGTACAAGCCGCCCGCGCGGGAGGCATGCGCGCCGTCGCCGTCACCTTCGTCGGCCATCATTCGGCGGAGAAACTGAGCGCCGCCGGCGCCGATGTGGTGGTGCCGACGCTTGGAGAAGTTGGGGCTGAGCAACTTCTTGGGCTTTTGACACAGCGCCGGTGAATTTAGCCATCTTCAGAGCCCGAGCGCCGAGCGAGGTTTCTTGCTCAATCCTCGCTTGGCGCTCGGGCTCTGAAAATCTTCCGGCTCGTGCGTTAGATCTTGAGTACCTGTTCGCCGACGATGCGGGTGCGCGTCATGCGTTTTTGCATCTCGGCTTGCAATTCGTGCAGCTTGGCCACCATCGCGTCGAAGTGGCGGATTTGCTCGTCGAGGTTGTGCTTCGGATCGTGCGGCGTCAGGATGCTGATCGACAGCTCGCGGATTGCTTCCTCCACCTCTTTTTGCAGGAAGTCGAGCATCGCCTGGCTTTGGGCATCGGTGTCCACGACCAGGCCGTGCAGATCGCGCAGCAGCTTGCCGTGAATGCTTGGATCGATCAGGCGATTCGGATCGAATTTGACCTCGGCCGGCCTGGTGGCTTCAACGGGCGCGGTGGGAACGTCGGCGCCGTCGTGGGCGGCTTTGGCGGCCTGCGCGGTTTCCAGGGCGCTGCGAGCCTTCTCCCACTTCGGGCGAATTTCCAGCGCCTGCTTGTAATGGGCGATGGCCAGGGCGAATTGTTCCTTCTCCAGAAAGATGTTGCCCAGGTTGTAATGGGCGTCGTACATGCGCGGATTGATCCGGACCGATTCGCGATAGGCGTTCACGGCCATCTCGACCTGGCCGAGCTGCTTGTAGACGAGGGCGAGGTTGTAGTAGCCTTCCGCGCGGTTGGTATCGAGCTGAATGCCGCGCCGCAGCGTGGCGAGGGCGTCTTCGAGCTGACCGAGGCGATTGTAGACGGCGCCCAGGTTGATGTAGGCGCCGGCGCGCAACGGATCGAGGCGGATGACTTCCTTGAAATGATAGACGGCGCTATGGATGTCCCCCAGGAGGAAGCAAGCGGTGGCGATGCCGTAATGAATATCCGGGCTGTCGCTGCGGTAGCCGAGAGCTTGCTGATAGATTTGCCGAGCTTCTTGAAATTGACCGCGTGAAAGCGCATCCTGCGCTTGCTGGCGGAGCAACTCAAGGGAGTCTTTCGCCATGGCATGGGCCTCCCGATAGTCCATCCTGGAACGCTAATGACTATTTGATGAAATGATTATACGCGGCCGTGATTTTGGATGCAATCGAAAGCGCGCTTAATCGGCCAGCCGAATGTCGAAGGTAGTGCTGGATTGAGAAACGGTCACGGAGAGGTCGGATTGCCTCCAATCGCTGTAGCGCTCGGGGATGGCGAACCATTTGTCGGCGTCGGGCCGGGGCGGCGGCGGCTCGGTTTCTTTGGGCTTCTTTTTCAGGTTTGCCGGGACAGGCCGGCTGACGGGGCGTTTGTCCGGGTCGGCGCTGTGGACGGTGACCTTGTAGACGCCATAGGGAACATTCCCGATATGGTAGGTTCCGTCCGGCTGGATTGACTCTTGATGGAAGGCCAGGGTGTCCTCGTTGACCAGCACAATCGATCCGATCACGACCGGCTTGCCCACATAGCTGACCTTACCGGTGACGCTGCCAACGTGGTTGCCGCAGCCAGCCAGGCACAATGCGGCAGCCAGGGCGCCGAGGACAGGCGTCATTCGCGTCAACCGGAACATGGCGGCTCTCGGGAACTCACGGCAAGTCTATGAGGAAGGCAGAAAAGCACGAAGAATGCGGAGCTTCGAGTACAAAGACCTGAGACGGCGCGATAAAAACCGCAATGACCCTTTCCTGTTTTCTTCCTGCGTTCCTGCCTTCCTTATTCATTAATCGGGGATCTGCGTTGATTCCGCACCGGCGTAGGTGGAGGCATCGACGATTGCCAGGGCGCCGCTGTAGGCGACAAAGCGGACGGAGCCATCGGCCAGCGTGAAATTCCCGCCACCGGGATGGCAACTCCAGATCTGGTTGAAGCTGCACGAATTGCCGACCTCGCGGGGCCCGTTGCCGAAATAATAGGGGCCCGAAGGGCACGGCGTGCCGCCGTTGTCGCCGGTGTAATAATTTTTTTGCGAGGTCGGATACGAAGAATCGCCCGTGATGTTCTGCACGGAGCCCCAGATATTGTCACCGTAAGAATATTGCGCCCACCAGCCCCACCAGAAATCGACGCTGAAGGGTCGTTCCGCCACCAGGATCGTGTTGCTCGTGCCGTCGGTAACTTGCATGATGGTGACGTGGTGGGAGAACTGGATGATGCCAAGATGAGCCGGTGCGGTGTCGCTCATATCGTAGCCAGCCACGCCGACATAATCGGTCATGCCCCAGCCGTAGTTGGTGTCAACCTGATTCATGCGCGGGTCGGCCGGGCAAAGGAAAACCGGAATCGACGGCGCGACATTCATATCGCTGTAAAGCGGCTGCTGTTCGATGTACGGCAAGATGCCCACCATCCAGCCGAGGCCCTGGTTTTGCGGATCGCTCATCCACGGGAAGTGCTTGAAGGCCCCGTGAAAGCTGTGGCACGCCAGGCCGATTTGCTTCATGTTGTTGGTGCATTGCACCAGGGCGGCCGCCGCGCGCACCTTCTGCACGGCCGGCACGAGCAAGGCAATCAAAATGGCGATGATCGCGATTACGACCAGCAACTCGATCAGCGTGAAGCCAGATCGCTTTTTCATGACGTGTTTCCGAAGCGGACTAGCGACAAAAGACGCGCGCCCTCCCCTCTGTAGCATAGCGCAGATCGGTCCAAAACGCCAGCGAAAAGCCAATTCATTCACCGCAACAACCAGGCGGCGACCGCGGTCGGATCGGACTTCGCCTCGTGTCGTTGGAGCTTGCGGCTGCCCGCGGCCTCATACGCCGCCCGCAAAAACGCGTCGCCGCCCGTGCCCTTGGTGTTGTGCAGATAAAGCTCGTGCGGCGCGATGGTGCTCGCCAGTGTCAACAGGCCGCCATACTTGAGAGCGCCGGGGAGCATCATCTCGTCGTCGAAATCCTTGACGTTCTCGAAGCGGAAGCCGTGCAGGTCGGCCGCGGTGCGTTCGACCGCATCGCCGCACAGCCCGCGTGCCAGCACCACCCACGGGCCGGCTTGCTCGAAACCGACGAGATGGACCGATTGGATGTTTTTTTGCCCCTTCGCGAAGGCAACCGCCGTCAGGATGTCGTGAACGCGCTCGGCGACGAGGGAACGGTTGTAGCCGAAATAATAACCGGCATCCCCGAGGGCGCTGATCTTGGTAGCGTTGGCGTTTTGGAAGACGTCGATGGCGAGAATGCTGGCGCCTTTATCCAGGATCGCGCTGGCAGCGGGATGGAGCTTGCCGTTTCCGCCCAGGCTTGCAATGCCGTCCGGGTGAATCCAAACGACCTCGTCCCGGCCATTCGATTTTTTACCGAATAACCGCACGGCCTTGACCTCTTCACCTTGATCTTTGCGCGTGAGGACGAACCCGATAATTGCCGCGCCGTCCTTGCGTAGCCCTGATTTCACCCTTCGTTCGCTCACATCGCCCACTGCCGGCAATTGACCTGCCATCATCGCCCGCAAGGCCCCAAACTCGATTTTCTGGACCTTCGCCAGCCCCGCCTTATCTTTCGGCAACAGCGCCTGCAACTGCTTCTCCTGTGCCGCCGTCAGCGTCTTCTTCAATGTCTCGGCGTTGGCGGCATCCTTCGGCAGCGGATGCTTGGCGTCATACACCGATAGCTCTTTCGGCGGCACCGGCGTGAACGGCTTTTCTGTGATCGTGCCTTCCACGCCGAACTTCAAATGCTTGTTGAAAAAACTGTACATCACCTCGCGGCTCGGCTGATTAAAGTTGTGCGGGAAGCTCAGGTACTTCGCCATGACGTTCTCGGGAACGCCGTACAGCTTGTAGATCGCTTTCAATTCCGGCAGGCCTTTCGTTTCCAACTCCTTGGTCCAATCATTGGCGGCGGTCATGCCGAGCGGCCGCGGGGCGATCAGGGCCGCCAGCTCGATGTTGGTGGTGCCGACACGCAGATAGGCGCAATTCTCGCAGATGCAGCCGCCTTGCATGCTGGTGGAAACCATGACCGCCGGGAAGGCGGCGGCGATGCGCTCGTCGCAGGCAGCCAGGATAAACGACTGCGTGCCGCCGCCGGAAGCGCCGGTGATGCCGATGCGAGCCGGATCGACTTCGGGGAGCGTGAGAAGGAAATCGACGGCGCGAATGCTGTTCCAGGTTTGCAGATTCATGAAGGTTTGCAGGCGAAGCTGGGCGTCAAGGTCCTTGAAGCCCTCGCGGTGCTTGATCTGCATGCTGTCGGAGTTGCCAACCATGTCGTAGTGGAAGACGACGCAACCGAGGCGGGCCAGCATGGCGCAGCCGGCCTGATGGAAGTACTTTGAGCTTTCCTCGGTGGCTTCGGCGCCCGACTTTTTGTCGCTTACCCAGCTATTCGCGGTGGAAAGGCGGGCGTCCTGCCAATGCCCGTGCGTGTAGAGGACGGCGGGGCGTTTTCCCGTCTTGCCGGTGGGCCGATACAGATTGCCGGTGACATAATGGCCCGGATGGCTGGCGAAGAAGACCTTCTCGATGGTGTAGCCGTCGCGCTCGATCTTGCCGTGGATGACGGCGTTGAGCGGCGTCTTCTCCGGCATGGGCCACAAGCCTTGCGAGGCAAGAAGTTGCTCCTTGAGGATCGCGCGGCGTGCTTCCCATGCCTCCTTGGTTTCGGGAGGAGTCCAGGGATGATATTTCAGATCGTAATGCCGTGGCGGCGTGGTCAGCCGCTTATCTTTCTCCTGGGCGGCGGTCGGAAACGCGGCAATAATGATCAGCAGCAGCGCGATAATGCGGTTCATATTCACGTTCCAAGCCCCACCATAAGCGCAGCGTTGGTGGGGGTTGATGCGCCAGGGACTACCCCCACCAACGCTGCGCTTATGGTGGGGCTTGGGGGATGTCACAGCGCCTTCAAGTAAATATTGCGGAACTCGACGCGTTTGTTGTAGCTCTGGAAGCCGATGTGGCCCTTGGTGTTCGATTCGAGAATGCCCGGATGCCGTTTGCCGTGCTCCTTGACGTAGTCGTCGAGGTTGGCGTCCACCAGGGTTTCGCCGTTGTTGACAACGGTGATCTTCCGGCCCTTGGCGACGATTTTGATCTGGTTCCATTCGCCGATGGCTTTGTTGTTGATTTTCTTGGGCGGCACGACATTGTAGATGGCGCCGGTGTTCTGCCATTTTTGCAATCCGCCCGGCCAGCCCTCGTCGTCGATGAGTTGGATTTCCATGCCAACGTAGGCGGGATCGCCCTTGAGCGGCGAGCGGATGCCGACGCCGCTGTTGCCTCCCTTGGGCATCTTGTATTCGAGGCGGAGTTCGAAGTCGCCGTATTCTTTTTCGGTCATGAGCCAGCCGCCGCCGCCTTTGTCGCAATAGATGACGCCTTTCTCGGCTCCCCAGACTTTCATGTCGCCGGTGGCTTTCCAGCCGGTGAGGTCTTTGCCGTTGAATAGTGATTGAAAGCCCTTAGGGGGGCCATCGCCGCCGGCGTGAATCGGCACGGCGACCAGGATGGCCAGGATGGACGCGATGGGAATGCGCTGCATGATGTTTCCTTTCGAATATTGGCGTGGCGAATGGCGGTTGATGTGATTAAACTCCCGCGACGGCCCATCCGCCACAAAAATCCGGCAAGATGCGGGAGAAAGTTTTTGGCAGCGGGATTAGAATAGGATTGATGTTTGGCGCAATCACACGCTCGACTCTGTTATTGCTTGTTCTCGGCCGCGTTGCCCATGCTCAAGGACCGGCACGCTTTACCGTCGAGACGGCGGAGGGAACGCACAAGGCGGCCGAGCTGATCGCGCTGACCCCGACGCGGGCGCTGACCGTGGCTCAGGCCGGCCGCCGGCGCGTGCTCGACCACTGGATCGAGTTGCGCCGCGAAGGCCAGCCGATGCCGGCGCTCCTGGACCGCAATTTCGCACTGCTGACCAACGGCGACCGCATCCCGTTGCTACCGGGGGCCCCGGCGATCTTGCAGGACGGCCGACTTCTGCTCCAAGGCGCGAAGACGCTGCACGGCTCACCCGAAAAGGCGCTGAGCCTTTACGCGCCAAATGTCGCCCTGCTCTTCTGGTCGCTCCCCGACGGCAACGACGATGCCGACCTGTTCTTCGCCAAGCTCCAGCGCGAAACACGAAAGCGGGATGTGGTTTACCTGAAAAACGGAGATCGCGTCGAGGGGACCATTGCCGCCTTGATCGACAAGGCCGGTTGCACCAGCGTCAACGATGAACGCAAGACGCAAACCGCGTGGGCCAACATCGCCGGCATCGCCTGGAACACCGATCGGCAAGCCCGGCTGCGAACCAAGAAATCCTATTACCGGGCCGTGCTCGACGGCGGCGCCCGCCTCAATTTCCTCGACCTCCGCTTCGACGAGAAAACGCGCCACTGGCTGGGCAAGACGCAATTCGGCCCGAATCTGGACATGCCCGAGTCGGCGATCCTGGCCATCGATGAACGCCAAGGGCAGGCGATCGATCTAAGCGATTTGACCTGCACGCGCTACGAGCACCGCCCCTACCTGGGCGCGAGCTGGCCGCTCGTTCTCGATGCGGATGCGACCGGCCATCCACTGCGCCTCGCGGGCAATACCTTCGAGAAAGGCCTCGGAACGCATGCTAGCAGCTCGATTACCTACAAGCTCGATGCCCACTATCAGCGCTTCGACAGCCTCGTCGGCATCGACCCGGAGCGCGCCCGCGCGGACGGGCTCGCATCGCCATCGAACTGGACGGCAAACGCATTGACCTGAACGCCGGCAAGGAAATCACGGCCCGCGACGCGCCGCTGCAAGTTCGCCTCGATGTGCACGAGGTCCGCGTGCTGACCCTCATCGTCGAAACCGGATCGTTCGGCGACGTGCAAGCCGAGGTCAACTGGGCGAAGGCTCGGCTCATCAAGCGCGATTGATTTCAAGCTATCAGCCGTCAGCTATCTGCGATCCGGCACACCGCAGATTATTTCTTCGGTCGAAACGCTTTCACCAGATACTCGTTCGTGGTCAGAAATGGCCCCTCGATCAAGTCGATGCAATAAGGAATCGCGGGAAACACGGCGAGCAGGCAGTCGCGGATGGCGCTCGGCTTGCCGGGCAGGTTGACGATGAGCGATTTGCCCCGGATGCCGGCGATCTGCCGTGACAGAATAGCGGTGGGAACGACCTTCAGCGAGACGGCCCGCATTTGCTCGCCGAAGCCATCGAGCAGCTTCTCGCACACCGCTTCGGTGGCTTCCGGCGTGACATCGCGCCGCGCCGGCCCGGTGCCCCCCGTCGTCACCACGAGGCAGCAATTTTCCTGATCGCATAATTCGCGCAAGGTCTGCTCGATCATCGGCCGTTCGTCGGGAATGAGCCGGACGACCGCTTCGAAGGGGCAGGAGAGGATTTCATCGAGGCACGCTCGAATGGCCGGACCGCCCAGATCCTGGTAAATCCCCTGGCTGGCGCGATCGGAGACGGTGACAATGCCGATGCGAATGGTCATGGTTGGGTCCGTTGCCGCTGGCGGCTTCGCGCTCGCTCGGATGCGCCTGTGATGCTGGCGATCCACTGCGAGCGCGAAGCCGTCAGCGGTGGGAAAAGCTATAACGACCCTGGAACATGATCAATATATTCGCGGAGCCGTCCCATGCGCAGCGTCTGGACCTTTCACATCGCTCAGTCGATCCACTTTGGCCGCGGCGCGGTCGGACAGCTTGGCGACATCGCCACGCGCTTGCGGGCGAAGAAAGCACTGATCGTCACCGACGCGATCCTGGACAAGGCGGGATTGCTGGAACGCGTTCGGCAACCGCTGTCGGCCGCCGGGCTCCATGTTGCCGCCTTCACCGGAGGCGAACCGGAGCCGTCGATGAAGGCCGCCATGGCGTGCTATGAACAGGCCAGGGCGTTCGGGCCCGACGTGTTCGTCGGACTGGGCGGCGGCAGCAACATGGACCTCGCCAAGCTCGCCGCCACGCTTCTGGCGCACGGCGGCAGCCCACGCGATTTCGTCGGCGATGACAATATCCCCGGACCCATCGCATCCTTGATCTGCGTACCGACCACCGCCGGCACCGGCTCGGAAGTCTCCGCCGCCAGTGTCGTCACCGATACCGAAAATCACATCAAGGTCGGCATCCTGTCCAACTGGCTTCGCCCCACCGCAGCCGTCATCGATCCCCTCATGACGCTAACCTGTCCCCCCAAAGTCACCGCCGACTCCGGCATCGACGCCTTGACGCACGCCATCGAAGCCTACACTGCCGTGGACAACGCCGACTTCCCGATTCCCGCCGATGAACGCACCGTTTACCAGGGCAAGCACCCGCTGGGCGATTTGTGCGCCGAGCAAGCGATCACGCTGGTCGGCAAATTTCTCCGCCGCGCCGTCAAGAACGGCAGCGATCTGGAAGCCCGCGAAGGCATGGCCCTTGCCGCTCTTTTGGGCGGCATGGCCTTTTCCAACGTCGGCGTTGCCCTGGTCCACGCCATGGAATATCCCGTCGGCGGCGCGGTCCATTGCTCGCACGGCGCCGGCAACGGACTGCTGCTCCCCTACGTCATGCGCTTCAACCTCCCCGCCAAGACCAAGGCCTTCGCACACATCGCCCATCTATTGGGCGAAAACGTCGTCGGCCTCAGCGAACACGCCGCCGCCGAGAAAGCCGTCGCTGCCGTCGAAAAACTGCGCGGCGACATCGGCATCCCAGCGCGCCTGCGCGACATCGGCATCAAGCCGGAACAACTGCGAGGCCTGGCCGAGAAAACTTTCGCCATCAAACGCATCCTCCGCGTCAACCCACGCAGCGTGACCGCTGATGAGATCGAGGGGATTTTCAAGCAAGCGTATTGACATCAAACGCCTGCGCCGTATCAATGCCGAAGTTAGCCGGCGTCTCAGAATCGGCGCCGCGAATCCAGTCGGCGGAAGTCCCATTTCATTTCTCTATGGAGGCACCCATGAAGCAGTTGGTCAAGCTGAGCGGATTGGCCCTGGCAACCCTGATCGTTGCAGGCCTGTTTTATCCCGCCACGGGCAACATGGTTCAGGACAAGGTTCAGGACAAAGAAAAGGGCAAGGACAAAGACAAAGACAAGGACAAGGAAAAGGTCAAGAAGAAAGTTTACGAAGTCAAGGGCGGCGACGGCCTGAAAATCGAAGGCAAGCTCACGGACAAGGACGACAAGGACAAGAACAAAACCGAATCCTACTGCAAGGTCTACCTCGTCAAGCTGGTCAAGGGCAAGAATTACGAAATCCGCATGAACGCCGCGGACATGCAGCAGCTCGACACCTGGCTGCGCCTTGAGGACGCCAAGGGCAAGGAGCTGGCGTTCAATGACGATGCCGATGGCGAAAACACTCTGAATTTGCGCATCGATTTCGAGTGCAAGGAGGACGGCGTGTACCGAATTATCGCGACGAGCTTTAACGATGGAGCGACCGGCGACTACACGGTGCTGGTCAAGGAAATGAAGTAGGTTTTCGCTGTCGTCGATTCAGTTCGCCTCAGCGTGGCACCCAGATGAAGTAAACCGCCACGCTGAGGGCGAGCCCCAGCAGCAACACCGCCATGCCATGCTGAGCCCGGCCGCGCAGCGATGACCACAGGATCAGCCCGGTGGCCGAGACGATGACGAATAGTCCAGCGACGACATCGACGACGAGGCTCCACGACTCGCCGCTGTTCTTGCCGCGATGCAGATCGAGCAGGACGCCATTGATGCCGCGCGATTCATGTTTAACCCTGGTGAAGCCGTCACTGGCGCGGATGTTGGCCGTCGCCTGGTAGCTGGGCGCCTTGAATATGACGCTGAACGATTCGCTTTCCTTCTCGTAAGTGGGCCGCACATTCACCTCGCCGCGCGCGCCGAAGTCCTTGCGCAACTTCTCGACGATCGGCAGCTCCTTGGTCGGATCATCGGGAACCAAGAGCTCGATCGGCATCTTTCCGTCCACGATTGTGAATCGCTCGCGTGTCTGACTATCGGTGTCGATGGTCACGATGGTTTCGCCGTCATCGCGCTGAATGACCGCCTTCGCCGAACCGTCTTTCGATTCGAATGCGACATGGACCGTATTTGGATCGACGTCGAAAGACGCCAGCGCCATGTCTTGCGGGACGCCGTACTCGTTTTTCAGCGTGTCGATAATGCCGTCGCGATCGGGTATCGTGCCGAGCAACTCGGTCGGCAGCTTCCCCGTCGTGGTTTGCGTCGGCAAGAACCAGTTTTCATGGTTGAGCATGAACCCGGTGACGGCAAAGAATAGCAGCAGCACGAACCCGAACAGCGTGACATAGACATGGACCAAGCGGGCCCATTTCAGGAGCAAGCGATGCGCTGAAGATCATGGCGGATTCCCCATTTCCCTGGAGAGACGGGGATTAATTCTTCTTTTTCTTGGCGTATTCAACGAGCGTGTCGCCGGTCTCGGCGTTGCTTTCCAGGGTAATCTGCGCGGGTTCGGCGCCGCATTGGATCTTGCCGGTCTGGCGCACGAGCTTGCCATGCTCGCGGTGGACCTCGACCTGAACGGTGTAGGCGCCTTGGGAGAGGGGATTTCCCTTGTCGTCCTTGCCGTCCCAGACGACGCTATATTTGCCGGGAGCCCGCGTGGCGCGCGTCACCGCTTTGACGAGCGCGTCGTCGGCCTTGCCGATCTTCCACCATTGCGGCATGGTGGCGAGCCAGCGCGGGTTGTTGCCCCACACCGTGATCGTCCGCACCGGCTTTCCCGCGGCATCCTCGATCCAGACCGCGACGTATGGCTTGCGATATTTCTTGGCCGAGACATTCGGGATCGTCAGCGTGAAATTGACCTGATAGTCATCGGGCCAGGGAGCTGCCTTCTTGCCTTCCTTTTTCGCATCCTTCGCCTCTTCTTTCTTGTCCTGAAGGGCGGCGGTCAACGCCGGCATCTCGAAATCCTTGAAGCCGGCACTGCGATAGTGCCTGCCGTCCTTGCCGACGAGCAAGCACTCGACGCCGGGCGTGTCCGCCGCCAGCTTCAGGCCCTCCGACGGCGTCAGCACGCACAGGGTGGTCGCCAGAGCATTGGCGGTGACATTGTCGCGAGCAATGACGGTCGCGCTGGCGGCGCCGTCGGCGGATCGGCCGGTGCGCGGATCGAAGATGTGCGAGTGCCTTTTGCCCGCGATCGTGTAATAGCGCTCATATCCGCCGCTGGTGGCGATGGCGCAATCGTCCATCCGCACACGCGCGATTGTGGGGGCGTTGTCGAAGGGTTGATGCGGATCCTGCACACCAATGATCCAGCCCGTTTGCAGACGCCCCCTCACCCCCGACCCCTCTCCCCCGGCGGGGAGAGGGGAGCCGGTCCCCCACGCCCGCATATCGCCGCCGAGGTTCACGAGCAGCCCTTGGAGCGTCGTCACCTTCGCCAGCGCCGCGGCTGCCGCATTCTGGATAATGTAGCCCTTGGCGATGGAATTCAGATTGAGCGGCTGATCGGTTAAGCGCGTCACCGTGCGGTTCGCCTCATTGATGCGCCAGCCGCGTTGCTGAAGCTGATGCACGATTTGGCTCAACGTTGCGGCATCGGGTTCGCGCTGTGTCTTCTCTGCTTCCTTCCAGACGCGCACCAACTCGCCGAGTTGGCCGTTGAAAGCCCCACCAGATTTCGCTTGAAAGATTTCGTATTGCTTGAGCACCTCGATCATGTCGAGAGAAGCCCGCATCGGTTCGCGCGTGCGGTTGAGTCGGCTTAATTCGCTATCCGGATCGTAAAGGCTGAAAACGCACCGCAGCCGTTCGATCTCGGCGAGAATGGCGTCCTCGGCTTGCTCGGCCGCCGTCTCATCGGTGGCGGTGATCCAGACATCCAGCGAGGTGCCGATGACGTGATCGTGGTGCGCATAGAATTCCGCGACGGCGTTTTTCCGGACGGCGGCATCATGGCGCGAAGCCAGGCCGAGCCAGGCAAACGCAGCG
Source organism: uncultured Planctomycetota bacterium (assembly GCA_963767835.1). Taxonomy (GTDB): domain Bacteria; phylum Planctomycetota; class Planctomycetia; order Gemmatales; family Gemmataceae; genus SIAQ01. Next base: position 20,253 of record CAVYFY010000009.1, read on the forward strand.
CACAAAAGAAGCATGACGCCGACACGAATCGAACGAAAGCGCATTTTGATCCCTCTTCATTGATTGCGCGGGCGGCCCGAATGATACCGATATTACTTGGCCAACTGATCGCCAACGATTTTCCGCGCCCCCTCCATCGCCTCAGGAAGCTTGCTCGGATCCTTGCCGCCGGCCTGGGCCATATTGGGCCGCCCGCCGCCGCCGCCGCCCACGATCGGCGCGATCTGCTTGATGAGATCGCCGGCTTTGATTCCCTTCTTGATGACATCGTCCGACACCGCGGCGAGCAGGCCGACCTTGCCCTCGTCGATCCAGCCGACGACGACAACCGCCGAGCCCGCTTTTTGCTTGATGCGATCGACTTGCGTGCGGATGGCGTCATCGGGGCCGGCGGGAATGTCGCCGATGATGACGCTGACCTCGCCCGTCTTGGTCGCCGACGCCAGCAACTTGTCGAAGGCGCCAGCCAAATCGGTCGCCGCCCCTTTCTTGAGCTGCTGCTGGAGCTTTTTGATTTCCTCTTGCAGCGATTCAACCCGGCTCGGCAATTCCTCCGGCCGGCAATGGAAGCGCTCCGTCAATTCGCTGACCACCGAGCCGAGTTGCCGATCGAATTCAACCGCCTTCGGCCCCGTCACCGCCGTGATGCGCCGCACGCCTTTCGCAACGCCTTCCTGTCCGATGATTTTGAACAGACACGCCTGACTGGTGCGCGACAGGTGCGTGCCGCCGCAGAATTCAATGCCCCCCTCTCCCTCCGGGAGAGGGGCCGGGGGTGAGGGTGAAGCGCCATTGCCTCGGTTTGCTCCGCCCTCACCCCCGGCCCCTCTCCCGGAGGGAGAGGGGGGAGAGCCAATCACCACCACGCGCACCGGATCGGGATATTTCTCGCCGAAGACGGCCCGCACGCCGGGAATCTTCTTCGCCTCGGCCAACGGCATCGTGATCGGCGTCACCGGCTCGTCGGCGAGAATCTGCGTGTTGACGAGCCGCTCCACTTCCGCGAATTCCTCCTGCGTCATCGGCTGGTCGTGCGTGAAGTCGAAGCGCGTCTTCTCCGCATCGACCAGCGAACCTTTTTGCTCGACATGATCGCCGAGCACCTTGCGCAGCGCCCAGTTGAGAAGGTGCGTCGCGGTGTGATTGCGCATGATGTCAAGCCGGCCCGGATCGACTTCGAGCGTCGCGGTTTGGCCGGTTTTGATCGTGCCTTCGAAGACTTTGCCCCAATGGATGACACTATCGCCGAGCCGTTGCGTGTCCTCGACCTGGAAGCTACCGGCGTCGGTCTTGATCCAGCCGGTGTCGCCGACTTGTCCGCCTTGCTCGGCGTAGAAGTTGGTTTTGTCGAGAACGAGGCCGACTTGATCGCCGCAGGAAACGCGGCCGGTGCCGACGAGATTTCCCTTCACCCAGGCAGCGATGGTGCTGCGTACCGAGTACTGAGTACCGAGTACCGAGTACTTGGCTGCATCGTCGGTTTTGGGCAAATCGCCTTCGATGGCGGTGACGACGTGTTTCTTCTGCCCCTCGCGGCTGCGAGTTTTGGCGAGTCGCATCTCCTCCTCAAATGCTCCAACGTCTACCGAAAGTCCATTCTCCTGCGCCATTTGCTGGGTGATATCAATGAAGAATCCATAGGTGTCGTGAAGTTTGAACGCGTCTTCCCCGCTGATCGTGTTTGTTCCATTTCTTTGCGCTCTCAAAGTTGCGTACGCAAATTGCTTGAGGCCGTTGTCGAGCGTTGCGATAAAGCTCATTTCTTCGTTGGCGATGGCCCCGACGATGCGGTTAGGATCCTTGCCCACTTCGGGAAACACGCCCTTCATCAATTCGATCACAGTTGGGGCGATTCGACACAGAAACTGCCCGGTTCCTCCGAGCCATTGCCGGCCGTAGCGCGCTGCGCGTCGCAAAATACGCCTTAGCACATAATTCCGACCGTCGTTGCCGAACATTGCACCGTCGGCAAGTGCGAAGGTCAAGGTCCGAATGTGATCGGCAATTACGCGATATGCCGTATCTTTCAAATCGTCGAGTTTCCCCTCGTACGACACGGCACCCGTTTCGCTTTGAATCGCCGCGAAGATCGGCGTAAACACATCCGTATCATAATTGCTCGTCTTCCCCTGCAGCACCTTGGTCACCCGCTCGAAGCCCATGCCGGTATCTACGTGCTTGGCGAGCAGCGGCGTCAGGCTCTTGTCCGGATTGCGGTTGAACTGGATGAACACGAGATTCCAGATTTCGATCACGTCGGCTGAGCCCTTGTTGACGAGCTTGCCGCCGCTCTTGTCCGGGGTGCTGTCGTAATGGATTTCGGTGCAGGGGCCGCACGGGCCGGTGTCGCCCATTTCCCAGAAGTTGTCCTTTTTGTTGCCGAGATGAATGTGATCGTCCGGGACGCCGACGGCGCGCCAGAAGCCGGCCGCTTCATCGTCGCGCGGAATCTTGGCGTCGGCATCGCCTTCGAAAACGGTGACGTGCAGGCGGGCCTTGTCGATCTTCCAGACCTCGGTCAACAGCTCCCACGCCCAGGCAATCGCTTCTTTCTTGAAGTAATCGCCGAACGACCAGTTGCCGAGCATTTCGAAGAAGGTATGGTGATAGGTGTCTTTACCTACATCATCGAGGTCGTTGTGCTTGCCGCCGGCGCGGATGCATTTTTGCGTGTTGGCGGCCCGCTTGTAGGGTGGCTTCTCGGTGCCGAGGAAGTACGGCTTGAACTGATTCATGCCGGCGTTGGTGAAAAGCAGCGTCGGATCATCGTGCGGCACCACGCTCGAGGACGGCACGAAGGTGTGCCCGTGCTTCTTGCAGAAGAAGTCGATGAACTGCTGGCGGATTTCATTCGCGGTTTTCATGGTCGTCCGAAGGCGAGTGTTTGTCAAGGTACGCGAGGATCTTCTGAAGCTCATCAGGAGGCGTGACGCCCAAGTACTTCGTGATTTCTTTTTCCGTGATTTGAAACAGCCACGAACAAACTGCTGCGCTGCGTTTGTTTAGGCCGGTGCGTGCTTTTCCGCCCAGGCTGAACGGGAGTGGAATACACTCCTTAGGAGGCTGATCGGGGTACGCAGTCGTGATGGCGACACACGAGATTTTCGCTCCGGAAAGGATTTCACTATCCCTGCTTACAATCACGGCGGGGCGGCGCTTGACGTTACGGCCCTGCGGATCGGCGGCTTCCACCACGACAATGCGACCCTGTTCCGGCTTGGGCACGTCGGACTCCGAATGAGGCTAAAACAGACCAGTAAAGTCTTCGTCATACCAACTCTGGGGAGGTTTGTTTTTCTTCATCATCTCCTCTAGTTGGGCATTGGTCGGCCCCTTGGTGTTTCTGGCCTTGAGTGAGATGCCGCATTCGGCAAGCTCGCTGGCGATCAATTTCTCGGTGGCTTTGCTCGGCATTTCCAGTCCCCCAAGGTAAGCGAATAGGATGGCAGCACGCATTCCCGGCATTTTGGGTCGGTATTTCAGACGGGCGCCACTGCGTTCTTGCGGAAGCTTGATGACGACGCCAGGCAACGCGGAGAGGATTTCGACCGCATGCGCAACGTTGCGCGGCTTTCCGGGCACCTGCACGGAAATCGTAACATCCCGAAGTTTTCCGGTTTCTGTGATGTCTTTGTCCACGCCAACAACGAGCCACCAATCCAATGATCTACGTTCCTCCAAGGCCGCCCGCACACCGGGGCGAGGCGTCTTGGACCTGGCCTTCTTCGGCTTGGTTTTCTTCGCAGTTGGCGGCTGCATTCTTTTCATCGTCGCCGCCTTTCTTTCGCTCCAAGCATTATATCGGCAGAGACCGGTTGGCTCAACAGAGGGCTGGAACGGATTCAAACTGCTGGCGGATTTCATTCGCGGTTTTCATGGTGGTTAGGATATCAATTCTATTACGGGCCGGAAGCGTAAGCGACGGTTATCCCATCCGTCGCTTACGCTTCCGGCTCGTGTCTGAATCAAGGCGCAAGCAGAAGGGCCGAACCTTGCGATTCGGCCCCTCTGTATCCCCATAGAGCGGAGTCAGCGAGAGTTCAGCGGCCTGGACGCGGATACGTCGCGAACTGGAACGGCGTGGCAAATTGGCCGGCGTACGGCGGCTCGATGCTGGACGGCATCGGCGCCGGCGGGGCGAAGCCTTGCGGCATGGGAGCGCCGCCAAACGGCGTCGGCATCGGGCCCGAGAACGGGGAGGCAGGGAAACCGCCCGCGTTGAAGCCGTCCCCGAAGGCCTCGGGGCCGGGGGGTTGGCCGTTGCGGTAGGCGCCCCACAGAAAATTATTGCCGCCGCTCTGACGGTCCCAGTTGAGCCCGATCCCAAAGCGTGAATTGACCCAGGCCGAAGCCTGCTGATGCGAGATGGCCAGCACGCCGAGTGCGAGCAAACCCGTCAAAACGACTTTCTTCATTGCATTCCTCTTCTTCTCATGTGATCCTGCCGGGATGTTCCGATTCATCACCGCGCCTGGCGGCCATGAACACACTTTAACCATTCCCTACAAAAACTTCCCCACCACGAATTCCTGTGCGGATCACACCGAAAAAACAGCGTGCAGCGTGTTTTCCAAGGCAGGAACGCTACGAGCCAAGGAATGTAATTTTTTCCTTAAACTGTTAAGGCGTGCCTGTCGAGAAGCATCGGCTTCATCGCGCTGGCTGAGCGCGGACTTGAGAACAAATCGCTGAAAAGCGGCAACTTTCTTTGGGTGCGGCCGCGCCTTCGTTCGGCATGGCCGGCCGGATTGTGCCGACTCTAGGAGGTTTTCCGCAGGCGCAAGATGTGTCGGCGCCGCGTACGAATTCTATTGACGACATCAGCAAGCTTGCCTTGTAACGCATGTGGCCTTGGTTAATCTGGATTTATCGCCTTGACCCAGGGCGCCGGTTCTGCCGTGGAAAGAGAAATCACGTGAAGCTCGCCAAGGCCCTTCTGCTGGTGCTGATGATGACGTCGCTGTCGGCGTTGGCGCTGATGCCGTGCGCTGCCGAGGAGCTGGGAGACAGGCCGCGGCGCGAGCCCAATTTGCTCGTGGATGCTTCTGCCGCTCTGATCAATGCCGCCATCAAGCGTCCGGTGGATCGCACTGAGCCAGTGTGCGAAATCATCCAGGACACCCCGGTCAGCGGCATCGGCCGAACGCTGGGCACGGTCCGGGCTGAGCTGGTCCCCGATCCGCATCGCGCGGCCGTTAATGTGATCCTGCAGGCGTGCCTCTCTTCCCGGACTGTCGGCACGCGGAATACGATCCGGATTCACACGTGCGGCGCCACGCCGCTGGAGATTCGCCGCCGCGTCGTCTTGGACGGCAAGGGCTTCAGCCTGTTCGCGGGGCCGAGCTGCGCGACGACAACGACGCAGTTGCTCGATGTGACGAGCTGCATGGACTTCGACTGCCTGGCGATCACAATGATCCGGCGTGGCTTTGAGAATAACAAGCCCGCCGCGGAAGCCGAGAGCGCTTGCAAGGCGGCCACGCGCGCCGGCCATCGCTTGGTTGAAGAATTGGCGCCGGTGCTCGCGTCGGCAAGCGAAACGCTGGGCCGCGAGTTGCTCGGGTTTCAGCGGGCCGGCCTGACGCTTGAAGCGCTGGAATTCAGCACCACGGCGTCGAACCTGCAAGGGCGGGCGCGTTTCGCCGTGCCGGGGCGGCCGCAGCCGATCCCCGTTTCGCTCCCGCCCGACATCGATCTGGCGGTGCGCGTCCACGAATCGGTGGCGACCGAGGCGGCCCAAGCCGTGTTCGGCGGTAGGACGTTCCCGGTAACCGGCGTCTCCAAAATCTACCAGGAACTGACCGGCGGGCTCATCCTCGATGGCCGCAAGGAGGCGGACATCAAGGCCGACCTGAAGACGATGGAAAAGCTCTTGGCCGACCTGGCGGGAAAGCCGGTGACGATCACCCTGCCGAAGACGAACCCGCTGATCGTGACATTTGCGAATCAGGGCTTCAGCCTCGAAGCAAATATTGCGTCCATTCGCCAAGACAAGGTCAATTACGCCGGCCTGCGTGCCAAGGCGGCGTATCGGTTGGAAAACGCCCGGGACGGGATTCATGCCGTGCGCAAGGGGCCGGTGCAATTTTCGCCTGAGGCGGCGCAACCCGGGCAGAAGCTCGCCAAGCTGACGCCGGAATTTCGATTTTTGCTGGAAACGCTGTTGACGGAATTCATGAAGGAACGCGTGACGCTTGCCGTGTTGCCGATGCCGGAAGCGATTTCAAGGCGGCTTGATCCGCCGCGTGCATACGCTCGCAACGGTTGGTTCGCCCTCACCTGGAAGCTGCGAACCGAACGCTGATCCTATGTCACCGTGCCAAGCGATTTGCGGAACACGACCATGCTGTCGCCGGCGGCGTAGAAATCCTTCAAGAGGGCGTGCTGTTCGTAGCCGTGCTTGAGGTAGAACTCCCGAGTCAGATCGTAATGGGGCAGCGAGCCGGTTTCGATGAAAAGGACGCGGCCTTGCTGGTTGGCGCGGATATCGTCTTCGACCAGGCGGAGCAATCGACTGCCGACGCCGCGACCCTGCTGGTTTTTCGCAACAGCAATCCACCAGAGCTGCCAGGTTCCGAGAGTCATCGGCGCAGGGCCGTAGTAGGCAAAGCCGACCACGACACCGGCATCCTCGCAGGCGACGGCCATGTGCCCCTCGGCCTGGTTCTCGGCAAAGTAATCGTCGAGCACCTCGCGCAACGCAACGATTTCGAGCGGCTTGAACATGCCCGTTGCCTCAGTCAGAGCAACGAGCGCATCGGTATCGGCGGGAATGATGGGCCGGATCATGCGGATGTTATATGCGCGGGAGTGATTACTGCGGCGCCTCGAGGGTAATTCGGCGTGGCTGGGCCGCGATCGGAGCTTCGAGCCCGACGAGCATCTCGCTAGCGCCTTCGAGTTGCGGATTTTCACGCAAGGCCATATGGAGGTGTAGCTTGGCCGGCTCGATCTGCCCCTTCTGCACCAGGACGCGCGCGATGTCGTAATGCGCCAGCGCCGACGACTGGTGTCCGCGCGTCAGATAGGTCAGGCTTCGATCGATCTGGCCGATCCAGGCCAGCGTCAGGCCGAGCTTCTTCATGTAGTCGAGATTTTCCGGCTCGAGTTCCAGCGCCTTGCTGAAGCAGCGCGTGCTTTCGACGAAATCCTTGCGCCGAGTATGGCACAGGCCCATGTCGTACCAGAGCCCGCTTTTCTTGGCGTTCTTTGCCAGGGCCGCCTTGTAGGTTTCGAGGGCGCGGTCGGTGTCGCCGGCTTTGACATAGAGGCGTCCTAGCTGGCGATAGGCATCCAGACAATTCGGATCGAGCTTGATAGCTTGCTGGTAGGCTCGGCGCGCTTCGTCGCGCAAGCGGGCCTGTGCGTCCGGATTGTTCTTCAGTTGAATCGAGTCGGCTTCGGTCTCTTTCATCCGGCCGAAAGCGATTTCAGTGGCAGGAAGCGGATCATGCTTTTTATTGGGGTCGTGCTTGGGCCAGGGAGTATCGTCGGCCTTGACGAACGTGGTGGTGCCGTTCGTGTTGGCGGCGGCCGCCGCGGCGGGAGCGGCGTTCTTGTCGGCGCTGACGACGTTCGTCGATGGCTGGGTCGTGGTGCACCCGGCAGCGCCGAGGGCAAGCGCCGTTGCCAAGATGCCAAGGGAAATGCGACCATCCATAGTCGTCCTCGAAATCGTTCTGAAGATCGCAAGCGGCGGAACAAACTCGCCACTCGCCCTCACTACTCGCCAAGTATCAGAATTCGCAAATGAAACTGAGTGCTGCTTCCGCCATCAACTCACGTGTCAACTGAACTGGTTGTCTACGGAATCGGCAAATTGCCTGCACAATCTCCAGCAGATCTCGACAATCGGAAGCACGCGGACAGCGGCCTTTGTCGTAATACTTCTCGTACAGGTAGTCCACGGCGTCTGGGCAGGTGTTCATGCCGAGACGCTTCAGCATCGAATTAAAGATTTTCTCGTAGATGGCCCGCTCGGGCGCGTCGATGCCGACCTTGTGGCGTATGCGCCGCAAAAAGGCGTCGTCCACGAGATCCTTGGGATCGAGGTTGGTCGAAAAGATGATCAGCTGCTCGAACGGAACCTCGAATTTCTTGCCCGAGGCGATGGTGAGGAAATCGTGGCGATCTTCCAGCGGCAAGATCCAGCGATTGAGCAATTCCTTGGGACTGCACAGTTGACGGCCGAAATCGTCGATGAGGAAAACGCCGCCGTTCGCCTTGACCTGGATGGGCGCCTGGTAGAAATTGGCGTCGGCATTGAAGCGCAGATCGAGCATTTCCAGATTCAATTCGCCGCCAGTGACGACCACCGGGCGATGGATTTTGACCCAGCGCGCGTCCACGGTGCCGGAATTCATGAGCCGGCGGATGGTTGCCTCGTTGTCTTCCATGCGGTCAACGTCGCGATCGTCGGAGAGCTGGTGCAGCGAGCTATCGTAGACGGTGATGATGCTGTTTTCCGCCAGGAATGCGTAGGGGACGTAGATTTCCCCGCCGGCGTTGTTCATGAATTCGCCGATGGCGCGGGCGATGGAGGTCTTGCCGTTGCCCGGCGGGCCGTAGATGAACACGCTGCGGCCGCTCACGATGGCGGGGCCGATCGTATTGAACATTTCCTCCTTGAGCACCAGATGCGAAAAGGCGGCCCGCAACGGCTCGGGGCTGCAGCTGATGCCGGTCACCGCTTGCCGATAGGTTTGCTCGACGTAATCCTCGATGGGCACCGGCGCCGGGCCGATGTAAGCGCATTGTTTCATCGAATCCTGAGCGCGCCGCCGGCCCAGCTCCGTGAGCATGAAGCGATAGCTGACGCGGCCGATCAAGTCGCCGCCTTGCACCTCGACGCACTTTTCATCCTTGAGGAACTTGAGCGATTCCTCGATGACCTTGAACGGCAAGCAGACGAAACGGGCCAGGTCCAGGCCGAGCATCATGCCTTGCACGTAAAGAGTGCGCAGGAGCAAGTCGTTGAGGAAGTTCAGGCTGAGGCCGGCCTGCTTGAGGCTATCGGGGGCCGTGGGCGCATCGGGAACGCCGACGCCGTCCCAATCCGCGTTCGATGCGCCCTTTTGATTTGCGATCATGCGAGCATCCTCTTGCGAACTCGAGCGCGGCGCAAGCAAAGCCGTGGCGCCGTGCGTGAGTAGGGAAAGTTATCGGTACCACCAAATCAACGCGCAGCCGACAGCCACGAAGACCAGGGAGATCTGAATCATGCGGGCGCGGTCGCCGGCCAACTCGTAAATGATGCTTGCCTGCAGGACCGGGGCCGAGGTTTCCCCCGCCGACGCGGCGCCGGCGAAGAAAAACAGGCAGCCTGCGCCGAACAGCAACAGCAGCACGCACCGAAGAAAGCGGGAAGCATTCATGACACGCTCCTTGCGAGCGTAAGGGGACTCGACGCGCCGGGACCCGCCCTGGCTCAATCAATCCATAGCATATTTTTCGCCGTTGTGAGCAAATTCGCGCTCGCCGCTGCCCGCCAGCAAAAATACTAGGCAATTCCCTGAGCTTTTTTGACAAGTGCCCGCCTTCGACACAGAATACCAATGAATGATCTGGCATGTGCCAGGTCCGCGCGAGGACTTGCGCTGACCGTCCTTGCCTTTGAGGACTTCGTCGATGACCGCTGCCAACGTAAGCGACTGCTTGCAAACGATCGGCAATTACGATCTTTTGACGAAGCTTGCCGAGGGGGGCATGGGCACCGTCTATCGTGGCCGCAATCGCTCCACCGGCGCAATCGTCGCGGTCAAGGTCGTGCCGCCGCATCTCTTGAGCAATCCCGTCGTTCTCAAACGCTTCGAGCAAGAATACAATGTCGCCCGCTCTTTCGATCATCCGAACATCGTCAAGGCTCTCGATTTCGGCCGCGAAGCCGATCTGCGTTATCTCGTTATGGAATTCGTGGACGGGGAATCGCTCGGCCAAAAAATCGAGCGCGACGGCCGCATGAGCGAGGAAGAAGCCATCCGCATCATCTCGCAGGTTGCGCTTGGCCTGCAAGCCGCGCATGCTCTCGGCGTGATTCATCGCGACGTCAAGCCCGACAATGTGCTTGTCACCACGGATGGCCAGGCGAAGCTGACCGACCTGGGGTTGGTCAAGGAGCTCGAAGCCGACTTGAACCTGACGCGCACCGGCCGCGGGCTGGGCACGCCGCACTTCATGGCCCCGGAGCAATTTCGCAACGCCAAGAAGGCGGATGTCCGTTGCGACATCTATTCCCTCGGCGCGACACTTTACATGATGGTGACCGGGGAGTTGCCCTTCAAATCGAACGGCCCGCTCGACGCCTGGATGAAGAAAATCAACAATGAAATCGACGCTCCGCGCAAGCTGACGCCGTCGCTCTCGGAACGCCTGGACTGGGCAATCCGCCGAGCCATGAGTCCCGATCCGCTGCAACGGCCGGAATGCTGTCAGGAGTTCATCGAGGATTTGTCAGGACATAACACGAAGGAAGCGGCCAGCACGGAACCAGGCGTCGGAGCCATGCCGAGCTACTGGTACATGACCTTCACGGACGATCTGGGCGAGAACCACATGGTCAAGGGAACGATCAAGGGGATTCGGCGCTCGTTCAAGGAAGGCTTGTTGGGGGATGCGGAGAACATCCGGGTCGCGCGCAGCAAGGAAGGCCCCTACGAGCCGCTCAAGCAGCGCGCGGAGTTTCGCGATCTCGTGGTGCAACCGCAGGCAGCGCCGACGCCGCTGCCGATACCGCCGGCAAAGAAGACCATTGATACGCGGCCAAAAACGCCGTCGTCGTCGGCATCCGATGCGGCAATCCCGCGCACGAAGAGTGCGCCATTGCCCACCGTCAAATCCGTGCCGATGCCGGGGCAAGGACCGTGCTATAACTTCAAACCGAGCGACGCCGGTCTTGGCGCCGATGGGGCCCGCTGGTTCGCTCTCGGCACATTTTTCATCAGCGTCGGCATGGCCGTGAGCTATTTCCACACGCCCATCCTGCGCGTATCTGCGCTTCTGGCTCGGACTGATGGATTGACCTGTTTAGCCGGCGACCTTGCTCGCCGCTTCGAGCGATCCGGCGAGCAAGCTCGCCGGCTAAACAGGGAGTTTCAACACAGATGTCTCCGCATCGCGAAAGCAATGCCCTTCCGGATCATAGACGCGCCGGACCGCGTGCAGTGACTGCGTCGTGATCGTGTATTCACCATGCGACCAGATGCCGTGCTGGGTCGCGGTCCCGGCGCAAATCGCCGGAAATGCCGCCCGCCCCGGCCGTTGCACAGCATAGGGGTGATGGCGATGTCCGTGCAGCCATAGGGCCACGCCGCCCGCATGGGCGATTTCCAGGACGGCGTCGAGATCGCGCAGGCCATGAAATCGTGATTCCGGACGCCCGTCAGCGAGACAAATCGGATAGTGGATGACGAGGATTTTGATTGCGTCCGCGGGAAGGCCGGCGAGCAGTTGCCGTAGCCGTGTGCGTTGATCGGCGCCGACGGCGCCGGCGGCATCCCAGGGCCAGCGATTGCCGGTGGCGGCGTTGACGCCGATCAGCCAGGCCGGTCCGGCTTGCTGGGCGAAGGGATAGGTATGTTCCCCGATGCGCCGGCCTTGCTGCCACGGGGCAAACCAGCGTTCGAAGTGCCCCGAAGCCGCCGCCGAGCGCGTGCAGTAATCGTGGTTGCCCGGCACCGCCAGCCCCGGAAGCGCGGTATTCCCGATCCCCATGCATTCCGCCGCCTGGCGAATCTCCGCTTCGAATCCTAAAGCCGTTGCATCGCCGCTGAAGACAAGATGCTCGACGCCGCGCCGCTGCCAATCCGCGAGCGCCCGCGTCATGATCTCGTCGGCCTGGGCGAACTTCCACGCCCGGCCCAGCCGATGGTTGAGCCACGAGGTCAGGCGTTTCGAAAACCAGTCCCGTGCGGCCCATTTTAGATGCGGGACGGTAACGTGGATGTCGCTGAAGTGGGCCAGACGAATGGTGTCAGCCATAAAATGAATCGATCCGTGGAATCATGCGGCCATCTTTTGCTGCACGTCCTCGATGCGCCGCCATTTTTCTTCCGGCATTCCCATGGCGAGCTTCAGGGCCCCGACGGCGCCGGCGTAAACCGCATCGCCCACGCGGCGCACCTTGGCGCCGCCGTATTTGGTCATCGATTCCTCAATCACGCGGTCCAGACCGCGCAATTGGCTCCCGCCGCCGCCCAACACGATGTTTTGCAACATGCGCTGCTGGAACTCCGGATCGAAACGCCGAATCAAATCACGCAGCCCGTTGACGATCGGCTCGACGATCATTCCGCACGCCTCTTGCAAAGGCGCCGTAATATCCAGCTTCGTCGGCATGCCGTCAACCGGCAGTGACACGATGATCCTCTCGTTCACCTCATGGACAAACCCGTACTTTTCCTTGATCTCGCGGGCCATGTTGCGCGAGAACTGTGCTTCGGGATAAAGGGTTCGCAGCCGCTCCATGAAGTTGTCGTCGATGAAGTCGCCGCCGACCGGGATCGTGACCTGTTCCTCTTTCGAGGGGAAGCTGCCGTAAACGGGACACAGGTCGATCGTACCGGCGCCGATGTCTACCACCAGCGTATCGCTTTGCCGGCTCATCGAATAGGCGATGGCGAAGGGTTCCGGGACGATCACCACCGCATCGAAGGCGCCTTGGGCCGCCTCGCGAATGACTTGCTTGTTGGCAACGGACGCCTTCGACGGAGCGCCGATGACCCCATAGATGGGCTGGCCTTGAGTCGGCCGCGTCAATGCCACGGCATGGTTGACCAATAGGCGAGCGGCTTCGCGGTGCTTCTGAACGTCCTCAGGACGCAGGCCGCACTCCTCGGCGCTGTTGTATTTCAGCACACCCTTTTCGAAGGGCCGCACCACATCGAGGGCCAGGCGATGTTCGATAAGATCTTTGCCGAAGACGACGGAAGCGCCGAACCGCTCCTGGGCGATATGATCCTTCGCCCAGCCGACGGCGCTGTGCAGTTCGTCGCGCACGCCCGTGGAAGACGCCACGGAAGTCTTGAACGTTCCCAGATCCATGCCAACGTAAACGATGTCCTTGCTCATATGGTTTCCTTTTGTGTGGTGATCAGGTTCTGCAGCTCGAGGGTTTCCTCGAACAGGCGTTCGAACAGGGCGCCTCCTTGCGGCCTGGGCGGTTCCTCCGGGGCAAACAACGGCGCCGCGGCGCTGCTTGGCGATACGCCAGCGCTCGCCGGCGGGATCATGGCGCTGCCTTGAGGCAAGGCAGCCTGATTGGCTTGAATCAAGGCCCCGAGTCGTTCGATGTGCCGCCGGAGCAAAACAAAGAAGCAAACGACAACGGCCGTCGGCGTGACCAGGGCAAACGCGAAAATGGCAGCCACGATGATGATCGACCCGCCGGCGAGATCGACTCCGGCTTCTACAGGCTTGCGATCCGACGCGGGACGAAGGCTGCGTGTGCTTTCGGTAAATACGGGCAGTTCTTGTGGCTCAGCGTCCGTGCCGATATGCTGCGCGTCCGGGCGGCTCTTCGCCGCGCTCACGGCTTTCGTCGCCTTGCCTTCCCCGCGTTGCATGCCGCGCAGCGCACCAAACCAGTTGCATCGCGCGACCAAAACAGCGACGACGCATGCCAGCACAACGTCGGTCAATACGACAACCAAAACCAGCTTGCGAAGCGAGAGATTCCGGATCATTTTTATCGTCGTCTTCACCGCTCATCTCTCTTCGCATCGTAAGGCCGGGGCGAACGCAAATCTCGCGAAGACGGCGCGAGAATCTCCTATGTTTACTCATCGGCGTGCCAAGCGGTGGACTTGAGAAGATTTGCCGGTTGTATCGATCTTGACGATTGTGCGGCATGTGCGGGTCGATGCCGCTTTGCAACGAACCTCGGACGTGGGGCCAGGCTTTCTAGCCTGGTCTCCCAGATTGGTAAACTGGACAGGCTGGAAAGCCTGTCCCCACCCCAACTTCACGTGCTTGCCAGGATGTGCATAATGTCGCCGTCGTGCACGACGTAAGTCTTGCCTTCCAGGCGATAAACGCCGTGGTGCTTCGCTTCCTTCATGGAGCCGTGCTTCTTGAAGTCCTCGTAATGGACAACCTCGGCGCGCACGAAACCGCGTTCCAGGTCAGTGTGGATCTCGGCGGCGCCTTGCGGAGCAGTCGCGCCTTTCGGGATCGCCCACGCCCGGCACTCGTCCTCACCCACGGTGTAGAAGACCATTTGATCCATGCCGTAGAAAATCTTGCGCAGTGTTTCATCGTGCGAAAAGCCGATCAGGTTCAAATCCTGCATGAACGCCTGACGATCTTCGGGCGAAAGCTCGGCGAGTTCCAATTCCAGCTTGGCCGGCGCTTGCACCGCGGTCGGCGCGACCTTGAGCAATTCTTCGGGCAACGGTTTGCCGATGCGGTCCTCGCCGATGTTGACGAAGATCAGCTCCGGCTTGAGCGTCAAGAGTTGAAAGCTGCGGATGGCTTTTTCCTCGTCCGGCTTCAGATGGGCCGCCGCCGCCCCTTCGCCTTTTTCCAGGCATGCGGCAACGCGCTGCAACAGCGCCGCCTCCGCCTCCTCGGCTTCGCGCTGCTTGGCCGGCTTCGTCTTCTTGCCCAGATCCTTGAGTTTGTCGAGCCGATTAGTGACGATTTCCAGATCGGCGAAGAGCAACTCTTCGCGGAAGCGGCGCAATTCATCGGTCAGGCTGCCGCCTGAGAAGCCATTGAGGACGACCAACAGCCCATTGGAATCGCGCAGGATGGCGAGGCGGCGCGGATTGTCCCGGCGTTCGGTCGGATGCACGCCGGGGGTGTCGAGCATTTCCAGGCGCGTGGGCGTGGTCTTCTTCGGATTGAAGAGCGAGGATAGATAATCGAGGCGCGGATCGGGGAGCGAGGGCTTGCCGACCTGGCCGTGCTGGGCACGGGCCGGATCGGGAGCATCACCAGTCAGCCAATGGAACACGGTGCTCTTGCCGCAGCCGGAGAAACCCGCGATGCCGATTTTCATAAAAGGATCCCGCCAAATGTGAAATCAATGCCGCTCGTTCATTGTATCCATGGCAGCGGAATAATGATGCAAGTCCGTCGAGGCGGATGCCGACTGGCGGAGACGACGCGAGTTGGATTGCGTCTGACTGCTCACCTGCTCACCTGCGATGAGCAGGTGAAACGCTGCAAGGTGTGCAAAAAACCGGCGTTTTTCGCTATCGGAGCGTCACCTGCTCACATTCGGGGGGGACAAGAGAGAACCTGATTGCAACGGAGCTTGCAAATCGCCGTGCGGTCACTCCGCGGCTGGCTTCAGCTGTGCGGTCATTTTCGTCTGAGCGCCTTGCAGCACGCGGACAAAGGCCGGCACATCGCGGATAGCGCCGTCCGCTCGGCCGACGATTTTTCCTTTTGGCACGCCGTTGTCAAGCGCCGAATCCCGCGACGGTTGAAAAACGATGTACGTCGGCAATGCAAGCTTCTTTTCGTCGAGCACCGACTGCCAATGTTGATTGCGTGCTCCCTGTTCTTTTGCCTCCATTGAGGAGAGCTTCCGATTTGGCACAAAATCGGTGTAGAGGCTCAATTTGACAAACTTGGACAGTTCCGCCTTGACCTGCGGCAACGGGAAAACGCTTTGCTCGTTGTATCGGCAGTTCGAGCATTGCGTTCCCGTAAAGTCGATGAAGATCAGCTTGTTGTTCGCGATCGCATCCTTCCAGGCGTCATCGTAATCCATGTACCAGTCCTTGTGGCCTTGATCCGCCGGCCCGCCAGGATTCCTGCCGACTCCCGGCGCATCGTTGTCGTGCCCGGTGCGAATTGGCAGGAATGCCACGACATTGTCGCCGACGACGCCGGCGGGATGTAGCCCGAACATCGCCGGGGCGAGATAAACCGCCAACCCCAGGAATGCGACCGCAATGAGCATGCGGACGACGCCGATACTCTCCACCTTGTCATCGTGCGGCAAGCGGAACAGGCCGAGCAAATAGAGGCTGCAACTGATCGACAACGCGATCCAGGCAGCCAACACCGTGTCGTAGTTGAAAACCTGCGGATCGCCGGGGAAGAACGCGAAGTCGGCGTTTGAGAGGAATTTCAGGGCGGCGCCCAGTTCCAGGAACCCCATTGTCACTTTGACCGAATTGAGCCAGCTGCCGCTCTTGGGAATCTTCTTGAGCATGCTCGGAAACAGTGCGAGCACGAAAAACGGCGCGGCGAATGTGGTCGAGTAAACGATCGCGCCAAGCGCGAGGTTGAACATCGGCGGTTTGACGCCGGCGACCGAGCTCAGCATCAACCCCAGGAATGGGCCCGTGCAGGTGAAGCTGGTGATGGTGAACGTCATCGCCATGAAAACCGTGCCGATCAGTCCGCCCTGGCCTTCGCGCGATGAAGTGAAGCGAGCCAGAAAATGGGGCAATTCGATCTCGTACATGCCGAACAGGCTGAGCGCGAAGAAGATGAGCACCACGCCCAGACCAAGGTTGAAATAAGTGTTGTTGGCTAGGTCGATCACCACGCTTCCCAGCGCGAGCATGATTGTCGTCAATAGGACAATGATCGTGCCGGCGTAGACGCTCGCCATCAGCAGTGGGTTGTGATGCTCCTTTTCCGATTGCTTGATGAAAAAATTGACCGTGATTGGAATCATCGGGAAGACACAGGGCGTCAAGAGCATCAGAAAGGCGCTAAGGCTAGCGAACCAAAGAAAGCTCCCGAGGTTGGTGGCGTCGGCGCGGCTGGGCGTATCGATGGGGGGAATGATGCCGACGGGTGGCTTATCGGCTTTCATCACCTCGGCGATCTGCTGCTTCGTGGGCGTGACGACCACGACCGGTGGCGGACCTTGCACCCGATCCATCACTTCCCTGGCCGGCGTGATGGCGTCATCGAGAATCTCGATGGTGGCGTAAAGAGGGCGATACGGACCAGGGCCGAAGCAGTTGTTTTCGTTGCAAACTTGCAGGCCGTCGATGGTGATGGCCAGTTCGTACTGCCCCGGCTTGGCCTCCCGATCAATCAGCAAGTCTTGCGCCCAGGTGAACGGCGCCTCGTGCTCAAGAACGATCTTCTTATCTACCGAAAGGACCAATTTGGGCGGCGATTCTTCGATCGGCCACAAAGGTTTGATTCCGTCAAAACCGGTGTACGTCAAGACGATACCGGACGGGTCTTGCTGATCGGTCCTCTGCGTGACGGGATAGGCGTGGAAGCCCTTCTTGGTTTTGCCGCTCAAGGTAACGCGGACCACCTCCCCGCGCTTGGCCTTCGGCGGTGTAAGCTTCGCCTCAAAATCAATGAGGGGCAACAGGCTCTTGGTCTTGATGCTCAGTACCGGCGCCTTATTCGCCGGATCGAATGGATCGCTCGGGTCCGCAAGCAACGCCGCCGGCAGCAAGCCGATGAGGGCCAGCATGCTCGCGAACAGGGCGACGCGGTTGGATGCTCTCATTCCTTGCCTTTTTTTTCGGCGAGCCGTGACGCGTAAGCGGTCGGGTTGAGGAGCCAGCGGTCAAATCGCCGCACCCCGACTCCTTACGGAGCACGGACCGCCAGCCCGTAATTCATCGGCTTTTCCCAGCCTACTTCTTTTCCTTCATCACCGCTTGCTCGCGGCGGACCGGATCGACGCCCTGCAATTTGAGGGTGCTGATCTCCTTGCTCTTCATATCGACGACCTGGATGCGGTGATTATTCGTGTCGGCGATGTACATCTTGCCGGCGGCGATGCTCAGGCCACCGGGTTCGTTGAACATTTTGTCCTTGAGCCAGCCGGGTGGATCGCCGAGGTAGGTGTCGCAGGTGCGGTTGACGGGGTCGATGAGCTTGATTTTGCTGTTGTAGGTGTCGGCGACGTAGAGTTTGCCGGCTGCGTAGGCGACGCCGAGGGCGTGTTGCAGGCGGACGGCGTCGCCTTTGCCGTTCTTGTCGCCGAAAACGAAAAGGCCCTCGCCGACGATGGTTGTGACATCGCCATCGACGCCGGGAAGCGGCACGGCGCGGATGGCGCTGATCTCGCTGTCGGCAACGAAGAGCTGCTTGCCGTCGCTGGCGAGGCCGGAGGGCTGGGCGAATTCGGATTCCTTGAGGGAGCCGTCCGCGAGGTCTTCACGGCCATTACCCGCGTAGGGCGAGACGATGGCGCGAGCCGGATCGAAGGCCCAGATTTGATGATGGCCGGCCATGGCGATGAAGATTTTCTGCTTTTGAACGATGAGGTCCCAGGGGCTGTTGAGCCCGGTCTCCAGGGCCGGGCCGCTTCTGCGCGAATGCGACTGCTTGCCGATGCCTGCCGCCGTCTTTACGGATTGATTCGTCAGGTTGATGGCGCGAATCGAATGGTTCTTGCGGTCTGCGACGTAGAGGGTGTTGGCGTCGGCGTCCAGGCACATGCCTTGCGGATCGCTGAACTGGGCGTCGGCGAACTTACCGTCCTTGTAGCCTTCCTTGCCCGAGCCGGCAACGGCGATCTTTTTGCCCTCCAGCGACGTAATGACGATACGGTGGTTCGTGCTGTCGGCGATGAAAAGCCGGCCGGAGGCAGCATCGGCGAGAACCTTGCCCGGGAAATAGAGCGGGCCGTTGTCCTTTTCCTTGGCGAGCTTGAATTCGATGGGCGTGTCCTTGAGCTTGCCTTTGAATTCCTTGATGAGCTTGGCGATGGCTGCATCGAGATCCTCGTAGTTTCCCTCGCCGCTAAAGCCGCGCACCACCTTTCCGTCGGGGTCGATCAAGCCGAGCGTGGGCCAGGATTGGACGCCGTATGCTTTCCAGATCTTGTGGTCGGCGTCATTGACGACTGGGTGCTTGATCTCATAGCGGAGGATCGCTTTCTGGATGCTCTCGGTTTTCTTCTCATTGTCGAACTTGGGCGAATGGACGCCGATGACCACGACGACGCCGGGATAGCGGGCTTCGATCTTGGCGAGGTCGGGGAGGGTGTGGATGCAATTGATGCAGCACAGGGTCCAGAAATCGAGAACGACGATGCGGCCCTTGAGATCGGCGAGCTTGACGGGCTTGTCGGTATTGAGCCAGGCGACGCCGCCGTCGAGTTCGGGAGCAACGGGGCGTTCCCTGCCCTGGATTGCATTGAGCGTCATGGCGGAAGCGCGTGGCGCGTCGGCCGTATGGGCGAGCATGTAGACGAACAAGCCCACGGCGGCAGTGAGCGCGACCGCGCAGACGACCGAGGGGTTCACGATGCGGCGCAGCTTGGCGAGCATGGATTTCTCCTGCGGGGAATACGGACGGCAACCACCCTATTGTACGGGGCGAGCGGAGTTCGAGGAACCGTAATCGCGCTCGCTTGCGGTTTCGCGTTCGGAATCCGCGGTTTTGCCGGATGCCGGGTGCGAAACCGCAAGCGAGCACCAGTGCGATTCCGAATATTAGACGACGCAATCCCGCAAAGGATTCGGTTGACCGGCGCTCGGGCAGGTTCTAACGTGAACAGCAGGGCTCATACTCACGAGTGAAATCCCACATGTCCAACGAACCGACACCGGGGCAGGCGTCCAGCGAAGCCATTACGGAGAGTCCGCCAGCCGCGCGTGAGAACATCACGGTGACGCCGCTGCCGCCTGCTGAGGTTGCGACAACCTCGGTTGTCGCCGCGCCGGTCCCTGCCTGGCTCTACAAGGCCGATCTCGCCATCCTCGGCATGCTCCTCGTGCTCACCTTCTTAGTCGGCTCCTTCGTCGCCACCAACTCCGATTTGTGGATGCACCTGGCCATCGGTAAGCGCATCAGCGAGGGCGAATTCACGTTCGGCACCGATCCGTTTTCCTGGCTCACCCAGGAATCGCCAGCCCCGTTCTGGGTCCATCAATCCTGGCTTTACTCCTGGCTCTTCTACCAGCTTCACGAGCTTGTCGGCGGCGCCGGCTTGGTGCTGATCAAGGCGGCTCTTTTCACGATTGCCGTCGGGTTGCTGAGCCGAATCGGCTGGACCGAATCGAATCGGTGGTTTGTGCTGATTTGCCTGATCGCGGCGGCGTTGGCGGTCAGTCCGCGGTTATTGCTGCAGCCAATCGTGATTTCGTTCCTGTTCCTGTCGATCACGCTGTTCGTATTGGATCGGGTGGGTTTTTTCGCGCATGCACGCTCCCCCTCACCCCCGGCCCCTCTCCCCCAGGAGGCGAGGGGAGACAATGCTCCGTGCCCGCGCTTGCTGTGGGTATTGCCGCCGTTGTTCGCGCTGTGGGCGAATCTCGATGTTTGGTTCATCCTGGGGCCGATGGTGCTGGGGCTGTGCTGGGCGGGGGCGGGGCTGACGCGCTGGTTTCCGGATGCCAGGGTGGTGCCGGCCAAGACGCTGGGGCTGGTCTTCGGCGTTGGCGTGCTGGCGTGCCTGGTGAATCCGTATCACGTGCGGGTTTTCCAGCTGCCGCCGGAGTTGGCGTACCTTGTCGTGTCGGTGGCCGATTCGCTGCATCTTGCCGTGCCTAATGAAGTGGTCGGGGCTGGCCGAACGCTGAGCGAAATGCGCAAGGGGGACCCTGATTTTTTGTGGACGATTTCCACGGTGTCGTCGAAATATTGGTCGAATCCGAACCTGGGCTGGAACATCGCCGGCATGGCGTTGGTGCCGCTGCTGCTGCTGGGGCTGTTGGCGTTTACGCTGACGGCGCGCATCAAGTCGCAGCCGGGCGCGCCGACGTTTCATATCGGGCGTTTCGTGCTGTGGCTGGTCTTTGGCGTGATGGCCCTGGCGCTGTGCCGCATGATTCCCTTTTTCGCCCTGATCGCCGCTCCCCTTACGGGCATGACGCTCGGCGAATTTCTCAACTGGCAGCAAACGGTGTCCGCCGTCCCCGCTGCGAAGCGCGATCGGGGCCTCAAGCTGGCCCGGCTCGTGAGCGTTCCATTCTTGTTGCTTTTGCTCTTTCTCGCCTGGCCCGGTTGGCTGCACCGCACGACCGATTATGCCTCGCCGTTCCGCGTTGCCTGGGATGTCCGCGCCGAGCCCTCGCTCCAACGAACCGCGCTGGCGCTGCAAGAACTCAAGCAAAATGGACAATGCCACAATGTTTTCAACGGCATGAGCTTCGAGATCGCGCAGCACATGGCATGGTTCGCGCCCGATGTCAAGTTCGGCATCGACAGCCGTTTTGCGCTCTACGCCGAGCACTGCCCGATTACATCAAGGCGCGCAAGGGCCTGAGCAGCCAGAATCCGGAAGAGTGGCAGGATTACTTCGCCAAAAACCAGGTGGACCAGGTGGTCGTGGTCAATTTCATCCGGCGCGACGGGCAGCGTGAGACGTTTCCGGCGCATTTTTGGCTGGAGACCGAACAATGGCGTCAGCGCGACGGAGACAGCCGCTCGGTGATTTTTTCCTGGGCGGGGCAAGGCAAGCACTGGCCCGCGGACGACGCCGACGCCTGGAATCGAGCGGCGTTCGGACCCGTGCCCAAGGATCGTCGGCCCACCGTCGCCGGCACGATGATCCCGCAAACTCCCAGTCAGTTCACCCTGTATCTCGACGGTGTCGCGCCGCCCCCGATCGGCGTGGCGGAGTTCCGTTTGCTCAGAAAGCGTTACGGTTTTTTTGATATCGTCAGCAAACAGGCTTCCCAGGCCAGCATGACCTTCATGCTCGGCTCACTGACCTGCGTGCAGGCCTTGCCGGACGGGGGCATGACCGTGCTTCCCGCGTTTGCGACCTTGTCCTGGCCGTGGGTCACATTATCGCCGCGCGATCTTGGTCCGCCGGCCTTGCCCATCCTCATGGTGCGTTCGACGCGCCAGGCGGTCGCTGAGAACCCGCTGGACGCCCAGAGCCGCGCATGCCTCATCGAAGCGCTTGACGTGCGCAAGCGCCAGGAAGATCACTGGATCGGCGGCTTCGCGCCGGGCAGGCAGCGCGAACGCGTTTACCGGGTTCAGCGCGTCGCCAACCTCTACGCCCTGACGCAGCTGCAGCCGGAGAATTTCGACTTCCATCGCAGGTTCGCGGAGGTCCTCGCGCAAGAAAAAATGCTCGATCTGGCGCTCGAGCAGATGCAGGTCGCGGAAAAGGCGCTCGAAGCATACCGGCCGTCGAGCCCCAACGAGCAGAAAAATATTGCGGAGATGCTCAAGGGCTACCACGCCATGGTTCAGCAGCTTGACAAGGAGGTGCGCCAGCGCCTGGCGAAATGGAAGGACCTTTGCGACACCGTGCCGGCGGGCAAGTTTTCGAAGCAAGAAGTCGCCCTGCAAAAGGCCGCGTGGGCCTTCGCCTTCAAATTCGAGCAGCCTCAGGATGGCAATCAACGGGCCCGAGCCACGCCGCTTGGTCTGGGCAAAAAGGCTTACGAAATCCTCGCCGAGATCGAACCAGATTCGCTTCCGGACCGGCTCCGTCTCGCCGACCTGAGCTTGCGCTTTGAGCTACTTTTGGCGATGGGCCAGGCCAATGATGTCATGACGAGCCTCAAGAAAGACAATATCCGCAAGGGCCTGCCGCCAGAGATTTACGCCGACAATCTGCTGCTCGCGGGCGCCGCTCTGGGAGACTATGCCGCCATGGAGGATGCGCTAGCGGCCCTCGATAAGATCGAGCGCGAGAAGCTGGACAAAGTGCGCGAGTTGGTCCGCGAACGCGCCGGGAAATACGCGCCGGCCCTGCTGGTGATGCCGACAATGGGTTCCGCCGTCGTCCTGGCCAGCGCCGCTGTCGCCCAATCCCCCATGCCGCTCCAGGAGCTCAACGACGCGCGCGAGTCGCTGCACAAAGGGCACAACGAGCTC
Source organism: uncultured Planctomycetota bacterium (assembly GCA_963767835.1). Lineage (GTDB taxonomy): Bacteria > Planctomycetota > Planctomycetia > Gemmatales > Gemmataceae > SIAQ01. The sequence continues at coordinate 42,972 of CAVYFY010000009.1, forward strand.
AGCAACACCATCACCCTGCGCGGGATCATCGCCCTGGAAGCCGGCAATACCCAGCACGCCCGCGTCCTGTTCCAGCGCGCCCTCGACGAAGCTGGGGAAACCAATCTGTTCACCGAACGCTCCATCGCCCGCCACTATCTGGATTTGCTCAACGAGCAGAAACGCTGAGTGTGCCATGAAACCTATCGCTCCGGTGTCCGTGTTTCTCTTGATGGCGCTCCTCGTCGCCGCCCCGCGCGTGGGCGCCCAACCGGTGCCCGATCTATCCGTCGGTTTCGGCGAAGTTGATGTCACGCCTGACCTCGCCAAGAAACCCGTTTGGCTCGCGGGCTTCGGCAAGAACCGCAAGGCAACCAGGGTCCATGATCCGCTCAGGGCCCGCGCTGTCGTGTTCGCGCATGACAAGAAGAAAATCGCCATCGTCTCGGCCGACGTCGTCGGCTTGTTCAACGAGGTCGCCCAGCGCGTCCGCAGGCAACTTCCCGGCTTCACCTATGTGCTTGTTTGCAGCACGCACAATCACGAAGGACCCGACACCATGGGCCTCTGGGGTCCGAACCTGCTCACCAGCGGCATCGATGCGGTTTACATGGCGCAACTGGATGCCGGGCTCGTCAAGGCGATCCAGCAAGCCGATACGAGCAAAGGGCCGGTGCGGGCCGAGATCGGCAGCGCGATGGCGCCGGAATTGTTGCACGATGGCCGCGAGCCTTATGTCAAGCACGACGAATTGGTCGCACTGCGCTTCGTCGATGCGAACAAGAAAACGGCGGGCATCGTCGTGCAGTGGAATTGCCATCCGGAAACGCTGTCGAGCAACAACACCGAAATCAGCGCTGACTTTATCGGCTACACGGTGAATTACCTTAAGAAGAAACACGCTTGCCCGGTCGTCTACCTTACCGGCACCGTCGGCGGCTTGATGACCTCGCTGCATGTCGAGATCAAGGACGATCAAGGCAAGCCCCTCGCCGACGGCACCTTCGAGAAGACCGAGCGCTATGGCGTCCTCGTCGGCAAGCTCGCCGATAAAGCTCTCGGCGACGCCAAACCCGTGAAGCTGACGCCGCTAGAAGTTCGCTCGCAAGCCTTCTTCATGCCGATCGACAATCCGTTCTACGTGCTCGGGTTCAACCTCGGCGTCCTGAAGCGCGACGCATTTCTCTGGAAAGGCGATTCGCTTAAGGCCGATCCCATTCCCTCCTCGCCCCTCCGGGGGAGAGGGGCTGGGGGTGATGGGGCAGGGGGGAGTGGGGCCGGGGGTGAGGGGGCAGTTCCCCCCTCTTCCGGTAGGAGAGGGGCCGGGGGTGAGGGGGCAGTTCCCCCTTCTCCCGGGGGGAGAGGGGTCGGGGGTGAGGGGGCAGTTCCCCCCTCTCCCGGGGGGAGAGGGGCCGGGGGTGAGGGCTATTTACCCCGTCTCTCGCAGGCTCCGCCCTCACCCCCGGGGGGAGAGGGGAGAGAAGAACGCGCATGTGCATCAAATCCGAGATCGGCTGGATCAAGCTCGGCGATCTGGAAATCGCCGCGATTCCCGGCGAAATCTATCCGGAGCTGGTGTTGAGCAAGGTGCAGGATCCGGCCGATAAAGGGGCCGACTTCCCCGATGCGCCGATCGAGCCGGGCATCTACGCCCAGATGAAAAGCAAGCACCGTATGATCGTGGGCTTGGCCAACGACGAGATCGGCTACATCATCCCGAAACGCCAATGGGACGAGAAGCCGCCGTACTGCTATGGCCGCAAGAAGGCGCAATACGGCGAGGAAAACAGCCTGGGGCCGGAGACGGCGCCGATCGTGTGCGCGATGTTTCGCGGCCTTGTGGAGCGGAAGTGAACCAGATTACCCGGTATTGTCGCGGATTTCCAAAAGTGCTTCATGCATTCGGTAGAGCAAGAGGACAATTTCGACATAGATGCGCAAGAGTATCGGATACACAATCATGCCCAAGAGGCTGACGCCGACGGTGAAGAGAATCGCAAGCGCCGCGCCGCCGCCGCCGCGCACTCCTGCGATGATGCCGATTACCATGAAAACCAGGCCGCCAATTTCGATGATTACTACGGCGATCCAGAACAGGATGATGATAATCCAATGGCCGACGAATCTGCGAAAGAGCACAAAGCCGAGGAAGCCACCCTCCGACGCATCACCGCCCCGCCTGCGTTTTTTCCGGATCGGCCGATCTTCTTCGTCCTCTTCGTCGCGATCATCATCGTCGTCATCGTACCGAGCCATCGGCAACTCCGATTGATAAGGAATCGGGGATTGGTAAGTTAGTCAAATTTACCAAACCGGGCGGGCATTTCAAGCACGTGGCGGGGGGTAGGCGTCAGCACAGTAGGTGGATTCTCGCCTATGCGGCCATTTGGGGGTTGACGTTGCTTGGCTTGGGCACGTGAGACCAGAAGGCGTCCCATTGGTCCGGGGCGCTGCAGAACAGCGCACGCAGATGGCAAACCGCGTCCGAGCCTTCTTCGCTCCAACGCATGCCTCCCATGCTCAGACGCTGATTCACGACGGTCTTGCAGGCCGACTCCACGGCGCCGGTGCCGATTTGCCAACCCTTGCGCAAGTAGGTCGGGTAATCCATGCGGGCCGAGTGGTTGCCCAGGTAACTCAGAACTTTGTCGTATTCTGCCTGGGCGAGTTCGCACATCGCCGCCCGGTCCAACAAGGCCAGCTCCGCCAACAACGCGGCTCCGCCTTCATGCTTGAGCTTGTGGCACCACGTCGCCGCCAACGCTTCCCCCGCCTTGCCGGCGCGATACGCCTTGGCGAAGTTGTTCACGTATTCGCTGGTGTGGCGGAAATCCACAATCTTCACCGCCCGCGGGAAATTCACGTCGATGAAATGCTCCAGACCCTGGCCCGCATCCGTCAGTGCGATCCAGCGGTCGGCCGCATCCATGCCCACCTGGGCGCCTTGCCCACGCATCAGCGGCCCCAACTCCTCCAGCGTGTAATGCCCCGCCAGGTAACGCACCCCTTCGCACGGCTTACAGATGTCCTCGTCGTCCACGGCACGCGGCTGCGGATTGAAGATCATGCCCACGTCCACCATCCGCCCGTCCGCTTTGGCCCCGTCAGGGCCTTGCATCATGATTCCCGTCGCATCCAGGGCGACATACGCGCCACGTCTTCCCCTCCGCATCAGGGTTCCACTGGAACGGCTTTTTCGGCCCGAACACTTCGCCTTGTTCCAACCACGTGCCGGCGCGCTCGCCCGCTCGTTCGGTGGTGCGTTCCACGGTCGATTCACTCAAGGACAGCCCGGCGCTTTTGGCCATCACCTGATTGGCCGCCTTGCTGAAGCTGTTGGTGACGCCATGCAACGACACGATCTCTTGCGCCGCCGGCGTCAAGCGTTCCGGCGATAACCGCAGCATTTCGTCCCACGGCCAAGTCCCTTGATGGCAGTGCTTGCAATGGTAATACGGCCGCGACAAGTTCATGTCGCCGACCAGGCTTTTGATCTCCTTGGGGCGATAACCGACAAAACGGGCCGATTCGCGGCAGTGCGGGCAACTCATGCTGGACCCTTGGTACCCCCTTTTTTCCGCTCATTCAGAGCGGTCTCAATGGCGTGGGCGGCGATCTTGTGCGCTCGAGCGCGAATTTCGAATTCGGTGGCGCCGAGCAATTGTGCATCGGGCTTGGAGGCCATGATGCGTGCCATGTTCAGAGCTTCTTCTTGAAATCCTTTGCTGATGATGGCAGCGATGCGTTGCGCTTGGGCTTCTTGTTCGGCAGAGAGAGTGAGATCAATCATGGTAGTGGTCCTTATGCAAGAGCTAAAAACGCCGGCCCGCAGCCAGCTGGCCATAGCGTATGCATTTCCCACCTACTTTTCAGCTGCTCACCCCGTGGCGGGGGCGGCAAGCTTTCTTTACTTTCCGCCGTCGGAAGAATCGCTACATTGCGCATCCTGATCAATTCTGCCAGTTTCGAGCATCCATCGGCTGGAAAAGCCGATTCGGATTGCCTCGGGCGGAAAAAACGCTATGTTGCCTGCCTCTTCGGTGATCGAGCAACGGCGCGGCGGGTGAGAACGGCCATGCATTACTGGACCGAGTGTCAGCAGTTTTACCGGCAGTTTCGTGAGCAGTATCACACGACCGGCTCGATCCTGCCGAGCAGCAAGGCGCTGGGTCGGGCGATGACGCGGCCAATGCGGCAGGGCAACGGAAAGGGGCCACGCCGCATCCTGGAAGTCGGGCCTGGAACCGGCGCTATCACGGCGGCGATCGTGCGGCAACTGCGGCCTGATGACCGCTTCGACATCGTCGAGATCAACGCCGACTTTGTGGCGTTTCTCGGCCAGCGCTTTGCCGAGGAGCCTGATTTTCGCAAGCGGCGGGCGCAGTGCCGGATCATCCATGCGCCGCTGCAAGAAGTGCACGGCGAGCACGTATATGATTTCATGATCTCTGGGTTGCCGCTCAATAATTTCAGCCTAGAGCTGGTGGAGGATATCTATGGCAGCTATGAGCGTTTGCTGAAGCCGGCGGGAACGCTGACGAGCTTCGAATACGTGTGGATACGCCAGATGAAGATGCCGTTCGTCAATGAAAAGGAGCGGGATCGGCTGGCGCGGTTGACGCGATATCTGGAGGGAAAGATTCGCCGCTATCAGATTGGCGAGGAGATTGTGTTCTTGAACGTGCCTCCCGCGGTGGCGAGGCATTTGCGATTTGGCTGATGAAATGGATTGAAATGGGGAACGGAGGGAATCGTTCATGGGAAAGCGAACGTGGATTTTTGGGGCGTGGATGTCGATATTGCTGGGCCCATTGTGCGCGTCGGCGGCGTGGGCGAAGCCGGCGGACCTGCCGGTGCCGAGCCAACCGGAATGCGTTGGCGGCAAGGATGAGCCTGAGCACGGGAGCTTGTCGATCACGCTTGATATTTTGACGGGGCGCATCTCGGTCGAGATCAGGCCCGCGACCGAGCCGCTGCCGGCGATCGACGCCGTCAGCCCGACCTTCCTGCCGGCGCTATTGGAGCGACTGCTCACGCAGGCGGGCAACGCCCTGACGCCGCGCCCCGCGACCGCCCAGGAAAAGCTGGCCGATCAGCTCTTCCGCGACGCCGAGCAATGCGCCCGCCAAGGTGAATTCCAGAAAGCTCGCCTCTTCTATCAACAAACGCATCTGCTGGCGCCGACCAGCAAGATCGGCCTGCGCGATCGACCGCTTGCAGCAAATCGAGGAACGCATGCGCGACGCCACCGAGGAATCGACCGATCCGCCCGGCGGCTCCATCGATCCGGAAGCGTTGTACCGCGACATCCGCAGCCGCACCATCCCGCTGGGCCTGGTCATCGTGTCGTACTGATCGGCCGTCACGGACCGAAATCAATGAGGGCGGGGCGACCGTGGCCGGAAGCTCCGCCCTTGCTGCGCGCCGGACCCCGTGGATTTCCTTATTGCCCGCGCTGCCTGCCTTATGCAAGAATATGTCCTGACGCATCTTCGTCGTTGGCTCAACGGACGCTGGACCTCACCAGAACAAGGAGGCTGCTATGAGTTTTTGTTTGATCGTTCTCATGACAATCGGCTATCAGGATTCTCGGCCTAATCCCGAGGTGGTCTCTGACTTTATCCGGCAACTGAAAAATGGAAGCAGCGCAGAAAAAATCGCAGTCCTCGATGTCATGGCGCCCCTCGCGGCGTCGCTCGCTGATCCAGAATCCCTCGTGTCGCCGGTCATAGACGCCATGGAGGACGCTGACCCAGCAGTTCGAGTCGAAGCGGTGAAAGCGGCTTTCCATTTTCGCAAAAAGGGCAAAGCTGCCGAGGAATTCGTCTCGGCGTTGCTGCGACGCCTGGATGACGATCTGGATCAATCGGTCCTCATGGCCACTCTGCAATCTTTGAGTGATTTCAAGGAAAAAGCACGCCCAGCCGAGAAAAAGATCAAAGAGATTTACTCAGGAAAGAAATCGCCAATCTTGCGGGTCAATGCCGCCGCGGCGTTGGTCAACATCAATCCGGACGACAAAGGCCCTGTCGATTTTCTTCTTAAGAGCTTGGAAGGCAAGGACATCAAGTTCAGCATGGAAGTTGTTAGGGTCTTGAGGTACTCATCGAAGGAAAGGTTGCTGCTGGGACTCGCGAAATGTGTGTTGCATCCAGACGAAGATCTCAGTTCGGAGGCAATTGAGGCCTTAGTGTTTCCATTATGGGAAGGGCGCGTCGATCCAGGGAAAGTGACCCCTTACTTGAAGAAATCGTATTTCCTTCATCGCGGGGACGAGTCGGCATCCTGGATCTTGTTAATTTACAGCGGCGTTCGCAAGATTCCGGAAGAAGCCATACCGATTCTGTTGGATGGACTGAGTAGCGAAGATGACGATTGACGGCGTCGAGCCATCTGGGGCTTTGAGAGGTATTTCTTAAGCGAACCGCGGCGCAATCTGGCGCTTTTGAAAAAAGTCGCTGGCAGCATCAATGATTCCAATCCCAAAGTCAGGTTGATAGTCGCTGGCTTGATCGGTAACTCATTGCATCGAGAGTTACTGCCCGTCCTCAGGGCCCGTCTCGGACTCGAAAAGGACGTTAGCGTTCGGGACGCGATTCAGAGTGCAATCGAGTCGATAGAACGTTGATCTGCACCGGTCGCCACCTGTGATCCAAGCGTCGGAGAGAGCCATGTTTCGAATCGTGCCATTCTTCGCTTTGGGGCTCGTCGTGTCCCTTCTGCCTGCGGCGCAATCTAAGCCGTTTGAACAGACTACGGACGAGAAGACGATTTTCGATCTGACGAACAAAGAGCGCACAGCGAAGGATATGCCGGCGCTCGTGCTGAATCCGGCCCTGAGCAAGATCGCCCGCGCTCATGCGGAGAACATGGCCCGGCAAAAGAAGATGGAGCACAAGCTCGACGGCAAGGAGGTGAAGGATCGTGTCAAGGAAGCGGGTTATAAGCTCAGCATGGTGGGCGAAAATGTCGCCATGGGCGAACTCGGCGCCAAGCTCTCCAGCATCATGAAAGCCTGGATGGAATCGGGTGGCCATCGGAAAAACATTTTATCCGCCGATTACACCGAGATCGGCGTCGGCATTGCACGGGACAGCGCAGGCACATTTTACATCACGCAGGTTTTCGCGACGCCGCGCAAGTAGCCTCGCTTTTCGACTTGACATCTCGGGGCGGTCGCATAAAATTGAAATGAGATGCAGTCTCAACAAGCCGCGTGCGATGGTTCCTGCCTGGTGTCCTCCCATGGATCGGTCCTTCACTCACGAGCACTGCGAAACCTGTCCTGACAAGGTCGTGTGCCGTTGCCTGCACGTCACCGAGGCGCAGGTGGTCCGCATGATCACCCGGCTGGAGTTGCGCACGGTACGCGACCTGCGGCAGCTGACCGGTGCCGGCGACGGCTGCACCTGCTGCCATGCCAAGCTGGAGGAATATCTCGAGCGCTACGGCTGTGCCGCCGAGGCGGCGGTAGTGGGTGAAAATTGACGGGATCAACACCAGGGCCACGACACGATGTCGTGGTCTTGTGCGTTGACGAATAATGCCGCTTTAGGACTTTTCAGATCCCGAGCGCCAAGCGAGGTTTCTTGCTCAAACCCTCGCTTGGCGCTCGGGCTCCAAAAAAGCCTACGCACGGCGGCCGGATCGGTCAAGCGCCAGGATCACGCGCATTTGCAGACGGGCGCGGTGCAGCAGGCTCTTGGTCGCCTCCGGTGTCAAGGCCAGAGCGGCAGCGATCTCGGCGCAGGAGCAATGCTCAAACTCCTGCGTGATGTGGAAAAGCCAGGTCGAGAACCGCGCCGTCGGCGTGTAACGAGCGCGCGAACGATAGAGCCTCAAGAAAACTTCCTGGGCGCCGTCCTCCGCTTCCTGGCGGTCGTGCAAAAGATGGAGGAGTTGGCCGAAAACGCGCGCGTGCAGTTGCCGCATCAAGGCGGCAAAGGCGTCGGGTTCATCGCCGCACACGCGCAGCATCAGGTCAGCTTCGGGATCATCCTGGCGCGTTGGCGAAATCATGGTGGTGCCTCGTGCACGACGATTCGGCTTCACGGGGCCAAGGCGGGTTCGGCCTGGATGGCGGTCACAGGCGGGCTGGCCGGCGCGACGAGAGGTATCTCGACGGCAAAGACGGTTCCCGCCTCGCTGCTTTCGACGCTGATCGTGCCGCCCAAAAGTTCGACGTAACTCTTGACGATCGAGAGCCCAAGGCCTGCGTGCGGAGTGTCGGCATGGCGCGATGGGTCGGCGCGGTGAAGCGCGTCGAAGATGTGTTCGAGCGCTTCGGGCTTGATGCCGATGCCGGTATCGCGGACCTCGAAGCGGACCGTGCGCTTGCGCGCGCGATGGTGAAATCGATGGCTCCGCCCGGCTTGTTGTACTCGACCGCGTTGTGCAGGAGATTGGTGAGGACCTCACGTAGCTTGTTGGGATCGGTCTGCGTGATGATCGGGTCATCGACGTGCAGGCGGAGTTCGAGCCCGCGGGCACGCGCCAGGGGACGGATCAGGTCGGCGCCGTTGAGGGCCAATTCGGTGACATCTGCTTCCACGGGGCGGTACAGATCGGCGCCGGCGTCGAGCCGGGCCAGCGTTAGCAGCCGTTCGACGAGTTGATACATGTGCTGGCCGCTGCCCCGGCATTCTTCGAGGATTTCGCGATACTCCTCGGGGCCACGCGCTTTGCGCAAGCCGACTTCCAGGGTGGTCATCAAGGCGGCCAGCGGCGTGCGCAACTCGTGCGAAATATCGGCGGCCGCTTGCTTCTCGCGGGCAAACGCCTTGTGCAATTCCTCGAGCACCGCGATCAGCCGCTCGGCGATGGGCCGTAGTTCCTGGGGCAGCTTGGCGGGATCGAGCGGCAGGTTGAAATTGGCCGGCGTCACCTGGCTGACCGCTTCGGACATCTTCGCCAGCGGCGCCAGGCCGAGCCGAATCACCAGGAATCCGCCCAGCCATAGCGCGGCCAGTGTCGCGAGGGCAATGGAAAACATGCGGCCGCCCAGCTGGCGCAATTCCTCATTGATGGTCGTGCTGAGCTGGGCCAGTTGATCGTCGCGCTCACGCTCATAGACGGCGAATTTTCCTGCAATCGGAACGAGTTCGCTGGCGTATTGGATGAACATCGTGGGAGTAACGGCCTCGAAGGGGCGGGGCTGGTTGGGGCCTTTGGGATTGGGGCCTTTGCCTTGAGGCGGCGGGTTGCCGTTGGGAGGCGGGCCGTTACCGGGGGGCGGGCGGCGCGGCCAAGCGAATGCCACGCTCGACACCGGCGCCTTCAATGTCACTCGCCGCACCATTACGCCGGGCTTCAACTCCACGTCGTCAAATCGTTCTGCCAGATAGACGGTTGCCCACTCTTTTTGCAGCTTCTCATCCAGCGCAAACGATAGGTTTCCCATCGATTCGGAACGCTGCACCGGCCGCACCGCTTTGCCGGTGTTGCGATAGACCTGAAAGTATTCCTGCGGATGGTCCTCGTCGGCATTGACGATCAGAGCGTCCGCGCCGTCGATATATGTGAACGTGCGGTCGAGGATCGTGAATGTGGTGCGGGCAAAGCGCGGATTGGCCCTTGGGGCGAACCCAGTCAAGCTCCCCTGCAACGGATCGAAAACCACCGTCACGAGCCGCATATTGGCGAGCGCCTTGGCTTTCTGCAGCAACCAACGATCCAGATCTGTCTTGACCGTCTCCACTCGTTTTTCGCACTGGTCGTTGATGAGCTTATGCGAAGCACTTTCACGCACGCGTAGGGAATGCGCCGTCGTCTGATACGAGGACCAGGAAATGGCCCCGAGCGCCCCAGTCAGCAGCACCAGGAAGTAAACGATCAGCGATAGGCGAATCGATTTCATCAGGCGGCCTCTTCCCCCAACAGCATATAGCCTTCGCCCCAGCGCGTCAGGATGAGCGGCTTGTCGAAGCCCTTGTCCACCTTGGTGCGCAAGTAACGAATGTAAACATCCACGACGTTAGACGTGTTCTCATCATATTCGTCGTAGAGGTGCTCCCAGATCATGGTCCGCGTCACCACCTTGCCGCGATGGAATGCCAGGAACTGCAACAGGGCAAACTCGCGCGGCGTCAAATGGATCGCCTGGCCGCTTCGTTTCACGGTCCGCGCCGACGTGTCGATTTCGAGATCGTGCACACGCAGAATCGGATCCTTGACCTGATGGCTGCGCCGGATCAACGCCCGCAGCCGGGCCAGCAATTCCTCCAGCTGAAACGGCTTGGTCAGGTAATCATCAGCGCCGAGGTCAAGTCCCTTGACTTTGTCGTCGGTCGTGTCCTTGGCGGTCAGGACGAGAATATGCGTGTGCACGCCCTCCTTGCGCCATTTCCTGAGCAGCGTCAGCCCGTCGATCTTCGGCAACATGAGATCGAGGACGATGGCGTCGTAGCTGGCGCTGTGCGCTTTGAAATCGGCCTCCTCGCCGTCCTCGGCCACATCGACGGCGAAGTTTTCTTCTTCCAGGCCGCGTCTCAAGGCCTTCGAGAGCGGCTTATGATCTTCAACCAGCAGAACACGCACGCCAGATCCCCCGATTTTTGGCTCGCAGACTCGTTCACATTAATCCTTATCATAATACCACGAGCGGATTAAAGGATCATGAAGGCGGGATAGCGGATGCTCATTCTCTTTTAATCATTTCACCGTTGCAATCGTGCCGGTCTGGGTGATAATGAGGAAATGGGGAATTGCTGATGCGAAGAGGCATGGAACGCCGAATAATTGATATATCCGTATCGCACCGCCCAGATTAAAAGAGAGGCCAAGCCATGAGAAGCCGTCGATGGATCGCCTTGGTACTTTTCGGAGCAAGTCTGCTGCCGGCGCTCGCGCCGCGCCCGGCACAAGCGCAGACGAGCGGCACAACCGGATCGAGCCTCGGCGGATCGAGCCTCGGCGGGTCGAGCGGCGGTAGCAGCGGCGCCACGGGCTCCAGCACGTCGAGCCTCCTGCCCACCGGTTCCAGCCTCCTCTCCACCAGCGCTACCACCATCTCCGCCACCAGCGGCACCCCTTCCGCAACCAGCATCCCCAGCACCGCCAATCCCTTCGGCAATAGTTATGTCAGCCCCATCACCCTCGGTCTGCCGCAAAACTATCAAGGCAAATTCGGCCCCCAAAATGTCACGGGCAACATCACCGGGACCTTCGGCAAATACATCTACGTGGCCAACCCGTCCACCAGCACCGGCGGCGCTTCCAGCACGCCTACGCAGGGAATGGGCTTCACGACCTTTCCTCAGCCGCGCGCCCCGGTCTACACGACCGGATTCGCCGAGACTTTCCCCGTCAGCCGGCCGACGATCGCACAGGTGGAAGCGGACGCCAGGGACGCCATCGCTCGTTCCAGCATGCTCAAGAACAAAGGCAGTATCCGGGTCGACACGAACGGCTCCGTGGTCCTTCTCAGTGGGTCCGTCGGCAGTGAAACCGAACGCCTCACGGCCGAAGGCATGGTCCGCATGACTCCCGGTGTTGCCGAGGTGCAAAACAATCTCCAGGTCGATCCGAGCCGCAAGTGATTTGCAGATCCATGCGACCTCAGGCAATCGTTGCGGCCCATTTCGTGATTACCAAAACGATCAGCCCGAGCGCGATCACCAGCCAAACCAGAAAGCGCCACGCGAACCTCGGCGGTGCCGGTTCAGGGGGATTCTTGCGGGAGCGATACGCCCGGTAGCCGCTATAGGTGGCGCCGCCGCTGGACAGCAGCGCCGCCAGTTCCAGAAAGCAGCCGCACAAATTGATCAATTCAATGATTTCCATCAGTTCACCCTGGGGATATTCCCAGAAGGCATATTTATACGAAATGAAAAAAAGAAGGCGTCGGTGTTCATAGTGAGAACCCGACGCCTTGCTTTGAAATGCAGGACTTTTCTCGTGAGCGCGACCTTATCGCAGCATGGCACGGCCGGGGGCCGTGAAATCCACGGTGCACACGGTGTTCGGATTGCAGGTGAGCGTGATGTCGCGGCCAACCTGCACGCCGTTCTCCATCCACGTGCAACGAACGACGTAGCTGCATGGCCCCGACGGCAATGCTGGCGTGTCAAACGTGCGGTTCATTCCCGTTGAGGTGGTTGCCTTCCCATCGAAGTACACCTTGGCCTGATCCGGACAGACCACGCGAATCTGGCAGCAATCCTTCAGATTCAGATTCAGGTTCGTGGCGGGGTAGTACGAAATCCGCGCATTCGTAGTCTGCACGGTCGGGGACAACCCCATTGGCGCATTTGGCGTCATCGTGGTGGGGGCCATCGAAGCGTTCGGATCGTACTGGTTGTACTGATTCTGATACGGATCGTACACCATACCGCGGCGAGCGTCGCGACGCTCCATGCGGCGTTCCCGAAGGCCTTGAGCCTGAGCCAAGTCCACCACGAACAAGAGGGCCAGACTCGCAAGAACGGGAACCAAGAAACACTTGCGCAACATTACTGAATCCTCCCTTATTCAAAGACCGGGCGAGGTTGTGAAAGTGCACATGGAACGGTCTTGGTATTCATTTTACAAAACGGAAATACCGCGGCAACCCCCCGCAGCGACGGATCGGGAAAAAGCTGGTTTTTGTGGCAGCGGGGCTTTGCACAAGAATTGCCAAGAAAGGCGTTCGTTGCAGCGGCGGGGTGTCGGTGTATGTGTGCAATGAAAGGTCGCAAACGCAAAGGCCAACAGTAGTTGCGAAGCAAGATTTCATTGCATGAGGCGCGCGCGTGAAACCGCCGGCCTGCTTATTTGGGCAAAGCCTGGCAGCGGGATTAATTCGGCGTCAACTCGACCTGCCGGCCCGTTTTCATTGATGCGTAAATCCCCAGGATCACCTCGACGGCCTTGCGCCCTTCGCAGCCATCGACCAGCGGCGGTCGGCCCTTGGATATCGCCTCGACGAAATCGGCGAGCTGGCGGGCATGCCCCGTGTGCGAGATCGCTGCCGGATTGCTCGATCCGCCCGATGCACCGATTTTCTGGGCAAACCGTTGCCGAATTGCCTCATCCGCGGGTTGCGGCGTCTTGAAATCCCAGCGCAACAAATCGTCCTGCTCGATCACCACGCTTCCCTGGTCGCCGTGCACGCCGATCGTTTTGGGCAACCCGGGCCAAACGCTGGTGGTCGCTTGGATGACGCCGAGCGCGCCGCTCTTGAAGCGCAAGGCGGCAACGGCGGTGTCCTCGACTTCGATCCGCTCGTGGGCCAGCATCGCGGTGAAACCCATGATGTGCGTGACATCTCCCATCATCCAGAGCAACAGATCGACGTTGTGAATCGCCTGATTCATGAGCGCCCCGCCGCCGTCGAGCGCCTGCGTTCCCTTCCAGCCGCCGAGGTCGAAGTACGATTGCTCACGCCACCATTTGCACGTCGTTTCACCAAGCGTCAACCTCCCGAACCGCCCCGCGCTGACAGCACGCTTGAGTTCGATATTGGCGTCGCCAAAACGTGACGGAAAGATGGTGCATAGCTGGACCTCGTTCCTCACGCAGGCGTCGATGATGCGATCGCAGCGGTCCAGTGTGACCTCGAGCGGTTTCTCGACCACGACATGCTTCTTCGCATTCGCGGCGGCAACCGCAGGCTCCATGTGCGCCCCCGACGGCGTCGTGATGATGACCACGTCCAAATCCGCGCGGCGAAGGGCCACACCGAGGTCGCTCGTCACCTCGCAATTCAGCCTCAGCTCGTCCTTCATCTTTTGCGCACTGGCAACCGATCGGCCCACCAGCGCAACGACCCGGGTATTCGGGACATCCGCCAGTGCGCGAGCGTGAAACCGCGCGATCATGCCGCAGCCGACGATGGCGAAGCCGAGCATTTTTCAGCCCCCGAAATGGAATCGCTGGTCCGGCGCTGCGCTGTGCGCGAAACCGCCGAGCGAGCTTCGATGTTGCAGCCAATCAATCTTGTTTGCGCAATCGCGCGAACGCCTTCCACAGATATTGCAACCCGCTCAGTGCCGTGGCGATCCACATGGCCCAGACAACAATCGTGCTCACCCAGGCGAAGAATTCGGTCGTATCCCGCCCCAGCAAGAGCAGATCGTGCTTGTCGATTAGCGCCAGGAAGATGGCGAACAAAGCGGCACATTGCAGCCCCATCTTGATCTTGCCTAGCCACTCCGCGCCGAAATTCGCGCCCAGGTTCTCCAGGAACGAACGCAGGCCGGTGATGATGAGCTCGCGCGACACGACGATAACGATGATCCACGGCGTCAGGCCCGATGCGGGATGCCGCAACAGAAAGATGTACGCCCCGCAGATGACGACCTTATCCACGAGCGGATCGAGATTACGGCCCAGCGTGCTGGTGATGCCTTGCTTGCGAGCGATGTAGCCGTCGAGCCAATCGGAAAAGGCGGCCAGGGCGAAAACGCCGATGCACCAGAGCCATTTCTCATGCTCGATGAGTACGAATAGGACAATGCCGAGCACAAGCCGACTTGCCGTTAGCTTGTTGGGCAGATTGAAAACCGTTGGCTTTTTTGGGGGCGTCGCGGTGGCCGTCATGACATTCCCGATTATGGTTCCGTCGCGGGTCTGATGATCAAAACGGTTCCGCAGTCCGCGCCTTCAGCGGCGCAATCGCGGTGACATGCAAAAGCGAGCAAACGTCGAATTCCGCCGGCACGCCGTCCTCGGCAATATCCACACCGACCAGGATATCCGTGCGGGTGAGCAGGGCCATTTCGGGATGGCGTACCTCGTACGTCTTGCCGCTCGACATCACCAGGCGAAACGGCTTGAACGGGTGGTCCGAAAGAAGCTTGCGGAAAGTCTGCACGGTCATCGCAGCGCACCTCGGCCGAGTTCGGAAGTCTTGTTGAATTGTACCAGTGGGGCCGAAGGGGAACATCGGAATCTGCCGGGCTACCGGATTTGCCGATGGAAATCGAGCCCGGCTTCCGCGTTCCATGCATCGAGCAACCGCCGCAACATCGGCCCTGGAAATGGAATCTCGCGATCGTTAATCCGCCGCACTCCGGCGATGCAGTAGCTCGTGCACGTCAACAGCGCCTCATTGGCGGCATAGCATTCCTCCAGCGAAATGGGGCGGTATGTCATCGGAATGCCGAGCTTGGCCGACAGTTCGCGGACGACGCCGAGGCTAATTCCCTCGAGAATGGTAGCTCTCGGCGGCGAGATGATCGTGCCGTCGCGCACCAGCAGAAAATTGGCCGACGCCGTTTCCGTGACATTACCGTCGAGGTCCAACAGCAGCGCTTGTGCCTCGGCGGGGACCTGATTTTGCGCGAGCCACCAGTGCATGCGGCTGCGCTGCTTGATGTGCGGATCGACGCAATCCGTTGGCATCGCGCGGACGCTCGGAGTCGCCAATGCCACGCCGTGCTCAATCCAGGGCCGATAGCGGGCGAACGGCAACGGAAAGGTGTGCATGCCGAACGTCGGTTGCGCGCCTGAAATCGCCTGGCCGAGGTAATACCCGATCGGCCCCGGCGTCGCGAACAGCACCAGGGCCAGGTCGTCATTCGCATCGAGCAACTCGGCATTGAGCCCCACCAACTCGACCGCTCGCTGTGTGATGCCAACGTCATCGAACAGCACATCGAAATACGCCGATTGGCAGCCGCGGCGAAATCGCGCCAAATGCTCCGGCCAGCGATAGAGCCGATGGCGAAACGTGCGGCACAGATCGGTCACGGTGGCGCCGAAGACGAAGCCGGCATCATGTAGCGCGACCGAGGCTTGCGATTGCGGAATTAACCTGCCATTCAAAAATGCCAAAGGTTCGCTCATGAAGTGCTCTTCACACCGATCAAATGGCCGCCAGTGCTTCCTTCGCCGCCGCGATCGTTTGCTGCACCTGCTCTTCCGTGTGCACCGACATCAGGAACGCGGCTTCGAATTGGCTGCACGGCAAATAGATGCCGCGCTCCATCATCTGCCAGAAGAAGCGACCGAAGCGGGCGGCGTCCGATTTCTTCGCCGATTCATAATCGACCACGGGCTCGGCATTGAAGAACAGCGTCCACATGCTGCCGACGCGCTGCACCCGGAATTTTCCCCCTCTCCCCTCGGGGGGAGAGGGGCCGGGGGTGAGGGGGCTTGCGAGGGGAGAAAGCGCGTTCAATCCCGCTTCCAGCATCGCCCCGAGCTGCTCCAGGCGCGGGTACGGGTTGCTGTCGCGCAGCTCCTGCAAAGTCGCGAGACCAGCCGCCATAGCCAGCGGATTGCCGGAAAGCGTGCCGGCTTGAAAGACGGGACCTGCGGGCATGATCTTTTTCATGATGTCGGCCCGGCCGCCGTAGGCGCCGACCGGCAGACCGCCGCCCACAATCTTGCCCAGCACCGTCAGGTCGGGCCTGATGTTCTGCAATTGCTGAGCGCCGCCGAGCGCAAGGCGGAAGCCAGTCATCACCTCGTCGTAGATGAGCAAGCCGCCGTGCTGCTGCGTCAGCCTGCGCAGGGCGGATAAGAATTCTTTCGTAGGCACGACCAGACCCATGTTGCCGACGACTGGTTCGAGGATAACGCCGGCGATCTTGTCCCCTTTCGCCTTGAACGCATCCTCCAGGCCGTTCACGTCGTTGTAACGCAGCACCAGGGTGTCTTGCGTGCAGCCTTTCGGCACTCCGGGGCTGGTCGGTACTCCCAATGTCGTGGCGCTGGAGCCAGCCGAGACGAGCAGGCTATCGACGTGCCCATGATAGCAGCCGGCGAACTTGACGATGACATCGCGCCCCGTGGCGCCGCGCGCAAGGCGAATCGCGCTCATGGCCGCCTCGGTCCCGGAGCTGACCATACGAACCATTTCGATCGACGGCGCCAATTGCGTGATCAGCTCGGCGAGCTGCGTCTCCAGCTCGGTCGGCGCCCCGAAGCTGGCCCCGCGCGACATCGCCGTGGTGACGGCCTCAACGACGCGCGGATGGGCATGCCCGAGAATGAGCGGCCCCCACGACCCGCAATAATCGAGATAGCGATTGCCGTCCACATCGATGAGGTAAGCGCCCTCCCCGCGTGCGATGAAGACCGGCTGCCCGCCGACGCCGCCGAAGGCGCGAGCCGGACTATTGACCCCGCCAGGAATGAATCGGCACGCCTTCGCGAAAGCGGCGGTGCTGTTGGAACGGTTCATTTCTCACACGCCCTCGTTGCTGAGTTTTCGGATGATTTGCCTGGCGAGATACTCTTTGATCTCGCGATGGCGGGGAACGGGTTGCGAGACGCCGCTTTTCGGATTGAGATACCAATCGTGCTTGCCGCGACTACGAATCATGACGCAAACAAAGCCTTTAATCGTTTTGATCAGATCGACGCGTTTCACGAAATCACCAGTTGCTCAACCTTGCGAATGCCAGGGATTTCGCCACTCGTGATGTCGTCGTAAAGATCCTTGAGATGTGCGTAAAGGTCCTTGCGTGTTTTTCCTTGAGTCCAGTAATCGGGATAGTCCTGTAAGTAGCCGAGGAATGCTCCATCCTCTTCCCACACAACGATCTTGATGACCTGTTTCATGGATCAACCCGTGGCATTATTTTCGGGACGAGCGTTTTCGTCATTGTACGATCCCAGGATGCCCATCATCCACGGGCATCGTGGAAATGCGATACCCGCGACGGCGGGCGAGAAACCTGGAGCGCTGACCTGCTCTACCTGCGACCGCTCTCGCAGCTCGTCGGTTCGATGGGGCGCGGTCGGGTGGATCGTTCGCTTGACCGGGCCGAAAATTCACCTACCTTGCTAAACGTCGCAACGCTACCCGAGCTTCTATCGTTTGTCGCGAATCGGGCACACCTTTGGCCAAGGTTTCAAGTACGCGTATGGCGCCTTCGTCCCCAATTGCCTCCAGCACGGTCACCGCGCGGACCTTTCGAAAGCCAATTTCGGTGGCTTTGTCGAGAATTTGCTCCAGGCGTCGTTTGGTTTCCAAATCGGGAGCAGCAGAAATTGCTTTGCTCAGGAACGGCAACCCGGTGTCACCGAGGCGAACGAGCGTATTGGAGGCCAGGTCTCGCGTTGCGAATTTCGCGCTGGACAGATCTCGAAGGAGCGCGGCCAATTGTTCGGGATCTGGAGTGGACGCCGGCTTCAACCGGTCGCCGAGCAGATTGGTTGCGGCTGCCGGGCACTGCACAAGCTGGGCCATTGCTTTCCGTGCTTCAATCGCCGTGGCATCGGCCAGCAACTCCCACCACGCATCCAACTCCTTCGGCGCCGGTTTAAGAAGCGGCTTGATGTCGGCTAACGCGCGCGAACAATCCCAGATGAGGACGGTATGATCGGCACTGCCCGATGCGACCGTTTTTCCATCGGGCGCGAACGCGATGCAGCGGACCTCGGCCGCGTGGTGTTCGAACCTTTGGCGGCGCTCACCCGTCGTCGTGTCCCAAAGATAGACGCTGCCCATATGGGGATGCCAAAAGCCATAACCATGCGGATCGGTGCTCCCTTCATTTCCGGCGAGCAATTTCCCATCGAAGGAAAAGGCCATCGCCTTGGGAAAGGCATCGAGACGCAGGATTTCCTGGCCTGACAGACGTTCCCAGATTCGAAGCGCCGGGTATCCATAGAGCGAGCTGAGCGGGGAGAAATCGGTGATGGCGCGACTGGACCCGGCGAGCAATCGTCCATCGCGCGACATTTCGGCCGCGACGCAAGCCAAATCATACGTCTTTTTGTCGAACAAACGCCGCGGCAAGGTTCGCTCGCGCTTGCCGGTTGCTGCGTCCCACAGGGTCAGCGCGTCGGGAGCGGTGTATTTGAGCGAATACGTGACGGTCGTTCCCCCGTCTGCCGAAAGGCCGATCAATCGATTCTCGTCGTCGCCAAATTTACCGCGTTTCAGCGTTCGTCGGGTCGCCACGTTCCAGGCACAATAACCGACATGATCGTCGATGGCGAATAAGGCCTTCCCGTCGTCAGCGAAAACGAGCTTCATGCCTTCGCGTTCGAACATGCTCCATGACGCTGCGCCGGCTTGGCCCGGCCCATCCAACTTGGTAAGTTCTTTTCCGTCGGCCACCTTCCACAGTCGCGTCGTACCGTCGGTGCTAGCGGACGCCAAGGTGCCGCCGTCAGGCGAAAATGCCAGGGCCAGAACGCGCTCCTTGTGGCCTTGGAGACAGCGCAATTCGCGGCCCGTGCGTGGATCCCAAAGTCTGACCGTGCAATCGTAACTGCCCGATGCCAGGATTTTCCCGTCTGGGGAATACGCTACGGCAGTGATTTCATCGGCGTGCCCGTCAAAACGACGGATTTCCTCACCGGTTTCCACATTCCACAAACGAACGGAGTTTTCGTACCTGCCGCCGACGATGAGGGCAAATCGCTTGCCATCAGCCGAAAATCCGCCCATTGCCACCGACTCGGCGGTAGGCCCGGCAAATGTGCGGATCTGCTTGCCCGTCGCTGCATCCCACAGGCTTGGTTTTTGTCCAGGAGCAATCGCGATCAGTGCCTTGCCGTCCGGCGTAAAGGCAAACGACGCCCAGCTCCCATTGGGCGGTGGCTTGAATCGGCACACGGTTGCACCGTCATCCACTCGAATCACGCGGATTTCATCTTTGGGGTCAACGTCGGGACCGCGGTATCCGCTGTCATACCGGGATGCCACAAAGCGTCCGTCAGGGGAGAATGCAACGTAGAAGTAGTTATCGACGGCGACCCGGTGCAACATCTTGCCTGAGCTGACTTCCCAAACCTGCACGATGCCGCGTTCTCTTTTTTGATCCGCCGATGCCGTCAGCAGTCGCTTGCCGTCCGAGCTGTAATGCAGGCCAAAGAACCAATCGGAATCGATGGTCAACGGAGACCGCGTCTTGCCTGTCGCCATTTCCCAATAGGTGATGGTGGTCTTTTTCGAGTCGGGGACCGCGAGAGCGACCACTTTTCCGTCCGGCGACAAGGCCGATGCACGGTATTTTTCCTTGGCAGCCAAGGTGTACAGGCTCTTGCCCGATTGCCGATCAATGAGTTCCACGACGTTTTCACGGCGCAGCAAGATGCCCGTTCCATCGGGCAAGAAGCACACGGAACGGGTATACCAGGCTTCGGCGTAGCTTGCATCCTTCCGATCGAAGCGGGCCAGTTCTTTGCCTTCGACAATGTCCCACAGACGAAGCGCGCTATTGCGGTATCGCTCGGCAAAAACCAGGAGCGCGGTGCCGTCCGGCGAAAACGCCACGGTATGAATCGGCCCCGGATTGTGGAAGCGCACAGTTCCCAATCGCGCATTTGCTCCCTGCGGCAGCGGGTCGCCATGGCGGTCCTCGCGTGGAGTTTCTGTTTTCTCTTTTGCAATCAACGATCGCGAAGAAACCATGATCGAAGTCATGACCATCATTGCTGCAATGCATGTAATGCTGCTTCGCATTTTGGGCTCCATGAGCACAGCTTGGGAAAAATTCAGGTTTACCGAGATCGATTCGCTTCCAGATTAACCAATCGCACCCATTACAGCAATTCCAGGGCGACCAATCTTCCAGCAACCGCCAAGGCATGCGCGGATAATGGCGCAACGCCAAATGCTTACTTCCCCTGCTCCGCCTTGCCATCATCCTTCTTCCGGCTCATCTCGCGCTGCTGCTTGAACGCCAGCAGTTGCCACGCGCACGGCACATCCGGCTTTTTCGCCAGCTCGGCCCATTTGCTGGCGGCGGCGGCGGAGTTGCCGGCGAGTTCGGTGCGAAGGGCGTCAAGGGCGTCTTGCTCGAAGGGGTCGCTCGATTTCGCATCCTTGTCGGCTCGGAGCTTGGCGTTGAGCTGCTCGTAAAGCTTGGCTGACTCGCGGTGGTCCTTCAGGTAATGTTCGCCGAGCAGGCCCCAGCTGTGCATTTCGGGATCGGCGCTGGACTTCTTCGCGCTCAGGCCTTCCCAAAGCTTGGCAGCCTCGGCGAGGTTGCCTTCCTTTTCCAGGTCAAGCATCGGTTGAAGGTCGTCTCTTCCGTGCTTGGCGGCAACCTGAGCGCGGAGTTGCGGCGATTGTACATTTGCTTCTCGAGCGTCTCGAAATCGTACTGGTCGGCCAACGCCTGGACCTGGCCGGCCTTGTCGTGATTCGGGTAATAACGCAAGAAATCCGAGATTGGTTTTTCGCGTGCCTCCTTCCTGTCTGATTTCCACGTCATCTCCGCGCTGCTGTAAAGCGATTCCGCGCTGGGTACGCGGAGAAAGACGAAATAAAATCCGTAGGCGGCGAGCAGACCGACCAGGCTCAGCGCCAGAATCGTGAACCAGGCCTTGGCGTAGAACGGCGTCGTTTTGACCTTCTTTTTCTTGCCGAGCATGGCGCGGGCGGCGGCTTTGTCTTCCTCGTCGAGCTTTTTGTCGCCGCGGGCTCGGTCGATCTTGCGCTTCGTGGCCGCCTCCACGCCGGCGCTGCGCTGGGCCGCGACTTTCTCCTTGATGAGCTGCAGCGATTCCGCGGCCGCCTTGGCGCTGAGCGGCCTCTTTGCCGGCTCCTTCTCCATCAATTGATCGACCAGCGTGTTGAGCCAGATCGGCACTTCCATAACGATCTCGGCCGGGCGCTTGTAATCGGTCTTGTTGGCGTGCTGCAAAAACACCTCCATCGGCGTCTCGCCGGTGAATGGCTTGCGGCCGGTCAGAAGCTCGTAGAACATGATGCCCATCGAATACAGATCGGTCTTGTGCGTGATGTCGCGCAAGCCCCGGCACTGTTCCGGCGACATGTACGCTGCGGTGCCGACCGTGGAATTGGCGGCCGTCAGGGCGGTGACATCTTCGTCCTTGGCGATGCCGAAATCGGTGAGCTTGACGGTGCCGTCCTTGAGGATCATGAGATTCGAAGGCTTTAGATCGCGGTGGATGATGCCGCGCTCATGGGCGTGCTGCAAAGCGGCGCACAGGCCAACCCCTATGTTGCTGACCTCTTCCCAGGGCAGTCGGCCGCGGCGATGCAGGATGTGATCGAGCGATTCCCCTTCGATAAACTCCATGATGATGAAGGGGGATTTGTGATACCGGCCGCTGTTGATGTAGCGGACGATGTTGGGATGATCGAGCTGCTTGATGATATTGACTTCGCGTTTGAAGCGCTTGAGGGCGTTCTCGTTGGTGCCGAGGGCGAGGGACATAAGTTTGATGGCGACGCGTTCGCCGTTGTTCTTGTTCTTGGCGCGAAAGACGGTCCCCATGGCGCCGGAGCCGAGCTCTTTGTCCACGAGATAG
Organism: uncultured Planctomycetota bacterium; assembly: GCA_963767835.1. Lineage (GTDB taxonomy): Bacteria > Planctomycetota > Planctomycetia > Gemmatales > Gemmataceae > SIAQ01. The sequence goes on from CAVYFY010000009.1 coordinate 65,112, forward strand.
GGACCGAGTTCCTTGCCGATAAGCATGGGAAATGTACCGCCGATGCTGACGTTTGGCGCTCGCAGTGGGCCACGCGATCGCTGAGCATAATGCGAGCGCTAAACGTAAACTTACCGCAACCAGCGCGCCGCGTCCAGCGCGTGATAGGTCAGGATCATGTCGGCGCCCGCCCGCTTGATGCTCGTCAATATCTCCAGCGTCACGCGGCGTTCGTCGATCCAGCCCTTGGCGGACGCCGCCTTCACCATGGCGAATTCGCCGCTGACGTTGTACGCTGCCACCGGCACGCCGAAGCGGTCCTTGACGCGGCGGATAATGTCCAGATATGACAGCGCCGGCTTGATCATGACAATGTCGGCCCCCTCTTCGAGATCGAGGGCGACTTCGCGCAGTGCTTCGTCGGAGTTAGCCGGGTCCATCTGATAGGTGCTGCGGTCGCCGAACGCCGGCGGGGATTCGGCGGCGTCGCGGAAGGGGCCGTAAAAGCCCGACGCATACTTGGCGGCATAGCTCAGGATGGGCGCGTGTTGCAGGCCGGCGTCATCCAGCCCCTTGCGAATGGCCGCGACCATGCCGTCCATCATGCCGCTGGGGGCGACCATGTCGGCGCCGGCGCGGATGTGGCTGACGCATTGCTGGGCCAGGTTCGGCAACGTCGCGTCGTTATCGACATCGAGCTTGCCGCCGCGCTCGGAGAGGATGCCGCAATGGCCGTGATCGGTGTATTCGCAGAAGCACTCGTCAGCGATGAGCAACACGTCCTTGAACGCGGGACGCAAGGCGCGCAACGCTTGCTGGACGATGCCGTCGTCCTGCCAGGCGCTCGAGCCGGCCGCGTCCTTGAAAGAGGGGATGCCGAAGAAGATGAACGCGCGAATGCCGAGATCGACAGCGGCACCGACTTCATCGACCAGGCGATCGACGGAGAGCTGAAAATTGCCCGGCATCGAGCCGATTTCATTCTTGATGTTCTTGCCGGGACGCACGAACAGCGGCAGGATGAAATCACGCACGGAGAGCGAGGTCTCGCGCACGAGGTCGCGCAGAACCGGATGGGAACGCAGGCGGCGCAAGCGGGTTTGCGGGAACATATCCTTATCCTATCAGACGATCAGATGAACGCAGAAGTGTTGTCATCATCCCGCGTATGCCTGGTTCGCTGCCGCCAGTCCTGCCCCCGGCGTCACCTTGCAGCCGACGCTCAGCAGGCTTTGCTCGAGCGCCCCAAGGACCTGAAAGACGCAATTGGGGCGTGAGTTGTGCCCCATCAGGCCGATGCGCCAGACCTTGCCCTTGAAGTCGCCCAGGCCGCCGCCGATCTCGATGCCGAAATCGCTGAGCAGCTTCTTGCGAATCGTCAGGTCATCGACGCCCGCCGGAATCTTCACCGCGTTCAATTGCGGCAACTGATGCCCCTCCGCCGCAGAATACTCTAGGCCCAGCGCGTTCAGGCCCGCCTTGAGCGCTCGATGGTTGCGCACATGCCGCGCCCAGCGCGGCTCCAACCCCTCCTCGTGCAAGAGCCGTAGGCCTTCGCGGATGGCGTAGATCATGGTGATCGGTGCGGTGTGATGGTAGAAGCGCTCCGAATCCCAGTAATGCTGCACCAGCGTCATGTCGAAATACCAGCTATGCGTTTTCGACTTGCGCATGGCGATCGCCTCGATCGCGCGCGGGCTGAACGACACCGGCGACAGGCCCGGCGGGCAGCTCAGCCCCTTCTGCGTGCAACTGTAGACCGCGTCGATCTCCCATTCGTCCAGTTTCAAGGGAACGCAGCCGAGCGAGGTCACCGCATCGACCAACAGAAGCGTGCCGAATTCGTGGCACATTTTGCCGAGTTGCTCGATCGGTTGCCAAGCCCCCGTTGAAGTCTCGGCATGAACGATGGATAGTGCCTTCGGACGCACCTTCGTCAAGGTATCGCGAATCCGGTCCAACTCGAAGACGGTTCCCCAGGGCGCATCGAGTCGGGTGACCTGGGCACCGGTGCGCTCGGCGATTTCCGCTTGCCGGCCGCCGAAGAAGCCGGCAACGCAGACGACGATCTTGTCGCCCGGCTCGAGCAGATTCACCATGCACGTTTCCATGCCGGCCATCCCGGTCGCGCTGATCGGCAAGGTCAGGCGGTTCTTCGTGACCAGCGCGTCCTTGAGCATCTCCTGCGTTTCATTCATGAGCACGAGGAACTGCGGATCGAGATGGCCTAACAAAGGCGTCGCCATCGCGGTCAAGACGCGCGGATGGGCGTCGGACGGGCCGGGACCAAGCAAAAGACGCGGCGACGGATTGAGCTGACCGGGAATCGGCATCGGCTGTATTCCTTTGGAAAATCGACAGTGTTTAGCCCCGCCGCTTGCGGCGGGCTGGCCCGTCCACCCGCCGCAAGCCGCGGGGCTAAACGGGGAGCCTATTGCGTGAGAGCTTTCATTCGCTCTTGCACCAGGGCGCTGACCGCCTTGAACTGCGGATGGTGGGCGCCGCCGAGCCATTCGAAGGCGCAGGTTTCCGCCGTCGTCAAGATCGCGCCGGCGTTCGACAGGCGCTGCAGGGCGATATCGCGGTCGATGTCATAGCGGCTTCCCAGCGCGTCCACGGCCAGATACACCGCGAAGTTCGCGGCCAACAGATCGAGCGCCGTGTTAAGAACGCACACGTGCGCCTCGATGCCAGCGAGCACAATCTTGGTGCATTCCTTGCCGCGGAAGCCGTCGAGCAAGCTGGGAATCGCGCAAGAGCTGAACGCCAGTTTGTCGGGGCGGCTTGGCAGTCGCTGGGCCAGCGTAGCCACCGTGGGACCGAGACCCTTTGGATATTGCTCCGTGCCGACGATCTCCACCTCCAAGATTTTGGCGACGTCGATCAAAAACGCGATGTTGCGCGTAATCGAATTCGCGGCCGGGATCTTGGCCATCAATTTTTCTTGCACGTCGATGACCAGAAGCGCCGATTCACGGGCCAACAATTGGGTGGGATGTGGCATACGAATGATTTAGGAGCCGACGCGAACGGCGACAATGCAAAATCCCAAGACAGCGATCGTCCTGGGACTTACGATCACTGCTTCTTCTTCTCGATTTGAGCGATGGCGTTGCGGGCGGCGTTTTGCACGAACTGCTGCGGGTCCTTGGTCAATTCGCGAAGCTGTGGCAAGGCGTCGGCGGCGTCGGGGCCAATGCTGCCGAGCAAGTTGCACGCGAAGAAACGCACGTGCGGGGCCTGGTCCTTCAGACAATCCGTAAGCGATCCAACCGAGGTCTTGGACCGGTATTGCGTGTTCATCATCCCTTGCAAAATCGCCTGGCGGAAACCGGAGTCCTTGGTCCCCTTGAGTGCCCCTTCCAGCGGCGGCCACGCCTTGTTGCCGAACAAATTCGCGGTGTACGCGGCCTGGTTGCGCACATTTTGATCGCTATCCTGGATGCCGATCGAAAACGCCTCGAAGCCTTCCTTGGAATCGCGTCCCAGATTGTAGATCGAATTGACAATCGCCTGGCGGACCTGCGGCGAAGCGTCCTTCATGCCGATCTTGATGAGCGGCAAGGCGTGGTGCTTGTGATTGGAGTAGATCAGCGAGTTGTACAAATTGGTGCGGACGTTGGCGTCTTTTTCTTCGGGGAAGCGCTCGGCCAGGTACTTCGGCCCCTCGTCGCTGCCGAACGCCACTGCCAGCATACAATTGAGCCGCACGTTAGGATTTTCATCCTTGATCGAAGCTTCCCTAATAGTGGGCATCACCTTGACGGCTCTGGCCCCCAGCGAGCGCAGCATGTTCGAGGCGTTGACGCGAATGCCCGCATCGGTGTCTTTGAGGAAGGCAGCCAGATGCGGTGCGCCGTCTTCGCCCGTCTGACCAAATAGGAATACCAAATTTTGCCTGATTCCCGAATCCTTGTCCTTGGTGAGCTTTACCAGGTTGGGAAGGATCGCTTTGAGGTTTCCCTGATTTTGCAATGCCCATAGTGAATGTTGGCGGACCTGGGCTTCGGGATCTTGCAGGGCGGTGGCGAGCGCCTTCTGGGCTTTCTCGCCGGCGTTGCCAATCTGCTGCAAGCCCTGCGCCGCCTGGACGCGCACGCCGACCGCCTTGTGAGACAGCCCGTCGATGAAGATCGGCGTCACCTTGTCCAGTTCACGCCGTGAGTTCGCCAGCGTGAAGGCGGCTTGCATTCTCAGGCCGAGATCATTGTGCTTGAGCGCCTCGACGAGGATCGGCGTGGCGGTGTTAGGCTCGAAGTTGACGCTGACCATCAAGCTGGCGGTATTGATGCGAACCTTGTCGTCCTGGCTTGCCAGCCCTTTTTTCAAGCCTTCTTGCGGGTTTTCGCCAAGATTGATGAGAAGGAAATACGCCTGCTGGCGGACTTGAGGGTTCAAGTCGATCAGCGAGTCCTTGATCTTTGCGGCGGCCATTTTCGCCGGTACGCCGAGCTGAGCGAGCGCGCTAATGGAGCTTTGCCGGACCTGATCGTCCTCGTCGGACAGGGCGAACGCCAGCGCGACAACGACCGATTTATCGCCAATTCGCATCGGCTGCAAGGTCTGCGCAGCGAGCCGGCGGACCTCGACGTTTTTGCTGCCCAGGCCGTCAATAAGGACGGGCACCGCGTCGCGCCGAGTTGCTGCAACGATTGCGCCGCTGCCTGACGCACCTGCTGCCACTGGCATTTCAGGCCCGCCTCGAGCGCGGCGACCGCTTCCTTGCCGCCGATCTTCGCGAGGATTTGGCCGTAATGGTGATAACTCATGGCCTGGGTCGGCGCCTCCAGGAACAACTCCTTCAGCGCGGGCACCGCGACCCTCGCTTCCGAGCCGATGTCACCCAGCGCGATCGACGCCTGGATGCGGATGTCGGGGTTCTTGCTCTTGAGCAGATCGATCAGGGCGGGCGCCGCGGCCTTGCCGAACTTTGAGAGGCGCCCCCCGCCTCTTGCCGCACCTCATCATTCTTGTCGTCGAATGCGCCGACGAGAGCGGCAATCGTCTTGTCCGGATCGCCGCCAAGCCGGCCGAGAGCAAACGCGGCCTTACGTCGAATCCCTGCGTCCTTGTCCGAAAGCAACCCGATCATCGTCGGCACGATGGCCTTCGCGTCCGGCCCGATCCAGCCGAGCGTCCAGATGGCGTAGAACTTCGTGCTGGCGTCGGGCGAATCGAGCAGCTTGGCGACTTCCTTTACCGCGGGCTGGCCGATCTTGCCCAAGGCAATGGCGGCGTTAAGGCGCAAATCCTCGTTCTTGTCTTGCAGCGCGTCGAGCAGGTCGGGCAGCGCCGGCGCCGCCTTCGGGCCGAAATCCGCCAAGGCCATGATCGCGTCGATGCGGATGTTGACCTTGTCGCTCGATTTATCCTTGACCTTGACGAACAAATCGGCGAGCAACTTGTCGGGACCATCGGCCTTCGTGGTAGGTTGCGCTTGAGCGCAAAGGCATGCCGCTCCGCAGATGAGAATGACGAAGAGGTTGCGCATGGTGTTCCCTTTCAGCCGCTAGCGATTTGAAAATGCAATGGAATGACGAACGGGGAATAGAGAATTAGAATGCTGGGGCGCCACTTCTCAATTCAGAATTCCTCGTTCTTCATTCCTGATTGGCGTCGTTCTCACCACTCACCACTCGCCATTCTCCACCACTCATGGAGGCGACGACGGCAGCATTTCCTCGTATTCGGAGGTGTCTTCCGCGCCGTTGTAGCGGGCCGGCACGATCGAGAGGTCGTCGTTCATTTCGTCGCGGGCGAAAGTCTTGCGGAATTTGGTGATGAACAGGGTTTCGCCGAGATGGCCGGCGAGCTGCTGAAGGTCCTTGACATCGCTGGCCGGGGCGTGGCGGACGAGGTAGCCGAAGGGGCGTTCCTGGTGCGCCTTGGCGAGACGAGCGCGAATGACCTTGTAGATCGCCTCGGCACGGGCGGGATCCTTGACGTCGGCCTGCGTGAAGCCTTCGTCCACGTCCGGGACCTTTTCGCTGTAGGGCGCCTTGCCGGTGAGGATGCCGACATCGTCCTTGGTCAGCTTGCGGGCCCATTCCATGGTGGTCGGGATGTGGCCGGCCTTGTTCGCGGTCGGACGTTGGCGCGGGACGAACTGGAAGTTGAGCGCGCGGGCCTTGGCCATGAGCGCCGGCGTCTGGGCTTTCATGTCATCCATCCAGATTTGCCCGCGGCCGGGGATGCCGCCCTGGCAGCCCATCGACCATTGCAGCATCGTGAGCCAGTTGTACTGGTAGGTCATGTCGCCTGGCAAATCAACCTTGAACGGGGCTTGCACGTAAAACAGCGCTTCCGTCTTTTCGCGCACCGAGATTTGCGTGATCTTCAAGGGATAGATCATCTTCTCGGTGGTGAAGCTGAACCGAGTTGGCGTGACTTCGCCGTCGAAGGTGCCGTCCTTGTTGCGCTTCATCTGCATGGTGTCGATCTTCATGACCGTGAAGATCCACTTCTTTTGCACGTAATGATTGAGGGTCGCTTCATCGCCGGAGTAGCTGTACTTGTTGTCCTTGAGCCAGGTGAACAGATCGTCGGCCCGTTCGGCGGTGATGATCTTGTAATCGAGCGAGCCGACGACGCCGGCTTCCAGGACGATGACCTTGGGCTTTTCCGGCTCGGCGTCGGCCTTTTCCTTGGCGTCTTTCATCGCTTTTCCCGGAGCGCCGCCACGCGCACTGCTCGTGCGATAATTCGTTTGCGGCAACAACTTCGAGTGCGGCGTTTCGCGTTTCTTCATGATCGTGTAGATCGCCAGGTGCTTGAAGAAATCGCGCGGCATCTCGTGCAGCTTCGGCTGGGCCGGCGTCGGAATCACCATGCCGAAATCGAGGGCGTTGCCTTCGAATTTCGGCTGCACGGTGAAGGTTTCCTTCTTTTCAGTCGGTTCCCAGGTGATGAACACCTTTTGCGCCGGCTGCAGAATGTCGGCGTTCTTGGCCGAGAAGTAGCAACAAGCCGCCCGCGAGGTCGCCGGCATAATCAAGCCGAGCGCCATGACGGGGAGCAGCCAATTGGTACGCATGCGGAGGTCTCCTTTATGAAGTAAGTCAGAAGTTAATGCGCCAAGCAATAACGTGCCTCAACCGGTCCCTTACGGGACTCGGCTCGCCAAGTAATTTTCACGGCGGCGACGAAGGCAGCATTTCCTCGTACTCCGAGGTGTCTTCGGCGCCGTTGTAGCGGGCGGGGACGATCGACAGGTCCGCGTTCATTTCGTCGCGGGCGAAAGTCTTGCGAAACTTGGTGATGAACAGGCTTTCGCGCAGGTGGCCCAGCAGCTGATTGAGACTGCGGACATCCTCGGCCGGCGCTTCGCGGACCAGATAGCCGAACGGGCGTTCCTTCTGGCACTTGGCAAGGCGGGCCATAATGACCTTGGTGATGGCCTGGGCGCGGGCGGGATCCTTCATGTCGGCCTGCGTGAAGCCTTCGTCCACGTCGGGCACTTTTTCACAATAGGGCGCTTCGCCGCGCAGAACCTTGATATCGTCGGCCGACAGCTTGCGTGCCCATTCCATGGTGGTCGGGATGTGGCCCTTTTTGTTTGCCTGCGGGCGCTGACGGGGAACAAACTGGAAGTTGAGTTCGCGGGCCTTTGCCATCAGCGCCGGGGTTTGGGCCTTCATGTCGTCCATCCAGATTTGGCCGCGGCCCGGGATGCCGCCCTGGCAGCCGCGCGACCAATCCAGCATCGTCAGCCAGTTGTACTGGTAGGTCAATTCGCCCGGCAGATCGACCTTGAAAGGAGCTTGCACGTAGAAGAGGGCTTCGGTCTTCTCACGGACCGAGATCTGCGTGATCTTCAAGGGATAGATCATTTTCTCGGTGCTGAACTGGAAGCGCGTCGGCGTAACATCGCCGGCGAAGGTGCCGTCTTTGTTGCGCTTCATTTGCATGGTGTCGATCTTCATGACCGTGAAAATCCACTTCTTTTGCACATAAAAGTTCAGCGTGGCTTCATCGCCGGAATAGCTGTATTTGTGCTCCTTGAGCCAGTCGAAGAGGGCGTCGGCGCGGTCGGCTTCGAGGATTTTGTAATCGAGCGAACCGACCAATCCGGCTTCCAGCACGCGCACCGGGGGAGGTGGTGGCGCCTGGGGTGCCGACGCTTTCTCGGCTTTATCCATGGCCTTGCCGCCCCCGAAACCGCCCCTCGGGGCACTGTACACGACCTGCGGCAACAATTTCGAGTGCGGCGATTCACGCTTTTTCATGATCGTGTAGATCGCCAGGTGCTTGAAGAAATCGCGCGGCATCTCGTGCAGTTTCGGCTGCGCGGGCGTCGGAATCACCATGCCGAACTCGAGCGCGTTGCCTTCGAATTTCGGCTGGACCGTGAAGGTCTCCATTTTCTCTTGCGGGTCCCAGGTAATGAATACCTTCTGGGCTGGCTGGAGAATATCGGCGTTTTTCGCCGAAAAATAGCAGCATGCCGCCTGGCTGACGCTCGCCTGCATCATGCCGAGCAGAACGGCGAGCGCGAACAAATGCACCGATCGAGTTCTCATGAGCTTTTTCCTTTCCCGCTTACACGAAATCAAAAATGGCCCATGCATTAGACGATATCCGGCATTTTTTGGATTGCAATGATTTTCCGCAGCCAAAAAACTATTCCGCAAGCAGGCACGTGGGAGCATCCAGAGCGGCTGCAAAATTCGGTTTGGAGGATGACTGCGATCCGTCCGTCAAAGCAATGTTTGCGGACGCGGAACGGTGAAGGCCTCAGAGGCCCGTGGCCACTTTTCTGGAATGGAGATTTCTCTTGTTGAATTCCCGGCGAGGATCGTCTAGAATTGGAAGTAATTTGTCATGAGCCCTTCATTATTGTTCCGTAAAATTATCCCCGTCATCGCGTGCTAGATAAAGGAGGTGGTCCGATGTCCAAGGTGGTGCGGAGATCGGGTTTTACCCTGATCGAATTGCTCGTTGTAATTGCCATTATCGCGATTCTGATTGCGCTGCTCGTGCCCGCGGTGCAAAAGGTACGCTCGGCGGCTTCCCGGACGCAGTGCACCAACAATCTCAAGCAAATCATGCTGGCCTGCCACGATTACCATGGGGCCTTCAAGGTTCTCCCGCCCGGATACAACGGCACCAGCTGGGCAGGCACCGGAGTCTACATTTTGCCGTATATTGATCAGATCCCACTTTTTTCGGAGGTTCCGCAGAACGTTCTCACCATCCTGCCAAATGCGGTTCCCAATGCCCCCAACGAAGGATACGGCCAATCCACGAATTATGGCTCTCCCACGACAGTCAACTGGGCCCTTAGCAACAATGAGGTCAATCTCTGGGTCAACAACTCCACGCTCCTGAACACGGTTTCGATCACCAATCTCGCCGTTTTCACTTGTCCAGCTGCCGATCCGTATCGCCCGGTTACGTCAGGCGAATTCATCTGCTACGACACGGTGTACACCACGCAGGGTTACTTGGAAGATCTCGCCTATTACGACCAAAACCTCAAGGGATTCGGCCGGACGAATTACATTTCAAGCGGTGGTTGCCTGGGCCGTTACCCCACGGGATATGCGGAAATCGACAATTACTGGGGTCCGTTTTACGCCAATTCGCAAGTCCACCTGACCGACATCACGGACGGCACGTCGAACACCATCGGTATCGGCGAAACCCTCGGCGGCCCGATTCTTGGTGCAAGGCCGTATGCCTGGACGTGGTTCGGTGCTGGCGCGTTTGCAACCTTTTGGGGTCTTCCAGATTCCCCTGACTACTACACCTTCGGAAGTTGCCATCCTGGCATCGTTCTGTTCGCTTTTTGCGACGGCACGGTGCATCCGTTGGCGACGAATGTTTCCGATGAGGTAAACCTTGGAACGCCGCTGACGCGATGGAATTATTTCCAGGCCCTTGCAGGTTGCGCGGACGGGACGCAGACCAGCATTGACATGTTTTCCCCCTGATGATCGGTTTGTCCGAAACGTGTGACCCTCTTTCAGATTTGTTGCAGGAGGCCGAATGACACGCCGCCGATGGATCAAGATGGCATTTCTGGTCGCGCTTCTTTTCTCGATCGGCGCTTGCTCCAAGCCGGGACCGGTGAAGCGGGAGACTCCCATTGAGCCGCCGGACAAAATCGAAACGAAGAGCACCAAGAAAAACTTCAAACTCCCAGAGAATCCCGATAATTGATCTCTGCACGGGGTGGTTTTGCCGCACGGTTCGGTGTTGCATAACAACAAGCAAACAAAGATGGGAAGGTTAGGCCGGGCTGCGTTCAGGCGTCAGCTCGGCTTTTCTTTTTCCGGGACTTGGCTTATATCCGCAAGCTGCCAGGCGCCACGATTTCGCGCGCCATGCGGTCCTTTCAAGCCGGATGATGCCATGACACGAACCCTTGAGAACGAATCTGCCACCCTCGCCAACGCATGGCGGCATCCGCGCACGGAAGGCGGCGACGGCCGCACCTCGCTTTTGTTCTGGCTGATGATGCTGGTTCTCGGATGCGTGGCGTGGGCGTCCGTTACCTGGGCGGTCTCGAATCTGCTCGCCAAGAAAGGTTCGGAAAAACTCTTGCGGGTGGAGCGGATTCTTCCTAAGCTCAATATCAGCCACACTTCGGAGCCAAAACCCAGCGAACTGGCTCACCCGAAGGACCGGCCGACAGCGGTTGGGAATTCTCAGATCAAGATCGTCGAGACGCCCGCGCACGTGGAGCCGCCGCGGTCGGCGAACGAATCCTGGTTGAATCCAGCCGCCAAGCTGACGCCGCCGCCCATTACCGAGGCGTGCGATGAACCGGTCGTGTACGTGCAGCCTTGCACCTTGCCACCTGGAGACACCCCGATGATGCGCACCTGGAAGACCGTGACGATGGTTTCGCTGCTGGCCGGCGCCGTGACGCTGGCCCCCCCACCCCTCCTGGCCGATGGAGATAAGGGCATCCAAGACAAAGTCGAGGCCCTGGAGAAACTGCAAAAATCGGTGAATGCACTCATCAAGCGCATCGACGACCTGGAAAAGAAGCCCGGCGTTGACAAGGATGGTATCGTCGATGCCGTTAAAGCTGAGATCAGGAAGCTCGAAACCGGCGCCCTGAGCGACATCAGCAAGGGCATGAACGCGTTGCAGACGGAGCAGCTCAAGCAGAAACGCCAGATTGATGATCTATCCGACCAGCTCGAAATCCTTCGCAAGCGAATGGTCGCTGCGGAAAAAGCCACTCCGACGCCGGCCGTGGACAAGGCGTTCATGGAAGAGCTGCGCGAACTCCGCGGCACGATCAAGACGCTCCAAGACACCATCGCCAAACTCGGCCCCATCGAGAAACGCGATTCGGCTTACCTCAACGGCAATGGCGCCGCAGCCAAGACCGGCCGCATCGTCCTCGTCAATTTTTACAGCGACGAATTGCTCTTCATCATCAACGGCAATCGATACCGCGTGGCGCCACGCAGCACCCGCGTGATCGAGAACGTTCCCGTTGGCGATGTGCGCTATGAAGTCGTCGCCGACTACTGGGGCATTCTGGAAAATCGTGTCACCACCCTCGGCGCCGGCGACACGTTCACCCTGACGGCGGCCAATCCGCGCTAACCAATCAGTGGCGAGTGCTGCGTGGCGAGTGGCCAACTCACCACTTGCCACTCGCTCTTCACCACTATGATTGTCACCATCGACGGTCCCGCCGGCGCAGGCAAGAGCAGTGCCGCTCGCTCACTCGCGCAGCGGTTCGGTTTCGCATTTCTTGACACCGGCGCCATGTACCGCGCCGTCACCCTGGCGGCGCTGCGCGGCAATTGCGACCGCGCCGATCAATCCGCTCTTGGCCAACTCATGGCCAGCCTGCGCCTCGATATGCCGCCGGGCCGCGTCCTCTTGAACGGCGAAGATGTCACCGGCTTGATTCGCACGCCGGAGATCACCGCCGCCTCGGGCGCCATCGCCTCCAGCCCCTTGGTACGCCGGCAGCTGGTCGCCTGGCAACGGCAGATTGCCGCGGCAGGCGACTTCGTCTGCGAGGGGCGCGATCAGGGGACCGTCGTCTTTCCCGACGCTCTTTGCAAGTTCTTTCTCTTCGCCGACCCGATGGAGCGCGCCCGCCGCCGGCACCGCGAGCTGATCGCGCGTGGCGAAACCATATCCATTGACGATGTCTTGAAGGCCCAAGAGGAGCGCGACGCCCGTGATGCCGCCCGCGACATTGCACCGATGGTGCCGGCCCACGATGCCGTTCAACTCGACACCACGGCCCTTACACCGGAGCAAGTCGTCGCACAGATGGAACAGGAGGTGCGCACGCGCATCGCCGCCAGGCATCCCCTGCCCGCTCCCCCGAATCACTCACCACTCGCCACTCCCCACTCGCCACTCAACCAGTGGATGGACAGTTTCTGGTTTCGCGCCTGGCACGAGACCTGTTACGCCGCCTATTTCTGGAGTTTTACGCTCGGCTTCAGTTTGCGGATGCAAGGGGAGCGCAACATGCCACAACGGGGGCCCGCGCTCCTGATCGCCAATCACCAGAGCTTTCTCGATCCGATCCTGTGCGGCCTGATCGCGCGTCGGCCCATGGTCTACCTGGCCCGCAAGACGCTCTTCAAAAACCGTTTCGGCGCCGCCATTATCCGCAGCCTCAATGCCGTCCCCATCGATCAGGAAGGGGTCGGCAAGGAAGGCATGCGCACCATCCTCGATCAGCTCAAGCTCGGCAAGGCGGTCGTCGTCTTTCCCGAAGGGGAGCGCACACCGCACGGGCGAATGCAGCCGCTGAAGCCGGGCATTCATTTGCTGATCAAGCGGCGCAGCGCCGATTGTACCGGTCGGGATCGCGGGGGCGTTCGCTGCGATGCCGCGCTCGGTGTTGCTGCCGAGGCCGGCGCCGCTATTTTGGCCGGCGGCGCAGGGGACATTATCGATTTCGATGGGCCTGCCGCTCGATTCGCGCGGTTACGCCGAGATGCCACGCGAGCAAGCGCTTCAGGAGCTGTTCGACAAGATTCACGCGGAGCAACAACAGGCGGAAATGCTGCGGCGGCGCGAAGTTTATCGATGACATTGGCGAGCCGAGCCCCGTCAGGGCCGGTTCCTCGAGGTTCAACCGGCCCCTGACGGGGCTCGGCTCGCCATCCGTACGTTGCACCCAATATGCACAATCTCGAAACGAAACGCCGTGCTTGCCTGAGTCCGCCGATCCATCCGTCCGTTGATTGGATGCGCAACGCGGGGCACATCGCGCTGGAGGCGATGGTCGATGACTTCACGCGCTTTGGCGAAGGCGCCATCGGCCACACCGCGACACGTGCGGAGATGGAACGCCTCTTGCGCGAGACGCCGCCGGAGGCCGGGACCGATTTCGCCCAACTCGTCGGGGAGTTTCGCGCGAAGATTTTGCAGCACGCCTATCGGACCAATCATCCGCGCTTTCTGGCGTTCATTCCGAGTGCTCCGACGTTCCCAGCGATCCTCGGCGATTGCCTGGCGAGCAGTGCGAACCTCTTCGCGGGGGTTTGGAAGGAAGCCGCCGGCCCCGCCCAGGTCGAGATCCTCGTGCTCGATTGGTTCAAAACCTGGCTGGGCTACCCACGCGAGTCGGCCGGCTTGCTCACCAGCGGCGGGTCGGAAGCGAATCTGACAGCGCTCGTCGTGGCCCGCGATGAAATTCCGCACGCCGATCGGCCGCGACTCGTGCTCTACGCTTCCGAGCAACGGCACTGGTCCATCGACCGGGCGGCGAAGATTATCGGCCTGGCTCCGGCGCAAATCCGCCCGCTGGCTTGCGACGGCGATTATCGCCTGGACGCGGGTGCCCTGCGCGCCGCCGTCGCCAAGGATGAACGGGCGGGCCGGCTGCCCTGGGTCGTTGTCGCGAATGCTGGCGCAACTAACACCGGCAGCGTCGATCCGCTGATGGAGCTGGCCGACTTCTGCGAACAGCGCGGACTTTGGCTGCACGTGGACGCCGCCTACGGTTGGCCGATCGCGCTGACCGAGAAGGGCCGGGGGCAACTCGCGGGCATCGAACGGGCCGATTCGGTCACGCTCGATCCGCACAAATGGTTCGCCCAGCCATTCGAGGCCGGCTGCCTGCTCGTGCGGCGCGGCGAATTGCTGCACGAGACCTTCATGATGCGCCCTGAATATATGCAGGACGTGACGCCTCGGCACGACGAGATCAACTTCTGCGATCACGGCATCGCATTAACGCGCCGCTTTCGCGCCCTGAAAATCTGGTTCTCACTCAAGTCGCTCGGCGTTGCCTGGTTTCGGCAATTGATCGAGCATGGTTGCGCTTTGGCCGAATATGCCCAGGCGCTGCTCGAACAGAACGGCCAATTCGCGATCACGAGCCGGCGCAAGCTCAGCATCATCTGCTTCCGCTATGTCCCGCGGCGCGAGATGGCGATGGACGCCTTGCAGCAAGCGATCGCCGACGCATTGGCCCAGTCCGGCGAGGCGTTTCTTTCGACGACGCGGCTCGATGGCCGCACGACGTTGCGGTTCTGCTTCATCAACTGGCGCACCACGGCGTCCGACGTCGAGACAGTGGTCGGATTACTGCGTCAGATTGGCGAGCGGGTCGAGAATTCTTGATCGTTGCTCCGTTGCTCGCATTTTGCTTGTGCGGCCGTCGCAGAGATGGTAATATTGGATTCGCGTCGGTAGCCGGATCGGCCGCCAGTCATGATCACATCTCGCCCGTTCTCGGTATCTGCAAGGAGTCCCTTCATGCGTGCGTGTCTTGCTTTTGGATTACTCATGTCCGCGGCCAGCGCCACGGCGCAGGCCCAGCCCAAGGAAACGAAGGCGGTGAATTCCACGGCGATCCTCGCTGCCCTACAGACGGAGGTTCCAGTAAAGCCGTTCGCCGGTCCGATCAAATTCAAGGAGTTCCTTGAACAACTGAGCAAGCAGCTCCCCAAGGGCAATGCCGTCACGATTGCCGTCGATGAGCAAGCCTTCCGCGACGAAAATCCGGATGGGCCGGACCCTTTTGAGCTTGAAGTGCGCGTACGCTCCCTGTCGGCCAAGATGAGTGCCCTGAACCTGCTCCGAGAAGCAATCAAGTCGCTGCCAAAGAAGGCGGCATTGATCGTGCGCGCGGGCAAGGTGGAGATCGTGCCTTACGAGCGAACTTCCAGAGAATTCATGTTCAATCAAACATTCAATGTCGATTTCAAGGACCGCTCCTTGGTCGCCGCGCTGGAGGATTTGTCCGAGTTGACCGGCGTGAGCATCGTGCTGGACGCGCGGACCAAAGCGAAGGCGCAAACGCCGGTATCGGCTCGCTTCCGGGATGATGTCGCCCTGCAAGACGCGGTGCGCATGCTAGCCGATATGGCGGATTTGAAAATGGTCTATTTGGTAACGGGCATCTACATCACGACGCCGGAACACGCCCTGGAAATGCAAAAGGAACTGAAGCGGCTTTACGAAGGCCAGAACCTGGCGCCACCTGCGCAAGCCTGTCCGAACCCCGGTATGGTCGGAATGGCTGGCATGGTCGGCATTATGGGAGGCGGCCCGCCCCAGAATTTGGAGCAGCCCCAATCACCATTGGCGCCGCCATTGCCTCCGCGGATGAAGCCGAAGGAGGCGGGCGCGTTCTTGTGGAGCCTGCGGCGAGCGCCGAGATTGGCCGTGCATCAGAGCATGCCTTGGATTGGGCCGATGGCGGCTCCACGGCTGGAAGCGACAAGGACGCCGACTGGGAAAAACGCGGATAAGTTGGAGGCGAGCGTCGAGGCGTAACTCCGACGTGTGCATTCACCGGCAGGATCACGTCGGGCTACGCCTCGATGCTTGCCGTTGCCCCGACGCTGGCCGGTTGCAACTTCTCGCTCGGCCGCCCCGCCTGCTGCCACCAGTCCCGGGCGCGATATTCGTCCCATTGATCCGCGGCGTCGCAGGCGGCGAGCGCCAAATCGAGGCTCTCGGCGTCGCCGAAACGGTCGTCGGGGTTTTTCCTTAAGCACATCAGGATCACTTCCTCCAAATCGTGTGGCAATTCGGGGCGAAGCTGGCGCGGCGGCGTGGGTTCGTCCTTCATGTGGGCGGCGAGCAACTCCATCGCCGTCTCGCGGACGAACGGCGTTTGGCCGGTGACGAGGAAGTAGGCGAGGGCGCCGAGGCTGTAGATGTCGGTTCGCGAGTCGATGCGGTTCTTGCCGCTCGCTTGTTCGGGGGAGATGTAATTGGGGGAGCCGAGGATGGCCCCTTGCATGGTGAGCTTATCGGAGCCGGACGTGAAGGTGCCAATGTCCTGGACAAGTCCGAAATCGAGCAGCTTGGCGACATCATGGATGCCGCCGCGCTGGCAGGCGATGACGTTGCTCGGCTTGATGTCGCGATGGATCAGGCCGATTGCGTGCGCTTCCTTGAGGGCGGCGCATACTTGCCGGAGGAAATGAATCGCCCGGCCCGGCGGCAGGGGGCCGTACTCCTCCACCAGCTCTTGCAGGCCGAGGCCCGGCAGGTATTCCATCACATAGTAAAACGTCCCATCCGCGGTTCGGCCATAATCGTAGACTTCGACGGTGTTCGGGTGGGTCAGGGTCGCCATCGCCTGCACTTCGCGCTCGAAGCGGGACAGCGTAGTCGGATCGCCGGCTTGCTCGGGGCGGATCAGCTTGATGGCGCAGGTGCGCTTGAGGAGGAGATGCTCGCCGAGATAGACGTCGCCCATGCCGCCGGACCCGAGCTTGCGGTGGAGCTGATATTGGCCGAGCTTGCGGGCTTGATGCGCTTTGCGCTGCAAGCAACTGATGCGGTAGGAGCCGAAGATCGCCATGGCGCAGCCCATCGATAGGACGATGACGGTGCTGAATTGCAGCGTGTCCACATGGGGGCCGACGTACTCGCAATGTTGGCAGATAGAGAAAGTCAAGACGATCGGCGTCAAGGCCAGCAAGCCGACCGCGATGGCGCAGCGTTTCCAGGTGTTTGGGATGAACATACCGTAGAGCACGATGAGGAAGAACCAGCGCATGTTGCTGGCCATGTTCCCCAGAGTGATGACGCGTTCTCGGATCAGGGCGCTGTCGGCAATATCATCGGGTATTTTGGCCGCGAGCTTGCCCGGATAGGAGACATGGAATTGCAGATCGGCGAAGTAGAAAGCCATCGAGGCGAACATGACGAATTCCATAATCCGCAGCAGGCGCGGACTCAGCGCATAGGTGGTCCACAGCGCGGCGCACAACACGCCAAGTGTGCCGACCACGGCGTATTGCAGCGCGATGTCGAACCCTTCGCCCTTGTCATGGCCCACGCTGTGAAACCAGCCCCATACCAGGAACGCCAGGAAGGCGGCAAAGGCGATGGAGCAGGCGATGCGCAGACGCTGACGCAGAAGCTGATGGACCTCGTCCGTGTAATGCGGGCCGGAACCTTGCACGAGGGCCATGCAACGCTGCGGGACCGGCGAGGTGTCGAGCCTTGCATTGGCCGGGGCGGCCTTGAACGCGTCTTGCGCCAGCACCGTCGATTCTTGATCCAGAGCGTCATTGCGGGGTTTCATGTTTGCCTCTGAAAACGCCTATTCCGGCATTGCTACCATTATAGACGGCGGGCGTGGCGAATGATTTCAGGGGGACGGAAAAATTTGGCGCCGTGCCGCTTGCGGCGAAAAAGGCGGCAATTTTCTGGACTTGGCGTGCCCGCGCCTCTTCTAATAGGATGATGTTGGCCCGTAGCGGGATTCGGAGTCGGCCATGTCGTTTCGGCTGTTCGTTTACTATTGTTTCCTGTTGGGCGCGTGGGCGGGGTTTCTTGGTTGGCTTCTTGCCGTTCTGATTGCCCCCCATTCGGGCCAGGACTACTTTCGCCGGGTCCTCCCCGATACCATTTACGGAGGCCTGCTCGGCGTCTCGGTGGCCTTCGGCCTGTCGCTTTTGGACGGGTTCTTCAACTATGGGTTCCAAGTCGGCAAGGTGTTGGGGCGGGTCTTCGCCGCTGCTGTCATCGGCGCCTTCAGCGGGTTGTTCGGCAGTTTCGTCGGCAGTTCACTTTATTTCGTCGTCGGGGAGATGATACCCGGATCCGTTATCTCCGACGTGTTTTTCGTCATCGGCTGGATCATTGTTGGTTTCCTCCTCGGATTCTCAGTCAGCGCCGTTGACGTCATGCGAAGTCTGATAGTGCAGAAGGACTTCTCGGGCTCACTCCGAAAGCTGCGCAACTGTGTCATCGGCGGCACCATCGGCGGCGTCATCGGCGGGATTATCGCGTTCACCATCCGCGTGCTGGCTGTCAAGGTAATCGGCCGGGGCGATATGTGGAGTGCCACCGCCATCGGCTTCGTCGCCATCGGCGCTTGCATCGGCTTGCTTGTCGGCCTCGCCCAAGTTATCTTGAAAGAAGCCTGGATCAAGGTGGAAGCCGGCTTTCGCCCCGGCCGTGAAATGCTGCTGGCCAAGGAAAAGACCACGATCGGCCGGGCGGAAGGCTCCGACATCGCCCTTTTCGGCGACTCAGGCGTTGAAAGGGCCCACGCCAATATCGTGCTAGAAGGCGGCCGATATTTCCTGGAAGATTTGCAAACGCCCGGCGGCTCGTATGTGAACGATCAGAAGGTCGAAGGGCGCATGCCATTGCGAGCCGGCGATTTGATCCGCGTCGGCAAGAGCGTGTTGCGATTCAACGAGAGGGCGAAGCGGAAAGATTGAGCCCAAGCCCCGCGATAGCGCAGCGTTCGCGGGGGTCGGAGCGTCAGGGACAGCGGCAACCCCCGGGAATCGCTGCGCTTATCCTGGGGCGTGGAAAAAACATGCCTGTCATCATCAAATGTCCGAATGCCGCGTGCGGCAAAGCGATGCAAGTGCCGGATAACGCCGCGGGCAAGCGGGTGCAATGTCCGACCTGCAAGCAGGCGTTTCAAGTGGCGCCGGCCGCGCCGGCGCCGGTTGCCGCCGCGACTTCGTCGTCGGGCTCACTGTCGTCGATCACGTTCAGCGATGCCGGCAATGGCGCGAGGTCCGGCGCACCGACCAAATGTCCCGCGTGCGGTTCGACATTGAACGAAGGGGCGGTCGCCTGCATGGATTGCGGGTTCATGCTACAATCCGACACCGGGCCCAGCGAACCGGAAGGCCCGCCCAATCTCTGCGCCAACCCTGCGTGCGGCGTCGCCAATCCGCCCGGCGAACGCAACTGCCAACGCTGCGGCAATCCGCTCCCCATCGCCGGCGGCACGCTCCTGCACGGCCGATATCGCCTCGAAAAATTGCTCAAGATGGGCGGCTTCGGCGCGGTCTATCGCGGCGTCGATACCAAGCTCAAAGATCGACCCGTCGCCATCAAGGACATGATCGGCAACGATCCGCAGGAATTCGCCATCCGGCTCAACTTCTTCCGCCGCGAGGCCGAGATTCTGCGGGCCCTGGAAACCGTGCCGATTGTGCCGCGCGTTTATGATTTCATCCACCAAGGGCAGACCGCCCATCTCGTCATGGAATTCATCAAAGGGAAAGACTTGCTCGACATCATGGAAGCCAACGGCAACAAGCCGTTCCCGGTGCCGCTGGTCGTCGAATGGGGCAAAGCGGTCTGCGATGTCTTGCAGACGATGCACAACCAGTCGCCGCCGTTGATCCATCGCGATTTGAAGCCGGACAACATCATGCTGTTGGAAGATCAGAGATCGATAAAGATGATCGACTTCGGAACCGCCCGCGATCTGGGCCGCACCGCCAAGGAGCGCGCCGCTGGCAAGACGCGCGTGTACACCGAAGGCTACGCCCCGCCGGAGCAAATCGTCGGCAAGCCCGAAGCCCGCAGCGATCTGTTCGCGCTGGCGGCGACGCTGTATCACCTGGTCACCGGCAAGGCGCCCGAAGGCTTCTACACCGCCAAAGAGATCGAGAACCAGCTCGTCGACCCGAAGACGCCGATCCCAACCCAGCACAAATGGTTCTACGAGTTAATCCGTATCAACCTGTCGGAGGACGTGAACGACCGCTATTTCTCGGCCAAGGAGATCAAGGCCGATCTGGCGGCGCAGAAGGTGACGAAGGAATCACCGTGCCCGAAGTGCAAGACGATGAACAACGTGCGGACCCCGTTCTGCTCGAAATGTGCCGAGCCGCTCACCGATCCGACGGCCCCGTGCGTGATGTGCGGCAAATATAATCGCATGGGCGGGCGTTTTTGCATCTATTGCGGCAACCGGCTGCGGTGACGGAGATTGCATGGTCGCGAATAATGAGGAATACTATAAGGGCCAAGAAGGGATACGCATTCTCGAAGAACGGCTGCGCCGGCGGCAAGATTCCAATCCCATTGGCGTGAAAGGCTTGACCAAGGCAGGCATTCGCAAGATGATTGCCCGCCTGCACGAAGAATTGGCTCTCTACGAAGGCAGCGAAGAAGCGCGACAGACCGACTCGAATTGATTCAAGGTCAGCAGCGGTGCGTTGCCCGCACCTAACCGGATCCCATTCATGAGCGACTCCAATCATCCGAAGGCCGGCGGACTGTGGGCGCGGCTCTTCGGCGTGCAAAGTGAGGCCGACGAAGCCACGGCGACGAGGCCCGACGCCGAACCGGTTCCCGCCGCGGAGCCGGAAGCCCCGACGAGCAATGGCACGCCCGCCGTTGCGGAGGAAGCGCTCGTTGCCGAGGAAATCGTTGTCGCCGAGGTTGAAGCGTCGCTTGCCGACGAGCCGGCGGTTGAATCGATTCCCGCTGAAGCGCCTCTCTCGGAGGAACCGGTTGCTTCGCAAAGATGTGCCGCCTGTGGCGCGGAACGTCAAGCCGGCGCCGCCTATTGCCATGATTGTGGCTGGTTGTTCCCCGTCGGCGCGGCCGCGTCCGTCGCCGCATCCTCTCCACGAGATTCCACCATGCCATCGGCAACGACTGCCCGCTTGCAGAATCGCTATGAACTCGGCGCCTTGCTGTGCGATCGGCAAGGCGTGCTGCGCCATCGCGGCGTCGATCATACGACCGGCCAGGCCGTGGTGATCGTGTCGGCGCCATTGCCCGAAGTCGTCTTTGCCGACGCCGCGCCGGTGGCCGCCGTCGTTGCCGAGGACGATATCATGCCCGGTTTCGATGACGAGGTGCTCGTGGCAACCCCGCTCGGTGCGGAATCGGGCGGGACCTGGCCCAGCATCGGCTGGGAGAAAGCGCTGTTGGCGAAGGCGAATCATCCTGCATTGCCCAAAGTGCTCGATGAATTCACCGAGAACGGCACGGAATATCTGATCCTGGAATCCCCCGTCGGCGCGAGTTTGTGGGACGCCTGGGATGATCCGGAGGCGAACGCCCAGGTCCGCTATACCTGGCTGCAGCAAATCGCCGCCGGCTTGCAAGCCCTGCACAGCGCCGGCGCGATCTTTGAAGGAATCCGACCGGATGTCGTGGTGATCGGCGACGTGAGCCAGCCGCGCATCACCGATCTCGCGGACGTGCTGCCGTTCCCTTTGCCCGCTAACGCTCCGATCAAGGCGACGCTGTACACGGCCCCGGAATTGATCCTGTCGCCGGGCAGCGCGGACGGGCGCTCCGATCTATACAGCTTCGGCGCTCTGCTCTATTCGCTGGAATACCTGCACCATCCGCTCGAGGAGAAAGATTTCGAGCGTCAGTTCACGCCGTTGCAGATCACCGAGCGCTTCCCCGACGTGCATCCGCTGTTTCTTCGTATCATCAACAAGACGTTTTGCCGGGATGTCAACACGCGCTTCCCGACCGACGAAATGAACAAGACCGATCCGACCGGGTTCACCGAATTGATCAAGACGCTGGGCGTCGCCGGCCGGGCCTTCGATGATGTTCGCCTCGACACTGCCGCGTGGACGACGACCGGCATGGTCCGCACCGGCAATGAAGACGCCTTCAGCGTGCTGCACGGCGTCGATTCGCGCATGGACGATCTCAACGAATACGCGATGATCCTTCTGTGCGACGGCATGGGCGGCTACGACGCCGGTGAAATCGCTGCGGCCCTTTGCATCAACGAGATGCGCAAGTTCCTGCTCGCCCATCCCTTGTTTGCCACCCTCACCGGCAAGGAAGGGCCCAAGGAGCCGGTCGAGCCGAAGAAGTATCAAGAGGCCCTCCAGGCCGCCCTCAAGCACGCCAACAAGGAGGTTTACACGGCGGGACGAACGCCGGGCCGGGGCAAGCGCGGCATGGGCTGCACGGCCGAATGCGTCTACATCGATTCGCGCAACGTCATCGCCGGGCACGTCGGTGACAGCCGGGTCTATCATCTGCATCGCGGCCGGCTGACGCAGTTGACGCGCGATCAGACGCTGGTCAATCGCCTGGTCGAACTGGGGCAGCTCACCGCCGCGGAGGCGGAGGACCATCCGCGCAAGAACGAATTGCAGCAAGCGATCGGCGGCCAGCCCGACGTCGTGCCCGGCCTGTACGCCGGCAAGCTGATGCGCGGCGACTGGGTGCTGGTTTGCTCCGACGGCTTGACCAACCACATCTCGAACAAAGAACTCGAAACGATGCTGACGCGCGAGGCCGCTAACTCCGCCGAGGAAGCGGCCCGGCGTCTGCTCAACCTCGTCAACCTGCGCGGCGCGACTGACAATGCGACCATCGTCGTGGTGCGGGCGAGTTGAAAAAATGACAACGCCGTTTAGCCGACGAGCTTGCTCGCCGAGCCGAATGAGCCAACGGCGAGCAAGCTCGCCGGCTAGACAAGCGCGATTCTTGCTTGGATTCCGTCCAAAAAAGCACTAGAGTATCTCTCGATTTCCCATGGATTTCGCCAGGGAGTTTGCGATGCGCTTCGTGCTTTGTTTTCTCGGTCTCATCGCCAGCGCAATCACTGCGGGGCTCGGCGTCTTTTTCCTGCTTTTGGCCACCACGCTGGCCTGGGCCAGTGAAAATGGGCTTGGTCCGGCCTTGCAAGCTGGCGGCATCGATGAAAACTCTACGACTTCTTTGACCGGTGTCTCCTTCCCGAACGCCGCCCTGGTCACGCTGGCCGCCGCCGCCTACGGTTTCCTCGGCTCCATCTTCACGATGTTCCGCTGCGGAAAACAGGGGGGCGCGCTGCTACTCATCCCCGTTCTTGCGCCGCCTTCATGAATCCAATTTCGCTCGTCGTCACCTGGTTTCAGGCGCTCGTTGCGTTGGGTTGCTTCCTTATTGGACCGTTGCCGCTCAATCCTCCGGCGGAAACGGACGCCGACGACGAGGAAGAGGAAAAGCCCAAGCCCAAAGCCAAGCCGAAATTGAAGGCGAAGAAAATCGAAGACGAATAGGAATTCTTGTTCCCATGCACCGCGTGGGAGCGGGATTAGGTTGAGTTTTGGATTTTTTGTCCCCACATTAATAAGGTTCCGCGTCATGGCCATCGTCAGCTGTCCGGAATGCGGCAAGAAGCTGAAAGTCGCCGACACCTCCGTAGGCAAGAAGGTAAAGGGCCCGTGCGGGCATGTTTTCGTCGCGCAAGGCGGCGCCGAGGCAGTTCTGGCGCCGGCGGTTGCCGTCGCACCGGAAAAGGTCTATGTCGGCTGCACTGAATGCAACGCGAAACTCAAAGTTGCGACGACTTCGCTGGGCAAAAAAATGAAGTGCCCGAAATGCTCGGCCGTCTTCGTCGCCGCGCTCCCGGATGAGGAACCGGCGGTCAAGCCCATGGCCAAAGCGAAGCCGGCAGTCTCCGAAAATGACATGGACGATCTGCTCGCGTTCGCCCAGGCTGATGCCGCTGGCGCGAACGGGGAAGTGGACGACGAAAATCCGTTCAAGAATGAGCCGGTCAAATCCAGGGCCCAGCGCAAGATGGACGAGAAAGATGCCGAAGATGAATTGAGGAAGAGCAAGCCAACGAAAAGCGACGGCGAACCAATGCCGAAGAGCAAGAAGCAGGCCAAGCCGTCGCGTTCCGAGGCGCCCGCCAGGCCGGTGTATCCGAGCCGGTTGCTGCCGAACGTCCTGGTGGCGTTGCTGCTGCTGGCATTCGGCGGCCTGGTCGGCGCGATCTTCTTCGGAGTCAATATCGCCAAGGAGCTCGGGCTGCCCGAATTCAAAGGCAGCAAACGGCCGAATGGTCAGATCAATACCGGCACGGACCCCAAACTGAAGGAAGCCGAGGAACGCAACAAAAAAGAACTGGACCGGCTGGAGGGTGCCTGGATCGTCGAGTCCCCCGATGAACTCAAGGGCAAAAAATACATCTTCGCGGACGGCAAGGCCACGACGCCCGACGGACAAAACAGGCCGTTCTCCGTTGATGCCGCCGCCAATCCGAAGTGGATCAATCTGCCGGTGGCCGGCAAAACCTCCCATGGAATTTACGAACTCGAGGGCGACACGCTACGCTTCTGCGTGCCATTGCCCCACAAGGGACCGAAAGGCAAAGATGTGCCTGGCCCACGACCCAAAAATCTCGATGCGGCCGAGGGAATGCTGGTCGTGCTGACTCGCGAGAAGAAAGCCGAGCCCACCGATCCGCCCGAAGCCAAAAAAGCCGGTGGAAACAAGGAGGATAACAAAGAAGACAAGAAGGGCAAGGAAGTTTCGCAAGCGGAAAAAGATGCGGCGGCGGTCCAAGCCAATGTTCTCACGACGGCGGTTCTGGCCTACCGCATCAAGCACAAAGGCCAAGATCCAGCCAAAGTCGATGGGGCGATAGCAACCTGTACCGGTATGTGAATAACGGGCAACGGTCGAAGTGGACCCAAGACGGGCAACGGAATCCCGCTGTTGCACTTGGGAAGGACGATTGACCATCCGCGATGTGGTTGCCTAGCTGCGTGGGCGGTAGTTGGGTGCGGCGATTGGCGAGGGCGGTGTGATCGGCCGACTAGTGGCGGCCGCTGCCCGGCTGCATCGTACTCGGCCCCGCCAGATCTTCGCCTCGACGTGACGGGGCGTGCAACGGGCGTATTTGCGCTTATTTCACAGCGAACGACACCACGGGCCGGATCGCAAAACTTTGTCCGCCCAGATTGGTTAAAAGCATTGCGTGCTCGTTACCCGGATATGGATTTGGTTGCGGGACATTTACTTGGCGCCCAATTCGGCGGCGATGGCGGGACAACTTATGGAAACATGATTCCTCAAGCCGATGGTTCAAACACCTCCGCCGGTGCAGTTATTGAGAATCGAATCAAAGAATATGTCAAGGAAGGGAGATGCTTGGTGTTTGGAGCTATCCCCATCTATCCGTATTCCAAACCCGTTGACGGGCAGCCCAATTTGCACAAGGTTCCGATCGTGATCGGGAATTTTGTTGTATCTTACAAGGTAGACCCAATCACTTTTCGTCCTACGGATTTCCGGACACAAATCGTGGCGATCAACCTCAACGTGAATCAGAAAGGCGGCCCCGTCAAGTTGGTTTGGGATGGTAGGGTGCAAACCCCAGACGTCCGATTGATTTTCAGGTCTTGGACTAATAACGATTTTAATTTGAAATGACGTGGGGGCACATGGCACTCAAAGACTTAACCAAACTGGTAGCGCCACCCAAAAGCCCGTTATTTGCTGGTGGGACAGATTCTTGGAGCGTTATTCAAGAGCGGCTGGGCGTCCGCCTTCCTGCCACATTAGGTGAGTTTGCTCGGACATATGGTTCCGGTGAATTCGACGGTGGCACTTCCGTGAGGATTTATAATCCTTACGACCCCGCGTATGAGCGGAAGGTCCGATTTGTGTCGGAAATATACCTTGGCTTGCGCGATGAGTCGCCGGATTATTATCCGTATGAATTCTATCCAGAGGCGGGCGGTTTGTTCCCGATCGGAGACTCAGGGGGTGGGCAAAAGTTCTTCTTATCCCTAGCAAATGGTGGCTCGATGGGCGGAGATTTGGTTGTCTACGACGATCGTTGCGAGGGCCTCGTCGAATACCGAATGGACATGATGGACTTTTTTTACGAGTTTCTTTCCAACGGAATTTCCGATTATTTTCCGCAGGAGGTGAAATTCTTTCCGGCCCTTCTCTGACAGCCACGTTGCCGTTGCCGTGGCGTCCTGTGCAAAAATGTTGTCGCATCTACAATCCGCCCGGAATAATTCGAAACTCGCAGCTGGAAAAAAATTTGCGAGAAAGGCGATTTGTCGGGCTTTTTCAGTCGTAAGCGATTACTTGCATTGGAGTTGTGCTGAAGGTCGTCCAAAAAGTGCAGTGGCGTTATTAGATGACCTGCTCAAGAAAGATGACCTCGGCGGGCCCTACCTGGAAAGCAAGGACGCACTTCTCGATCCGTGGAAGCAGCCCTATCATTACGATCCCGCGGGAAAGAAGAATGAAGGCCGCAGGCCGGATATTTGGACCGTGGCGCCGAACAACGAAGTGATCGGCAATTGGCCGGCGGCGAAGGCGAAAGAGAAGGATTAGAGCGGCAAATTAACCCGAAACGCAAGCGAGGAATCTCAATAGCGAAATAGCACTCCCGCGTTTACGCCCTGGGCCCAGTAGCTCGACACCTGGAACGGCACCACCGGACGCACCTGGCTTGCCTGCGGATATGGTCGGCCGGAGTTCGGCACCTGATTCAAATCCAGCACCGGATCGATCTGGTCGCCGGGCCGCAAGACGCTGCTCCAGTAGAGGAAATCATAGCCGACGAACACGCTGACGTGCTCGGTCAGTTGATAATTCAGCTTGAGTCCCAATTCCGGCACAAAGCCGAATTGATTCTGCGAGTGGCTGCCGATGTTGCTCGGCACGGCGTATAGCCCCCCCACGAAAGATTGCACGCGGCCGTCGAGGGATACGATGCGCTGCCCGCCGTCGATATCGACGGTTTGCTGCGTGACGCCGATCGCCAGCTTGAGGCTGCCTTCCAGGCTCCAGCGGCCGAACTGCCATTCGCCCGATGCGCCGATCTGCCCACCGTAAAAGCGATTGTGGGTGGCGAAGTTATCGAACACGGTCGCCTGATCTCCGGGGCGAATGGAGGCGTCCACGTCCGCGAAGGCGAGTTGTTGCACGCTGGTTTCGGTGATGCGCACGCTTTCGCTCAAATCGAGAAACCGGAAGCCGACGAGGCCGTTGATCTGAAAGTTGCAGCCGCACCAGAGCAGGGTCTTCAAATTGGCCTCGGCGCCGAGCAGATCGCTGGTGGTGTCCACGCGGATGGCCCCGGTGGCGGCGAACGGCGCGCCGGCGGAGAGGGGGATGGCGGTGAACTCGCGGCTTGGCACGCTGTCGTTGAGGTCGAAGAATGGCCGGCCCAGGACGGGGAAATTGTTGCTGTTGAAGTTGGCGCCGTCGTTTTTGCGTCCCAGGAAGAAGAAGTTGCCCTCGAGCGAAAAGAGGCCGCAATCGTCGAGGGTGTAGCCAAGGGTGAAGCGCCCGCCGGAGTCGGGCCCGGTCGAGGTGTTGTTGTTGCCGTAGAGAAGCTGAGCCGTGCCATTGCCGAGCACGCCGAGAGATGAGATGGGGGTGGCCGGCGAGTCGGTGAGGACTAGGGGCGGCAGGTGCATGCCGCGGGTCCACCAGTAAAGAAACTCGCTCTGGGCATAAATCCGTGCCGGCGCGCCGCGCCGCCCCAAAGCGAGGTTTCCGATGCGTCCACGATGACGTCATTCTCGTAATGCGGCATTGCCTCCTGGAAAACCATCGGCGGCGTCTTGGCTGTGAGCGGCTGAAAGCTCGGCGGATCGGGAATCACCGTCACTTTGCCGTCCTTGTCCACTTCGATGATCTTGGGCTTATCCTTCTGCTCGGGCTGCGCCAGCGTCTGGATGGTCCCGCTGATTTCTTTCGAGGAGGACATAAGCGGAAAGATCGGCGGCAGCGGCTTCGGCTCGGCGTCCCTCGGTTGGTCGTCGAGGGATGGCAGCGCTCCTCGCACGATTCTCGGACGCGGTGCGGGCGCGTAACTGGCCTTGTGAATGTCCGCGTCCATCGCTGCCTGGGTGAACGCCGCGCGAAGGACGCCGCCCGCCAAAGGAGTCGGCTGGCCCAGGCTGATTTCGCCGGCGGGCTCGCGTTTCTCCTGAGCCGCGGCCGACGAACTGCAGCCGATCAGCAGCGCCCACACAAAAGCCTTGCGGTACCGATGCATCGCAGAACCTCGCGCTCGCCCGTTCCCGAAGAAGGCGTAATCTGGGTAAGCAAGCTCCAAGCGGTGTTGACCTTCGATCCGGCAAAGGGTATGAATGCCTTTTATCAACCGATGACCGACCAATGCAGCTATCGTTTTCGGCATGATAATGTGCAGCGTTGGAATCATTCGGCCCACTGACAAAGGTCGCAAGGCTCGTCAGGCTCGCACAACCGGCAGAAGCGGAGCCGGAGTCATCATTGGCGCACCCGATAGATGCGCCATAACCCGTATAGATTCGCGCTGGCACGCCCGGCGGCGCGGCCTTAGGCGAAACGATATGTGGGGACAGGCTTTCCGCTTTTTGGCCTGACGAACTAAGCTGTAGTGTCCACGGAGAATTCAGTCATGGCAGGACGCACGAACTGGCTCGCACGCATTTCTTTGACCGCGCTGGCAGCGGGCGGAATGATGATCACGCAGGCCGCGCCGCTGATCGCAGCCGAGCCCGGCACGATTCAGGCCGACGAACCGGACCGCGTGGCGGCGCTGGCGCGTTGGCATCAATTGGAACTTCGATGGGAACGGCTGCGCGAAGACTTGACGCGCACGGCCCTGGAGACGACATTGACGATGTTTCTGATTCGCGCCTCGCCCACGCCGCCAACGCCGACGCCGCCCCCGCCGCCTCCGCCGCAGGTCGTCACTCCTCCGGCGCAAGGGCCGAACACAACGCCGCCGGCGAACACGCCCCCCGATCCGCCGACGGGTTCGGGCGATCCGCCGACCCAAGTCGATCCGCCGCCGTCATCCGCGCCGGAGCCCGCCGGCATTGTCATCGCTCTGGTCGGCGCCGGTCTTGCCACGGCCTACGGGTGGCGCAAACGCCGCGGTGAACTCCGCAAATCGTGAAATCTCAACACCAAAATAAAGAAGGCAGGAACGCCATTCGGGCCATGTTCCTGCCTTTGTGCATTCCTCATCTCCAATTGCTCACGGTCCGATCGGCCGGCCAACCACCGGCGGCGCATAAGGAATGTAGCCGCGATTCGGCATGGAGTAAGCTCCGTAGTAATTCCCGAATGACGGCAGATTTCCCGACGTCGAGCGCCGCAGCGACATCTCCTTGAATTCCTCATCCAGCTTCGGATCGATCCGCGGCGGCGCCATGGTCGGATCCTGGTCTTTTTTCTGCTTTTGCAGCATGGGGACCACGTCCAGGTAATAATTCGCCCCGACCTCGCCGCCGCGCAGCAAATTCAGATAAGGACTGACCGGCGATTTGGCCGCATATTGGCTCGGCGAGTTCGGGCTCGGACTGATGGCAGGATACGGATTGAAAACGGCGCGCTGGTAAGCGGGCGTCTGGCCGGGGGGAAGCGGCGCCAGTTGCGCCGATGCTGCTTGTGTCCAGGCGGCAATGATGAGGGCGGACATCAGGCCGATCGATGGCTTGTGCATAGGGAGTCTCCGAAGAACGTTTGATTACTCGTCGCGTCGCAATCGTTTTCACGGACCACCGCCGACAACACCGGTCTTGATCGAATTCACCGTCTGGCTGCCCAGGAGCGTCACGCCCAGCACTTCCTTGACCGGGTCGAGGAATTTCTGCAGGTTGTTGTTGAACCGCCGCACGGGATCAGCCTTCACGTAAATGCGGTCGCCCGGCATCACTTGCCAGTTGGTGTTCATCTCGCCGGCCTGCGTGATGCCCTTCCAATCGACCGGCAAACGATTTTCGCCCATCGATGGCCCCGCGTTTTTGCGCCACCCAGATTCGTTTCGGCGAGGAGAACATTTGCAAGCCGCCGATGAGGCTGATGCCGTCGAGCACTGTTTCATTGCCGGTCACCGGAAACCGGTAAACCTGCTCGCCCAGCCCGGCCGCATCAACGATGACGTAATAGAAGGAGCTGTTGTACGCCAGGATGTTGACATTCAGGTTTTTGAGCACGTCATCAACAGTGGGCGGCTCGATCATGACCGGCTTGCCGTCTTTGTCCACGCGAGGGAAGCCTTTCTCGTCTTTGTCCTGATATTTCCCTTGCGCCATTTTGCCGTAAATCGTCCGGGCGATGACGGGGCGCGCTTCCTCAATGGTCAGGCCGGAGACGGAGGCGGAGCCGTAGATGCCGAGGCCGACGGTGCCGTCGGGGCGAACCGTGTAAGGCCCATTGACCGGCGCGTGCACTAGCCCCTTGAGCGAATCGATCAGCAGCACGTCGGGCGGCCGAATGCGGTATTCGAGCGGAACCGGATTGCCTTCGGTGGGCGCATTCGGCGGGGCCGCCATCATCGGCATCGCGTGCGTCGGCCCGTGCCGCATCACAACCGGCTGTAGCACGCCTTGCCGGCTGGTGATCGGGCCATCCTTGATCATGATTTCCGGCATCGGCGCAGGTTCCGCGGTTGTCGGGGGGCCCTGGAAAGCCGTCGTTCGCACCGCGTTGTCCGTCTTGGGCGTGCTCACCCATTGCTCCTGCGCCTGCCCCGTCGCGGGCCCGGATTGCTTCCAAATGGTGACCTCTGTATCGGCCGGCGTTGGCGGGGCATCGGAACGCTGGACGATCGGATCGCGATTTACCGATGCCGGCAGCGAACTCGTTGATTGGCAGCCCGCGGCCATCAGCAGCCCGCCCAGTATCATCACGGCAAGGCACAATACTCGGGCCGGCTGTTCGCGCATGGCGTGACTCCTTCGCACCAAGAGATCGGCTAGGGCGCGCAGACATCGCTTCAGCGCGGCAATCCATCGCCGCACCGACTCAGTCGCTTCCATCGGGAATCGGAACGGGCCGCGATCAAACCGACTTCGCCGATTCCCGAATTTCCCGCCCTTGCCAACTGCAAAGCACGCACGCCGCAAAAGTGTTGCCCAGATTGCCCATCCCGTTGCGAGCGATTCTTGAATAGAATGGCAAGAATCAAGAGGAGATTGGCCATGATTTCCCCCGCACGCACAGCAAAGGAGACGAAGGCCCGGTTGAACGGCCAAGCACAATCGGTGCCGCCGCTGCAGAATGGCGATCAAATGACGCAAAAGGAATTCCACCGGCGCTATCTGGCGATGCCGAAGGGAATCAAGGCGGAACTTATCGACGGAGTCGTCTACATGGCATCCCCGGTTAGGTATGAAAATCACGGTCAGCCGCATGGCGATCTGGCGTGTTGGTCGGGATTTTATGCGGCGCATACGCCCGGCGCTAGCGGCGGAGACAACGCCACGCTGTTGGGGCTGCGCGGAGAGCAGGAGCCACAGCCCGATCTTTGCCTGCGCATCCTGGAAGAATTCGGCGGGCAATCGCGCGTCGATGACGAGGGCTATCTCGCCGGCGGCCCCGAGTGGATTGGCGAAATCTCTTCAAGTACCGTCAGCCTGGACCTGAATAAGAAGTTCAACCTATACCAGGAAAATGGCATCCTTGAATACATGGTCTGGCGCGTCGAAGATCAAGAAATCGACTGGTTCATCCTCAAGCGCGGTAAATATCAACGGCTCGCCAAAACCAAAGCCGGCCTGTTCAAGTGCAAGGTCTTCCCCGGCCTGTGGCTCGATCCAGCAGCGCTCATCGCCGGCGACATGCTCAAGGTGCTCGATATCGTCCAGCAAGGAATCGCCTCGCCGGAGCACCGCCGCTTCGTCGAGAAGCTGCGGGCGAGGAAGAAATGAACGTCAGATTCGTTTACTGGCCAGTTTTGACGCCGCCAAGCTAAAATAGCCGCTCGAAAGGAGGCCTGGCATGCGCTACTGTCTGGTGACCGGTGGAGCGGGGTTCATAGGCTCGCATCTTGTCGAACAATTGCTTGGCAATGGCTGGAACGTCCGCGTGCTCGATAATCTCAGCACCGGCAAGGCGAACAATCTCAAAGCGCTCGGCCAGCAAATCGACTTCATCCAGGGTAGCATCAACGACACCAGCGTGCTGCGCCCGCGGTCGCGGGCTGTGAGGTCGTCTTCCACCTGGCAGCTCTGCCGTCGGTCGCGCGCAGTCTGGTCGATCCGATGACCACGCATGAAGTTTGCGCCACCGGTACCCTGAGCGTGCTCGACGCCGCCCGGCAAATGGGGGTTCGTCGCGTCATCTATGCGGCCAGCTCCAGCGCCTACGGCGGCACGCCCGGCACATTGCGATCCGAAAGCGATCCGGTCGCCCCGTTGTCGCCGTATGCCTCGTCGAAGTTATCGGGCGAGCTTTACTGCCAAAGCTTCACCACGGTTTACGGGCTGGAAACGGTGCGCTTGCGTTTCTTTAACATCTTCGGCCCGCGGCAGGATGGCGCAGCCCATACACCGGCGTCATCGCGCTCTTCGCCGCCGCCATGCTCGCCGGCAAGCGCCCAGCGTTCAGGGGGACGGCTTGCAATCGCGGGATTTTACCTACGTGGAGAACGCGGTTCAGGCCGTCATCCGCGCCGCCGACGCTCCCGCCGCGGTGGGCAAGGTCTACAACATCGGCAACGGCGGCGCCACCACCGTGCTGGACCTCGTCGCCCATCTCAACAATATTCTCGGCACGAATCTCGCCCCGGTCCATGCGCCGCCGCGCCGGCGATGTCCGCCATTCGCAAGCCGACATTTCGCTGGCCCGCCGCGATCTTGGCTATGAACCCCGCGTGGATTTCGTGGAAGGATTCGCCGCACCGTCGCGGCGTTGAGAGGTTGAACTCACGCCACCGTGGCCGACGCTCCCGCCGCGGTGGGCAAGGTCTACAACATCGGCAACGGCGGCGCCACCACCGTGCTGGACCTCGTCGCCCATCTCAACAATATTCTCGGCACGAATCTCGCCCCGGTCCATGCGCCGCCCGCGCCGGCGATGTCCGCCATTCGCAAGCCGACATTTCGCTGGCCCGCCGCGATCTTGGCTATGAACCCCGCGTGGATTTCGTGGAAGGATTGCGCCGCACCGTCGCGGCGTTGAGAGGTTGAACTCACGCCACCGTGAACTGCTTGCACGAAATCTCGTTGCGGCCCGACTTCGCGTACGGCCGAGGCTCCGGCTGGGCGAAGCCGTTCTGGTCGATGGTGCGCACGCGGAATTCGTATGGCCCGGCTTCGAGCTTGTCGATCGTCGCCGTCCAGATGCACCAGCTATAGCGCATCGGCCATTCGCGCGGCTGGCCAGTTTTCTCATCAAAGCCCCAGACATCGCGCGGCAAGACGCCGTTCGGCAAGGCGCCGCCCCAATCCTTCGGCGGCGCCTGAATCGTGCACGGCTGCCAGCGGGCACTCCGCCAGGCCGCATCATCCTCAGCAAGCACGCCGTGAGTCCCCGCGTCACGCCGCAGCCAATATTCGATGCGCCGCAACCCCGGCAAACCGACCATCGCCGTGCCGGTGAGCGTGATTGCCCGGCCCGCGGGGAACCTGTTGCCATCCCGGCTGCTGTCGATGTACGCCGCCGTCTTCAGATGCGATTCCGGATCGTTGTTGGCGGCCGCGTAGGTGTCGTTGGCGCGGTATTCGTTGGTCAAGGTGATGCGCTGCAGCCATTTGATCGACTTGAATCCATGCGCCCACGGCACAATCATGCGGACTGGCCCGCCGCGCTCGAGCGGGATCGCGGCGCCGTTGAGCCGATAGGCAACGAGCGGGCAAAGTTCGCCGGGGGCGCTGTCGAACGCCTGCGTGTAGCTCAGCGACGATTGAAAAAGCTGCTTCGGGTCGTTGTTGTGAAAGCCGTGATAGTAGATGCGGCGGACGTTGTTGGGTCGGCCCACCAATTTCAATAGCTCGCGCAGCGGGATGCCTTCCCAGAGTCCCTGGCCCAATGGCTGGGGGATATTCAGGCATTGCATCGCCTTGAGAAACTTGCGCCCGTGCTGCCGACCCATTTTCTCGAGCGTCGCCAGGTCGAGGGCGCTGTTTTTCGCGAGGGTAAGCGGCGTGGCGATCTGCGTGCCGGCGTCGGCGACGATCTCCAACCGCCAGGTCGCCGGCGTCAAGCGGGCCCGGACCAGATCGTCCCCCTTGAGCGAATGCGGCGGCGGGTTGCCCCGGCTGACATCGCGAAACTGAGCGGGCGTCGTCAGAAAACTGCGTTCGCTACCCATGGCAGGCTCCGGCAGATGGCGGAAGGTTTGTATGCCATGATAACGCGGGCCAGCGCCAGTGCCAGTTTTTTCTGCGAGATTTCCACTTCAGCTGCTCGGCGAAAGCATGCGTTTCGGATATTCGCTCTTTCTTCACGAGATCTGCACATAGCGTTTCTAAAATCTCCCTGTCCGTTGGTCGCTACTTCGAGGTGGCCGTTGTCTACGATTTCCTACTCGGCGATTATCTCGGAACGCTCGCTTAGCGGTCGCCAGCCGGCGCTGCATGCGGCGATTCAGCCGAAATTTGCCGTGCGCGATCTCAATTTTTGGTACGGCGATCGCCAGGCACTTTGCAACATTTCCCTGGAAGTGCCCGCACGCTCGGTCCTCGCTCTGATTGGACCATCGGGGTGCGGCAAATCGACTTTCCTGCGCGTTCTTAACCGTATGAATGACCTGATCGACGGCGCACGCCACACGGGACAGGTGATGTTCGACGGCAGCGACATTTATCATTGGGGCATCGACCTGGCCGACCTGCGCCGCCGCACCGGCATGGTCTTCCAGAAATCGAATCCGTTCCCGAAAACGGTATTCGAAAATGTCGTGTTTGGTCCGCGCGTCGCCGGGTTGCGGGATCGTCAAACACTTGCGGAAACCTGCGAGCGCTGTCTGCGCCAGGCGGCGCTATGGGACGAAGTCAAGGATCGCCTGCACGACCCAGCTCTTGATCTTTCGCGCGGGCAGCAGCAGCGATTGTGCATCGCCCGCGCCCTGGCGACCGATCCGGAAGTGCTGCTGATGGACGAGCCGGCCAGTGCTCTTGATCCCGCGTCCACCGCCCACATTGAGGACCTTATCTTTGAGCTGAAACGTCAATATACCATCATTATCGTGACGCACAACATGCAGCAGGCCGCGCGCGTCTCGGACTTGACGGCATTCTTCTTTCAGGGCAGCCTCGTCGAGGTCGGCCAAACGGATATCGTCTACACGCGCCCCGCACACAAGAAAACCGAAGATTATATCACCGGACGATTTGGTTGAGCCGATGTCGAAACATCTGGAACGCGATCTGACGAATCTACAGCGCGATCTGATGACCCTGGCCGGCTCGGTGGAGGAAGCGATCCACAAGGCGCTCCAATCGCTGCAAACCCGGCAGCCCGCGTTGGCCCGCCAGGTGATTGAAGGGGACCGGCAGATCGACGAGGATGAGAACCATGTCGAGGAAGAGTGCTTGAAAATGCTCGCCCTGCACCAGCCGGTCGCCATCGACTTGCGCCGCATCACGGCGGCGCTGAAGATCAATGCCGAGCTGGAGCGCATGGGCGACCTGGCGGAGGACATTGCCGAGCGGGCCTTGCATCTGGCGGAGCTGCCGCCGATCCCGTTGCCGGTCAAGCTGCAGCGCATGACCGATTTGACGGCGTCCATGGTCCGGCAGAGCCTGGATGCGTTCAACAACCTGGATGTTACCCTCGCGCGCATGGTGTGCCGGCTTGATGACGAGGTGGATCGCTACAACAACGAGATCATCGAGGAGTTGATCCGCGTCATGCGGCTCCTCGCCGGACATGGTCGAGGCAGGATTGTCGCTCTTCTCGGCGACCCGGCATCTCGAGCGCATTGCCGATCATGCGACGAACATTGCCGAGGACGTCGTGTATCTCGCGGAGGGGGAAATCATCCGCCATCGCCCCAAGGCGATCGAGATCAATCCGTAGAACGGAGTTCATTCCGTTTCACGCGATCAACGAGGAAGGAAGCCATAACCTTGATACTGTCGCGAAGCTACATTATGGGAAAACCACGTATTTTGCTCATCGAGGACGAACGGGGATTGACCGACGTTCTCACGTACAATCTGAGCCGTGAGGGGTACGAGACACTCGTGTCCCACGACGGGGTGGAAGGTCTGCGCAAGGCGCAGATGCATCTGCCGGACTTGATTCTGCTCGACTTGATGCTGCCCGGCATGGACGGCCTGGAGGTGTGCCGGCAGCTGCGGGCGGGCAAGCTGACCGCGGGCATCCCGATCTTGATGCTCACTGCGAAGAGCGAGGAGACCGACCAAATCGTCGGCTTCACGATGGGGGCCGACGACTACGTGACCAAGCCGTTCAGCGTCAAGATCTTGCTGCAGCGCATCCGGGCCTTGCAGCGCCGCACCGACATGACGCAGGATACGAGCCAAATCGTCGAGCACCTCGGCGTGTCGATCGACAAGGTGAAGCACCGTGCCACCGTCGAAGGTGGGGAACTGGACCTGACGCCCACCGAGTTCCGCCTGCTCGAATGCTTGCTGCGCCAGCCGGGCCGGGCCTTCACGCGCACGCAGCTGATGGATTCCGCCATCGAAGAAGGGGCGCTGGTCCTGGAGCGGACGATCGACGTCCACATCAAATCGCTGCGCCGCAAGCTCGGCGTGGCCGGCGATTTCATCGAAACCGTCCGCGGCGTCGGCTATCGCTTCAAGGAAGGTCCGGCGCCGAAATGAGGACAAGGCGAGCGTCGGTGCGTAAGCCCGACGTGATCGTGAATGGGCGTGCCACGTCGGGCTTACGCACCGACGCTCACCGGTTGGTCACACCTTTTGTTTCTGCCAGCCGCCGTGCGCGAAACGGGCGAGAAAGAAAATGCCGCGCAGGATCAAGTCGGCGATCATGGCGAGCCAGCAGCCATACAGACTCCAACCCAATCCCGGAAGGCTGCCCAGGCCCGGCACTTCCACTTCGTCAAATGCCAGGAAATACGCCAGCGGGATGCGCACAGAGAAGAAACCAATCCAGGTGAAGATCACCGGCACGCGCGTGTCGCCGGCACCGCGCAGCGCGCTGGTGATGACGATCGTCGATGCCAGCGGCGGCATGGCGAACGCGACCAGCCGCAGGACCGGCACTCCTGCCGTGATGATGTCCGCCTGCTCCGGGTTAGGGCAGAACAAGCCGAACATGGGCCGTGCCAACAAGAAGAAGGTCGTTCCCATCATGGTCATGACGCCGCAGGCCAGGGCGAAGGCCATCCAGCCGGCTCGGGAGGCCTGATCGGGGCGCTGGCGCGCAAGGTTCTGGCCCACCAGGGTCATGGCGGCGGTGCCGAAGGCGGCCCCGGACAGGTAGCCCAATCCCTCCCACACCAAAGCGATGCCGTGAGCGCTGGCGTTGATGTCGCCCAGCTTGTTGACCAGGCTCAAAAACCAGAGCTGGCCGACGACGATCGACAGGCTATCGAATCCCGCCGGCACGCTGATGCGCAGCAAACGATAGATCAAATCGAAGCGCGGGCGGAGCAGGCCGGGCTCAAGCTTCAGGCCGAAGCGGCCGCGAATCAACACCCCCAGGACGGCAAGAGCGCCGAGCGCATGGCTCGTGGCCGTGCCGA
The DNA here is from genome assembly GCA_963767835.1 of uncultured Planctomycetota bacterium. GTDB lineage: Bacteria > Planctomycetota > Planctomycetia > Gemmatales > Gemmataceae > SIAQ01. Next base: position 102,445 of record CAVYFY010000009.1, read on the forward strand.
CCGCGATGCCGACGAAGCCCAGATGGGGAAAAGGCCCGAAGCCCCAGCCGAATCCCCACGCGAGCGGGACATTGATGAAGGCGATGCCGCCCGTGACCCAAAGGCCGGTGGCGCATCCCCCGCGCCAACCAGGCAAGCGATGCCGGCGACCTCCACGATCATGAACACCAGCGAGGCGAACAAAACGAGCAGGTAATTGGTCGCATAGTCGGCCGCGTGCCCGTGCAGCTTGAGGACCGCGACCATCCAGCGAATGCCGCCGCCGAACGCCCAGGCGGTGGCGAGCAGACCGAGAATGACGGCAAGGATCAGCGCTTGATGGGTGACTTCGATGGCGAGACGGCGTTCACCGGCGCCGATGCAGCGCGCGACCAAGGCGGTGCTGCCAACGGTGACCAGCACGTTGTAGCAGGAAATGAACCAGGCAAGATATTGTACGGTCGTCTGGGCAGCCAGCACGGCGGCCTGATGCTCGGTCGGCACATGCCCCGCGAGAAAACGATCTGACACAAGAACCAGAAACGCCAGACCTTGCTGGGCCAGCACCGGCAGCGAGAGGGCGATCACCAACCGCCAGCTTGGCGGCGGCAATCGCGATTCGTCGGCCGCCGGCGCGCCGGCTGGCACTTGAATGCTCATCAGGTTCCGCTTGAGGCCGAGGAAGGACGACCTGATTTGTTGTATCGAAAAACAAATTACCAGGGGGAATTAACCTTTCCCTTTGCCTTTCTCCTTCTTCATCGGCGGTTGCGTCAGGCTCGGCGGTAGCTTGCCCGGCGGGATCAACATCAGCCAGTCCCGCACCGCACGCTGACGCATCTGCGGCTCCGCGGCCGGATCGTAGGGAATCTTCCACCCCATTGGCTCCAGATTGACCAGATGCCAATGGCTTAACATGCGGATCGGCATCAACTCGTTGTTGAGCCCTTCAATGAGATGCTCGTAGGTCTCCGGCTTAAGCGAGTCCCTTTCCGAGGTCGGATGGAATAGGTGCATGATGTTGAGCGACGCGGTTTTGCTGCGATAGTTTTTTTGCACCACGTCCAGCAGCAGGTAATCGTTCGGTCGTCCCAGCGCGATCCATTGCTGCAGCGTTTGCATGTACAGTCCGCGGATTGGCAGCGGCGTGGGATTGGCGATGAACTCACTGAAGAGGAATTCCACGTTGTCGATGGCGGCATAGCAGCGGATGGCGTACTGCCAGCGAATGTAGGCGTCGGCCGAAATCGGCTTGCCGGCGACCAGGTCGCGGTTGGCGTCCTTTTGCACTCTCTCGATGATCTCGGCCAGGGCAACATCGATCTCCTTGTCTTGTAGGAGCCCGACCAGCTCGGCATGGGACTTGATGACTTTTTCGCGCGCCTGCTGGTCGGCCTTGTCCTTCAAGACCCGGGGCGTCGCGGCAGGGGCCAGCGGCGCCCTCTTGGGATCATCCGGCGGTCCCAGCACCCCCCGCCGGCTGACCCATTCCAACATCGGCAACTGCGAATCATCCAGCAAATACGACACGTCGCCCGAGCGGATGTTCGCCGAGCCCCCGTACGCGAACACCCACACAATCGCCGTCGGACCCTCGCGCCGTTTGTCCATCGGATCGTCATAGAACGGCTCGCGGCCGATGATGCTGAAACGCTCGAGCACAACCGCGGCGCCGCCATGTAAGGTGATGTCGAAATGCGCTTCCCCTGGCAGCGAAGGATTGTTGAAGCGCACCCGGACCAAAGCATTCTGTTGCCCCTTCTTCTCGTTGCGCAACACAATGCGGCCGCGTTGCAAGGTGACGTCCGCGTCCAGCAAATCGTTGGCGTGCAGGACGGCCCGGCTCTCGGCGAGAATCGGATTGGAAGTCAGCTCGAAGAGGTTGCCCCATAGCGTGAACTCGACGCCGGAGTTGAGCCGGATCGCATTCTTGTCGCCCGGCAAGCTGAGCAGCGGCCGGCCGGAGGTCACGTCCTTGTCGGCCAGGCGCGTCCAGCCGGCTTTCTCGGATTTCATTTGCAAGAGGACGGCCGGCGCCTTGATTCCAGGCAAAACATACTGGCCGACGCCGACCTCGTTGGTGCTGGCCGGCGCGTAGACGACTTCGATCGGTTTGGGGCCGTCGGGCTTCGGATCGATCGTCTTCGCAACGATTTCGGGGGGCTTGTCATCTTTTACCTTCGGCGGCGGTGTCCAGTTATCCTTCTTGTCTGAATTCTTGGGTTCGATCGTTTTCTTTTTATCCTCGTCCTTGTCAGCGGCGTCCTTGTTCTTGCCGCCGTTGAGCGCGTACTTGTTCGCCGCCATCGTTTTTGGGTTCGACAACATTATTGCCGCCGCCCCGTCCAAGGAGCATATAGATGGCGAAACAAAGACAGCAAGCCGCGAGGATTCCGCCGCCGCCGATGAGCAGAAGATTGCGGCGATCCTTGGTTCCGGTGAGCGCGGGGACGCCGAGGCGGATGGAATCTTCGTGATCGGGCTCGATTTCGCTGGAGAGATCGTTGTCGTCGTTCTTGGCGGCCTTGGCGGCGCGGCGGAAGGGGATCGCTTCGGGGCCCTTGACCAGGCCATACATGCGCTGCTTGGCCGAGGGCGGCACCAGGGCCGGCTCGCCCAGCACCAGCGTCAAGATCTGATGGCAGGCGGCAACCTCCGCCAGATGCACGTCCGACGCCAGGCAGATCTGCTCGACCTCCGCCGCCGTCTCCGCCGTCACATCGTTGTCCAGATATTCCGCGATGGTGTTGGCGTCAATGCCCCCCGGCCCGGAACTCGGCGGCGTCGTCAAGCGGCGCCGGCGCGTCACCTGCTTGATGCGCTCCGCTAGATCGCGCGCCTGCTCGCTATCGGCCACTTTGGTGCCGATGATCTTCGTCTCGGCCGGGTCCAGCGTGTCATCCAAATACGACAGCAAGGTTCGCAGGGTCAAACGCACGGAATTGCTCCAATAGGGTCGCTGTAACTTTATCGCTAGGTATATATGTGTGCGATGGCGCTGCCTTTCGTGCATGATTTTGAAAAAAAATCTCGCAATCAACGTAGTAGGGCACACTCTCCACGGATCATGCGACGCCAAACCACCGAGGGTGCAACGAATTTCCGGCAAGCATCCCGATTGCGCATGGTGCTTTGCGCCGATGCGTTGCACAGACACACCCACACCTCCTGGCCTGCAATGAATCCGCCACGGGTGCAGGACCGCCATTGTAGGTCTTCGCTATCTCACGCCGCTCGCGCACGTTCCCGGCGGTAGGGTTTGCCGACGCGATTTGCGAGGTAGTTTGTCAGGCGATCGTCCTCGGACAACAACGCCGCTCGCACTTGCAGGATCGCTTCGGCGCCTGCTGGGTCGTTCCAGAACTTCTCCGTTCCTTTTACACGCCAGTTGATTTCCTTTACCAGCGATTCCACCAGCGCCGAGACGATCGGCAATCCCAGCCGACGATAACGCGGATAGTCCATGCGGCTTTCGTTGTTTTGCAAGTAGGTCAACGATTCTTGCAACGCCGCTAACCGAGCCGGGTCTTGGATCGCTGACGACGGCCCCACCAAAACACGCAGGTCCGCCAGCACGTTCGCCACCTGTCCTTGCCACACGGCCGTGATCCAACGCACATACGTCGGCCAACTGTCTTCGCCCGGAGCCACGCTCGCCCGCGCGGCTTGATACACGTAACTGGTGCCATGCACAAAGTCAACGATGTCGGTGAAGTTCGGAAACCACGTGCGGTGAATGGTCCAGTTGTAGGCTTGACCATCGCCCACGAAGGCCGCACGCGGACTCGCGAAGAAATTGCGCCGCTGCGCTTCGGCCGCCACCATCGGACCAAAGGCATCGCTGTCTTCCAGCGTCGCCACCACCGTGCGCACCAGACGTTCCGGCTGCCAGCGCGGCGTCTTGCCAGGCGGCGCGGTCTCGTCCACGCTTGGCGGCGGGTCGGCGTTTTTTGTGGGTTTTCCCTGGTTTTTCACGCCTCCCCGCTGTGCGTGCATTTCATCTACCAGCGTGCGCACATAGTCGCGATTGAGGTAACAACGCGGCACTTCCGGGTGCGGATCAGTCGCGCACTCCGTGCTGTGCAGCGTGCACAAGCAGGCGGCTTTGTCTTCACGCCAATGCGGATCGTGAACGCCAAACCCCTGCGCGGGCGTGCGCGTCTGCACGCGGCCACCATCGACTTCCACCACCACGGCGGCCGGCGTTACCTCGACCGCCGCGGGCAACTCGCGGCGGCGATAGAGCGCGACCTCTTCGTCTCGTTGGCGTGCCAACTCCGCGCCGATCTTCTCGGTCAAGCGGCCCACGTGCCGGCCGGTGATGTCCAACTCCGCGAGCCGACGCAAATACGCTTCGCCCTTGCCAAACGATTTGGCATCGCCGCCCGCAAAGACGATGTTGGCAAGCACCGTTGGCGTGTAGCTATGATTGTCCAGGCCCAGCTCCAGTCGCGAGGGGGAAAAAGGCTCGCCGACAGGACGAGCATTCACCGACCGGTTCATCGTATTCGATGACGCCGCCGCCACGCAAATGCAACACCCGTGGCTCGCGTTTGACCGGGCACGGCGCTTGGCAAGCGGGGCAAGCGATCTCGGCAGGAAGTTGCTGGGCGTGCTGCTCCAACAGGGCTTGCAGCACACCCTGGGTGAGCGCTTGGCCAACTTGAAAAGCGACATCCTCCATCGGTGTGATGTGCGTGTCGGCCTTGAGAGGTTGGCTCTCACATGCTCGCCGAGCGACAACTTTTCCCCACGCCTGTGCGAGTTCGAGCAGCTCTTTTTGCTTATCGTCGGAAATGCTCCAGGATGCCATCGCTTGTCCCTCCATGAACTTACGACACAGTGTTTTTTCTCCCTGTGTATCTTTGTAGGACAAACACCTTGCAGCTGCAAAGACGGTCCTGCACCCTGGTAGCCATCTCCCGCGATTATCACGGCAATTTTCCTTGACACGAGTTACGTGTCAGACTAGATTTAATCCCACCCTGCCGGCGAAGACGGTTGCCTAAACTGTGCGGCTGCGAAGTCAAATTGCCAGCCTGCACGCCCCTCTTCTCCGGCCTCCTCCAAACGGGGAACAACAATGGCACAAGAGTGGTTCTACACAACAGACGGGAAGAGCCGGATCGGCCCAATTTCCGAGGCTGGGCTCAAGGCGCTCGCCGCATCGGGCGAGCTAGCGCCCACACACATGGTTTGGAAGGAAGGAATGGCGAAATGGATGGAGGCAAGCGCGATCAAGGGCCTCTTCACGATGCAAGGATGCGCCGCGAAACCGCCCGATGAAGTGCAAATCAAGGCTCGGCCGGTGCCGTCGCCGCGCTCCACAGAGGACCAGCGGTCGGCAATGATCGTCATCCTCGCGAGCCGGGTGGCACTGGGGCTCGCCGTTTTCATTTCGCTCGTAGCGGCGTTACTCGCGATGCTGAGCTTCGTCGGACTCGGCACGGTCCTCGCCATCCTGGCAATATTGGTGGCGTCGGTTGGTGTGTTTGCAGGACTAATTGCCGTCGGTGTCGGGCTAAGCACACGAAAGGGCCGCTTGTTCATGGAAACGGCGGCGGTTGCCGGCTTCGTTGGACTCGCAGCTTTGTTCTTTTCAATTTGCGCCACAATGACGGCACGCGCCATCAAGGAGTACCGCGAAATCGCGGGCAAAGCCAGCGAGGTGGAGGAAGACCGCACTAAAGCGGAGAATGCTCGCCGTGAAGCGAAATTGTTCAAGGCCGATGCCGAAAAGGCACGCGACGACATCCTGGATCGCCCAAAGCAAATATTGAAGGAAGCCCAAGACGTTCGACTGCAAAATGATAACAAATTGGCCGAAATCAAATCGGAACATGCCGTGTTGAACAAAAAGCGTGTTGAGATCGACGACGAAATCAGAGTCAAACGCGCAAATGCTGATGAGGACATTAAGGCGAAGCAGTCTGATCTCGCGGCGGAGCAGGGCGCACTGGCAAAAAGACAGAAATCCGTTGGTGAAATGGAACTGAGTTTGAGAAAGCGAGAAAACGAGATATTTCTTGCGATGAAAAAAACTCAGGAATTGAAGGACGAAGCGGCCAGGCTGAAGTCGGAAGCGGATAAGCTGAACAACCAGGCCGTTGGTGAGCGAGCCAAAGCTGAGAACAAACAACAAGAGGCCGACGCTGCACTGAAGCAATCCAACGTGAAAGAAAAAGAGGCGATGGCATACTACAAGAAAATCAAGAACGAGTTGAAAGATGTCGTCAAGCCTAAATCAAAGGAGGCGATGAACACGATCCAGAGAATCGGTCGGCCGCCAGAAGGGGCGACGCTTCATTTGTGCGACATAACTTATGATCTTTGCGAAGTCGCCGCATCCGAGGCCGGAGTGAAGGACAAGAAACTTCGCCAAGAGGCCGTCAATGCGATTTTCACGATGGACCGGGCGCTGGGAGAACTCACAACGTCAATGTTGAAGCCGCCGGATGACACAACATTCGATAAATTTGTGGAAACAATAAATGAGTTGCCAAAATTCGGACCCGCCGGCGTACCGCTAATTGAGGGCCTCCTTGCGGCGCGGAATTTCAAGGCGGCAGGGAAATACGAGATTTTCGAGGCCAGCATCGAAGTGTTGGCCAAAATTGCCAAGGACGACGACAGGGCGCTCAGGGTGCTGACCAGAGCACAAAATTGCCGTATGCACTGAAGTTTGAAAAATACGCGGCAGCCCACAACTTTAATGTGGCCAACGGAGTGCCGAACCCTGCCGGCGCTCCCGCTGGCTGGGTCTGTCCCCGGAATACCGTTGGTAAACATCTTTTTGAGGTGTGTAAGGCGAATTCCTCGGCTCAAAAGAACAAGGAGGTCATTGATTATTTCATCGAGCTCTTGAAAGAACGGCAATCGAAGGACGTTCCCGCGAAACTCACCGACGAAAATCAGGTGCTGGCCGCCACAGCATTGGCAAGTATTGGTGCCGGCGCGAGGCCTGCCTTGGAGCAGCTAAAAGCATTGCGCCAAGATAATTCGGCTGACGTACGGAAAGCTGTGGCGGAAGCCATTGAGACGATCGAGAAATCCAAATAGTGGTAGGACGCTGTGGACTTTACCAGGCCTGCGTCCCTAGGGTGCAGGACCGCCATTGTAGGTCTTCGCTAGCTCACGCCGCCCGCGCACGTTCGCGGCGGTAGAGTTTGCCGACGCGATTTGCGAGGTAGCTTGTCAGGCGATCGTCCTCGGACAACAACGCCGCTCGCACTTGCAGGATCGCTTCGGCGCCTGCCGGGTCGTTCCAGAACTTCTCCGTTCCTTTTACACGCCAGTTGATTTCCTTTACCAGCGATTCCACCAGCGCCGAGACGATCGGCAATCCCAGCCGACGATAACGCGGATAGTCCATGCGGCTTTCGTTGTTTTGCAAGTAGGTCAACGATTCTTGCAACGCCGCTAACCGAGCCGGGTCTTGGATCGCTGACGACGGCCCCACCAAAACACGCAGGTCCGCCAGCACGTTCGCCACCTGTCCTTGCCACACGGCCGTGATCCAACGCACATACGTCGGCCAACTGTCTTCGCCCGGAGCCACGCTCGCCCGCGCGGCTTGATACACGTAACTGGTGCCATGCACAAAGTCAACGATGTCGGTGAAGTTCGGAAACCACGTGCGGTGAATGGTCCAGTTGTAGGCTTGACCATCGCCCACGAAGGCCGCACGCGGACTCGCGAAGAAATTGCGCCGCTGCGCTTCGGCCGCCACCATCGGACCAAAGGCATCGCTGTCTTCCAGCGTCGCCACCACCGTGCGCACCAGACGTTCCGGCTGCCAGCGCGGCGTCTTGCCAGGCGGCGCGGTCTCGTCCACGCTTGGCGGCGGGTCGGCGTTTTTTGTGGGTTTTCCCTGGTTTTTCACGCCTCCCCGCTGTGCGTGCATTTCATCTACCAGCGTGCGCACATAGTCGCGATTGAGGTAACAACGCGGCACTTCCGGGTGCGGATCAGTCGCGCACTCCGTGCTGTGCAGCGTGCACAAGCAGGCGGCTTTGTCTTCACGCCAATGCGGATCGTGAACGCCAAACCCCTGCGCGGGCGTGCGCGTCTGCACGCGGCCACCATCGACTTCCACCACCACGGCGGCCGGCGTTACCTCGACCGCCGCGGGCAACTCGCGGCGGCGATAGAGCGCGACCTCTTCGTCTCGTTGGCGTGCCAACTCCGCGCCGATCTTCTCGGTCAAGCGGCCCACGTGCCGGCCGGTGATGTCCAACTCCGCGAGCCGACGCAAATACGCTTCGCCCTTGCCAAACGATTTGGCATCGCCGCCCGCAAAGACGATGTTGGCAAGCACCGTTGGCGTGTAGCTATGATTGTCCAGGCCCAGCTCCAGTCGCGAGGGGGAAAAAGGCTCGCCGACAGGACGAGCATTCACCGACCGGTTCATCGTATTCGATGACGCCGCCGCCACGCAAATGCAACACCCGTGGCTCGCGTTTGACCGGGCACGGCGCTTGGCAAGCGGGGCAAGCGATCTCGGCAGGAAGTTGCTGGGCGTGCTGCTCCAACAGGGCTTGCAGCACACCCTGGGTGAGCGCTTGGCCAACTTGAAAAGCGACATCCTCCATCGGTGTGATGTGCGTGTCGGCCTTGAGAGGTTGGCTCTCACATGCTCGCCGAGCGACAACTTTCCCCCACGCCTGTGCGAGTTCGAGCAGCTCTTTTTGCTTATCGTCGGAAATGCTCCAGGATGCCATCGCTTGTCCCTCCATGAACTTACGACACAGTGTTTTTTCTCCCTGTGTATCTTTGTAGGACAAACACCTTGCAGCTGCAAAGACGGTCCTGCACCCATCCGCCACGGCCAAACGATAAGAAACGCAACTGAGCTTGCAATTCTTCGCCTTGCAGGGAGGGGACGCCATTGCTATCCTGCCGCTCGCCTGAAACGGAGATTTTGCCCATGTTCGCAATCCGCCATCTTTTCGTCCTGGGCCTTGTGCTGGTGTGCCCTGCTTTGGCGTTCGCGCAATTGCGCTTCACGCAATCGACCGTCGATCTTGGCGAGTTGCGCGGCGGGCCGGTGTGCGATCATCGCTTCGAGTTCGTCAATGATTCGATGCAGCCGATCGAGATCGCCGATATTCGCCTCGGCTGCGGCTGTTTGCAATCGGTGCTGGAAAAGCGAGTTTTTGCGGCCGGCGAAAAAGGCTCGCTGCGGCTCTACATCCGCACGCTGGGGCAACCCAACGGCGCACGCACCTGGCAAGCGCACGTGCAATATCGGCAAGGGACGCAGGTGCGCGAAACCACGCTTGCCCTGGCGGCATCGATTCGCAATGAAATCACCATCGAGCCATCAATTCTCGCCATGACGGTCGAGACGGCGCTCAAGCAAGAATTGACGATCACCGATCACCGCCCGACGCCAAGCAAGCTGAAGGCCATTCTCGCGTCCTCTCCGGCCATTCGCGTCACCACGCAGCCGACGGCCAACGGCGTGACGCGCGTGCTGCTGGAAGTCAGCGCGGCCGCCTTGACCGCGGCCCGGCAGGAAGAGATCCTCAGCGTTTACATCGACGATCCGTTTTATCGCGAGCTGCAAGTGCCGATCACGCTGACGAAGGCGAATCGGCCAGCCGTGACCGCAACGCCCGAGCAGGTCGAGATCGTCGGCCCCGGCTCGCAAATCGTCCGCTTGCGCGGCAATGGCGATGAGGCCGTCCGCATCGACAGGGCCGAGGCGAGTCAGCCCGGCATCAAATGCACCTGGGCGGCGGGGCCGGGCAACGACGCCACGCTCAAAATCAGCGCCGCGGACGATGCATCCTTCAGCACGCCGGCGCGCGTGCTCGTCCACCTGGCGACGCCGGCGGGCGCGACCGTGGTCATTCCGGTCGCGCTGCGCAAGGATTGACCGCTCCCGCGCGGATTTCTCTCTTTCACATCGCCGCCAATTCCGATAATATGCTTCATCATCCCATATCACCAATGGAGGACCCGATTGATGGACAAAACGCGTTGGGCACTTCTTCTCGCTTCACTTTTCGCTTGCTGTTTACCAACGCTCCAGGCCCAGGAAAAACCTCTCCGCTGGGGCATCGATGACGAAGGGGGCGTGCCTTATTACTTCAGCGCCCCGATGATCCCAAAGCTCGCATTGGTTTCGAAGTCGATCTGATCGACGCCCTCAGCAAGGAACTGGGCCGCCCGATCGAACGTGAGCACGCCGCCTTCGAGAAACTGATCGACGCGCTCAACCTCGGCGAAGTGGATTTCGCCATGAACGGGCTGGAGATCACGCCGGAAAACGTCCGCAAGGCTCGCTTCACCCGTCCCTACTACATCTACCAACTCCAGCTCATCGCCCGCATCGACGACGACCGCTTTACCACGCTGAAGGAATGCAAGGAGCAGGGCCTGAAGGTCGGCACGCTCGAAGGCTCGGCCGCGGCGAAGTTGCTGCGCGACAACGGCATCGAGATCATGCCACTCGACAAGCAGGACAACCTCATGGACGAGCTGCGCGATGGGGTAACCGACGCGGTTCTCTTCGACATGCCGATCGCGCTCTACTACGTCGTGCCCGACCCGCAGATTGAGCATCGCAAGAGGCAATACACCGGGCGATTCAAGCTCGTCGGCCAACCGCTCGCCGAAGGCTATTACGGCATCGCGGTCAAGAACGATGATGCGGCTCTTGCCGGCGAGCTCGACGCGGCACTGGGCCGAGTCATTCAATCGGGCGAGCTCAAGCGCATCTTGACGAAATGGCATCTCTGGTCGCCCGATCAATATCGGCTCTACACGCCGCTCAAGACCGCGGAAGCCTCGACGCTGAGCATCGGGTTTTTCGAATACGTTATCCTGCTCGCGAAGGCGGCGTGCATGACCGTTTTCATCACGCTGGCCGGCATGGCACTGGCGGTCGCGCTTGGATTGCCGATTGCCACAGCCAGGCTTTATGGCCCGTTTCCGGTGCGCTGCCTGGCGGTCGGCTACATCGAATTCTTCCGCGGCATTCCCGTCTTGCTGCTGCTCTACTTTCTCTATTTCGGCCTGCCGAGCATCATCGGTTTCAAGCTCGACGCGCTGGTCGCGGCTATTCTCGGCTTCGGCCTCAACTACGCCGCCTATGAAGCGGAGATTTATCGCAATGGAATCCAGTCGATACCGCTGGGGCAATGGGAAGCCGGCGCCTCGCTGGGCATGTCGCCGTTTTTGACGTTTCGCCGGATCATTTTGCCGCAATCGATCCGCGTGATCCTGCCGCCGATGACGAACGATTTCATCGCCCTCTTCAAGGACACCAGCGTCGTCAGTGTGATTTCGGTCATCGAGCTCACGAAGGAATACCAGATCCTGACCAATTCCTATGGCGGCTATCTCGAGATCGGCCTGACCACGGCGGCGCTTTATCTGGCGATGTCGGTGCCGCTGGGTTACCTGTCGCGCTATCTCGAAGAACGCTGGGGGGCTAGATAATGTCCTGGCCAATCGAACTGCGCAACGTGACCAAGCGCTTCGGGACGCGCACCATTCTCGACGGCATCTCGCTGACGGTCGCGCCGGGCGAGACGGTCGCGCTGATCGGACCATCTGGCGGCGGGAAATCGACGCTGATCCGTTGCCTCAACGGGCTCAACACCTTTGACGCCGGCGAAATCCAGGTTGGCCCGCATCGGCTGGTTCCGGGTCGGCATCGGAGCGAAGTCCGACAGGTGCGGCGGGCGTTCGGCATGATCTTTCAGGACTTCCAGCTCTTCCCGCACCTGAGCGTGCTCGACAACGTCACCGAGGCGCCGATCCGCGTCATGGGCTTGCCGAAAAGCGAAGCCCGGCAACGCGCGGAAGCATTGCTGCACCGCGTCGGCATGGCGGATCACAAAAAAGCCTCGCCGCAACAGCTTTCCGGCGGCCAAAAGCAGCGCGTCGCCATCGCCCGCGCCCTGGCAATGGAGCCGCGCGGCCTGCTTTGCGATGAGATCACCAGCGCGCTCGATCCGGAGTTGAAGAACGAGGTGCTTGATGTGCTCGTCAAATTGAAAAAAGATGGATTAACGATCATCCTGGTGACGCACGAGATCGGCTTCGCCCGCCGCGCCGCTGACCGAGTCGTAATGCTGTACGATGGCCGAATCCTGGAACAGGGCCTGCCGGCGGAGGTGCTCGATCAGCCGCGGACGGAACGCATGCGGGTTTTCCTGCAACGCGTGCTTGGTTGATCGATTCGGCAATTCCTCCCCTCTCCCTCCGGGAGAGGGGCAGGGGGTGAGGGAGAGCCTCCAAGAAGCATGGTCAAAGACCCTCACCCCCGACCCCTCTCCCGGAGGGAGAGGGGAGAATACTCCGCATGGCGCCTCGCGGCGCATACCTAAACACTTGTGATTCCACCCCGTTCAAATTATCATGACGCTATGACCAATCTCGAAAGCAAGCGCGATCACCTGCTCGCCCTGTTGCGCGACATGGGCCGCGTTGCCGTTGCGTATAGCGGCGGCATCGACAGCACTGTCGTCGCCAAGGCGGCTCATGGCGCGCTGGGCGATCAAGCGGTCGCCATTACCGCCGACAGCCCCAGCGTGCCGCGCGCGGAAATTGAGTTGGCCAAGAGCATCGCCGAGCGCATTGGCATTCGCCATCGCCTGGTGCCAACCGACGAATTCGCCAATCCCGATTACGCCAAGAATGACGGCAGCCGTTGCTATTTCTGCAAGGACGAACTCTATCGGCAAATCGAAAGCCTGTTGCCGCGCCTTGAACGCGAATTCCCCCTCACCCCCAACCCCTCTCCCCCGGAGGGGCGAGGGGAGAAAATCGTAATTTGCAGCGGCGCCAATCTCGATGATCTGGGCGATTATCGTCCGGGCCTGATCGCGGCCCAGGAGCACCAGGTGCGGCATCCGCTGCAGGAAGCGGGCTTCACCAAGGCCGACGTGCGGGCGTTGGCGCTGGAATGGGACCTGCCGACCTGGGACAAGCCCGCGTCGCCGTGCCTGTCGAGCCGCATCGCGCCTGGGGTGGCCGCAACGCCGGAACGCGCCGCCCGCATCGAAGCGGCGGAAGCATACCTGAAGATGCTCGGCTACCGCGAATTCCGCGTGCGGCTGCACGAGGGGGAACTGGCCCGCATCGAAGTGCCGGCGGATGGACTCGCGAAACTCGCCGACCCGCAAGTGCGCGCCGAGTTAATCCAGCATCTGAAAAGCCTCGGCTTTCGCTACGTGACGCTGGACCTGGAAGGATTCCGCAGCGGGAGCTTGAACGAGATGATACCATTAGAAGTGCGAACGCGCCATCAAAAGCAGGAGTAGCCGATGAGCGGAAAGTCGATTCAAAACATGCTGCGTGCCCAGCCTTTTGTTCCATTTGAGATTCACCTGTCCGGCGGGGAAGTCCATCCGGTCCCACACCCCGAGCTTGCGTGGGTGGCCGGAAGCGAGGTGTATGTTTACTACCCCGATGAAGATCGGGTCGCGTGGCTTTCCCTCCTGCACATCACGAGCCTCGAACACACGGAAAACGGCAAGACCAAGAAGAAAGGAAGCAAATCATGAAGTCTCTGCCCGCGAACCAGGCCCTTGAGCAATATTTCTTCGAGGCCCGCTGCAAATTACTTGACATCGCCGCCATTCTCGACCGCATCAATCGCGGCCAGGACGCCGGCGAGGTTGCCGCCCATGATCCGCGCATCGAGAAAATCCGCAAGGCCCTTGAAGTGCTGCACGATCAATCCGGCGGCCGAGCCGAGCGCATCCAGCAGATTTTCTCGCTGGAATATGATTCGAAGTGGGAAAAGCCGAAACCGCGGTATTAACAGGCGAAATTCCGCGACATGGAAGCATCGGCGCGTCCGAGGAAATAAGGCCCGGCTGCTGTGCTGGGGATCGAGAATGCAATTGGCACCTGAAACCTCACGGAGACATAATACTTCCATGCGTTTCACCTTCTCGGCTGCTTTTGGTCTAGTTGTTTTCTGCGGTTGCGCGACGAATCACCCTGTGCATACCAACAGCGGCGTGGAACGCGTCGGAACGGGAACCGTTAGCTGGGATTCGCTGGATGGCGATGTTTGGCTTGTTATTTGGTACGATCAAGGCAGCGAGAACACGGACCAGAATTCGTATTTTATCGAGGAAAAATGGGACGCCACCAAGGGTCGTGTAGAGTTGCACCGCCGCCAATCCACGCTCGATGGTCGCAAATTCGAAGTGCGAGCGACAATAGCCAAATACAGCAGGACCGGCGAAGTTGAGATAAACGGAGAGCAGTTTCAGATTAGCAACGGAAACATCTTTCTCACCTCGACTCGTGGCCTCAAACCAGGCACGGTTCAGGTCAAGTCGGACCTAGCCGGGTTCCAGCCAACGCGCGCGAATTTGGGTCAGTTTGCCGAGGGCAACGCCGTCATCAAAGCCTTTGTTGGTTCACTCAAAGCGGAAAAGAAATGACCACCGTGGGTGAGCAATGGCACCGAGGCGCTGCGGCTCTGAATTCGAAGTGCAAGGGCATCGCGGGGCGCGCTCCCTGGCGCCGGAAAACACGCTGGTCGGTTTCGAGACCGCGCTCGATGTCGGCGTGGCGTCGGTTGAGACCGACGTGCATCTGACGCGCGATGATGTGCCGGTGCTGTTTCACGATGCTTACATTTCCGCGGAAGCACGGCCCCGGCTGCGATCGCTCACGTTGCAAGAATTGCGGGCATTTCGCATCGAAGGCCCGACGACGGGAGCAACGCCGCTGGCCGACCGATTTGCGGCGATGCATGGGGTCCACCCGCGTGGCATTCCGACGTTGAGCGAGTTGTTCGCGTTTGTAGCCGATTATGCGGGGGCGCCGGAAAAGACCAACTCGCAGCAAGAACGGGCACGTACGCTCATCTTCGACATCGAGCTCAAGCGCGTCCCCTTCGTCCCGGAGACGATCGGCGACGGCTTCAATGGGATGGACCCGGCAACGCTGGAACGCCAGGTGGTCGCCGCGATCCGCTCGGCCGGCGTTCTCGAACGGGCGCGCGTGCGCAGCTTCGATCATCGCTGCGTGCTGGCGATCAAGCAGCTCGAGCCTGCGCTGCCCACCGGGTTGCTGATTTACAACACGCGCCCCGTTGATATCGCGAAAATGATCAAACAAGCGCGGGCCGATTTCTACTGCCCCGATTATCGCTTTCTCGATGCCGATGCGGTCCGCCAGGTGATCGCCGCGGGAAAGCGTGTCATTCCTTACACCGTCAATGAGCCGGCCGACTGGGAGCGCTTGATCGGTTGGGGCGTCCACGGCATCACCACGGATGTGCCGGACCGCTTGTTGCGCTGGCTGTCGCTATAATTTCTCCGTCGCCGCATTCCGCTGGAGATCATACATGGACATCCTGAAATCCTCCGATCCTGAGGTCTGGAACGCCATCGCGCAAGAGCGCGCAGGCAGCAAGATGGGCTGGAGATGATCGCGTCCGAGAATTACACCAGCCCGGCCGTCATGGCCGCCCAGGGATCGGTGCTGACCAACAAGTATGCCGAAGGCTATCCTGGCAAGCGCTATTACGGCGGCTGCGAATTCGTCGATGTCGCCGAGCGCCTGGCGATCGAACGGCTACTCAAGCTCTTCGGGGCCGAGCGCGCCAACGTCCAGCCGCATTCTGGGGCGCAGGCGAACATGGCCGTCTATTTCGCCGCCCTCAATCACGGCGACACCATCCTGGCCATGGACCTTGCGCACGGCGGGCATCTGACCCACGGCATGCACCTCAACTTCTCCGGCAAATGGTACAAGATCGTCGGCTACGGCGTGCGGCAATCCGATGAGCGCATCGATTTCGATCAGGTCGCCAAGCTGGCGCGCGAGCACAAGCCGAAACTCGTCGTCGCCGGCGCCAGCGCTTATTCGCGCGAGATCGATTTCGCCCGGTTCAAGCAGATTTGCGATGAGGTCGGCGCCCTCTTCATGGTCGATATGGCCCACATCGCGGGACTGGTGGCCGGCGGCCGGCATGTCAGTCCGGTGCCGTTCGCCGACTTCGTGACCTCGACGACACACAAGACGCTGCGCGGCCCGCGCGGCGGCGTGATCCTCTCGAAAGCCGAATGGGAGAAGAAGATCAATTCCGCGGTCTTCCCCGGCTTGCAGGGCGGCCCGCTCATGCACGTGATTGCCGCCAAGGCCGTATCTTTCGCGGAAGCGTTGCGCCCCGAGTTCAAGACCTACGCCGCCCAGACCATCGCCAACGCCCAGACGCTCGCCACGGAATTGCAACGGCTCGGCTTCCGCATCGTCTCCGGCGGCACCGACAATCATCTCTTGCTCGTGGATGTCACCGCACGCGGCCTTACGGGCAAGGT
This sequence comes from uncultured Planctomycetota bacterium, assembly GCA_963767835.1. Taxonomy (GTDB): domain Bacteria; phylum Planctomycetota; class Planctomycetia; order Gemmatales; family Gemmataceae; genus SIAQ01. The sequence continues at coordinate 118,725 of CAVYFY010000009.1, forward strand.
CGCCGAGGAGACGCTCGACCGGGCCGGCATCACCGTCAACAAGAATAAGATCCCGTTCGACCAGCGGCCGCCGCTCGACCCGTCCGGCATCCGCATCGGCACGCCGGCGCTGACCACGCGCGGCATGCGCGAGCCGGAAATGAAGCGAATCGCCGGCTGGATCGCCGCGGCCCTGGCGGGGGACAAGATTGAGCGGGTGCGCGGCGACGTGCGCGAGTTGTGTCGGCAATTTCCGGCGCCCGGCTGAGCGGCGCGTTCGAGCGCCAGATTGGGATGTTGGAAAGCGCGGCCAATTTCGTCTTCTTCAAGATGCGGAAGATTTGTCGGTAGTAGCTCAGTTTCGACCGTAGTGCGGGCTTGAGCCCGTGATTTCGCTGCGGACTAAAGCCCGCACTACGAAACTGAGACAGTTCCAGGTTTTCGCGAGGTTGCGACTCAATTGTTATTGCCAACGTGGCAAAGCTGTGCGACAATTCTCACGCTTTGCATAAACTGAGTAGAAGGTACCACCCCCAGGTTCTCCCCACAGGGTAAGCCGCCATGAATATCACACGTCGCTGGGCCGTTGTGCTCGGATTGGTTCTTGTCGCCATGGCCGTCTCGACGGATGGCAGCATTGGGCAGATCATGAAACAGCCGTTGCCGCCCCAACCGGGCCCGGGCAACACCGGCACTGGCGATTTCAGTTCCATCAAAATCATTGAGGATCCCCGCTACACCAAGGCCATCACGGCCGGCGAGGATCTGATCCGCGACAAGCAGTGGAGCGACGCCGTCAAGGCTCTGCAAGCTATTCTCGACACCAAGGAGGATGTCTACGTCAGGCTGCACGACCGCGATCCGCTCGGCTCCCGCAAGGAAACCATCCGCTGGACCAGCGTGAAGTTCGCGGCCAACAATCTGATCGGCTCCATGGAAACGGAAGGCCTGGAGGCATATGAGCAGGCTTACGGCGCTGACGCCAGGACGCTTTTGGATGAAGCCAAGAAGAGCGGCGACCGCGAATTGATCGCTGAGGTTGCCCAGCGTTACTGCTATACCAAGGCGGGCATCGAGGCCAACGAGATCTACGCGACCACCTGTCTGGCCCGCGGCCAGGTGTTCACGGCGGCCCTGCGCTTCGAGAAATTGCTGCAAATGAACCAGGAGCGTGCCAAGGCCAGCGACCTGACGCTGTTCAAGGCGGCCGTCGCCTTCCGCCGCGCCGGCGATACCGCCAAGTTCGAAGAAACCTGGGAACGCTTGCAGAAAAATCTCGACAACCGCCCGCTCAAAGTCGGCAACGAAATGGTCCCCCTCGCCAAGCTCAAAGCCGTGTTCGATGAAACCGCAACCGTCGAGCCCGTCAGCCGCTACGATTGGCCGATGGTGCGTGGCGACAACAAGCACACCGCCCAGGCCAGCGGCAGCCCGCCTCTCCTGGACACCGAAATCTGGAAACGGCCGGTGATGCTCGACAAGCTCGACGGCCTGAATGAACTTGATCCGGATCAGCCGGCCCAGCAGCGCGTCAAAAACGCCATCGATCAGGCAAACGGCGCCAACCAGGCGGTCCTGCCGGGATTCTTCCCGATCGCGTCCCAGGGAATCCTGGTCTACCGCAGCCAGCGCGATGTCCGCGCCGTGGCCTTGAAGAATATCAAGATCAAGGATCCGGAGAGCGGCGAAACCTACGAGACCCCCGCCGGCCAGATTCTCTGGAAGACCATCCCGCTCAAGCGCAGCCTGTCGGTGCTTCTGGAAAAGAACGACACGCGCACCAAGGTCGATTCGTGGCTCGATTCCTATCAGGCCGTTCCCGGCTTCAACAGCCTGCTCTACGACAATTCACTTATCGGTACGCTGGCTACCGATCACCGCCACGTTTACGTGATCGACGATTTGGCCGTGCCGCCGCACCCCAACATGTTTCAGCAGTGGGCGTTCAACAATCCGCAGCTCAACCCCAATAACCTCAAACCGCTCCTCATGCAGAATGAGCTCGGGGCCTACGATCTGCTTACCGGAAAACTGCGCTGGGCCCTCAACGAGAAGGACGAACTTTTCAAGGATAGCCATTTCCTGAGCATGCCGATCTCGGTCGGCGGCAAGTTGTACGTCCTTAATGAAAAGTTGCTCAATCCGACGGAAGGCGTCGGCCCCAATCCGTTCGGCGGCGGCGGCTTCCTGATCGGCGGCGAATCGGAACTGCGCCTCGTCTGCATCGATCCAACCAAGATGACCGACACCAAGCCCGCCATTGTCGGCAAGCCGCAATCCCTCGGAAACGTTTTGCAATACAACCGCTTCGTCCAGGATGTCGGCCGCCGCGTTAATGCCGTCCACCTGGCTTACGGCGAAGGGACGCTGGTCTGCCCGACTAACGCCGGCGAGATCTTCGGCATCGACCTGATGACGCGTAGCCTGGTCTGGTCCTATCCGTATCGCGAAAGCGCCCACCAGCAGCTGATGTTGCCGGGTATGCCGTTTGTCAATCCCGGTTTCCCGCAGCCGAGGATGGGAATGGGGACGACGCAGATTTCCAAGTGGAAGTCGGCCCCGCCGGCGATTCAGGACGGCAAGATCGTCTTCACCGCCCCGGATGCCGACTCCGTTCATTGCATCAGCCTGCGCGACGGCAAGCCGATCTGGAAACGCGGGCAGATCAAGGGCGATCTCTACATGGCCGGCGTTCACCAGGGCCGCGTCCTGATCGTTGGTGACACGCAGGTGCGCATCCTCGATCTGAAGACCGGCGACCAACTTCGCACCATCTCGACCGGCGATCTCCCCTCCGGGCAAGGCGTGGCCAGCAAGGGGATTTACTATTTGCCCCTGAAGAGAGGGGAAATCCTCGCCATCGATATCGCCAAGGGAGAAATCAAGGCCCACAACCGTGCGGCCGTTCCGGGGACCAGTCCAGGCAATCTCGTGTTTTATGACGGCATGGTGGTGAGCCAAACGCCGACGGAATTGGTGGCGTACACGCAGTTGAGCGCCCGCCTGGCCGACGCCAAGATTGACACTGCCAAGGATCCCGACAACCTCGCCAAGCTGACTGAATACGGCGACCTGCTCCTCAAGGACGGCCAGGTTCACAACGCTGTCGAAACGCTGTTCAAGGTCCACGACAGCAAGCCGGCCGATCCGCTCGGGCAACGCGTGCGCGCCCGCTTGTTCGAGGCCCTCACCGACCTGATGCAGGTCGATTTTTCCAAGGCGAGCAAGGATTACCTCACCATCTACGAAACCCTGTGCAAGGTTCCCGACAACGCGACGGAAGAGCAGCAGCGCAAGGCCAAGTTTTTCCGCCTCGTCGGCCACGGACGCGAGGCCCAGGGAGACCTGGTCGAAGCTTTCCGCATGTACAAGGACTTCGGCGCGTTGCCGATCAACCGCGATGGCGTCGTCACTCCCGAGGATCCAAACACCAAGATTCCGATCAGCGTCTGGCTGCGCGGCCGAATCTCCGGTATGCTCGCCAAGGCGACGCCGGCGCAGAAGGAGCCGCTCGAAGCGAAGATTGCCGAGGAATGGAAGATCATCGTGGAGGCGAAGAACGACGTGGACGCCTTCCGCAGCTTTGTGGGCATGTTCGACATCCCGGTCAAGGTGGGGCGCGAAGCCCGCATTCGCCTCGCGGAAGCGATCATGGAGCGCAACGAGCGCGCCTCGTTCCTGGAAGCGGAATTGCTCCTCTTCCAGGTGACCAGCAGCGATTACCGCCGCGATCCGGCATCGGGGGGCCGGGCTTTGGCGGCGCTGGCGAAACTCGAAGCGACCAAGGGGAGCAACGATTCGCTCCGGCTCGCCGCCGCCTATTACCGCGAGCTGGCGCGCGATTTCGCCAAGGATCCCGTGCGCGGCAAGCTGACCGGGACCGACCTGCTCAATGAGCTGGCGACCGACAAGCGTTTCCTGCCGTACCTGGAAGAAGGCTCCAGCACGTGGGGCCCGGTGAAAATGGCGGCCCGCGAACTTCCCGCCGGCGCTCTCAGAACTGGCATCGTTGAATTCGTCATGCAGCCCGAAGGCGATCAAACCCCATTCGCGAAGCAGCACCGCCTGATGCTCGATCCGTCCAACACCCTCAACCCGCGTTTGCGCCTACGCGATCTCAGCACCGGTGCCGATCGCTGGACCACCAACCTCGGCCATGTGCCGATGAACCAGCAGATTTTCTTTCAGATGTATCAGCAGGCCAACGTCAATTCCGCCTACCATCCGAACGCCCGCTTCCGCTTCTTCCACGTCAAGGGACATTTGATCGTCTGCCAGGTCGGCGTCATGGTGTATTGCCTTGACGGCGACACCGGCAAGGAATTGTGGAAGACGCAGACCGTCGAGAACGTCCAGCAGAATAACTTTGTGCATCTGCAGCAGGTGAACACCGATCAGGATGGCAATCCCCAGTTCATCTACTGGAACCAGCTCAACAACACGCGCTTCGCCGTCACGCTCGGCCGGGTCGGCACCGCCCAGGCGTCCTATGTCGCCGTCCTGGGCTACAAGGGATTGACCGTGGTCGAACCGCTGCGGGGCGGCACCATGTGGAAAAAGCCCGATGTCCCCGTCAACTCGCACGTGTTCGGCGACGATCAGTATTTGTTCCTCGTCGAAATGAACGAGAATGGCGCATTCGGCGCCGGCCGGGTCATCCGTGCGTCCGACGGCGAAACGCAAGATATCGCCGATTACTCGTCCATTTACCAGTCGCGCGTCCAGGTCATGGGCCGCAACATCCTGGCCGCGCAAAACACGGGCAAGGGCTTCACGCTCCGCTATTACGACATCCTCGCCGGCAAGGACATCTGGTCGAAGGATTTCCCGGCCGGTTCGCACGTGCTGCACACGGAAGACCGCACCATCACCGGCGTCGTCGATCTCAAGGGAAACCTGACGGTGCTCAATGCCGAGACCGGCAAAAACTTGCTGACGACCAATATCTGCCAGCACCGCATCACCACGGAGGACCTCAGGAACCTGCGCAATCCGCTTTTGCTGCAGGACGGCGAGCGTTACTACATCGCCCTCAATAAGCCGATCGACCCCAGTAAAGTCGCCGGCGGCATGTTGCACAACAACTTCAACAATGGCGCCCGCTGCCTGACCGTCAATGGCTGGTTCGTCTTCGTCCAGAAGCAAGATGGCTCGCGCAAGGTCGGCGCCCGCGAAATAACCTGGAAGAAAGGCGACGTTTGGCACAGCTACGTGCCGATGACGAACCAGATGATCGTCATGGAGCAGTTCGACCAGTCGCCGGTTCTCCTTTTCACCACGCGCTATAATGAGGTGTTCCCCAACGGCGGCAATCGCTGGGTGTCGGTCACGCAAAGCCTGAACAAGACCAACGGCCTCTTGATTGTCGATTCCCGGCCAGCGAACTTCAACGGGTTCTCCCCGATGTTCTCGACGCTCCGCATCGACATGAAGGCGCGGACAGTGAGCCTGATCGGCTTCGGCGGTTCGATCCAGCATTACGTGGACGAAGGCAAGGGCGCGCCGCCGGCCCAGGGGCGCAGCTGAATCCGATGGGCGACGGCACGAATGTTGCGAACCACCCACGGGGGAATCCGGGCAACCAGGCGGAGATTGCCCCAATCCCGGTCAATCCATTAAATCGGCAAAACGGGAGAGGGCCTCGAATCGTGCAACCCATTCCTCCAATTGAGGTTCCGCCGCTTGCGAAGTGAGTTCTTTTGACTGGCCCGTCTTTTTGTCCGAAGGTAATGCGTGCCTGGGGCAATTAGTGGAGTGCGCGAATTCGATGCGTTCCCCGCATAGAATTTGCACGATATGACATCGCTATGAGATGGTTAGGCGGGTTTATTCTAGGATTGCGTGAGAATGGACGGCCTGGGTCGTCATATTGTGTGAGGCCCACCTTTTTGCACCCTTCCATCAGGGAGCTCGTATGAATCGGCTGAAAAATTGGACGCTCGTGTTGATCGGGTTCGGCATCGCGGGGCTGGTCGCCTCGAATTGCCAGGCTCAGGTTCCCGAGAAATACCAGAGCAACGTCAGCAAGGGCCTGGAATGGCTCAAGAAGACGCAGGGCAAGGACGGCAGCTGGAGCGCCAATGGCCAGAATCCCGTCGCCATGACTTCGCTGGCCGGACTGGCGATGCTCATGGAAGGAAGCACCGTCACGCAAGGCAAATACCGCGACAACATCCGCAAGGCCGCCGATTTCCTCATCAGTAAGGCAAACAAGGGGGGCAATCGCAACGGCCTGATCGGCATGCCGGACAACCCTAGCGAATCGGGCCGCTACATGTACGGGCACGGGTTCGCCATGCTTTTTTTGGCCTCCGCATATGGCGAGGAGGATGACAAGGATCGGCGCGAGAAGCTGAAGGACATCCTCACTCGAGCCGCGGTCTACGCCGGCAGCGCCCAATCGACGCAGGGCGGCTGGTTCTACACGTCCAAGACCGAAGGGCACGATTCGGATGAAGGCTCCGTGACCGTCACGCAAATGCAGGGGCTGCGCGCTTGCCGTGACGCGGGCATTCCGGTGCCGCCGGAGATCGTCAAGAAGGGTTATGACTATTTGAAGAAGTCCACGACGCCCGACGGCGGCGTGGTTTACAGCCTGGGACGTGGCGGCATGGGCGCTCCTGCCGGCGGCGGCCGGCCTGCCCTCACCGCCGCGGCCATCGCCTGCTTCTTCAGCGCCGGTAAATACAACGACGAAAACGTCAAGAAATGGTTCAAGTTCTGCGAACGCACGATCCCGCTCAACGGCCCCGGCGGCGCTCGCTTCGGACACGATGAATACACCCACTTTTACTACGCCCCGTCCCTGTATTTCCTGGGCGAGGAGGGCTACGGCAAGATCTTTCCCGGCGAAAAAGAACGCCCGACATTGACCTGGAAGAAATACCGCGAAAGCTTCTTCGACAGCGTGTGCCGATCGCAAAGCGCGGACGGCAGCTGGTCGGGAGGCGGCGGCTGGAGCGTGGGCCCCGTCTACTCGACCTCGGTCTACCTCGTGATCTTGCAACTGGATAATAATTGCTTGCCCGTGTTCCAGAGATAATTGACAATGACCGGCATCCGTTTAGCGTTCGCGCAGCGCCCCGGCGAACGCTAAACGATGAACGATCGGGATTTTGGCCTTTTCGCATGTTAGAGCCCCCATCCCTCTCCATGCACTTCCGCCGTCCCGTCCGCGTGAGCTATATCCGCGACTTCGTGCCTTTGCCGCGCGTGCGGCGAAGCAAGGCGTTTGTTTTCCATCCATTGACACCGAGTGAGCAATGAGCGAAATTCAGAAAGTCAAAAGCGTGATCCCCGTCAGCACCGATGAGCTGACCGAAAATGACCTGGCGGCCGCCGACCAGTTGAAAGCCGCTTACAAGAGCTTATGCCAGCAATTATCCCGCGTGATCGTCGGCCAGGAGCAGGTGATCGAGGAGCTTTTGATCGCGCTTTTCAGCCGGGGCCATTGCATCCTGGAAGGCGTGCCGGGATTGGCGAAGACGCTGATGATTTCATCGCTGTCGAAGTGCCTGTCGCTCGATTTCAGCCGCATTCAATTCACACCTGACTTGATGCCCTCCGACATCACCGGCACGGAAGTGATCGAGGAAAACCGCTCGACCGGCACGCGTGAGTTCAAGTTCATCCCCGGCCCGTTGTTCGCGAACATGATTCTTGCCGACGAAATCAACCGCACGCCCCCCAAGACGCAAGCCGCCCTGCTGGAAGCCATGCAGGAACGCCAGGTCACGGTCGGCCGGGTCCGCCATAAACTGAGCGATCCGTTCTTCGTCTTGGCGACGCAAAACCCGATCGAGCAGGAAGGCACCTATCCGCTCCCTGAAGCGCAGCAGGACCGCTTCATGTTCAAGATTTTCGTGAAATATCCGACCTTCAAGGAAGAATTCGACATCGCACGCCGCACCACCACTTCCACGCAGGAAGAGATCAAGGCGGTGCTGTCGGGGCAGCAGATTCTGGAGCTGCAACGCCTGGTTCGCCGCGTGCCGGTGACCGATCACGTGCTGCATTACACGCTCGCTCTGGTTCGGCAGACGCGGCTATCCGAGCCGGGGGCGCCGAAATTCATCAAGGAATGGCTTTCATGGGGCGCCGGTCCGCGCGCCACGCAGTACCTGATCCTGGGCGGCAAGGCGCGGGCCCTGCTCTATGGCCGAACCCACGTGCAGACGGACGATATCGAGGCGCTGGCGCTGCCGGTCCTGCGCCACCGCATCCTGACCAACTTCACGGCCGCGTCGGAAGGCATCTCGACGGACAAGGTGATCGACCGCATCCTGCGCGACACGCCGAGCAAGGAAGGCGAGCTGACGCGCGACGAGCGCTTCAAGAAGATTTTCGCATCGTAATCCCATTTGATTTCGTTTGGCGCTCGCCGGATGCCGCGAGCGCTGAAACGTGAACTTCCAGAGACAGCACCCGTGGCCAAGAATAGACTCGACGATCCCAAGCGTTTTCTGCACCCCGATGCGATCGCGCGCATCTCGCAGCTCGATTTGCGCGCAAGCAGGTCGTCACCGGATTCATCACCGGTTTGCACCGCAGCCCCTTCTTCGGGCACTCCGTCGAATTCGTCCAGCACCGCGATTATACCCCCGGCGACGACATCCGCCATCTCGACTGGAAAGTCTGGTCCAAGACCGACAAGTTCTACATCAAGCAGTATGAGGCCGAGACCAATCTGCGCTGCCAGCTCGTCGTGGACGTCTCCAACTCGATGCACTACGGCAACGGCCCCCTGAATAAATATTCCTACGGCTGCACCGTCGCCGCTTGCCTTGGTTATATGCTCTTGCACCAGCAGGACGCCGTCGGCCTGATCACCTTCGACGAGGACGTACGCCAAGTGATCCCGTCGCGCAGTGCGCACACGCATTTGGACGCGCTCCTGAAGGCGATGGACGTGAGCCGGCCGCGCGATAAGACCGACATCGAAAAGATCATGCGCCGCGTGGCCGAGAATATTCCGAACCGCAGCATGGTGGTCTTGATCTCCGACATCTTCGTCGATCGCGAGGCTTTCTTCCGCGGCATGGAGATGCTCAGGCACGGCCGGCACGACATCTTGGTCTTCCATATTATGGATCACGAGGAGCTGAGCTTCCCCTTTTCCGGCACGACGCGTTTCGAGGATCTGGAAGGCCCCGATGTCATCACCTGCGACCCGCGCGCTTTGCGTCAGGGCTACATCGAAGTGGTCGAGGAATACCTGACCGAAGTCCGCCGCGGCTGCGCCCGCAAAGGCATCGATTATCAGATGATCCATACGAAGGACTACCTAGACGCCGCGCTGTCGAAGTTCCTGCACCACCGCGAGGCGATGGCGAAGGCGCCGGCGAAATCACAGGCTCCGGCATGAAAATCCGAAAATGCAATCACGAAAATGCGAAAGAGAGAAAGCACGAAAGGGAGAAGCGATCGGTCAACTATCTGAAGATTTTTTCGTGTTTTCGTCATTTCGAGCTTTCGTGATTGCATTTTCGGTTCGGATTTCGAATTTAGGGTTCCCCCATGATTGGTTTGTTCTTAAATCCCGGTTTTCTCCTCATCGCTGCTGCCCTGGTCAGCGTGCCGATCATTATCCATTTGATCAACCGCATGCGCTTCAAGCGCATTCGCTGGGCGGCAATGGAATTTCTGCTCAAGGCGCAGAAACGCACCCGGCGCCGGCTCATCATTGAGCAGCTCCTCTTGCTCGCCTTGCGCTGCATGTTGATCGGTTTGGTCGGCTTGCTCGTGTCGCGATTCATCGGCTGCGGCGATTCGAACACGCCCGGCAAGCCCAATCTGCACATCGCGCTTTTGGACGACACGCCGAGCATGCAGGACCAGTGGACCGTTGACGGCGGCAAGCAAAGCTGCTTCGATGTCGCCAAGAACGACATCCTCATCAAAAAAATCACCAAGGGGCTTTCGCAAAGCAAATCCAACGATCGCCTGATCGTCATTCCGCTTTCGCAGGTGATCGAATCGGACTTCAAGCCAGAAGTCTTCGAGAAGCTGAACACGCCGGAAAAGTTGAAAGAGGCCGACTCGTACATCACTGAATTGAAGCCGAGCATGGTTCATGTCGGCATGCTGGAAGCAGTGAAGCGGGCGCAGAAGGAGATGGAGCAATATCCGGAGAGCCAGATCACGCTGCACATCCTGAGCGATTTTCGGCACAACGACTGGAGCTCGTCCAAGGCCGACGCTTTGATCAAGGAAGTGAACGGCATGGTTCACGCCCAGAAGGGAATCAAGATTCGCCTGATCGACACGGTTCATCCCAGCCGCAGCGCCGCCCAGAGCTTCCCGGACTCGCGCGACAACGTCGGCATCCTGGACATCCAGCCGAGCACGCGCATCATCGGCACGAACATGCCGGTGCAGTTCACGGTCACCCTCAAGAATTTTTCCGGCAAGCAGGCCGAATTCCATGTTGAAGCCCGCGACGAGAGCACCGGCAAGGACATGCTCGAGGTGAACCAATCCCTCAGCCCGCAAAACCCGATCAAGCTTCTGCCCAATGCAGTCGGCACCGCCACGTTTGAAAAGCGTTTCATCCCTGAAAAGGCCAATGAGCCGTACTTCGCCCATGTGTCCGTCCGGCTCGTCAACGCCCTCAAGCAGCCCCTGGACAATGACGGCCTTTTGGCGGACAACATCCGCTATGCCGTCGTCGAGGTGCGCGACAAGGTGCCGATCCTGGTGGTGGACGGCAATGGGCCGAAGGGACGCGAGGAGAACAAGGATTCGTTTTTCATCCATTGCGCCCTGGTGTCAGTGCCCGGCTCAAGCTACCAACTCGTTTACGGCGATGAGCTGGCGCCGGGCAACGCGACCAATCCGACCAGGGCCTTGGAGCGGCCCGACCTCAACAAGTTCCCGACGATCTTCCTCCTGAACGTGCGCGACCTGACGCCCAAGCAGACCGCGAATCTCGAGAACTACGTCAAGGAAGGCGGCGGCGTCGCGTTCTTCATGGGGAACCTCGTCAATTCTGAATGGTATAACAGTAAGCTTTACAAGAACGGCAAGGGCCTTTTCCCCGCGCCGATCCAGCGGGAATACTATCCGGACCACAACAGCAAGGAGCTGGAGCCGAAGGGGAGCGACACCTACCAGATCATCGTCCGCGAGGACAAATTTGTCGAGCCAAGCAAGACGCCGATCTTTGGCAAGATGTTCCTCGATCCGTCGCACAAGAAGCCGCTGCGTGATCTGCCGATCCGCCGCTATTTCAAGGTCGCAGAGGGGCAGTGGAAGCCCGACCCTGGGCGCGTCATGGAGCTAGCAACCCTGCCCAACGACGCCTCGGCGGACAGATTCAACGCCGAGGTCGCCGCCATCACACAGACGCCGGCGGTCCACGTCAAAGCGATCAAGCAAAACGAGGAGCTGGCGAAGTACCGCGCCAGTCTGCAAAAGCACCTTGCTGAAATCGATAAATGCGTGCAGGTGGGCTCGGAATCGAAGGCCTACCATCTGGCCGCGAAAATCGACGAGCTTTTCAATGACAAGGGGTCGGGCAAGGACGCGGTCAACATGACCGAATTCTGGGCCAACTCCGATGCCGATGTGCAAACCCTGCGGCGCGACCTCGCCAGCCTGCGCGATCGCGTCAACTACGGCGACCCGTTTGTCATCGCCCAAAAATTCGGCAAGGGCAAAGTCGTCGCCATCATGTCCACCGCCGGCAAGGACTGGAACGACTGGGGCGGCGGCTCGATGGCCCAGGTTCTCTATCAGCCCTTTATCTGGGAAATGCAGAATTTCCTCTCCGACCAGGGCAGCGAAGCCAACCTCTTTGTCGGTAGAGATCTCGATCTGGTCCTCGACGCCGAGCAGTTCCGCGGCGCCCGGCTCAAGCTGGTGCGCACCTACAAGAAGCCGAAGGATGGCGCCCCCGCGGAGGACGTCAAGATCGGCGAACCGGAAGGCCAGCTGCACGATGGGCAGCTTCACTTTAAGATGACGAAGAACACCCAGCCGGGTGTGTATATCTCAAAGCTCGTGGACGACAACACCCCGGACAAAACGCTTGCGCTGTTCGCCCACGCCTTCAACGTGGACACCGACCTCGAGGGGGACTTGCAGCGCGTCAGCTCCGACGATTTGGACAAGGATTATGTCGCGCCGAACGAAGGCGCGGTCAAGCCGGCGGCGGTTGGCACGCAAGACGACGTGCTCATCAGCCGCGTCAACGATTTTTCGGAATCGCCGTGGTTGTTTTTGATCTTCCTGTTCGTCCTAGTGGCGGAACAGGCGCTCGCCGTGCACCTGAGTTTCCACATGAAGGGCGACGACACCGGCCTGGCCCCCGCGGGCACGGGCGGGAAAGCGACGACGGTGTGACACTCGTCTTGCCGCTTGCGGCTTAGCGTTCGCGCGGGCCCATGCGAGCGCTAAGCCGCAAGCGGCAAGCCACGGAAGATTACCATGAATCCCGATTTGAAACCGAATGAATCAACCGAATTTCTGTGGCGGCGCCTCAGCGACGATTGCCCCACCTGGGCCATCGGCGTGCCGGTTCTGTTCGCGCTCTGCGTCGTCGGGCTCATCGTCTATTTCCGTACCGACCGCAAGCTATTGACGGCGATCGTCGGCTTGGGGATTGTCGGCCTCGTCTCGATTTTCTATCTGCCGCTGGCGATCATCTTGCGTCCCCTCGAGGTCTTCCCGGGCGTTCGTCTCGGCTGGCTGGTCATCCTCGTCCCGCTGATGGCGGTGGCATTCTTTTACGTCGGCATGATGTACTTGAAGGACGCCAAATCGGTGCATCCGCTGTGGGCCATGTTCCTGGGCTTTTTGCGCACCTGCGTTTACGGCCTCCTGGCGATGGTCTTCCTCTTGCCGGGCTGTCAGCATTACGAAACGCAAGAATATGAATCCAAGACGCTCTTCCTCTTCGATGTCTCCGGCAGCATGTTCGTGAGGGACGGCGTGCCCGAGGAAGGTAAAGACCAGGTGCTGCCGAGCCGGCAGGATTTGATCCTGAACCTGCTCAATGGCACGGAGGACGAAGCGGGCCACCAGAAAGTCGCGTGCATGGAACGCGTGATGCAAAAGACGCCCGTGACCGCCTATCGCTTCGGTTCCATTCTCGACGAGACGGACATCAAGACCTTGCACCTGAAGAAGGAAAAAACGCTTCAGCGCCGATGGCTGGCGCAAATGGCTCAAGCCGGACGCGAAGGACATCGTCAAGCCGAATTTCGAGGACATCAAGGACGACAGGGTTCGCAAGGAGAAAGAGGAGGAATACTACAAGCGCGTCGATACCGTGAACGCGCTGTTGGCCGGCACCAATTATGGCGGCGCCGCGCTGCAAATGCACAAGCTCGAAAACAACAGCTTCATCCAGGCCATCGTCATCTTCGGCGACGGGCAGTCGAACCTCGGCACCAATGACGCCACAATGGATTTCATCAATCGAGCCGCCAATCCGAAGCGGCCGATCCCGATCATCACGATCGGCGTCGGCCAGTTCCGCCTCCCGGCCGCCATCCGCATCGAGGATTTGCAGGCCCCCGAGGAAACTCGGCCCGACGATAAATTCCCGGTCCGCGTGCCGGTCGTCGGCACCAACCTGCACGGCGAGGAATTCGAAGTCACCCTCGAAGCCCAGCGCGTCAAGGACGTGACCGGCAAGCCCGTCGATGACAAGGCATTTGAGATTGGCCCCAAGAAGGGAAAATTTAAGGCCGAGGGCGGCGGCGATCATCCGATGGATGTCGTTGAATTCGTCATCGACGTTTCCGACCTGAAGGGCATCCCGGTTACCAAGGACGAACGCGGCGAGCTGGAAGGGGAATGGATTTTCAAGGCGCGGGTGCCGCGCAACAAGAAGGAAGCGTCGCGGGAGAAGGAGCACGTCAGCGAGCCGGTCAAGGTGCAAGTCCAGAAGCGGGCCCTGCGCGTGCTTTTGTTCACCAGCGGGGCGACGCGCGAGTATCAGTTCGTGCGCACCATCCTCTACCGCGAAATGCTGGAAAAGCGCATGGAGGTCTGCATCTACAATCAGCAAAACGCCAAGGATAACTTCATCGACGAAAGCGTCGAGCCCGAACGGCTCCTGCCGGAGTTCCCGACGAAGATCGAGCCGAACCCCGGCCAGAAATACATGAGCCTGAGCGATTACGACGTGGTGGTCTGCTTCGATCCGGACTGGAAAAAGCTAACGCCGACGCAGCGAAACAATCTCAACAAATGGGTGGCCAACGACGGCGGTGGCGTCATCTTCGTCGCCGGCCCGATCTACTCGTACCAGGTCCGCACCGCCGGCGGCGATGACCTCGAATCGCTCATGAAGATGTACCCGGTGGTCCTCAAGGACAATCGCCTGTTCAGTATCCAGGTCGGCGGTCTCGGGCACGACACCTCGCGTCCCTACGCCCTTAACTTTGCCCCGAATGCCGCCGCCTACGAATTCCTCAAGCTTGATGAGGACGATCCGAATCCGCTGGCCGCCTGGAACGAGTTCTTCTGGAAGGACAAAAACTTCAAGGCCGATCTCGCCGGCGACCTTCGGCCTCACCGGGGCTTCTACACCTATTACCCGGTGGAGCGGGTTCAGCCCGCCACCGTCGTGATCGCGGCTTTCGGCACCGGCAAGGACGCCCCGCGCATCGGCGAAAAGACCGACGCCTTCAAGGACCAGATGCCATTCATTGCCACGATGCCCTACGGCTCGGGCAAGACGATGTACCTTGGCTCGGGCGAATTCTGGCGGCTGCGCTCGTTCAAAGAAGGCTACCACGAACGTTTCTGGATTAAATTGGCACGCTACGCTTCCACGGGCGCCCGTGAGCGCAAGAAGCACGGCAATTGGTACGTAGCGCGCAATGTCCCGGTCGGGCGGATCAACTGCGAGGCGCAGGTCCGGGGGGCGAATTTCCAGTGGCTGCCGGAGGACCTGCGCCCGACGGTGGTGGTCCGCCGCATCGACAAGGACCGCGATGAAAAGGCGCCGCTGCAGCAGTTCGACATGAAATCCAAGCCCCACGACGGCGAGTGGAAAGGCTATTTCACGGGCGCCATCACGCTCAAGGAACCGGGCGAGTACGAGTTCCAGCTGCCGGTCCCGGGCACCAGCGAATCGCTCAGAACGACGGTGACCGTGCGCCGATCGAATCCGGAGCTCGATAACGTCCGCACGAATTTCGGCTACCTTTATCAGCTGGCGAGCGAGGCCGGCCCGCTCATGAGCAAGCTGTCGCCGGAGGGCGCAAGAAGGTCGATGCGATGATTCAGGTGCCCGAAGGGGCGGTGGTCGGCGAAAAGCCGGCCAAACGGCTGTTCTTCCCGGTGGAATCAGCCGACGCGGTGGCCGACTGCCTGATCGCGGTGCAGCCCAAGACCGACACCGTCAAAGGGCGTTTCGAAGATCTCTGGGACGCCAAGCTCGAATGGCCCGAGGAGAAGTGGGCTGAGTACGATGCGCTTTTCTGGGCCGTGGTGTTGACGCCGATTGCATTGGGCATTCTGGCCGCTCTGGCGTTGCTGTTGTTTGGGAGCTGGCAAGGCGCTGGGGGCGCTCGCCCTGGGCATTTTGGTCTGCCTGCTGCCCGTGGGCATTCGCTATCTGACGGTCATGTTGGTCTCCATGTTCTGGGCCGTCATTCTGGGGCCGCTCTTGGTCGGCGCGATTGGCATGGCGATTCTATTCGTGATGCGGCAATGGGTCGCCGCGATTGGCTTCTTCGTCCTGACCGGGCTCGTCAGCGTGCTGGCCCTGACCTACGTCTACCAGCCCGGCTTGGCGGTGGCGCTGGGCAGCGCGCTCGTGACGCTCACGGCCGTCGGCTACGGCATCTACCTCGGAATCGCCAGGCAGGACTTTTTCGCCATGATCGGCTTGATCCTGCTGGCGGTCGGCGTTGACGTTGCCGGCGGATATTTGCTCCTGCAATGCTCCGACGGCATGAGCCGATTCGCGAATATCATTGCGACCGAGTGGCTGCCGATCGGCTTTTCGGGGCTGTTGATCGTGGCCGTTTCGCTCTTGGGCGTGGAATGGCTGACCCGGAAACTGCTTCGATTGGCGTAGCAGCTGATTGATTACGGCCGTCGGTCGGGAGGGCGAGGCTCCTGCCGAGCCGGAACGCGCGAATCACTGAGTCAACACAGGGTGCCGGCTCGGCAGGAGCCTCGCCCTCCCGGCCCAGGGCAGTTTTGAAACAGCTCCTAGGAGAATGGGTGGATTTCAGATGGCAACCGTTACCACGAGCAAACCGTTCAACCACGAGGAAACGCAGCGGCGTGTGAAGAGTCCGCTCCAGCTCGTGCGCACCATCATTCGCCGCTACATCTTCCTCGAAGGTCTCGCGCTGTTTTTGCTTGCCGCCGCGTGCCTTTTCTGGCTTGGGCTGGCCTTCGATTTCGGCCTGTTCAAGTGCGACTTCGATCTGTTGGGCGTGCATGGCATCGACTGGATTCTCCTTTTGAACGACGTGGACATCACCGGCAACAGCAGCCTCGCCGTCCGGGTCATTCTGCTCGCGGCGGTCGTGATCGGCCTGCTGGCATACGGATTCTACAAGGTGGGACTACGCTGGTTCCGCGAGTTCAACGACCGGGCCGTCGCCCTCGTCCTTGAACGCCGCTTTCCCAGGCAACTGGGCGATCGCCTCATCACCGCCGTCGAATTGGCCGATCCCAAGCTCTCCAAGAAGTACGGCTACTCGCAGGCGATGGTCGAGAAAACCATTCAGGAAGCGGTCGAGGTCCTCAAGAAGCTGCCGATCACGGCGGTATTCAACTGGCGTCGCCTGTACGTGCTGTGGATCCTGGTCGGGGTCGCCACGATTGGCCTTTTGCTGGTTACCATGACGGCGTTCTGCGCCGGCTCGCTGTTCACGGATCGGCCGATGAACCCTTATGTCTTTTCGTGGAAATTCTTCGATACGGCGTCGATCTGGACTGAGCGCAATGTGCTGATGATGAAGACCTATTGGCCGCGCCGCGCTCATCTGGAGGTCGCGCGCTTTCAGCCGTCCTCGGTTGACAAGAACGACATGCGCGTGCCGTTGAGCGATGAACGGCCGGCGTTGATGGTGCGGGCTTACGAATGGGTCATCGCCGACCGCGATGAAGAAGCCGCCCCGTATGGCTGGCGGCCGTTGACGTGGCAGGACCTTGCCGAGCGCAAGCTGGTCCCTGCGGATTTGCTTGAAAACGTGCGGATTCCGGGCGACTTCAAGGATTGGCAGGTCGATCCCGACGAGCTGGAGCCGAACCTTGCCGCCGCCCTGTTTGGCACGGACCTGCGCGTCCGCAAAAGCGGCGAGGCCCGCGCTTATCTGGATGAACTGCAGTCCGCGCATGCCCAGGCGAACGACCCGAATTTGCCCTGGGAAAGGCTCGCGCCATCAAGGCGGCCAATGATCCTGACGCCAAGGAAAAACTGCGCCATTGGCTCGAATGGACCGAATGGACCGTGGACAAGCTCGCCCAGCAAAAAGAAGACAAGAAGAACGTTCGGCCCATGCTGCGCGACTTCGTCAACAACCAGGATCATTACGCAGCCCTGGAAGTGGTTTTCGAGCAGCTCGAAGAGCTCGCCGCGGCGCCGAGCATGGGGCGAACGCTGCGCAAGCTCGATCTGCCCACGGAGGTGATTGCCCGCTTCGTGGGGGCCGAAAAGACGTTCACCGATCCGCTGGAAATGAAAGACGGCAACAAGTACGAGGCGCCGCTCAACCGCCTGGCGGAGTCGCCCAAGTTCCGCTTCCGGGCGCGGGCGGAGAATTACCTCACGCCCCCCAAGACGATCACGCTGGTGGCCGCCCCCGCGCCGGCGTCCATCAGCATCGACAAGAATGAGCCGGCCTACATCTATCACCGCCTGAATGGTCCCGATCAAGCGCCGCTCAAGGGGGTGCGCCACCAGACGCGCGACTATAGCCTGCCCACCGCCGGCGATACCAACACCATCGAAATCCCGCTTGGCAGCGATCTGACCATTCATGTCCAGGTGGACGCCACCACGCTCGATTGGGGCGGGCTACGGCTCGCCAGGCTGAGCCCAACGGCGCAGGCCAAAACCGGCTTGCCGAAGAGGGAAGGCTTGCTGGTTGCAAGCGTCGATTCCCGATCGGTTGCCGAGCGCGCGGGTTTCAAGGACGGCGATGTTCTCAGCAAGCTCAACCAGAATGCCGTGCCCAACGATCTGGATGCGTTTGCCAAGATCGCGAGCGAACTGACCCCGAGTTCCGCGAGTGACTTTGTGGTGCTTCGGCGTGGCGAGAAAGAATACGCCACGACCGGGATCGTCGGCGTGAACATGCCGGCGGCTGCTCAATACCAGCCGCGCCGGCTGCGCCCGAGCGCGCTCTGGATTTCGCCAAGCAGCAAGCGTTGGATGCTGGATTTGCCGCCTATCAAGGGCTGCCCCCCGTCGTCGATGCGGACCGCTGTGGCTTTTCCCTGGCGATGCCGAACCTCACGCGCAAGCACGACTTCACCGTCGAATTCTTCGACGAGGACAATATTCGCGGCAAGCGCCGCTTCAAGATTCTCTCGGTGATCGACATGGACCCGCAGGTGGGCAACCTCAATGTTGGCGGCGTGGAGGTCAAGGCATTCGGCGTGCCGTATCAGGGCGTGCTGTTGCGCAAGCCGAAGTTCAAACCGCCGGTTGTCGACAAGGACGAAAAGAACAAGGAGGCCGCCCAGCGTGATTACAAGGAGCAAGCGGAGCTGGCCGGTGCATATCTCATCACGCCCGATGCGCTGTTGCCTTTTGAATGCCCGGTCAAGGACGATTACGGCTTGACCAGCATCGGCTACAACTACAAGGTCCGCCGGGCCGATGTGGAATTGATGTCGCAGGGGGGCGGCGGCGCCAAGGTCGCTGGGATGCAAATCGATCAGGCCGCGCACCGCGCCAACGCCATCCTCGTCGCCAACAATTTCCAGTTCCTGTTGCGCAGCCCGCTGGCGCCTAATGCCGAGCTGGGCGGCATCGGTTTGGCGCACCTCGATAAAGCCAAGGAGACATTCCCGATCCTGCTGGGCGGCCAAAAATATCTCGATTTGACCATCGCGGTCCTCAAGGAGGAGCTGCGCCGCAATCAGGGTTACCGCGAAGCCTACGTTTCCTGCGACGGCTTCAATCGCCTCTTGGAGCGCGAATCCGGCAGGATGATCTTCCTTGATGTCTTTACCAAAGCCCTCGCCGATCCCAAGGAACGCGCCAAGCTTCTGACCGGCTCCCGGTCGAGCCGGCCGTGGGAGTTCGATTTCAAGGAGGACGACGGCTTCGATGTCAGGAAGCACCTGCCCGAATTAAAGGCGGTCGATGTCGAAAAGACCGGCCAGCAGCACTACTACCTGCAAATCGCCGTCCAGGCCGTCGATAACAACATCGAAACCGGCAAGCACCTCGACGACAAGGGCCAGATTCAGCCGGGCAACAAGAAGACCAACCGCAATGGCTTCATCGGCTTCCTCGTCATCAGCGAGAACGAGCTCTTGACGCAAATCTCCCTGGAAGAGGAAACGCTCGCCGAGAAGCTCGAAGGGGCCAAGGAAAAAGTGGACGCCGGCATCGTCAACCTCCGGGACCAGATGGGCAAGGTCGCCGATCCCAAGACCGACATGGACAACGTCCTCAACCGCATGAATGAAATCCGCACCGCTCTGGGCTCGGCCGGCAACACGCTGCGCAACGCCAACAAGGCCTACGAAAACATTCTCCGCGAGATGGAAGTCAACCGCGTCCGCTCCGACCGCATGAAAAAGATCGGCGACCGCATCGCCGCCCCGCTCAAGGACATTGTCGTGCAAGACCGCATCGACGATCCCAAGAATCCGCAAACCGGCAGCTACCCGAATGCCGAGGACGCCTTCCAGAACGCCCAGCAGCTCGTCGAGGATGACGTCAACGCCAAGCGCGCGCCGAACTACGCCGCCCACCGCGACGCCATGAACGAGGCCGACCGCAAGCTGCGCAAGCTGAGCCTCGACATCAAGCACGTGCTCGACGCCATGAGCGAAGGCATCGTTGAGGCGAAACTGATCGCGATTCTGACTGCGATTGAAGATCAGCAGCGTCAGCGGACGAAATGGCTTGATGATAAACGCAATGAGATCATACGCGATGAGCTTGAGAAGCTTCTCAAGGACGCTGACCCGAAATCCCCGCCGAAAAAGGAAGAGAGCAAGCAGGAAAAAAAACAGGCCAGCCAGCTGCGGACCAGGTTGCCGGTCGTGGCGCGTTGCCCGTGCCCGGAATTTCCCGTGGGGCCAGGCTTTCCAGCCTGGCCAGAACATCAAGCGGCGCATCGGCCAGGCTGGAAAGCCTGGCCCCACGAAAGGCACCCGGCTGTTCTTGTGGCTCCGCATGTGTTAAGCTGCCAGCTGGCGCCTCCCTCTCCCGCTAAATGTTCCCCAGCTTATGGGGGCTATTCGTAGTGAACCTGTGTTTCGGCGGAAACCGCGCATTTTTTCGCGATTTTAGTTGGGATTGCCCATAGGATTCGTCATAATATCGCCTGCGAACCAAGTGCCATCAAAGGCAAACACGCAGCCGTCACCCACCTTCGGGGAGGAACTCGGTTATGATTCGCGCTCGCATCATATTGGCAATGCTCGGCATCGCGGCCTTGGCCGTCGTGTCGATCGGCTTGCAAGCCCAAGAAAAGGGGGTTGTGCAAGACAAGGACGACCTCATCACGAATGAGCAGCAGCTGGCTCGCCAGTTCGCCGAGTTTCAGGACGCGCTGCTGCGCCTGAAGCAACGGCTGGCGCGGCACCCCCGAGGAAAAGAAACGGGCCGAGACGCTCGACAAGGTGCTCGATCTGTGCAAGGAACTGGCGATCAATCAGGAATTCACCAAGATGATCGAGGTCCTCCGCACCGCCAACCTGAAGAACACCAGTGAGATTGAAAAGACCAGCTTGCTTAGCGACAGCCTGTCAAACCGGCTGAGCAAGGTTCTGAATCTGCTGCGTGACAGCAACGTTGACCAGCTTTCCAAGCAGCGCCGGGATCTTGAGGCCATCATCAAGAAGCTGGAAACGAACATCTTCTCGCAAAACCAGGATAAAGTCCGCACGGAGCGTGGCAAAACCGATCAAAAGGATCTCGTAGACGGCCAAAAGGAAACCAGCGAGAAGACCAAGAAGATTGAAGAAGCCATCAAGACATATCTCGATCCCAAGGGGACCGAGGCCGCCAACGCCAAGGGCGACATCAAGGGCGCTGGCAAGAACAAGGGGCAGGCGGGCGAAGCCAAGGACGCGGGCAACCAGAAGCCGGCCGGCGCCAAGGGGGAAGCGAAGGACGCGGGCAAGGAATCCAAGGGCGCCAAGGGGGAAGCGAAGTCCGGCAGCAAGGCCGGCGACCCCAAAGGCGGCAATCAGGAGCCCAAGGCGGGCGAGAAAGCGGGCGCCGATCCGAAGGAAGCCGGCGCCAAGGGTGAGCAAAAAGGTCAAAAGGGGCAGGAAGGCGCTGCCAAGGAAAATAAGAGCGGCGATCCGAAAGCGGGCGATTCCAAGAGCGCCGGCGCCAAGCCGGGCGATCCGAAGCAAGGCCAGCAAGGTGCCGCCAAGGGGGGCGATGACAAGAAAGCCGGCGGCGAAAAGAGCGGCTCGCCCAGCCAGGCGAAGGGGGGCGGCGAGAAGGCCCCAGCCGGCGCCAAAGACGTGAAGGGCGGCGATGCCAAGGGCGGAGACGCCAAGGGCGGCGATGCCAAGGCCAGCCCCGGCGGCGATCCGAAAGCGGGCGACTCCAAGGCCGGCGACTCCAAGGACGGCCAGGGCCAGGCCAAAGCCGGCGGCAGCCCCAGCGCGGGCGGCGGCGATCCCAAGGGCGGCCCGCCACAAGCCGGCCAGAAGGGGGACGGCCAAGCGCCTCCTCCGGGCAGCCCCAAGAGCGGGGACAAAGACGACGTGGCCAACGCCAAGAAGAAAGTCATCGAAGCGGGCTACGATCAGGCCCAAGCCGAAAAGAAGCTCGACGACAAGAACAACCAGGCCGCTGTCAAACATCAGGCCGATACCATCAAGAAGCTCGAGGACGCCAAGAAGAAGCTCGAAAACCTCCTCCGCCAGATGCGCGAAGAGGAAATCGAACGCGTCCTGGCCGCCCTCCAGGCCCGCTGCGAAAAAATGCTCATGATGCAGCAACAGGTCTTGGTTGGCACCGAGGATCTTGATAGAGTAATCAACAAGAACTCCGACAAGAAGCCCGATCGCCAAAACAAGACCGTCGGGCTCAAGCTGTCCGATCAGGAAAAGGACATCGTCCAGGAAGCGAACAAGTGCATCGACATCCTGGAAGCGGAAGGCTCAGCCGTCGCGTTCCCCGAGGTGTTCCAGCAAATCCGCCAGGACATGATCCATGTCCACAAACGGCTGGAGCTGACCGATTCGGGCGCCCTTACGCAGAACATCGAGCGGGACATCATCGAGAACCTCAAAGAGATGATCGATGCTCTGAAGAAGGCCCGCCAGGACAACCAGGAACCGCCCAAGCCGGGCCAGCCTGGCAAATCGGGCCCTCCGGGCGATCAAAAGCTGCTGGAATTGCTCCAGGAGCTCAAGATGGTGCGGTCGCTGCAGAAGCGGGTCAATGACCGGACCAACACCTATGGCAGGCTGTTCCCCAACGAGGAACAGGCCCGCGACCCGCAGGTCGTTCGCGAATTGCGCAATCTGTCCGAGCGTCAACAGCGGATTCAAGAAATCGTCAGCCGAATTGCGAAGGGAGACAACAAGTGAAGCGAATCCTCATCGTCACCTGTGCCCTCACGCTGTGCGTGGCGGGTTACGTGCAAGGCCAGGAAAAGCGGACCGGCGGATTCGGAGCGCTTGACGCTCTGACCGCGGACGGCGCCAAGGCCCGGCTGGCCGGCTGGCTCAAGGAGGTCGGCAAGTCCGACGCCGCGACCACGGCCAAGCTCAGCGCGATCTGGAAAGACGAATCGCGCAGCATCCTCGACCGCGTTGCCGATTCGCTCGCTCTGGGCGATCCGGTCGCCGCCAAGCTGATGACCGAGGCGCGCGATCCCGCCGCCCCGGCCCCCGTGGTACTGCCCGGCGTGTTCAAAGACGACAAGCGCTCGGCTTTCTTCCGGGCCAACCTTGCCCTGGTTTATTCGCGGGCCCTGACCAATCGCCGCGTCTATGAAGAGGCGCTCGATACCCTCAAGCAATTCAGCGCCGATCAGGTCGCCGACCCGGCCGCTTACCTCTTCCATCGCGCCATCTGCGAGCACGCCTTGCAGCGCAAAGCCGAGGCGACCAAGTCGATCGCCCGCCTTCTCGATGAAGGCTCGGCCATCGCCCCGGACCGCTACAAGATCGTGGCCACGCTGATGCTGCTCGACATGCACACGTGGAAGGAAAAAGATCTCGGCGACATCGCCCGCAAGATGGAAAACATCGAGCGCCGCCTGCAAATCGCTCGCGGCGGCCCGGAAACCCAGCGCCAGGAACGCGAAGTCCTCAACCGCCTCGACGAGATCATCAAGAAGCTCGAAAACAAGAAGAAGGGTGGCGGCGGTGGGGGCGGTGGCGAAGGCCAACCGGGCGAGGGCGAATGCCCCGACGGAGGCTCTCCCGGTAGCGGCCCGGCCAAGGGGGTTAATCCTCCCAGCAGTCCCGCAACCGATAGCAACAACGCGGGCGGGACCAGCACTGGCGTCGTGGATGAAGCGAAGTTCAAGAAGCTCGTCGCTGACTGGGGCCGGTTGCCGCCCGCCGAACAGCGACGCGCCTTGCAGGACATCACCCAGGGAATGTCCCCCCGCCATCGTGAAGCGATTATCAATTACTTCCAGAATCTGACCAACCCGGCCCTCAACCGGAAGTAATGTGGATTTCGGCCACAGAGCCTTCCCTCTCCCAAGGCTCTGTGGCCCTTCGACTGATTGGACGAATCCGTGAAGGGCTGTGGCTGCGGTAATCTCGTGGTCACGGCCCTTTATTCATCGAGAATTTTAGCCACGGATGAAACACCGATGGAACACGGAAAGGAGAGGGGAAATCAGGAAACGCGGAATTGGGGGACCAATTTTCTCCATCCGTGTTTTGTCTGTGTTTCATCCGTGGCTAAATTCTGAGATTGCACCATTGCTGAGGCCGCCATGATTCGACATTGCTTCGTCTGGATTCTCGCCCTGCTTCTGTGTGCCGTCCCTGCCTGGTCCGATGATCTCACGACGATCAGCGGCAAGGGAAATCTGAACGGCGCCCTCGAGAAGATCAGCGACAAGGAAATCGTCATCAAGGCCGGCGATAAGCAGGTTCCGACGCCGCTCGCGCAGGTACTCGATCTGAAGCTGCGCGATCCGCGCAAGGCGCCGGAAGCCGAATCGTACTTCGAGGTCTGCCTGGCGGACGAATCGGTGCTGCGCTGCACCAAGGTGACGCTCGGCAACAAGGAAACCCTGCTCGTGCTGACGACCGGCGTGACGGTGAAGGCGCCGATGGCCGCGGTGCTCACGGTGCTGCGCGGGGCCCAGGACTCGGCTATCAGGAGCCAATTCGACAAATTGAAAAAGAACAAGAAGCGCACCGACCGCATATTCGTCAGCGGCGAGGGGGGCCTGAATCCGATCGAAGGCTCGCTGGGGATGGTAGATGAGACGAAGCAGACGATCAAGTTCAAGCCGAAGGATTTTCCCGAGCGTGAGTTTCCGTTGGAGAAGCTGCAAGCCGTGCAGTTTGCCGCCGTCGAGGCGCCCGCGGCCGCCGCCTTGTGCAAGGTGATCGATCTGGATGGCAATGTGCTGGTCGCGTCCAAGCTCAGCTACGACGCCGGCCAGGCCACGGTGACCACGCCATACGGGCAGAAGGTTGCCCTGGACAACAAGCTGCTGGCCAAGCTCGATTTCAATTTCGGCCGGCTCACTTATCTGTCCGATCTGGAAGGGAAGGTTGCCGACTCGGTCCTTTTGGGCGGATTCAGCCCGGTGCGCAAGGACGCCAATCTCGACGGCAACTCGATCATGCTGCAGGACAAGAGATACGACAAGGGGCTGTCGATGTACGCCGGCGCCCAGATCGAATACGCCCTGAGCGGCAAATACAAGAAGCTCAGCGGCATCCTGGGCGTCGATTCGCGCATCGCCGAGGAGGGACAGGGCAAGGTAACGCTGAAGATTTATTGCGACAACGAGGAAAAATTCTCGAAGGAAGTTTCCGCCAGCACCCCGACGCCGATCAGCCTCGACATTCAGGACGTGTTCTTGCTGCGCATCGTGGTGGTCGGCTCGAATTTCACGAATTATTCCGGGCACGCCACGCTGGCGAACGCCCAGGTGAGTCAATGAATTGGCCGGCATCGTGGGGCCAGGCTTTCCAGCCTGGCGGAGGCGCCGTGGGCAGTTCGGCCAGGCTGGAAAGCCTGGCCCCACGAAAAATAGGGAATAGCACCATGAGTAAATATTTTTATACGCTTGCCGGATTGGTATTGACGGCCGCCGCGGTGTCGGCCCAGCCGGCGGCGGTGCAGAAAGCGGAGGCGGAGCGTGTCGCCGTGGTGGCGAAGGTGAAGCCGACCGTGGTCGCCGTGTTCGCGCGCGGCGGACAAGGCGGCGGCACGGGCGTTCTCATCAACGACGAAGGGTACGCCCTGACGAATTTCCACGTGGTGCAGCCGACCGGGCCGACCATGCAGTGCGGGCTGGCCGATGGCGTGCTTTACGACGCGGTGCTGGTCGGCTGGGACAAGGTTGGCGACGTGGCTCTTATCAAGCTGTTGCCGAAGAAGGCCGGCGGCAAATTCCCCTTCTCCGAGCTGGGCGATTCCGACAAGGTGCATGAAGGAGATTGGTCGATCGCCATGGGCAATCCGTTCCTGCTGGCGACCGATTTCACGCCGACGGTGACGTTCGGCCTGGTGTCCGGCGTGCACCGCTATCAGCCGCCGGCCGGTTTGTTCCTCGAATACACCGATTGCATCCAGATCGACACCTCGATCAATCCGGGCAACTCCGGCGGACCGCTTTTCAACATGAAAGGCGAAGTGATCGGCATCAATGGCCGCGGCTCATTCGACAAGCGGGCCCGGATCAATTCCGGCGTTGGTTACGCGATCTCAATCAATCAGATCAAGAACTTCATGGGGCACTTGAAAGCGGGCCTGGATGCCGATCACGCCAGCCTGGGCGCGTTGGTCCGGACGGAGGCGGAGAACTTCGGCCTGGGCAAGACCAAGATCACGAGCATTCTCGAGGAATCCGACGCCTATCGGCGCGGTCTGTACACCGATGACGAGCTGGTCTCCTTCGCGGACCGGCAGGTCCATAACGACAATCACTACAAGAACGTGCTGGGGCTTTATCCGCGCGGCTGGCGCGTGCCGCTGGAATTCCGCCGGGGCGACAAGGACAAGAAGGAAATCCTGGTTCGGCTCATGGGCGTGCAGAAGAAGGAAGTCGGCGAGGCGCCGCCGGCCAATCCGAAGCAGCCGCCGCCCAAGGGAAAGGGCATGCCCCCCGTGCAAGGGCCCGCCGCCAAGTTCTACGATCCGAAGCCCGGCTTCGTCAATTTTTACTTCAATCGGCAAGAGAAGAACCGCTTGCTGGCCGGCTTCAAGAAGTCGAGCGATTTCACCGGCGTCAAGGGGACCTGGACGATTGACGGCACGGTTCGCCTGGGCAAGGCCAACGCCAACAGCGATTTCGCGCTCACCATGAAGGAAGGAAAGATCAATCTGAAACTCGGCGCTTTCCCGCAGGACGTGGACCCGTTCAGCAAGGACATCAAGGAATTGCGGGCCCCCAACGGCTCGGGTGGATTCATGCCCGCGATGTACGTCTGGCGCGTGCTCCTGATGGAAGGCGATAAAGGCTTCCCTGGCGAATGCGTTCACGGCGGCACGGAGCCGTTCTACCCGCCGCCGACCGACCGCAGCGCCGTCAAGAGCTGGAGCGATCAGCGCGTTATGGCCGAGGTGCTTTCGACCCGCTTCGGCAACTACATGACGAAGTGGTTCTTCTCCCCGGCCGACCAGAAGCTCCTGGGCTTCGAATTGCGAATGCAGGACCAGAACGAAGATCCGGTGGAAGTCTACTTCTCCGACTACCGTGCCGTGGACGGCAAGCAGTTGCCGCACCGCATCCAGGTCAAGTATGAGGACCATCTCTACGGGACCTTCAACGTGACGAGCTACAAATTCGGGGGAAATTAACCCGTTTAGCCCCGTCTCGCAGAGGCGGGAGGGGCTAAACGAGAATTAACTTGGGAATCGCATCGATGATACGCAACAATGCCGGACTCTGGAAAATCATTCTCGCCGCCGGCGTACTCTTCGCCGCGCTGCCCCCACTCTTCGCGCAAGACCCGGTCACGGCGGTCAGCGTCGAGGTCAACAAAAAGATGGTGAAGCTGTTCGGCATCGGCGGCTTCAAGGGGCTGCCGTCCTACGGTTCGGGGATTCTCCTTTCGAAAGAGGGGCACATCCTCACCTGCAACAACCACATCCTGAACACGCCGGGCATTCTGGTGCACGCTTACGACGGCCGGCAATTCCAGGCGAAGGTGCTGGCGCGCGAGCCGGCGCTGGATGTCGCAATCTTGAAGATCGATGAAGAAGCGAAATTCGCGCATTATTTCGATCTCGAAAAGGAAGCGGCCCGGCCGATGGCGGAGAACGGCGACTGGGTGCTGGCGTATTCCAATCAGTTCCGCATCGCCCTGCGCGAGGAGCCGATGTCGGTGCAGCGCGGCGTGATTGCTGCTCTCGCCGATCTGCGCGGCCGGCGCGGCGTGTTCGACGCCCCATTCACCGGCGACGTCTACTTTCTCGACGCCATCGCGTGCAATCCCGGCGCGGCCGGCGGCATTGTCACCAACCGCAAGGGACATTTGCTCGGTATCCTGGGCCGCGAGCTCAAGGACCAGCGCACCGATACCTGGATCAACTATGCCGTGCCGATCCAGGCCGTCGTCGATGTCCGCCGCGAGAAGGACGGCAAGGTCGTCGCCGCCAAGGAGACGATGGCCAGCTTCGCCAAGGCCGTCATCGCGGGAACGCACATTCCCTCGACCATCGTCAAGCGCGAGGACAAGGGGGCTTACCACGGCATCGTCCTGGTCTTGAGCCCCGCGGGCCTGACTTCCACGCCGCCCTACGTCGAGGAAGCCCCTGCCGGCACCCCCGCCGCCAAGGCGGGATTGCAGCCAGATGATTTGATCCTTTACGTCGAAGGCGAATCGGTGCCCACGATCAAGGCCTTCCGTGAAACGATGAAGCAGTATCCGCCCGGCGTCGAAGTCACCATCCAGCTGCAGCGCGGCAACAAGCTCGAGACCCTCAAGCTGAAGCTGACCGCCCAGCCGAAGACGACGGCGTCGAACTGAACCTACGATTGACGCATATTACCCGGTCTTCGTTTAGCGTTCGCGTGGCGCCCTGCGAACGCTAAACGCATGCCGGAAAATTGATGAGGACGTTTCCCATGCTGCGACGTGCGTTCTTCCTGGCCTTTCTTTCAATCGGCGTCTTCGCCACCGGCGTGCGCGCCCAGGAAGATCTGAACGACCAATTGGAAAAGGTTACGAAGGATGTCGCCAAGAAGGCCGGCGCGGCGGTGGTGCAGATCGAGACGCGCGGCGGGGCCGACATGGTCGTCGCGGGGCCGAAGGGGCAAGTGCTGCGCAAGGCGCTCGGCCCGACCACCGGCGTCGTTGTCGATCCGAGCGGCTACGTCATCACCAGCGCGTACAACTTCCTGAACAATCCGCCGACGATCCTGGTGCGCCTCGCCGGGCATGGCGGCGAACCACTCGTGGCGACGCGCGTGGCGACCGACAAATCGCGCATGCTGACATTGCTCAAGGTCGATGCCAAGAACCTTCCGATGCCCGCGTACGTGCCGAAGAAGGACATCAAGGAAGGGCAAATGGCAATCGCTCTGGGCCGGGCGCTCGACGTGAAGATGGACAAGGCCCCGGCGGTCTCGGTCGGCGTCGTCAGCGCGCTTGGCCGAGTGTGGGGTAAGGCGATCCAGACCGACGCCAAGATTTCGCCGATCAATTACGGCGGCCCGATTGTCGATATCCAGGGCCGCGTCCAGGGCATCCTCATTCCCGCCTCCCCCAACGGCAACGACGAAACCGCCGGCACCGAATGGTACGATTCCGGCATCGGTTTCGCCATCCCCATGGAAGACGTGCTCGCCGTCCTGCCGCGCCTCAAGCAAGGCAAGGACCTGCAAAAGGGCATCCTCGGCGTCGCCATGAAAAGCCAGGACATCTACAGCGTCCTGCCCGAAATCGGCACCATCGCCAAGGGTTCCCCCGCGGAGAAAGCCGGGCTCAAGGTCGGCGACATCATCGTCGAAATTGAAGGCAAACCCGTTCAACGCATGGCCCAGGTCCAGCATGTACTCGGCGTTAAGTACGAGGGGGACAAGATCGCACTCAAATTCAAGCGCGGCGGCGAAGTCAAGGAAATCAAGGCGCTCGAGTTAAGCGGCACGAACATCATCATCGCGCAGGGCTTCCTCGGCATCCTTCCGATGCGCGACGATCCCAAGCTCGGCGTCGAAATCCGCTACGTCTATGAAAAAAGCCCAGCAGAGAAGATCGGCCTCAAGGCCGGCGACCGCATCGTCAAGTTCGGCGTCAATGAAAAAGCCCTCTTCCCCTTCACCGGTGAAAAGCGTGGCCGCACCCAGCTCATCGAATGGCTCAACACGCAACCGCCGGGGACCGAGATCAAGCTCGAAGTCAAGCGCAAGGCCAACGACAAGACCGAGACCCTGACCGCGACGCTCACCGACCTGCCCGGCTCCGTGCCGGGCGTCGCCGCGGCCATCCCCGAGAAGCTTCCCAAAGAAGTCTCGATCAAGAAGGCGCTCGAGCCGCTCGAATCGAACAATCCCAACATCAAGCCCCCCAAAATCCTCGAGCAGAATCCGGCCAAGGCGGAAACAGGGCTGATGTCGAAGAACACCGCCGACGGCGAGCACAAGTTCTGGCTCTACGTCGATGAGGATTACGATCCCAATATCGCTCACGGCATCCTCGTCTGGCTGCATCCGCCGGGTAAGAACAAGGAAGAGGACGCCAAGAAATTCCGCGACGTGTGGGACGATTACTGTGCCGAGAACCACATGATTCTCGTGATGCCGGTGCTCGACAAGGATGACTGGATTCCGAGCGCTTCGGATGGCGTGGTCGCCTCGGTGACCGAAACGATGAAGACGTACACCATCGACCGCTCGCGCATCGTGGCTCACGGCATGGGTGTCGGCGGGCAGATGGCGCTTCACCTTGGCTTCAATCACCGCGACACCTTCCGCGGCGTGTGTGCCGTCGGCGCCACGGCCGGGCAGATCAAGAACAACGTCGCCAATCAACGGCTATCGTTCTATCTCGCGGCCGGCTCCGTCGATCCGATCGTCAAGAACATCGCCGAGAGCCGGACAAAACTGGCCGAGCGCCGTTATCCGGCGTTCTACTGCGAGATGCCGGAGCGTGGCCGCGAATACCTGACGGACAAGGACATCAAGGAAGTCGTCCGCTGGATCGATTCGCTGGATCAACAGTAATGTATTTCGCACCGAAGGTGCAGCAACAAGCCAGCCCAGGGCAGAGCGACGCGGCGATTGAGCCGCGTTGCGCCGTCCTGGGTATAGGCACAACCAGTGGTTACGCCCTGCAAGGGCAGAACAAAGCCGGACGCCACAATTGTCAGGCCCTTTCAGGGCGATCAAGCCATGGATCATCGCAATCCCAGGGCGGCGCGACGCGGCTAAATCGCCGCATCGCTCTGCCCTGGGCTGATTTGTCGCTGCACCTTTGGTGCGAAATTCATCCGGCCATGTTCCTCATTTCTTACAACCCGGTCCCTCCTTCGCCTCTTGCTTTTCGACAATGTGCCCCTGCCCCGATGTCTTCAGCGTTTTCGCCCGCTCGGCGTTGAGCGCGATGAAATGCGCCCACTTGCTCGGCACTTGGACCTCGGGAAAGATCGCTTCCACCGGACATTCGGGTACGCACGCATCGCAATCGATGCAATTCTCGGCGTCGATGTAGAGCATCGAGCCGTCTTCGTAAAAGCACTCGCACGGACAGACCACGACGCAATCGGTGTACTTGCAATCGTGACACGGTTCGCAAACGACATACGCCATTGCTCGGCTCCTTTCAAGAAACGAGGGAAGTAGACTCCGAGCCGAACAATGCAAGCGATGTGCCGAGTGCGAAATGTCGCGCAACCGGCGTCCGAGGCGGGAGATAGGTAAATGTTCGCAAACGGCGGCGGCAACCCTCCTTGGTTGGCGCGACGATGGGGCGTCATTTCGTGTCGTTTTTGGGATTGCGAATGCCGAGCTTTTTCATCTTGCCGTAAAGGGTGGTGGGCTTGAGGCCGAGTCGGGCGGCGGCACCGTCGGCTCCGTAGATTTTGCCGCCGCAGCGATCGAGGGCGTTGAGAATCGTTTGTTTTTCCTGGTCGCGCAAAGAGCCGGATGCCCTCGTCTCGGCCGTGGGAAGTGGGGAGAGCCAGCTCGGATCGATGTCGAGAACGCTTCCTTCCGCGACGATCAAGGCCCGCTCGATGAGGTTTTCCAGCTCGCGGACATTGCCGGGCCAATCGTAACGGGTGAGCCATTCCAGGGCGTGCGGCGAAACGGATTCGACGTGCTTGTTCATGCGTCGGTTGAAGTGCGACAAGAAATGGCGCACCAGATCGGGGATGTCTTCGCGGCGTTCGCTCAGCGCGGGGACGCGGATCGGGAAAACATTGAGCCGATAGAAGAGATCGGCGCGGAATCGGCCGGCGGCGACTTCTTTGGCAAGATCGCGATGGGTCGCCGCGATGAGGCGCACGTCCACGTTGATCGGCGTGTTGCCCCCCACGCGCTCGATGGTTTTTTCCTGCAAGACGCGCAGCAGCATGACCTGGAATTCCGGCGCAAGCTCGGCGATCTCGTCGAGGAAGAGGGTTCCCTGGTCGGCCAACTCGAATCGGCCAATGCGGCGGCGGGTCGCGCCGGTGAAGGCGCCGGCCTCATGGCCGAACAGCTCGCTGGCGACTAGGCTGGGCGCGAGGGCGGCGCAGTTGACGGTGACGAGCAGGCGATCATGCCGCGGGCTAACCTGATGGATGGCGCGGGCGACGAGCTCCTTGCCGGTGCCGGTCTCGCCGTGAATCAGGACGGTGCTGTCCTGCGCGGCCACCTGCGTGATGGCGCGGCGCACCGCTTTCATGGCCGCGCTTTCACCCGACAGCGAGCGCAGGCCGCGCTCGGCCTTGATCTCGCCCGTCAGATAGACGACCTCGCTCGAAAGCCGAGATTGCAGCACAGCGTTTTGCTCGCGCAAAAGGAGATTGTCGAGCAAGAGCGCGGTCAGGATGTCCAACTCCGGCTTTTCCATCGCGGTATCATACCCCACCTCAAAGCATTTTTCTCAACGAAGGGCTTGACTTTGTGTTAGTGAATGCTAACATATGTCCGTGCGGAGTGAAAATTCCGCAGTGCGCCGGTCACGCTTAAGCGCGGTTCAAATAAGATGACCATCCGCGAATTTATCATCCCACCTGGAGTTTGCCAACCATGCGGAAGCTCTTCTTGCTGCTCGTCAGCGCCGCGATCCTGTTTTCGTTCGCCGCTCACGCCGGCGCGCCGCGCCCGGCTTCGGACATCGAAGTGATCGCGGTCGGCGCCAGCGATTGGCCGTGGTGGCGCGGGCCCAATCGCAATGGCGTCGCCGATGGAGCGCAGAAGCCGCCGCTGAAGTGGAGTGAGACGGAAAACGTACTGTGGAAGACGCCGATCCCCGGCCGCGGCCACGGCTCTCCCATCGTCGTCGGCGATCAGATCTTCCTGGCGACTGCCGACCACAAGGAGCTGACGCAATCGGTGCTTTGCTTTAACCGCAAGACCGGCACATTGATTTGGCACAAGGAAATCCATCGCGGGCCGTTCCCCAAGGGCGGCAACGCCAAGTCCTCATTCGCCTCCTCCACCCTGGCCTGCGACGGCAAGCGCGTCTTCATCAACTTCTTGCACGACAACAGCATTTACGCCACCGCACTGACGCGCGAGGGCAAGCAACTCTGGCAGACCAAGATCACGGACTACACGCTGCACCAGGGCTTCGCCTCCTCGCCGGCGGTCCATCAAAACCTGGTCATCGTGTCGGCCGACAACAAGGGAGGCGCCGGTGCGCTAGCGGGCCTGGAGCGGGCTACAGGAAAAATCGTCTGGAAGGTGGAACGCCCCAAGCTGCCCAACTACGCCTCCCCGATCATCCTGAAAGTCGCTGGCCGCGATCAGCTCTTCTTAATCGGCTGCAAGCTCGTCACCAGCCTCGACCCACTCACCGGCAAGAAGCTCTGGGAGACCGCCGGCGCGACCGAGGAATGCGTGACTTCCACCGTCAGCGACGGGCTGCGCATCGTCAGCAGCGGCGGCTACCCGAAAGCCCATGTCGCCGCCATCTTCGCCGACGGCAGCGCCAAGACCGCCTGGGAACACAACTCACGCGTCTATGTCCCGTCGCTGTTGGAGCATCGCGGCTACCTCTACGCCATAAAGGACGGCGGCATCGCCTGCTGCTGGAAATTCGACACGGGCAAGCAAATGTGGGATGCGCCGGAGCGGATGGGTGGCTTCAGCGCATCGCCGGTGCTGGTAGGTGAAAATATCTATGCGACGAACGAATCGGGGCGGACGTACATTTTCAAGGCCAGCCCGGACTCGTTTCAGCTGGTGGCCGAGAATCAGCTGGGCAATGAAGCGATGGCGACGCCGACGATTTGCGGCGGGCGCATCTACATGCGCGTCGCCGTCAATCAGAAGGGGGAGCGAAGGGAAATGCTCTATTGCGTCGGCGCCGGCGAAAAAGCCGCAAATCCGTAGTGTTCGCTAGCATGGCGTGCCGGATGCGCTGATGATCCAAAGCACGAAAGCGCTCGCTGCTGCGATTCGTTGCGAAAAACTTCTTAATTTTCGCGTTGGCGGCGGGGAAAAAATAAATAGCATTAGTTTGGTTTTCTTTTTGCGAAATGTTGACAGGCTGTGTATAGTCATGCGAATTGACAGGATCGCAAGACTTAAACTTTCACATGGAGCGCAATATGAGCCAGGCATCGATGTTGTTGGAAGCCGGCAAGCTGCCCTTACCCCTCGTACAGGATCAGATTGACGCGGAACTCGCCCACGAACGGCAGCGCTTGCTCGACGAGGCGGGCCTGGGTGACCATCGCCGGCAATTCAAACGCCCCGTGGAACACCAGTTCCTTCGCTCCGAACGCGAAACAACGACCATCCTCTTCGGCGGCTTGACCGTCAAGCACGACGAAATGATCGTCGCCGGCATGCGCGGGTTGGGCTACAAGATAACCCGCCTCCCCACCCCGGTGAAGGCTGATTTCCAGGCTGGCAAGGAATTCGGCAACAACGGGCAGTGCAACCCGACCTACTTCACCGTCGGCAATCTCGTCAACTACCTCAAGGACCTGCGCGACAAGAACAACATCCCGACCGAACAGGTCGTCCGCAATTACGTCTTCGTCACCGCCGGCGCTTGCGGCCCGTGCCGCTTCGGTATGTATGAGGCCGAGTTCCGCTTGGCTCTGCGCAACAGCGGCTTTGATGGCTTCCGCGTCCTGCTTTTCGATCAGGGTGCCGGCGTCGATCAGGTCACTGAAGGGTCCGCCCTTGAAATGAACCTCAGCTTCTTCCTCGTCATCCTCAACGCCCTCTTCATCGGCGATCTC
Organism: uncultured Planctomycetota bacterium; assembly: GCA_963767835.1. GTDB lineage: Bacteria > Planctomycetota > Planctomycetia > Gemmatales > Gemmataceae > SIAQ01. The sequence continues at coordinate 153,379 of CAVYFY010000009.1, forward strand.
GTCAACGAAGTCGGCTATCACATCCGCCCCTACGAAGTCGTTCCCGGCAGCACCGACGCGGCCCTTGCCGAATGCCAAAAATTGTGCGAGGACGCTTTGCAGGGCCGCGATTTCGCCAATATCCGCGGCAATTTCATGAGCCAATTCGTTAGCAAGCGCACCCCGATGCTGAGCGGGCCGGACGATCTCGCCAAGATCACCGATCAGCTGTTCGGCGACCACTTCCCCAAGGTCATGCGCGCTTGTAAAGATCTGCTCAACGAGAAAGTCCAGGTGGACTACACCCGCGCCAAGCCAATCGTCAAGGTCACGGGCGAATTCTGGGCCCAGACCACCGAAGGCGACGGCAACTTCCACATGTTCCGCTTCCTCGAAGGTGAAGGCGCCCAGGTCCTAACCGAGCCGGTCGCCACCTGGATCGGTTACATGCTGCACCTGGCGATCATACAGTTCAAGGACCGCGGCGGTCTCGACCACGGGCAGGCGCCGCCAAAATCCCTTCTCGGCAAGGTCCGTCAGGCCTGGAAATACCGCTTCAAGCTCGGCGTGTTCAATCTGGGCAACGCGATTCTCGGGCGCTGCTACGCTCGCTTGCGGCACGCCCTGGGTAACACCGCCCATTCCCTTGTCAACCAGACCGAGCTGCAAAAGCTGGCCGAGCCCTTCTATCACAGTCAGGCCGAAGGCGGCGAAGGCTACATGGAAGTAGGTAAAAATATCTACTACGCCAGCAAAAACATGGCCCACATGGTCCTCTCGCTCAAGCCGTTCGGCTGCATGCCTAGCACCCAGTCCGACGGCGCCCAGGCAGCAGTCACCAGCGCCTACCCCGACATGATTTTCCTGCCGATCGAGACGAGTGGCGAAGGCGATATCAACGCCTATAGCCGCACGCAGATGGCCCTCGGGGAAGCCAAGGTCAAGTGCAAGACCGAATTCCAGGAAGTCACGGCTCGCTGCGGCTATCCGCTGGAACAGGTTCGGCAGTACGCGGCCGAGCACATGGAATTGCGCCGCCCGATCCAGGAGATTCCGCACCAGAAGGGGGTCATCGGCCAGGGGGCCGGCTTCGTTCTGCATGTCGCAAGCCTGATGAAGACCGCCGGCGTCCAGCCGAAGACGGTGTAATTTGCCGGAAGCCCAGGGGTGAGGTACTCCGAACCCCTGGGATGTTGTGCAGGAACCCAGGGGTTCGGAGTACCTCACCCCTGGGCTTGTGACCATTTCATCACCTGTCCCTCTCGCGAGGAAGCCGATACCATGTTCGACCCCGAAACGCAGCCTACCTCCCATTCATCCTGCGGCTCGCATTCCCACTCCCATGATGACCACTCGCACAGCGGCGGCGGCGGCTGTTGCAGTTCGCATTCCCACGCCGAACCTGCTCATGAGGTTGGTGGCGGCGGCGGCTGTTGCTCGACCAAGGCCGAGCCCAAGCTCGTCGAGATCGGCATCGGCTCCCTGGCCCGCCCTGCCGCCGCCAGGCCCGTCGGCCATTGCGTCGGCTTGCCGATTCAGCTCTCTGAGAAATATCCGCAAGGCCTGATGATCGGCCTTGATGTCGGTTCGACCACGGTCAAGGCGGTCGTCATCAATCCCGCCACCGATGAGATTCTCTGGAAGGACTACCAGCGGCACGATACCAAGCAGCCGGAAAAGTGCCTGGAATTCTTGAAAGCAATCCAGACCACCTTCCCCGATCTGGCCCCCAACGCTTTCCGCATTTTCACCACCGGCTCCGGCGGCTCGGGCGTCGGCAAGCACCTGTGCGCCAAGTTCGTCCAGGAAGTCAATGCCGTCTCGCTCGCCGTCGAGAAATTCTACCCCGATGTGCAGAGCGTCGTCGAACTCGGCGGCCAGGACGCCAAGATCATCATCTTCAAGGAAGACGAAGAGACTGGCAAGAAAAAGAAAATCCCCTCCATGAACGATAAATGCGCCGGCGGCACCGGCGCCGTTCTCGACAAAATCAACGCCAAGCTGAAAATCCCCGCCGAGCAGCTCAGCAAAATGGCCTACTACGGCCTCAAGCTCCACCCCGTCGCGGGCAAGTGCGGCGTCTTCGCCGAGACCGATATCAACGGCCTTCAAAAGCAAGGCGTCCCCCCCGATGAATTGATGGCCAGCCTGTTCGAATCGATCATCGTGCAAAATCTCTCGGTGCTGACGCGCGGGCACACGCTCAAGCCGAAGGTGCTTTTGCTCGGCGGCCCGAATTGCTACATCCAGGGCATGCTCGAATGCTGGCGGCACAATATTCCGCTTATCTGGGAAGAACGCAAGGTTCCGCTGCCGCCCGGCGTTCCGGTCGAGGATCTCATCATCGTCCCGGACAACGCCCAGTACTTCGCGGCCATCGGCGCCATCGAATTCGCCAAGACCGAAGTCCAGGGAGACGCGACCATCGGCGTCTACCAGGGCTACGACCGCCTGGAATGGTACATCAATGTCGGCCGCGGCGAGGAGAAAAAAGAGCGGGGCTCCGCGGGGCTGTGGAAATCGAAGGAAGAGCTCGAAGCCTTCAAGCAGAAATATCGCAAAGAGCACTGGGAGGCGCCGAAGTTCGCCCCCGGCACTCACATCCGCGCTTTCCTCGGCCTCGATGGCGGCTCGACCAGCACCAAGGGCGTCCTTGTCGATATGAACAAGAACCTCATCGCCAAGGCCTATCAGCTCTCGAAGGGCAATCCCATCGAAGACATGATGGACATCCTCGGCCAAATCGAGAAGAACATCCACGAGCAGGGCTGCACCCTCGAAATCCTCGGCGTCGGCACGACCGGTTACGCCAAGGACATCCTCAAGGACGTGATCGCCGCCGATGTCGCGCTGGTCGAAACCGTCGCCCACACCCAGGCTGGCTTGCACTACTACCCCAAGGCCGACGTGATCGTCGATGTCGGCGGCCAGGACATCAAGCTCATCATCTTGAAAAATGGCCACGTCAAAGATTTCAAGCTCAACACCCAGTGTTCCGCGGGCAACGGCTACTTCCTGCAATCGACCGCCATCGGCTTCGGCTACCAAGTCGAGGATTACGCCGACATCGCCTTCTCCGCCAAGGGGATGCCTGAGTTCGGCTACGGTTGCGCGGTCTTCATGCAGTCGGACATCGTCGATTTCCAGCGCCAGGGCTGGGCCCCCGAGGAGATCATGGCGGGGTTGGCAAACGTGTTGCCCAAGAACATCTGGCTCTATGTCAGCCAGATTCCCAATCTGGTCAAGCTGGGCACCACCTTTGTCCTGCAAGGCGGCACGCAGCACAATCTCGCCGCGGTCAAGTCGCAGGTCGATTTCATCGCCTCACGCTTCAAGGGCAATTCGGTCCAGCCCGAAATCCACGTGCACAAGTTCTGCGGCGAGGCAGGAGCGATCGGTTGCGCCGTCGAAGCGCATCGGCTCTACACGGCGCAGGGTCGGCGGACCAAGTTCATCGGCCTGGAGAAGGTCAAGCAAATTCAATATCGCACCACGCGCGGCGAGGAGACGCGCTGCTACTTCTGCAAGAACAAGTGCCTGCGCACCTTCCTCGACGTGAAAACCATCGAGACGACGCCGGCGCCCGCGGAACGGCCAAGCTTGCTGGGCCTGCCGGTGCTGGCGGTCGCCGCTCCCGAACCGCCCAAGAGCAAGAGCAAAGTGCCGTTGCAGGTGGGCGAACAGCGGCTCATCATCGCCACCTGCGAGAAGGGAACGGTCGAAGACGTCAACGACATGCGCGACATCAAGAAGGGGCTCGACGCGATCAAGGCCGCCAATCCCGATCTGGTCGAGGCCGCCGCTCACGATGTTTTCACGATGCCCGAAGTCGCGAATGTCGCCGATCCGTTGCCGAAGTTGACGGTGTGGAACGTGCTTCAGCACAAGCAGCTCAAAGCCCGTCGCGAGAAAATGGAGAATCGCTCCAAGGTTCGCATCGGCATGGTGCGGGCGCTCAACATGTACAGCACCGCCCCCTTCTTCCTCGCCTATTTCCGCAGCCTGGGGCTCGATCCGAAGAACCTCATCTTCAGCGATTACACCAGCGAGCAGCTTTACAAGGAAGGGGCCAACCGCGGCTCCATTGATCCGTGCTTCCCGTCCAAGATCGGCATCCCGCACGTGCACAACCTGATGGCCCGCAAGCACACGGCCCAGAAGCCGCTCGACTACGTATTTTTCCCGATGATCGACTCGCTGCCGACGTTTTTGGAGAATACGCAAGCCCGGCGAGCCTGTCCGACTGTGACGGCAACTCCCGAAGCGGTCGGCGCGGCCTTCATCAAGGAATCGAACCTCTTCAAGGATCGTGGCATCGCCTACAAGAAGTCGTTCGTGATCATGGACGACAAGCAAGCGACCATTCGGCAAATGTTCGCGGAGTGGAGCGAGGAGCTCGGTCTGTCCGAGGCCGAAAACGAACGGGCCGTCGAGCAGGGTTTCAAGGCCCTGACCGAGTGCCACCAGGGCATTCGCGACACCGCCCGTGAGGCCCTGGCGATGATCGAGCGCGAGAACCGCCTCGGCGTCGTCATTCTGGCCAGGCCCTATCACAATGACCCCGGCCTCAACCACGAGATCACCGAGGAGCTCCGCAAACTCGGCTACCCGATCTTCTCGCAGGACCATCTGCCGCTCGATCCGGAAATGCTCGATCGGCTCTTCGGCGCGGAAGTGCGTGCCGGCGATTTCAAGAGCGCGCTGTCGATCGATGATGTCTGGAAGAACAGCTACAGCGAGAACACCAATCGCAAGGTCTGGGCGGCCAAGTACACCGCCCGCCATCCCAACCTGGTGGCCCTCGAATTGTCGAGCTTCAAGTGCGGCATGGACGCCCCGATCTACAGCGTCATCGAGGAGATCGTCGAAAACAGCGGCACTCCGTATTTCTGCTTCAAGGACATCGACGAAAACAAGCCGACCGGCTCGATCAAGATTCGCATTGAAACGATCGACTACTTCCTGAAGCGCTATCTCGACGCGCAGAAAGCGAAGTGGAAGAAGCGCAAGGAGATCGACGAGAAGCTGGCCGATCTGGAGCGGCAGATGCGACAGAAGCGGGCGGTTGCCGCTGCGCCGGTGGAAGAAGCAGTCGCGATGGCCGGCAGCTGAAGCTCGCTTGCGGTTTAGCGCACGGCCTCGCGCGAAGCGGCGCTTTCCTGATCGCGAAACCGTCAAGCGAGCTTCTATAACGCAGCCCATTGCATTCAAGTTCTCCGGGGGTCGTAATTGTGTTTGCTCATGAAAAAGTGATGTTCGAAATCTATCGCGAAGCCGCCTACGATCGGCGTTACCGCGTCGTTTTTTTCACCGAACTCGATGAGCACAACAAGGACGAAGAAATCGCCCGGGCTGTCGCCGGCGAACATCTCTTCGACGGCTTCATCCGCGAAAAAGCGCTGACCGAAGCCAAGCACGTCATCAACGATCTGCTAGACCGCCTCAACCGCGGTGAAAGCCTCCCACGCGAAGAACTCGCCGACGCGCTCTCGGCATTTCAGGCATAGGTTGAAACAACACCGCCATTGATGAAAAATCTCTCATCATCAACATTCGCTCTGGCATCGCAATTCTCTGCGATGTAAACTCCAGTGAATCTCGTCCGCGCATTCCACTTCACAGGAGTTGCCATGAAAAACGTGACCCGCATTCTAGTAATGACGCTGGCCGGCTCCTTCTTCGTTAGCACGGCAACCGCTCAGGATTGGCCGCAATGGCGCGGGCCCAAAAGCGACAACCATGTCACGGGCTTCATGGAGCCGAAAACCTGGCCCAAGGAGCTGAAAAAGAAATGGTCTGTCCGAGTCGGCGTCGGTGAAGCGTCCCCGGTGCTGGTCGGCGACAAGCTCTACACCATCGGCCGGCAGGGGAGCGATGAAGTGACGCTATGCCTGGACGCTGGCACCGGCAAGCAGGTCTGGAAGGAAAAATACGCCGCCAACTTCACCGCCAAAGGCGACAGCGCTTACCCCGGCCCGCGCAGCACTCCTGCGGTCGGCGCCGGCAAGATTTGCACGCTCGGCGTCAACGGCCTCTTGATCTGCCGCGATGCCTCCGACGGCAAAGAGCTTTGGCATAAAGACAAGACCCCCCCGCGCTTCCACACCGCCACATCGCCGATCATCGCCGACGGCAAATGCATCGCCCTGGTCGGCAATCTCACCTCGTTCGATTTGGCCGACGGCGCATCCAAATGGTCCAGTGCGTCCGTGAAAGCCGGCTACGGCTCTCCCGTTTTCATGACCGCGGACGGCGTCAAGCAGGTTGTCACCCCTGCGGACGGCATTCTCGCCGGCGTCGCCTTCGATGACGGCAAGCTCCTGTGGGAAATCAATATCGGCACGGCGTGGCAAAACAACTACAGTACCCCCATCGTGGACGGCAACGTCGTGTACTATTCCATCACCCCCGGCAAGGGGGGCAAGGGCGGCAAAGGTTCCTCGGACGCCGCCGCCACCGGCTTCGTCGCCCTCAAGATCGAAAAGAAAGGCAACACCTTCACCGCCACCCAACTCTGGAAGAAGCCCTACGCCGCCGCCGGCTATCACACCCCCGTGCTGCGCGACGGCCTGCTTTACGGCGTCTCGCAGCAGGGCAAAAACTTCTTCTGCCTCGACGCCAAGACCGGCGCGAAAAAATGGAACGACGACGAAGATCACGGCGAGTGCGGCTGCATCCTCAGCGCCGGCTCCGTCCTCATCGCCCTCACCAGCAACAAAGACCTGATCGTCTTCCGCCCCAGCGCCAAGGAATACTCGGAAATCGCCCGCTACCGCGTGTCAAGCTCCGCGACCTGGTGCGTGCCAATCCTCGCGGGCAACCGCATCTACGTCAAGGACAAGGAAGGCTCGCTGACCTTGTGGACGGTGGAGTGAGAAGTTGCTCACGGCTGGGCACCGGCGAGCTTGCGCGAATCCAGGCGCGGAACTGGCAGATAACGGCGTTGTCATCCATTTGCCCGCGCATCGCAATGAAGGGCATCAAATCGGCGGGACAGATCGGCAGCGGAAAAGTCGGCGAAATTGCTACGGTGTCATATTTTCCGTTGCCATCCAGCGCCAGGAAAATGAGTCCGTCTTTGTGCCAGCGCCACACTTCAGGGATATTGAGCGCGGCATAGATGCGCATCCGATTCATCGAGCTCCGAGTAATATCGACTTCCATCGCCAGATCGGGCGGCGGATCCTTGCGGAGATTGATGATCTTGATGTTGCGCACATCGGCTTCATGGGCGATCCAGTAGCAATTGTCGGCTTCGAGGCCTTTTTCCTTTTTCCTTCTGCGGAAAGTCGTCGAACCACCGCCCCTGATCGGGAGGCTTAACTCCTCCGTCAGCGTGACAACCACGCGGCCCAGAAAATCGCCAATGTTCTCGTGTTCATAAGAGAGCGTCATGATTTCCAATGTGCCTCGGTCATAGGTCAAGCGCAGATGCCGATGCCCGTAGTCGAAGGTGCGCAAAAGGCGCGTGTATTCGCCCCAGGAGACGTTCTCGAGAATGAGCTTTTGCTGATCGGGTATGCGTGTTTTGAGCATGACGAATCCTCCTCACTTAAGAATAACGCACTAGCGGTATCACGGCAATCGGCAATCTCTCGGTTGTGTGCTCCGACGGCCATCGGTTAGTACAATAGCCAGGCGTAGGTATTCTCGAGGCATCCGCATGACCATCCACGACATCCGCGCCAAAGTCGAAGCCGGCCAACGCCTATCCTTTGACGACGCCATGTTTCTCGAAGAGTACGCCGATCTGTTCACGCTCGGCGAGCTCGCCAATCTCGTGCGCGAACGCAAGAACGGCAACGTCGCCTATTACAACGTCAACACGCACCTCAACGCGACCAATATCTGCATCTATCGCTGTGTCTTCTGCGCCTTCCGGGCCGATCTCAAGAGCGAAAAGGGCTACGTGATGCCGGACGAGCAGATTCTGCATCGGGCCGAGGAAGCTCAAGAGCGCGGGGCGACAGAGCTGCACATCGTCGGGGGACTGCACCATCAGTTGCCGTACCAATGGTATCTCAATGTCGTTCGCATCATCCATCAGCACTATCCCCGGCTGCACCTGAAAGCGTACACCGCGGTCGAATGGGACTGGTTTTCCCGGCTCACGGGTCGGCCGACTCGCGACATTCTTGCCGAGTTCAAGGACGCGGGGCTCGGCAGCTTGCCCGGCGGCGGGGCGGAGATTTTTCATCCCGAGGTGCGCGACATCATCTGCGAGCACAAGGCCGACGCCGACGCCTGGCTGCGCATCCACCGCGAGGCCCATGAACTCGGCCTGCGCTCCAACGCCACCATGCTCTATGGCCACATCGAAAAGCCGATGCACCGCATCGATCACTTGTGCAAGCTGCGCGAGCTGCAAGATGAGACCGGCGGCTTCCAAACGCTCATCCCGCTGGCGTTTCATCCGGAGAACACCAAGCTCGGCGCCGACCGCCATCTGCAAAAGCCCAGCGGCATCATGGACCTGCGCATGATCGCGATTAGCCGGCTGATGCTCGACAATTTCCCGCACATCAAGGCCTACTGGATCATGCTCGGCATCCCGACTGCCCAGCTCGCCTTGAGCTACGGCGCCGACGACATCGACGGCACGGTGGTTCACGAGAAGATCTATCACGACGCCGGCAGCGACACGCCGCAAGAGCTGACGGTGGCGCGAATTGCGCCGCCTGATCGAGGAGGCGGGCCGCGTGCCAGTGGAGCGCGACACCTTGTATCACGAAGTGATCCGCGGCGCGGCGATTGGCAGACGGGCAAGGCGCTGGCGTTGCCTGTGGTGGCGTAGCCGACGCTGGAAGCGACCGTGAAGAGCCTCAACAAGACCGAGCCTCCGCCCAGCGCTTCGTCAGGTCGCCATAAGCATCGATGCGCCGGTCGCGCAGGAACGGCCAGTTGCGGCGCACGTCCTCGCTGCGGGTCGGATCGCATTCGGCGATCACGATTTCTTCTTTTTCATGCGTCGCTTTTCCAACGACCACGCCGAACGGATCGCTGACGAACGATGCGCCCCAGAACTCAAGCCCCGCATCGGGAGACCCCTCGTGTCCGGTGCGATTGACCGCGGCGACGTAAACGCCGTTGGCGATGGCGTGGGCGCGCTGGATCGTTTCCCAGGCTTGATGCTGCTGCACGCCGAACTCCGCTTTCTCGCGCGGATGCCAGCCGATTGCCGTCGGGTAGATGAGAACCTGCGCGCCTTGCAAAGCGGTGAGCCGGGCGGCTTCGGGGAACCATTGATCCCAGCAGACGAGCACGCCGATGCGCGCGAATTGGGTGTCGAAAGCGCGGAAGCCGAGATCGCCCGGCGTGAAGTAGTATTTTTCGTGATAGAGCGGATCATCGGGGATGTGCATCTTGCGGTACAGGCCGAGCATGGTCCCGTCGGCATCGAAAACGACGGCGGTATTGTGATAAACGCCGGCCGCGCGTTTCTCGAACAGCGAGGCGACGATCACCTTGCCGAGCGAGCGCGCCAATGTCCCGAGGCGGTCGGTCGTCGGCCCGGGGATCGGCTCGGCAAGATCGAAAAGGGCGGTGTCGGTGCGCTGGCAGAAATATTGCGAGCGAAACAATTCGGGCAAGCAGATCACATCCGCGCCGAGCCGCGCCGCCTCCTCGATGCGCTCGACGGCGTGATCGAGGTTGACTGCGGGATCCGGTGCACACGCGCATCTGCACCAGGCCGAGCGTGAATTTTTGGCTGCCCATGGAATCGTTGTATCAATCGAAGGCGCAAAAAAACGGCAGAAGGCCCCATCGAGTTCGAACCATCCTGTGGTATCGCGGAATCCCAATCCAACTCAGTAGCCCCAAAAATCCAGCCACGGATCAAACACTGACGGAACACGGATGGGAGATTGCGCGTTAACCTCGATTCTCCACGTTGTCGTTTGTCCGTGTTCAAACCGTGTTTCATCCGTGGCTAACTTTTGGGAACCACTGAAAATGCGTTACACAGCGACGGTCAGCCTGTAGGTCACGCTGGTGGTGGTGCCGACTGCATCGGTGGCGGTGACGGTGAAGGTGAACGAGCCAATGCCGCGGGACACGCCGGTGAGGACGCCCGTTTTGCTGAGGGAATAGCCGGGAGGCAAGCTGCCGCTGGTGACCTTGTAGGTGACGGCGCCTGTGCCTCCGGTGGCTTGCAGCGTGGTCGAATACAGCCGGCCCATCAAGGACGACGTCACGCTGGCGGTGGCGATGTGCACCGGCGGATTGATCGTGATGCTGAAGGTCTTGGTGACCGATGCGCCGGCGGCGTCGTGGATCGTGATCGAGCAACTATAGGTCCCCGCCACGGTCGGCGTGCCCATGAATTGAATGTTGGTGCCGACGACGACCGCGGTCAACCCGGTGGGCATGCCGCTTTGGGCGGTGATCAAATGCGGGGTGGTGCCGGCAACGATCGCCAGGGACCCCGTGAAGCCTGATTTGCCCGCGGTCCATTGCGTCGTGCCCAGGTTGCCGATCGTGGGCACGGCATTGATGGTGATGGTGAAGGTGCGGGTGAAGCTGACGCCGAGGGCATCGTGGATGGTGACGCTGCCGGCGAAGGTGCCGGTCGCGGTGGGGTCGCCGGAGAAGCTGAGCGTGCTGCCGGTCAAGCCGAGCGTCAATCCGGTGGGCAAGCCGGTGACGGAGGCGATGCTGAGGTCGCCCGTGCCGCCGGCGACCGTCATCGCGCCGTTGAAGCCGTATCGGCCAATCGTCCATTGCGTCGCGCTGAGCGCGCCGACGGATGTGGACGCATTGATGGTGATGCTGAATGTTTTGGTGACGCTCGCACCGGCGGCGTCGTGAATGGTGACGCTGCCCGAAAAGGCCCCGGTTTTGGTCGGCGTGCCAGTAAAGCTAAGCGTGTTGCCGACCAGGGTGAGCGATAGGCCGGTGGGCAGGCCGGAATTGGTGGTCATGATGATCAGCGTCGTGCCGCCGCCGATCGACATTGTGCCGGTGAACCCGGATGCCCCCAAGGTCCACTGCGTCGTGGTCAGGATCGCAACGGTGAGCGGTGGATTGACCGTGACGCTGTACGCCTTGGACAGGCTGCTGCCGGCGGTATCGGTGACGTTGACGGTGAAGGCGAACGTTCCAGCCGCGGTTGGCATGCCGTTGACGACCACGGAACCGGCGGCGGGGTTGACCGTGATGGCAGAGGAAAGCAGCCCGGTGGTCCCGGCGCTGAAGCCAGTGACGCCGAAACTCGCATACGGCGTGGAGCCGCCCGTCACGAGGATCGTGTGCAGATAACTTGTATTGGCGGTCCCCTGTGGCAACGATGGCGTGATCGCCAGGGCCGGGTTGATCGCAACGGTGTAGGTCTTGGTCAGCACGGCGCCGATCGAATCGGTGACGTTGGCCGTAAACGTGAATGAGCCGGCGGCGGTGGGGGTGCCGTCGATCGTGAACGTGCCGACTGTCGCGTTGGACGTGACGTCGGCTGCGGTCATGCCGGTGGTGCCGGGATTGACATTCGTCACCGTCAGGCTAGCGTAGGGGACGCCGCCGCCGGTGACGCTCAAGGTCTGGTCGTAATTCGTGCCGGCCGTCCCCTGAGGCAATGTCGGTGTGATGGCGAGGGCAGCATTGACGACGATGGCGTAATCCCGCGTCGCGATCGTGCCGGCGGAGTCGGTGACGTTGACCGTGAACGTGGCGGTCCCGGCCGCCAGCGGGATGGCGTTGATCGAGACATTGCCCGTGGCGGCATTGGGGGCGATCTCACTCGACGTGATGCCGGTGGTGCCGGCGCTGAAGTTGGTCACCGTGAAAACGGTATATGGGATCGCGCCGCCGACGACGCTGATGATCTGGTTGTAAGCGGCGCCGGCGGTGGCTTGTGGCAGCGACGGCGTCAGGATGTCCAGCGGAGGATTGATGACGATGCTCACGTTCTGCGTCAGGCTGTAGCCGGCGGTGTTGGCGACGGAAATCGTGAAGCTGGCGATGCCGACGCCGCTCGGCGTGCCGCTGATGGTGATCGTGCCGTTGATGGCGTTCGTGCTGATGTCGTTGATGTTGAGGCCCGTGCCGCCCGCGCTGAAATTATTGACGGCGAAGAGCGTGAACGGCGCGGTGCTGCCGACGACCGAGATCGTCTGGTTGTAGGCCGTATTGATGACCCCAGCCGGCGGGGGAGCCGAGATGCTGAGTTCATTGTTGACGGTGAGCGTGACCGGCATCGTCGTGGCGGTGACGCCGTTGGAGAAGACCGCTTCATAGACGTAGCCGGTCATGGTGATCGGGGGCGCGGTGATCGTGAGGGTGTCGGTGCCGACGCCGCTGTAGACGCCCCCGTTGGCCAGCGGCGTGTAGGTTTGGCCGTTGTTCGTGCTGACCTGCCATTGGACGGTCGGCGCGGGGAAGCCGCTCGCCTGGGCGGTGAAGGTCGCGGTCTGGCTGGCGGTGACGGTTTGACTGACGGGCATCTCGGTGATGGTGGGCGAGGCGACGACCTCGCCGATCCTGTTGCCCGCGGATTCAGCATACCAGAGCGTGCCGTTGGGCCCTGAGCTGATCCAGGCGGGAGAGCTGGCCGCGGTGGGAATGGTGATCAGATTGATCGCATCGCCTGGCAGCGTGAGCGAGCCGACCTGGTCGGAGTTGATTTCGGTGAACCACAGGTTGCCGTCGGAAGCCGACGTGATGCTGCGTGGCTCGCCGGTCCCGCCGACGCTGAACGACGTGAAGGTGTGCGTCGTGAGGTTGAGTTGGCCGATGCGATTGGCGTTGGATTCGGCGAACCATATGTTGCCGTCCGATCCGCCGGTGATGCCGCTCGGCTGGCTGTTCGACTGGGGAATGACGTATTCGCTGAAGGTGTGGGTGAGCGGATTGATGGCGGCGATCTTGTTGGCGCTGTTTTCGGTGAACCAGAGCTGGCCGTCGGGCCCGGCGGTGATGGCCGTGGGGGTGCTGCCGCTGGTCGGCACGGTGTATTGCGTGATGGCATGCGTGGTCGGATTGATGACGCCGATCTGGTTGGCGCCCGCTTCGGTGAACCAGAGATTGCCGTCGGGCCCGGCGACGATCGAGGTCGGATCGCTGCCACCCGTCGGGATGACGAATTCAGTGACCGTGTGGGAGAGTGGATTGATCATGCCGATCTGGTTGGCGGTTGACTCGGTGAACCAGATATTGCCGTCCGGGCCGGTGGTAATGCCGGTGGGCGTGCCACTGCTGGTCGGAATGGGAAATTCGCTGACGGCCTGGGTGGTCGGATTGATCATGCCGATCTCCCCCGCCTTTTCCGTGAACCAGACATTGCCATCGGGCCCCGCTATGACGCCAAACGGAGAATTCCCGCTCGGCAACGTGAACTCCGTAATCGCCGCCGTCATCAGGCAGCGAGTCTCGAGCATTTCCACCCGCAGCCGAGCCCGGCTGAAGATCGGTTGTCCCGCCTTGCGCTTCTTGGCTGAATTGCCCCACGCCGCCAGATTACGCAGAAAACTCTTCAACATGGTTCATTCCCTCTGGACGAGGAACGCAAATACCACGCGACAAAGGGCCGACGCACTTTCACGCCGCGAGGACTCGGATTTCATTTGAGGAAAGCCGAATACCACAGCGGCAAGAAATGTCAATCGGCATTCAACCGATGCGCCGGTGGGTGTGCGTCCGGTAACTGGGCAACCAGAGGCCTCACGCGAAGGCGCGAAGGCGCAAAGAGAGGCCTTTTTTGACCGCTTTCAGACCTCCGATTTCCCATGCATGCCCTGCCACTCTTCTTTGCGCTCTGCGCCTTTGCGTGAGACTTTTGCAAATGAGCTCGCGAAACGGGATTGCATTGCGCCGACGATCCGCATAAACTTTCTGGCAGGGAAGTGCACCTCACTGCAATAGGAGTCGTGGCATGCGAACAATGATCTCGCGCTGGTTCCTCTTCGGTTTGCTCCTGGGCTGGGCACTGACCCACGCCACCGTCTTTGGTCAACAGGCTGGCAAGACCACCGACGCCAAGCCCGCCGCCGTGGACAAGATCCGCCAGGGACTCGACAAAACCATCACCATCGATTACACCGGCCAAAACCTCGCTGAGGCCCTCAACCACTTCCGCGAGAAGACCGGCCTGCCGATCAACCTCGATTCGACGGCGTTCATGAACCAGATGCCGATGCCTCCGGGCGCGGTCGATCCAATGGGCGGCCAGGTCGTCATCAAGGGCAAGGACGAGAAGGCCAGCAAGATTCTGCGCCGCACGCTGAGCGCCCATCGGCTCAGCTACGTCATTATCGACGACGCCATCCTCGTCACCTCCGAGGACACCGCGGTCATGCGGCAAATGCGCCAGCGCGTCAGCGTTGATCTCGATGAAGTTCCGCTCAAGAAGGCCGCTCGCGATCTCGCCAAGAGCCACGGCATCAACCTTGTCATCGACCCGAAGGTGATGAAGCAGGCCGACGCGCCCGTCACTTTGCAGCTCGACAACACCGGCATTGAAACGACGCTGCGGCTGCTGGCCGAGCTCGCGAGCCTGAAGGCGGTGCGTATGGGGAATGTGGTGTTCATCACGAGCGAGGAGAAGGCCAAGAAGATTCATGCGGAGGAGCAGCACCAATTCGACAATCCCCTCAATCCGAACATGCCGGGTATGGTATATCCTCCGATCGTGAATTTCGGCATGGCGGGTGGTTTTGGCGGCATCGCGGTCCCGGTTCAGATGACGCCGTCTGTCACGGCGACCAGCCCCATAGCGCCACCGCCGGCTCAAGCGCCGCCGGCGCCGCCCGTCAAGGCTGTCGAGCCGGTCAGACCCGGGGAAAATGCTCCCGCCACGGCGCCGCCACCGCCGCCTCCGAGCGTGCAGCGGCCTGCCGCGCCGCCGGTCCCACCGACTCCGCCCCCCGAGCCGGCCGTGAAAGCGCGATAGCAGGCTCAATTCCCAAACCGAATCAGAAACCACGGAGAGCACAGAGATCGCGGAGAAAGACGGCAGTAATTCGCCTTCTCTCCGCGACCTCTGTGCTCTCCGTGGTTTCTGCATTACACGGCAATATCCGCGGTTCAACATGGTAATTCGGCTTCGAAGGCATTTCGGCCTGAGATTTTTGTGTCCGCCGAGCCGCCCTTCGCATACAATTCTTCCGTAGCGCCGAATCCAATCTTTTTCTTTGACCGCGATCACCCATGCATCTCCATGCGACTCTGACACGATTTGCCGTCCTTTCTTTGGTTGGGATTCTGGGCCTCGCCACGCCGGCGCTGGCGCAGCAGAAGCCCGTCGCCCATTGCATGGCGATCGACGGTGCGCTTCTCATGGCGGACAAGGACGGCAAATGGGAGGCGGTCGCGGCCAAGAGCGATGTGCCCGCCGATCGTTTGCTGGTGGCGATGTTTGCCGCCGATCTCATGTCGCTCGATGGCGCCGTCCATGTTAAGTTGATCGCCGACGTCGGCCAGCGCGGGCCGTTCGCATCCTTCGAGACACGGGTGCGACTCCAAGCCGCCAAGGACGCTGACCTGGACCTGTCGCTCGAACGCGGCATCGTCGTCCTGAGCAACAAGAAAAAATCCGGGTCGGCCAGGATCCTCTTGCACGTGCAGGGCGAGACATTCGAGGTGGAGTTGCACGACGCCAAGTCGCGCGTAGGCATTGAGGTGCACGGGCGGCACATACCGGGCCCGCCGAAGTTGAAGGGCGCTGCCGACGATATGCCGGTCGTCACGATGCTGCTGTTCGCGCTGCAAGGGGAGGCGGTCGTCAGCACGAAGGCGCACGCCAGGCGCTTGCAAGCCCCGCCGGGCGCCGCCCTTCTAATCTGGGACAGCGTCTCGCGAACCTCAGAGGTACAGCGCTTCGAAAAGTTGCCCGATTTCGCGAAGCCATTCGATGAAAAAGAACGCAAGGTTTTCGAGGCCATGTGCGGCTACGCCAAGGGGCTATCGGCCAAACCCGGCGACGCGCGGAAGTTCTTGCAAGAAGCGGTGAAGTCGGCCGACCCGCTGGAGCGCAAGACGGCCGTTGTCGCCATGGGAGCGCTGGACGATCTGCCGGGACTCCTGGACGCGCTGGGCGATTCCAAGCACGCGGACGTGCGCGACATGGCCGTCCTGATCGCCCGAGCTTGGATCGGCCGAGATGCCGGCCAATCGAAACGCTGGCATGAATTCCTCACGAAACAAGGCTATACGCCGACGCAGGCCAAGAATATGCTCTATCTCTTGAACGGCATTGAGGAGGAAAAGCTCGCCGGCCCGCGACGTTCGACATCCTGATCGGAGCGCTCGATCACGGCAAGACGCCGATGCGCGAGTTGGCCCACTGGCACTTGGTGCGCCTGGTCCCGGGCGGCAACAAGATCGCCTATGACGCCGCCGCCTCGGAAGCCCAACGTCTACAAGCGATCGCCGCATGGCGGCGTCTGGTCCCGGAAGGGGAATTGCCCAAACGATAGCGTTTAGCCCCGCCTCGCAAAGGCAGGAGCGGAGTCACACCATGAATCAGCGGAATTTTCGTGTCGCAGCGGCAATGGTCGGGCTGCAACTGGCGGCGCTGACGGCGTCGGCGCAGCCTCCATATCCCTATAACCCCTATTACAATCCCTACGCCAACACGACCGGCGCGGCACTGAGCGGGGCGGCCGACGTCAACCGTTCTTACGGCGACGTCATCAACGCTCAGGAACAGGCCCGCGTTGAGCGCGAAAAAGCCAATCAGGCCAAGCTCGACACGAAAAAACAGGCCTTCGACCTGATGCTCTACGAAAAGGCCAATACGCCGACCTATGTCGAAACGCTCACCAAGGACAAGCAGCAGATCCTCACCCGCATGATGAATTTCCCCATCAAAAGCGAAGTCACCGACGGCAAATCGCTCAACACCATGCTCCCCTTCCTGCAATCCCTCTGCATCGGCGGCACGCAAGGCCCTCCTGTGCCGGTCCCGCAATCGATCGTCAATCAACTCAATATCTCGGGCAGCGGCACCAGCAGCGTCGGCATGTTGCGCGACGGCGGCCGAGTCGATTGGCCCGTCGATTTGCAGGGCAAGAACCAGATGGCCCTCGACAAGCTCCTGCCGCTGGCATATCGCGCCGCTGCCACTGGCAAGCTCACGTCCAAGCTGATGAAAGACGTGCGCACCGAAATGAAAACGATGCGCGAGAGATGCGCGAACAAGTGCAAAAAGACGAGATCGAGACCAGCTCGTACCTGCAATGCATCGAATTCTACAACGCGCTGGAAAGCTCCGTGAACGCCCTCGAAAAACCCGACGCCCGCAAGCAGCTCGCCGGTGCCTATTCGCCGCGCGCACGCAATGTCCAGGAACTCGTCGATTTCATGACCGATAACGGCGTCCGATTCGCCCCCGCCACGCCAGGCAACGAAAACGCCTATCAGGTCGTCCATGACGCCTTCGTCCGCTACGCCCGCGCCGCTCAAAGCAGCGCCGGCTTCACCGCCATGAAAAAATAGTGGGCGAAACAAATTCGGAGCGGATTGTGCCATTCGCTTTCTTGGATTTCGATATTCGTATTTCGGATTTGGAGTTCACCATGTCATTCGCTTGGATCCCCTGCATCGTGATATTTGTGCCCGCCGTCCAGGACAATGCCCTGGAGCTGACCAATCCGCGCATGACCTACGGCTATCTCGGCGCGCCGCGTCCCAAAGAGGGGATGTTGCCGGGCGATACCGCTCATTTCACCTTCGAGATCAAGAACCTCAAGCTCGACGACACGGGCAAGGCCTCCTACAGCATTGCCATCGAAATCCGCGACGCCGAGGGCAAGGTCTTCTTCGAGCAACGGCCGCACAACTCGGTGGCGCGCAATTTCTTCGGCGGCGCCACGCTTCCTTGCTCCGCTCACGTCGATGTGCCGTACGACGCCAAGCCCGGCATCGTCGATTGGAAAGTGACCGTCCAGGATCGTACGACCAAGCAGAGTGCCGTGCTCGCCGGCAAGGGCAAGATTCTGCCCGCGGATTTCGGCATTGTTCGCGTCGGCCTGTTCGCCGATGCCGAGACCCGCGTGCCGATGTCGGCCGTCGGCGTGGTCGGCGATTCCGCGTATCTGCAATTCTCCGCGACCGGCTTTGCCCGCGACAAGGGTAAAAAGCAACCCGAGGTGCACGTGTCGATGCGCATCCTCGACGAGCAAGGCAAGCCGACGATGACCAAGCCGATCGCGGGAAAGATCGACGCCGACGTGCCTGCGGACACGCATCATTTGCCAATGATGTTCGGCCTCACGCTCAACCGCGCCGGCCGATTCACGGTGGAAGTGACAGCGGAAGACAAGATCGCGGGCAAGACCTCGCGCATTTCGTACGGGCTGCGGGTGCTGCCGCTGGAGTGATTCCTCAGTCCGCTGCTTCCGGAAACAGCTTCGCGACCTCGATCTGGCCGGCGATTTTGCCGTTTAGGATGACCGGAAGCTTCTCGCCAAGCTCGTAGTCCTCGCGCTTGCGATATTCCGGCGACGCTCCGCCCTTCGGATCGGAATACACCTCGACGAGCGTGTCCGCGACGTTAACGATCCAGAAGCATGGGATGCGTCCGCCGGCGTAAATTGGAGCCTTGTCGCGTCGGTCTTGCAGCAACAAACTGTCCGCGACCTCGACCAACATGCCGATGTCGAACGCCTTCTTTCGCTTGGCCGGCGGTTTTTGAAGTGTCGCAGTCATCAATCTTGTCTCCATCGGCAATCGGCTGTTTTCAAGGCTCGCCTCGCCGTTCTAATGTCCAATATACTTCGCATACAGCACGCGCGCCTTGTCCAGATCGCTCGTTCCCTTGATGATCGCCCGGCCATCGGGGAACACGGTGAACTCGTGGCTCTCCGCGGTGAACTTGAGCAGGAAGCGATTGAAGCTCACCTCGCCCCCCATCAGCTTCAACTGGCTCGCCATCTCCTCGAAGTTCAATTTCGCTGCCACGCGATGCGCGACCTGCACGGCATTGCGGCCGCACAAGCTCGTTGTCTGCGAACCCTGATCGCCTTCGAACCATTCGAATTTCTTGCGCTGGCAGCAAGGGCAATCAACCTTGCCCAAAAGCGGCGCGATCTTAATCCGGCGGCTGATGTTTTCCCACACATCGATGTAGACCAGCTCGCGATTGATGGTTTCGAGCTGCCCGGTGAGGATTTTCAAACACTCGGCGACCTGGAAGCTGGCGATGATGCTGACGATCGGCGCCAGGACGCCCGCCGTCTCGCAGGTCCCCGCTTCGCCCGGCGCCGGGGCGGCCTCGAAGACGCAGCGCAGGCACGGCGTGTGGCCAGGCAGGATCGTCATCGTCTGCCCATGGCTGCCGATCGAGCCGCCGTAAACCCACGGCTTACCGAGCTTGACGGAGACGTCGTTGATGAGATAGCGAATCTCGAAATTGTCGGTGCCGTCGAGAATGATGTCGGCGTCTTTCGTAAGCTCCAGGATATTGGTGCGGTCAATGTCGGTGACCACCGGCTCGATCGTGACGCTGGAGTTGACGATGCGGAGCTTGCGCGCTGCCGCTTCCGCCTTGGGCAGATTGGCGGCGATGTCGGCTTCGTCAAACAGGACCTGCCGCTGCAAGTTGTGCGATTCGATGAAATCGCGATCGACGATGCGGACAAAGCCGACGCCGGCCCGCACCAGCGCATTGGCAATGACGGTGCCGAGCGCCCCGCAGCCGCACAAGGTGACGCGGCTCGCGAGCAGCTTGCGCTGGCCTTTTTCCATGATGCCGCCGAAACGCATCTGGCGGCTGTAACGTTCGAGGGTGGGATCCATCATGTCACCAAATCCAAATCTACGACACGGGATGCCCAGAATTTGGGCCCGCCGGATTGTTCAAAACTGCAAACGCGAACGCCAATCCCCTCAAGCTGGCGATGACTGACATCGATAATGCAACGCCCCGCAGCACTTGGTAATCCCTCGAGTCTCACGTCCTGTGGCGCGAAAAATCGCAGACGCCGAATATTCTCGCCCCCTCTGAAAACCATATCGATGAAAGATGCTTCTGCATTGCCGCAATCGGCGTGATACGTGAATTCGATCAATTCCCAAAGCCACGGATCTTGGAAGATTGGATGGGGTGGATCACCGTCAGAAAGCGCTGGCCATTCTCTGGAAGCCATGGTTCGCCTCCGGCCGTCATTGCATCCGGCCCACGCCGAAATCCTTCGGGAAATCCTGGAAAAACTGCATCACTTCGCTGGGCCACTCAGCTTGTTTGCCGAACGCGAGCAAGCACTCCATGTCCTCGCGGATGCGCTTGAGGTCTGGCCCTTGCAAACGCTGCAAATAATTCGCGATGCCGTCGAGTGCTTCGGCGGCGGCAGCGTCATTCATGATGTTTTCGTCCGAGCCGTCCAGGAAAACGACCGCGTGCAAGAGCGCGAGCAAGAGCGGATGGATGCCCAATTCCTCAGGGATGAGCGGAAAGAGGGCGGCGCCTTCGGGGATGTCGGGGCAGGCTTCTTCGGGTTGATCGGCCATAACTTCTCCAGCAAGTAAAAAACTCCAAGTAAAAAAGTAGAAAGTGCATCTGCTTACTTTCTACTTTTTTACTTTTAACTTTTTACTTGTTTCAGCCTCCTGCGACGGCGGGGATGATGGCCAGCACGTCGCCGTCCTTGGTCGCGGTTTGCAGGTTGTCGAGGAAGCGCACGTCTTCGTCGTTGAGATAGATGTTGACGAAGCGGCGCACCTGGCCGTTCTCGAAGATTCGGCCTGTGATGTTCGGGAACTTGCCGCCGAGCGCGTCGAGGACTTCCTTGACATTGGCGCCGGGCAGCTCGACGGCGGCCTGCCCGTCGGCGTGTTGCCGCATCGCTTGCGGGATTTGGACTTTGATTGGCATGAGGGTTCCTTGTATTTGCCGCTTGCGGCTTAGCGCTCGCGTGAAGCGACAAGCGATTCGTCGGTTCGCTGCGAGCGCGAAGCCGCAAGCGGCGGGAAATTACACCAGCACCGTTTCGCGTTGCCCTTCCAGCACCGCCGCGAAGTCGTCGATGTTCGGGCGGATAATCACCGGCTTCTCCACGAGATCGGCGATGGCATCTTGCGTCTTCAGGCCGTTGCCGGTGATGCAGATGACGATTTCCTCGTCGCGAGGAATCTTGCCTTGCTCGATCAGCTTTTGCGTGACCGCCAACGTGACGCCGCCGGCGGTCTCGGCGAAGATTCCTTCGGTTTGCGCGAGCAGCAGCATGGCGTCGGCGATTTCCGGGTCGATCACGTCTTCGCCGCAGCCGCCCGTTTCGCGCATGACCTTGATGGCGAAGTAGCCGTCGGCCGGATCGCCGATGGCGAGCGACTTGGCGATGGTGTTTGGCTTGCGGACCGGGCGATGCGAATCCAGTCCGGCTTTGAGCCCGGCGATGATCGGATTGCAGCCGGTCGCCTGGGCGCCATAGATTTTGCACCTCGGCTCGCGATCCAGTAAACCGACCTTGTGGAGCTCCTGGAAAGCCTTGTGGATTTTGCCGATCAGGCTGCCGCCGGCCATCGGGCTCACGACGTGCTGCGGCGTGCGCCAGCCGAGCTGCTCGGCAATCTCGTAGCCGAATGTCTTGGAGCCTTCCGCGTAGAATGGCCGCAGGTTGACGTTGACGAGGCCCCAGTTATAGCGGTCGGCGACCTGGCTGCACAGGCGGTTGACATCGTCGTAGGTTCCTTTGATGCCGATCAGCTTCGCGCCATAGACGGTGGTGCCGATGATCTTCGCGGTCTCCAAATCTTGCGGCACGAAGATGTAGGTGTCGAGCCCGGCCTGGGCGGCGTTGGCGGCGACGCTGTTGGCGAGGTTGCCGGTGGAGGCGCAGCCGACGGTGGTGAAGCCGAACTCGCGGGCCTTGGAAAGCGCGACGGAAACAACGCGGTCCTTGAACGAGAGCGTCGGGAAATTGACGGCGTCGTTCTTGATCCACAGCTTCTCGACGCCGAGCGCCTCGGCCAACCGATGCGCCCGCACTAACGGAGTGCCGCCGACCAGAGGGCCGACGGTTGGTTCGCCGTCGATGGGCAGCAACTCGCGGTAGCGCCACATGTTGAAGGGACGCATCTCGATCTTACTGCGGCTGATCGCTTCGCGGATTTCGTCGTAGTCGTAATCGACTTCGAGGGGGCCGAAATCGTCTTCGCAATAGTTCAGGGGTTGCTTCGGATAGGCCTTGCCGCACAGGCGACACTTGAGGCCGCGAACGATATCGCTCATGAGAGTATTCCCACTGGGTGAAAAAAACGCAACCGATGGTAGGTATCTTGGGAAAATAGAAACAAGAGACGTGCGTCGCACGATCTTATCTCTCCCGGCTATACCGGGGGGAGTTAGCACCAGCATCGCAAAAGTGCGACCGGTTGCTGTGGCTTCAACGGGCCCTTCCCTCAGCCACTCTCGATAAGATACCGAAAACCAAGTTGTCACTGCGATTTTAGAGTGGCCTTTCGGAAAGGGCAACGGAATTTTCGCCATTTTTTGTTAATTCCATTGTATAGGCAAGCGTGGGGCGCTACAATGGAATGCCCTTCGCCTATTATATCGCGGCGCTATGAAATCTATAGAAGTGGGATTAAACATGCCGCCGGTTCCGCAGCGTCTCCAAGATGTCAACATCGCTGATGGTCTTCACTTTACCATGTCGGTGAGCGAATCCGGCAACTATTTGGCGTTGAAAAGGCGCCGCTCAATTATGCCGCATTCCACCGCGTATTAGTAGTAGACTTACGCGCCCAGCACGGATTACGTCCAGCTCAGCACTCAGGGTTAGCGCTGTCAGTCGATTCGAGGTCCGATGCCCCGAACAGGTTCGTCGCGGCGATTAAACAAACACCATTTGATCCCGATCCCGTTGATTTTCGCGACCTCTACGTGTCGCTGCCTCCTGGCACCCAACCGAGAGAAAGCGACGAAAAGCCCCTCGCATCCTTCGCGAACCGTATTTCATACGTACTAGTGCGCCTTCAAGTCTAAAACTTGGGGTTGCGGATGTTGGGAATGGTTGGGAAACTTTCTGGTCACAAGGAGGTTTCCCATGAACAAAAAATACGTTGTCCGTCTGTCGGATGAAGAGCGTGGCGTGTGCCAAGGAATCATCAAAAATCACTAGCGTTCTGCAGATTGGCAGGCGGGCCGGCACAGGGTATCATGAACGCGGAGCCAAAAATTACGGAGTCTGCCATGCAAGCCATCACACTGAAGGACGCCAAGCGCAATTTGCCGCGCCTAATTGAACAAGTCCTGGCCGATGCGGAGCCGCGCATTGTGGTCACGGATGAGGGCGGCCAGGTCGTCGTCATGCCTCTGGACGAATTCAATTCCTGGAGTGGGACGCTGTACCTTTTGTCCAACTCGGCGAATGCAGCGCACTTGCGGCGCTCCATTGCGGAGGCGGAGTCGGGCAAGGCGGCGAAACGGGAGCTGAGCCCGGAATGAACCTGTCACTGAGGATTTCCCTTTGCAACGCATCCCCCGCGAACTGGCTCGCAAGTACGCCTTTGACTGGCGCGATGAACCGCTGCTGCGCGTCAAGCCGGGCGAGAGCTTCGAGCTGGAAACCTACGACGCCAGCACCGGCTACTTCAAGACCGAAGCCGACAAGGCGATTCCCGGCAAACGGCCCGGCTTCGATCGTGTGCCGCCGCTCGCCAATCCGATCGCCGGCCCGATTTTTGTCGAAGGCGCCGAGCGCGGTGATGTGCTCGTCATCGCGCTCGAGGCGATCACCGTCGATAGCTATTCGTGGATCGCCATCGGCCCACGCCGCGGCCCGCTGGGCGATTCGACGCGCTGGCCGGACCTGTCGGGCGATTACACCACCAAGATCTTTCAGCACACGCCCGGCCCCTCGGGCACCACCCGCGATGGCACGCTCCATTTCCCCCTCACCCCCAACCCTTCTCCCCCCAGGGGCGAGGGGAGAACGGAAATCTCCTGGCCGATCACGCCGTTCGTCGGCACGCTTGGCGTTGCGCCGGATCGCGAGGTAGCGACGAGTCTCGACGGTCAGGGAGAATGGGGCGGCAATCTTGATATCCGCGACGCCGCCGTCGGCAACCGCATCTACCTGCCGATCCATCACCCCGGCGCTCTCGTCTATCTCGGCGATGTCCACGCCTCCCAGGGCGACACCGAATTCACCGGCACCGCCGCCGAGACCAAAGCGACCGTGCAGGTCAAGCTCGACGTTATCAAGAACAAGAAGATTCCCTGGATGCGCATCGAAAAGCCGAACTCGATTGTCGCGATCAATGCCAACCGTCCGCTGGAAGTCGCGGTGGAGACGGCGACGTTCCATCTGATGGATTGGCTGATCACAGAATTCGGCTTCACGCCGACCGATGCGTATTGCCTGGTCAGCACCTGCCCGGATTTTCGCATCAATGTGTATCAAATGTGCAAGATTGGCAAGTTATCATTTGTTGCCGGTGCCGAAATCCCCAAGAAATACGTGACTCATAACAATTCATAGATAATCTCAGCGCGGCCACTTGTCAAGAAATCTGTCAAGAATACAATGGTATGGATGCGTTGACGCCCGTTTTCCTTTCTTGACAGGTGACACATGGCCCGCAAACCACAAGCCCGGTATTACGCCAGTCGCAAGGGCGGAGGATACTTCGCCACCATCAACGGTAAGCTGCATGAACTGGCCCTCGGCCTGGATGACGCGCCGACCGGCCCGACCTACATCGCCGCCCTAACCAAGTTCAAGGAAATCCTTGAACTGGCAGGCGTTGAGCATTCCGCCGAAAATAACACCGTGCGCGTCGTCCTTGAAACCTACATGAAGCACATCGCTAGCCGGAAGAAACCCGGCACGGTCGAGATCAGGCAGCGGTGCTTCGAGCCGTTCGTCAACTGGAATCCAGACGGCAAGGGCTGCATCGGGGAAAGGGCGGTCAGCAGCCTGACGCACTTCCTCGTCTATCGTTTCCTTGAATACATGGAGATTCCTCGCCCGCAAGCACGCAAGGTAGCCCAACCTGGTCGGAAGTGGATCGGCTGGACCGCCGGTTCGCAACGCAACTGCATCCAATCCCTGACCGCCGCCATGAATTGGGCTGTCCGTTCTGGCCTCATTCCGAAGAATCCTCTCTCCGACATCGAGAAGCCGAGCGGCAATAGTCGAGGGGCCGACGCCCTGATGGGCAAAACGGCCGACGAGATCGAGAAGAACCATCAGCGGGTTTTGAAAGCCTCTCCCACCGCCTACCGCCCGTTCATCCAGGCTCTGAAGGATACCGGAGCTAGGCCGGGGGAACTTGCCGTCGCATCGGCGATAGACTTCGATCAATCGCTTGGAGCGTTTATGTTCAACAAGGAAGGCAGCCGCCGCAAGGAACGCTTCAGCCACAAGAACGCGACCAAGGGCAAGGACCGGGTGATTATGCTATCTGGTCAGACGCTGGAGACGGTGAAGGAACTGGTGAAGCTGTATCCGTCAGGGCCGGTGTTTCGCCGCAAGCGAGGCGGAATCCTGAAGCGGTTCCATTACGTCAGCCTGTTTACCCGGATTCAAAAGAAGCTCAACTGGGAAACCGTGACCTGCTACAGTTACCGGCACACCTACGCCACAGAAATGCTAAAGGCAGGCATGGACGTGGACACGCTAGCTCACCTAATGGGAAATAGCCCCGTCGTCATCCGCCTGCACTATTCGCACTTGCTGGCTGACAAACAAGGCCTGCGTGAAAAGCTGGAACGATTCAAGACCGCGGTGGCAGGAAAACAAAGCCAGCCCAAGACAGTTTCCGTTTAGGCTGAGGCGGGATGATCGGTTCAGGCTCTTGCGGCGGTTCTTCGGGCCGCCGCACGGTGTTTCTGGCGATGAAGCCCCGCAAGCTCGTTCCCAGTATCCGAACTGACCGCCCTATCTTCACTGCTTCCAACTCACCGGAGCCACAGAGCTTGTAAATTGTCTTTACGCTGATCGAAAGCAATTCAGCAGCTGCATACGGCGTGATGTATCCCCCCCTTTCTAATCAGCGTGTCCGTAACTCCACCCCCGGGAAGTAATCGCGGCGGTTGCGTGGGGATTTCGACGGAATCGATTTCGGGTCGAAAGCGGAGTGGTCGCGATCGTAGGCTGCATCGAGAAGTTGCTGCGGAGTGGGCTTGGGTGGTAGCTGTCCATTCTGCGCGCAGCGTAACGCGTCGCGAGCGTCTTGGACAGGCCGCGGAGAGCGAGGTTTAGCGATTCAGGGGAATTCGGCGTTGAAGCGTCAGCCGTCGGGGATGGGGATGAGTTGGTTGAGAATCGATTGGTCGGGCACCTTCAACTTCAGCTTCCGCAGCAGCTTGCTGAAACAACTTTCTTCTGCCTGTCGCCAACGCTCGATCTCGGCGATCACGTTGGCGAGCGTGAATGTCTTCAAGTACACGCGCAGTGATTCCAACACGCTCACAATGATCGTCTGGCGACGTGCGCCCACCGGCGTCTTGTTCGCCCGGCCTGTGTCCCGCGCCGCGGCCGGATTGCGCAGCGTCCGCTCCGCTTCGTTGTTCGTGCCCGCCACCGGTTGACAAGTGCCGTTCGGCTGCGTCGTCGGCTCCCCCGTCACAAACGTGAACAATTGCTGGTCCAGCATCAAACGCATCACTTCGTTCACCAACAATCGATAATCGTTCTCCGGTCCTTCCGCCAGCGGCGGCAACTCCAACACCCACAGCGACGCACACAAGTCCAACAGCTCGTCGTCAAGCTCCGCCACTTTCTGCGCTCGTCCCGCCATGCTCCGCCGGGCATCCTGTTGCACGCGGCAGGCGCTGCGATAAATCTCCAGCAAGCGATCCGTGAAGTGGCGATACTCCGCATTCTCCGGCTGCTGCAGCGTCAGCTTGATCGCCTTACGCAACAGGTGAGCCCAGCACTTTTGCGCCTGAGTGAAGTTCGCATACACCGCCGCATCGTCGCTGATCACAATACCCAAGAACGTCGCTGGATCGAGAATCTTTTCAAGCGTCTCGGCATCCTTGTGGACTCCAAAGAACAGCACGCGCGCCTTCTCCGAAAGAAAGGCCCAAACGCTGTGGATACTCCAACTCGTTTCGTCGGCATGCACCACCATCGAGTTGGCCAACAGCGTGCACAGCACATCAAACTCATGCTGCCAATGACGCGACAATTGCCGCAGCAGCGAATCCGCTTGCGTTTTGCCGAGCGCGAGATTTTGCAAGAACTGTAGCATTTGACAAACTTTGTCGAAGGACAGACCCATGACATACACGAAGTAGGCGATTTCGACGACAATCTCCAGGCCGAATTCACTGCGTCCGAGCACGCCAGGAATCTGGCCGTACTGACTCTTGGGCCCGCGATAGATTTCGTAGGCGACGACGAGAGCTCGGCCCTGTTCCAGACGCCACACCGGCCGAGTGTGCGAAAGATGGCAGTCTTGCTCGTGCACGCCATCGGGAAAGCACTTCTCGGTGCGTTCGGCCAGCTTGAGCTTGTCGGCAGTGCTGAGTCGGCCTCGTCGGGATTTGCGTGAGAGCTTGAGTTTGTTGTTTTTGCGATGGCGAGCCTGCTGTCGTTTTTCCTCGGACCGCATGGAAAAGGATTCATCGACCTTGGCCATCGGCGAGGACGGCGGCGCGCCTAATCTCTTTTCGAGTTCTTCGATGCGTTGCTTGGCTGCTTCCAATTGTCGTTGCTGGGTCACGATGACGTCGATCAGGCGATCGAGGTCGATCCGACCGTCGCGGACATCCTGTTTGAGTTGCTCGATGGCATCCATGCCAGCAGTTTAAGAAAACGGCCCGCGCAGCTGCCCCAGTTTCGGAAAAGTTAGCCCGGAAAGCCTCCTACGCCATTTCAGAGATTGGACAGCTACCATTGCACTTCGGCGCGCCTGTAACTGATTCCACACCGATATGCCTCGATGGGGCCGCATTTGCTACCGCCGCGGCGTCGCGTCCCAGGTGCGGATTTCGATTTTCTCGTCCGCCAATCCGAGTGAACCTCTCCCCACGGCGTAGAGGCGTGTGCCGTCGGCGCCGAAGCTAAAATGGCTGGCGCCGTTGTGGTCCTTGAGCGTCATCAATTCGTCGCCGGTGGCGGCGTCCCACAGCTTGATTTCGTTCTCCTGACGAGTTCCGGCGCGCCGGACCCGTAACGCGGTCCGCTCGACGTCGCCGTGGCGATGCGGCGGCCGTTCGGGCTGAAGGCGATGTTGAGGAACCGGCTGGAATGGCCGGGCAAGGTGAGGAGTATTTTTCCCGTCGCCGCGTCCCAGACGAATACTTCGTTCTCTTCACCGAACCCAAAGCCGCGGACGATGCTCGCAACGCGCATACCGTCGTCGCTAAAAACCAGCGACTCCGTCGGTTGCCATTTGCTTTCGAGTTTGACCAGACGTTCGCCGGTTCGCACGTCCCAGATTGTGATAGCCGGCTTCGTCTGGAAGACGCCGGTTGCCAGGGCCAACCGGGTTCCATCCGGACTGAATGCCAGGCTTTGGATGGCGCCCTCGCCCACCGCGATCCGTCGGATCTCGGTGCCGTCGGATGAATTCAGCAATTTCACATGGGCCAGGCCAGATCGCGGGAACGAATTTTCTTTTCCCTTCGCTGCCTCCGCGAACCCCAAGGCAATCTGCTTCCCATCGCGACTGAAAGCCGGGGCGGCCGTGCCGAGGGAACCTGTCTCGTCGATCTTACGCACGAACACTTCCTTGCCGGTGTCGGTTTCGATGACGTGCAATTCAGCGCCTTCCCTTCGACCACTTCCAAGGTACGAAATGATCGCCAACCGTGTACCGTCCCGGCTCAGGGCAATCGGATCGCACTCCCAGCCATTGACGCCGAAAGCGGGGCCAGCGAACGAGGCCAACGGTTTCCCGGTGAGATCCCAAACCGTTATCTTTGACTTTTCCATTGGCACAGGGCCGGGCTTGTTGGCTTCGCCAGACGTCCCTTTTTTGCCATTACCGAGTTGCGGGGCCCGTTGCTGATAGACCGTCAGAAGCCGACCCGAAGTCGCGCTGAAGGCAACGGGGCCGCGGAAGTTAGCCACTTCCTGGATGACCACAGGCCGATCGCGCGTGACGACGTCCCAAACTTTGACCGTGCCATCCATGTCGGCCGAAAAGAGACGCGAGCCATCGGGGTGAAATTCCACCCGGCGGATTTCGCTAGTATGGCCGCGAAAGACGAGCGCCGGAGCGCCATTTGCCGCGCGGCCGGCGCCGAGATCCCAGACGCAGACCGTCCCGTCGCTGCCGCCGGCGGCCAGCATCTTGCCGTCGGGGCTCGTTTGAAATTTTTCACCAAGTCTGATACGGGCGAGTACATGTTCGGGATGTTGCGGATCGTTTCGACGACTTCACCTGTTGCCGTGTTAAACAATCGTATCTCACCCGGCCCATCGCCTGGGACGGTGTAAACGGCAAGCCGAGTCGTATCGGGATTAAAAACAAAAAAATTGAGCGACCGCCTGGCTCGGTCATCGTTCTCTTTTTCCTCCTGCGTTAGCGGAAAGGAGTTCATTTCCTTGCCGCTGGTGAGATCCCAGGCGGTGAAGACGCTCGATCGCTTGGGGGAATTCACGAAGCCAATGATTGCCAGGCGATTTCCGTCCGGACTGAAACGGATATTGCTGCCAGGCGCCTTTTTCGAGAGCAATTCGTCGCCGCTTGCCGTATCCCAGACTTTGATCAATGATTCGGATGATCGTGCCAATTCCCCGACTTGAATGGGAGCCGCCAATCGGCGTCCGTCCGGACTGAATACGAAATTACGCGGTTGCCCCGCCGAATCTCCGAATTGGCGAATGATTTTACCTGTTGCCATGTCGCCCAGAAGGATTTTTCCCGAAGCAATCGCCGCGGGTAGGTCACTGATACTGAAGATGGCGAAATACTTTTCATCCGGGCTAAACGCGGTACTTGTAAAGCCGAAATTACGTCCTTTGAACCCAGCAGCCTCGTCGGTCACCTGCGCCCGTGAGATTACATGGCCGTCCGCCGCATCGCAGATAACGAATTCCAAAAGAGTCTCGGTTTCCTCGGTTTTTGGAAAGGTTCGTATCCCAGTCACCCTCTCGGATAGTCGAACGATGAGCACGCGCTTTGAATCCGTGCTCCACTGAAGTGAGCCGATTGACAGTTTCGCATCGAGCTTAACCCGGGTGCGTTCGCTGCCATCGGCGAGACTGTAGATGGCGATTTCGCCCCGGCTCTGCTTTCCGTCTAACCGCTTCGCTTGTGCGGCGACGAATTTGCCGTCCGGGCTGAATGCCGGTATGATCGGCATGGGCAGGTAGCTGCGCATAGTCGCGATGGTGAGTAGATCTTGATGGCACAGCCGATCGCGGTAATGCCACTCGAAATCGCGCAGATCGGGTTCGCCGGGGCGGGGCCGTTGCTGGTCGAGCAATTGGAGGACCTGGCTGGTGTTGTTCGCCTCCCAGGCGTTCTGGAGCAAATTCGCGCGCGCGAAATAGAGCGTGCGCTTTAGGTCCTGTTGTGCGTCGTGGAGATGGAGGTTTGCGGCCGCTGCCTCATCGCGCTCCCGTCGGGCGATGGCTTCCTGATCGCGAGCCGTCTTCGCGCTTTCCAGTGCGATCACACGCTGAGCGTCGGCCTCGCCTTCAGCACTCGTCGCTCGTACCGCTTGCCACCCCGTCGCGACGATTCCGAACAGCAACAGCGCCGCCGCCATGCTGGTCATCGCGAACGCGGTCTTGTGCTTGCGGGCATATTTTTGCAATCGATAGGTGACCGACGGCGGACACGCCTCGACTTGCTCATCCTTCAGATAGCGCTGCACGTCGGAAGCCAGGGCGTTGGCCGTTTCATAGCGGCGCGTGCGGTCTTTCTCCAACGCCTTCATCGTGATCCAATCCAGCTCGCCCTTCACCAGCTTCGGCAGCTTCTGCCGATCGGTCCGGCGGTCCAAGGCGTAGGACGTCAGTGCATCGCCTGATTGGCTTAGGCGGGTGCTCGGCTTCGGGGGTTCCTCCTCGCGGATGAGCCGCAACATTTCCATGAACGCCACTCCTTCCATGCGTTCCTTGTTCAAGGGCGTCGTGCCGGTCAGCAGTTCGTAGAGCAGGACGCCGAGGGCATAAACATCGGCACGGGTATCGACATCCAGGGCGTTAAGCGTTGCCTGCTCGGGGCTCATGTATTCCAGCGTGCCGATAACTTGCCCGACGCGCGTGAAGAGCGTTTGTTCAGTCAGCTTTTCCGCGATGGCCTTGGCGACACCGAAGTCGATGACCTTGGGGACCGGTTTGTCGTCATACATCGTCACCAACACGTTGGACGGCTTGATGTCGCGGTGGATAACCCCCTTCTGATGCGCGTGCTGAACGGCCTGGCAGACGGGGATGAACAGCTCCAGCCGTTCGCGCGGCGTGAGCCGATTCTTGTCGCAGAACTCGGTGATCGGCGTCCCCTTGACGAGCTCCATGACGAAATAGGGTCGGCCGCTATCGGTGGTGCCGCCGTCGAAAACGCGAGCGATGTTGGGATGATCCATCAAGGCGAGCGCTTGCCGTTCGGCCTCGAAGCGGGCGACGACTTGCTTGGAATCCATGCCGGGCTTGATGATCTTGAGGGCGACCTTGCGCCGTACGGGCTGCTCTTGCTCCGCCATGAAAACGACGCCGAAGCCGCCTTCACCGAGCTGCTGAAGTAGCTTATAGGGTCCGATGATGGAACCGGGACGTTCCTCGATCGGCGGCGGCGCGAGGGTGGCAGGCCCGTCCGGCTGCAGGAAATTGCCGATCTTCGGTTCGGCATCGAGCATTCGCTCAACGCAGCGCCGCAGCACATCGTCCTCCTTGCAAGCTTCGTCCAAGTAGGCGACACGCTCGGCGGGGATTTTCTTGTCCAGAGCGGCGAAATAAATACCTTCGATCAGGTTGACGGTTCGCATGGCACGGCTCCTTAGCTGTTGGGTCTAACCTACAATGCGCCAAAAACCCTGCGAGCCCTTCATTTTTTTCAAAAAGAAGTTCGATGCTCAGGCGTCCACTGATCCGCCCGTCAACTCCGCATAAAGCCAGGCGCGAGCAAACGCCCAATAGCGCTCCGCCGTGGTAAGCGAAACGCCCAGCGTCGCGGCCGCTTCGGGCATGGTCAGGCCCGCGAAGAAGCGAAGCTTTACGAGTTCGGCGCGAGCCGGATCGAGTTCGGCAAGCCGCATTAGCGCATCGTCAAGATCAAGTAGATCGTCGTTGGCAATATCGGCCACGAGGCGAATGTCATCGAGATCGACCCGGCGCCGATCGCCGCCGTGCCTGACGCGACCTTTGCGCCGGGCCTGCTCGATCAGAATTCGCCGCATGGTCTCAGCGGCGGCTGCGAAGAAATGCCCACGGCTTTTCCACGGATGCTCCGCGCCGCCGACCAGGCGAAGATATGCCTCATGGACCAATGCTGTCGCTTGCAATGTCTGGCCCGGCTTCTCGTGTCCCAATCTCTCCGCCGCGATCTTGCGCAGCTCGTCGTAGAGAATCGGCAGCAACTGATCAGCGGCCTTCGCGTCGCCGTCTTCGATAGCGTTCAGGATGTGAGTGATGTCGTTCATGGAGGCCAGTCTACCGCGCGGGAAGCGATTCGTCATTTTCGGCCGCATAAGCAGGCCGTTGCGCGCTTCGGTCCGGATCGACCGATGCTCGCAGCAATCGAACGGCGCAGTGCAGAATTTCCGATGCCCGCAGGCTTCCGGCCGTCTGAAGCGCGGCTCCACGCCGATGTGACGCGCAACCATCGCCAACCGAACAGGACAAAACTGATGGAGGCAGTTCGTTACCACCTCCGCAAGCGCAACCAACGACAATACCGGCGAATCGCCGCATAACACCAGCTGCGAATTCGCGCACGGTCGATAGCCTTATCGAGTGCTGCATTCGGCCAGGTCAAAAAACTCACTTCCAAGCAGATCGATGCGGAAACCATTGCCGCCCACGAGAAAATCGGTGGTGAGCACTCGCTCTGGATTGAGCGCTCGTTCAACCGTTACCACGTCGTGCGCGAACATGCGGATAAAGGAATCCCTGGATTCAGTTTCCGAAAGTTCCCGAAAGAAAAGTTGCCGCCGATTGCAGCTCCTTTCGCGCTGCGATTTCTTGAGCCCCTGACTGATGCCCAGATGAAGGAACTGGCCAGCATCAAGAATCTTGCAAAGCTTGATTTGTCCGGGAAGGAGACGCCGGAGGGCCTTAGGGAACTTGCTCGCCTCGATGAGCTCATCGAGCTCCCGTTGCATGACGCGGACTCATCCAGGCTCAAGGAGTTGGCCGGCCTCAAGAATTTCAAGGTTGTGTGGGTGGATTTCCTTGATTCAAGGAGCAGCGGTGTCAAAGAACTGGGCGCCCTCGTAAATCTTGAGGAGCTAATCATCGTAAACGGGGCCTCCGACGCCGGCTCACTTAAGGAGGTTCAAATTCCGGGGCCAGGGCCGGGGGGGGGCCTTCGGGCGCGCGCCTTTGGATGGCTTTTTGGGATTTGTGACCGCGCGGCCGGCGCGCGGTAGTTTCGTCCGGTCGGGCGAAACCTCGCCGCGGCCACGTCGGTCTGCGGGGGTTGCAAGCCTGGAATCGCCCTGAGGGTTGAGCCATGAAACACACGCCTGGTCCCTGGATGATCTGGCAGGACATCGAGCCGAATGATCCACCGGAAGAGCTGGGCAATATCACCAACGGGCACGCGCGACCAAGGACCGCGCGCGCACGCGAAGGCCCCCGGCCCTGGCCCCGGATCTTGAACCGACCCCCTGGGTCGAACGCCAGGGGCCCACGGCGCTTAACCGCCAGGGCCACCCGGCCCGCAGCGAGCAGTGGCCCGCTTTCGGAATCCCTCAAGGCGGCGAACCACTCCGGCAACTCTCCGACGCTTGTAGTCGGCGATCGATGGGCATCAAGAGGACAAGAACTGCTGCCGCGGTTGCCTCATTAGCCGCCAGGCGACGACTCGCTGCCCGCGCGGTAAACTGGTCAGCATGAACGATGTGACCCGCATTCTATCTGCCATCGAGCAAGGCGATCCACACGCCGCCGGGCAATTGCTGCCGTTGGTGTACGAGGAGTTGCGCAAACTGGCGGCCGCCCGCATGGCCGAAGAGGCTCCCGGCAACACTCTGAATGCTACAGCCCTCGTCCATGAGGCGTATCTTCGACTTATCGGCCCGGCCGACGAAGCACGGTGGGAGAACCGCGGGCACTTTTTTGCTGCTGCGGCCGAAGCCATGCGCCGCATCCTCATCGATCGGGCTCGGCACAAAATCAGCCAACGCGAAGGTGGTGATCTCAAACGGCATGCGCTCGAGCACGTCGAAATCGCTGCGCCGGAGCCATCGTTAGATATTCTGGCCGTTAACGAGGCGCTCGAACTCTTTGAGCAAGTCGATCCCGTCAAAGCCCGCTTCGTAAAACTGCGCTACTTTATCGGCCTCACGATTCCCGAAGCCGCCAAGGCCCTGGGCATCTCGACCACGACTGCCGATCGCTACTGGGCCTACGCCGCGCCTGGCTGCACGCCGAATTGAAAAAAGTTTGAAATTCGCGGAATGAGTGGGGTGATTTGCCGCGGGATTACGCATAGTAGGTGGACAACCAATGCAGAGAAACCGGGTATGGATGAGCAAACGCGAGACGCCGAAGCCATTTTTCTCGCAGCTCTTGATAAAGCGACGCCGCGGGAACGGGCGGCCTTTTTGGAAGGCACTGCGCGAGCCAGGCGGAGTTGTTGCAGCGCGTCCGGGAACTGC
Source organism: uncultured Planctomycetota bacterium (assembly GCA_963767835.1). Taxonomy (GTDB): domain Bacteria; phylum Planctomycetota; class Planctomycetia; order Gemmatales; family Gemmataceae; genus SIAQ01. The sequence continues at coordinate 188,018 of CAVYFY010000009.1, forward strand.
TGGCATCTCATGATGAATCACACGGGCCGCTCGACTCGCCGCCACCTGGTATCGGCGTCACCATCAATCAGCCGACGATCGTCGAACGGCCCGGCATGTCGATCGGCCCCTATAAGCTGCTCCAGCAGATCGGCGAAGGTGGCATGGGCGTCGTCTTCATGGCCGAGCAGCAAGAACCCGTCCACTGCAAGGTCGCCTTGAAGATAACCAAACCCGGCATGGACTCCGGCCAAGTCATCGCACGCTTCGAAGCCGAGCGGCAGGCACTGGCCATGATGGATCATCCGAATATCGCACGGGTTCTCGACGCGGGCACCACCGCAGCCGAACGGCCCTATTTCGTCATGGAGTTGGTCCACGGCGTGTCGATCACGAAGTATTGCGACGATCATCGGCTCACGCCGCGCCAGCGATTGGAATTGTTTGTGCCGGTCTGCCAGGCGATCCATCACGCCCACCAGAAGGGCATCATCCACCGCGATATAAAGCCGTCGAACGTCATGATCACGCTTTTCGACGGGAAGCCGGTCCCCAAGGTAATCGACTTTGGCGTAGCCAAGGCTATCGAGCAACAGCTCACTGAACGGACGCTGTTCACGCAGTTTGGCACCATGATCGGCACTGCGGAATACATGAGCCCGGAGCAGGCCGAGATGAGCGCCTCTGGGTGTTGATACGCGCAGCGACATCTACTCGCTGGGCGTGTTGCTCTACGAGTTGTTGACGGGAAGCACACCGTTGACCAGTAAGCGCGCGCACGAGGCAGGCCTCGGCGAAATCCTCCGCATAATCAGGGACGAGGAACCGCCCACGCCGAGCATGCGTTTGAGCGATTCGAGGGACGCGCTAGCGTCGATCTCGGCCCAGCGCCAAACGGAGCCGGCCAAGCTTGCCTCGCTGTTGCGCGGCGAGATCGATTGCATCGTGATGGCGTGCCTGGAGAAGGATCGCACACGGCGGTACGAGTCGGCCGCGGCTCTGGCGAAGGACGTCCAGCACTTCCTGGCTGACGAGCCGGTCGAACGCGTCCCGCCGTCCGCCGCCTATCGGTTGGGAAAATTCGCCCGCCGGCACGGGGCGGCGCTGGTCATTGCGGGCGCCTTCGTTCTCGTGCTCGTGGTCGGCTTGATCTTCAGCGTCTGGCAGACGGCGCGCGCGACACGGGCCGAGCAACAGGCGCAAGACGATCGCGATCAGTCCCGCAAGGCACTGACCCGCCAAATAGCAAATCGCCTCGACGCGGAGATGCGCCAACTGGCGGTGTTCGGGACTTCGATCGAGGCGGCCCTGGCGCATCAGCCTGACTGGAATGCGAAGCAGCTGGAGGGTTTTCTGGCGGACCTTTTGCGAGGTGATGATCGCATCCACGGCCTTACCCTGGCATACGCAGCAGGCAGGAGCCCGGCCAAGCAGGAGCCCCACTGTTTGTACGTTTATCGCAGCCTCGCTGATCCCAAATTGATCCTGACGGCGAATCTAATACCGAAGAACGGGTACAAGCCGCACCTGACTCAGCCCTGGTATCTGGTACCGTTCGGTAGCGGACTTCCACAATGGACTGGACCGACCTTTGATGGCGCGAATGGCAATAAAACCTGGATGGTTGCTTATGCGGTACCGATGCGGCTCGCAGGGGAGATAGTTGGCGTAGTAACCGTGGACGTGCGGACGAAATCTTTCATTGCGTATCAGAGTTGGCTGACCGAGTTGAACCCGGGAAAAGAGAGGTACGGATGCGTTGTCGATTGTACGCCCGCTATCGAAGGAAAGATGAAAGGAAAACCGGGGCTATTCGTGTGCCATCCAATCCATGGCGCGGGCGACCGGGAAAACCAACAGCCGGGTGATATCGCCGACTTGAAGGAGATTGATTCCGACTTGGCGGAACGCATTTTGAAGGGAGAAACCGGCCAAGGGACGGGGATCCATCCCAAAACGGGCAACCGATTGACTTTTCTGTTCCATCCTGTGCATTCCGCAAAGTGGTCGTTCGTGGCGGTGATTGAAGAGTAAAAACAAAACTGGCACCCGTCTCACCATTTCGTTCTATTATGGAGATTTGCGATGACGCAATCCTTTTTGCACCAACTCCAACGGTTCGCCACGGGGAAGCCCAAGCCGTCCCGCCGCGAAGTCTTGACGGCAGCGCTCGCGGCGTCCAGCGGCGTGCTGCTGCACGACCAGCTCTGCGCCGCCCCGGAAGCGAAAGGGCCGCGCGTGGTCATCATCGGGGCGGGCCTTTCCGGCCTGGCAAGCGCGGATGAATTGGCGTACCTCGGCTACCGCGTCACCGTCGTCGAAGCCCGGAATCGGCTCGGCGGGCGCGTCGAGAGCCGCACGGATCTGGTCCAGAACAAAGTGGTGGAGGCCGGTGGTGAACTCGTCGGTCCGAATCAACCGACCTGGATGGCGTATGGCAAACGCTTCAACTTGCGGTTCTTGGAACTGCCCGACTCGCCAACCGATGTGATCGAACTGGACGGCCGAGTCCTCCAGCAGGCCGCCGCGCGCGCCCTGCATCGTGAGATGCGAGCTGGGTTCCGAAACATGAACCGTGAGGCCCGTCCCGTGCCGGCCTTCACCCCCTGGGAGACACCCGGCGCCAATCAACTCGATAGTCAGTCGCTGGCCGACTGGATTATCCGACAGAAGGTATCGAACGAATGCAAGATCGCAATGGCGATTCAATTCACGGCTATCAATGGCATCGTCCCGGCCTGGCAAAGCCTGTTGGGCGTGCTGGCAATCGTCAAAGGCGGCGGACTCGATAAATTCTGGGATGAGACGGACACCTTGCACGTTGAACGCGGCTGTCAGCAATTAGCGACACGCTTGGCCGAGTCGTTGCGACGCCGTGCCGGTAATGACGCCGTACGTCTCGACAAGCCGGTGCGAGCCGTGCGGATTCGTCAAGCTGGCGTCACTGTCGAATTGCGGGACGGAACCACTATGGAAGCAGACGACGTTGTTTTGACGGCCCCGCCCAGTGTCTGGAGCAAGATCGACTTTATGCCAGCTCTTCCGGCCGGGCTCGTGACCCCCTTGGCGGACAACGTCAAGTATCTGGCGGTGACGAATGGGCGCCCCTGGGCCGACGCCAAGCGATCGGTGAACGCTTTGTCCAACGGTCCGGTGCAGCTCACCTGGGAGACAACGGCCGGGCAAGGTCAGAAGGGGCAGCACGCCATCGTCGCCATCAGCGGCGGCCCGGCTGCGGATAGGTGTCGCTCCTGGGCCGCGGCGAATCAACTCGACCGCCGCTATCGGGAGGCATTGGACCGATTCTGGCCCGGGTTTGCCAATGCCTCCGTGCAGGGGCGCCTGTACGACTGGCTCGGCGATCCTTACAGCCGAGGCAGCTATTCGTTCCCGGCTCCGGGCCAAGTGACCGTCGCCGGGCCGCTCTTGATGCGAGGCATCGAGCGTCGTCTGCATTTCGCTGGCGAGCATTGCTGCTACGCGTTCACCGGCTGGATGGAGGGCGCGTTATCTTCTGGCGTGCGCCTCGCTCGACGCCTGGCCGAGCGTGATGGATTGGTCAAGCCGATCGCCCGGTGATCGACGTGAAGCTGAAATAGGAGCCCCAGCATGGCATGTGCAACCATTTTCCTTACGGGCGCAACGGGATTCATCGGCGGAGCGACTGCCGTCGAGCTACTCCTGCGGCACCCCACTTGCCGCCTGCTGTTTATCGTCCGCGGAGAAAGCACAGAGATTGCCGAGGCACGCTTGGGCACGTCGCTCACTCGGTTTGCAGAGTTCAGACGGATTGAGTCCGCTCTACGGCGCTGCACGACCATTTGCGGAGACTTGACCAATCCCGCGACGCTGGCCGATCCTCGTCTGGGTCAAGCGACTCATGTGCTTCACCTGGTCGCCAACACGTCGTTCCGGTCGGTTCGCAGCGTACGACACACGAACATCCTGGGCACGCTAGCCCTGCGCACCGCATGCCGCGTGTATGTGACCTCCGGCGATTCCTCTATGTGGGAACTGCGTATATTTGTATATTTGCGGCGTCAACTCGCCACGGATCGTTCGCGAGGACGACAATCCCCGCTTCAATGTCGATCACCTGGTGGAATACACGGCATCCAAAGCCGAATGCGAAATGCTTCTGGAGCACACCGCGCCCGAGTTGCCGCTGGTGATTGCTCGACCGTCCGTGGTCGTTGGACACACACAGCTTGGGTGCTTACCGTCGGCAAGCATTTTCTGGTACTATCGCACGCTCGACCTTCTGCGGCGTGTGCCCGCTGCTCTGACAACACGCAAGGACATCATTCCCGTCGATTACACGGCAGAATCGTTGGTTTTGTTGTTGCTGAAGTCGGGCCTGCGGTATCGCCGTTATCACATATCCGCGGGGCCGGGGGCCAGCGTGACCTGGGAGGAGATCGCCGAAGCGTTTGCGGCGGCGGATGCCAGACGTTCACCGGAGCCGTACCGTTTTGTCGATGCGGCGGTCATTCAGCAAGAGCGGTATCGCTTGCGCGAGCGGTTGGGTCCCGGCGATGAGGAGCGCTTGATGCAGGCGTTGGAACTGTATCTTCGGTTCAGCGCCAGCGGTGTCGAGGTGTTCGAGAATGAACGGCTTCTTGAGGAAGGGATGCCGCCCCGCCGCGATTCGCTTCTTACCTCGGTGCGTGCGCCACACTGGGCGGTAACCGCAGCATCTACGAACAAATGCTTGACGACTTCTGAACGCCACCACGCCGAGGACGATGCCCGTGTTTTTCTTTCTGCTTCCGCCCTTGGTGATCTGGGTTTACTGGTGCGTGCGGATCGCAGCCATCAGCCGACTCGCATCAACCGATCGCGACCGGTCCTTTTTGTAAGTCATGCCGGTGATTGCCATGATGGCGCTGCTGTTGTTCATGTTTGGCGGAAAGGCGACGATGGCGGAGATTGGGGTGCTGTTGACCCATCCATGCTTCGTCATGGCTTACTTCTTGGTTGGTGTCGGCGCGTGCGCGGTCCCGCTGGTCGGCCTAAGTCCCCGGCAGGATGTGGCCGAGCGGCGCAACCACGGTGCAGGTTGGGCGATTGGCGGCGCCATCGTCGGCATGAGCTTGGCCATTGGCGCGGCCGCGGGCAAATTCCTGACGCTGCAAGGGGATTTTTTCTTTCCCACCATCGTCGACACTTCGGGGATGATCCTTTTCATGTTCTCGTGGTCTGTTTTGGAATGGCTGACCGGATTTTCCGAGGCGATTACGGTGGAGCGTGACGGCGGGGCGGCGCTACGGATCGCTGCTTTTCTGCCGCTCCTGGGAGTTTCGCTCGGACTGGCGGTGGCGAGTTCGTTTGCCAATCAGTCGGTACAAGCCAGTTGCTTGTTCGCGGGCGTAGCGGGCCTGGTCGTGGCGTTTTGCTTGATCGAAGCCGGCTTCGCTAAAAATCGCAGGCCCGTGAGTGGGCCGTGCAAACGCGACCTCCTCGTGGCGCTGCTGTACCTTGGGATTGCAGGCCTCGCAATGATTCTTTTGAGGTGAACGCCGTGCTCCAAGCGTGGTCCTGTTATCCCTCGTTGGCACGCTGATTCGCCACGGCTTTCTGCGTGGCTACGACGAGAGGGACTGCCAACGCAAGACGATCCGCGCTCGGCGGGTCTTTTGCAGCAACCGCCATCGGCGACGCGGCTGCGGTCGGACCTTCAGCGTCTGGAACGCCGACAAAATCCGGCGGCTGAGCCTGACCACCCACGCTGTGTGGCGATTTCTGCAACGCGCCGTCGCCGGCAGCATCGCCGCGGCAAGGCGCATGCCGACGAGCCATTCAATGATCGCCAACGAAGGGTCATCAATCGGCTGCTCGATGGCTTTGAAGGAAAACTCACGACATCAAAATGGGCGAAGCTCACCAAGTGCTCACAGGACGCCGCGTTACAAGACATCAGCGATTTGGTGGTACGTGTCCATTGTAGCGACGCCTTTTTTGCGGAGACCCCTTGACCTGCTCCGTATGATGAAAGTGCACCGCGATGACGCACCTCGAATCCCGATGACACGCACCTTGATGACGCATCTTCGACACGGCCCCATCGTTCCAGATTGACTTCACGTGATCCGCTCCGCAACGGAGCGATGGGGCTCGCGGCCTTTCCACAAATTCCCTCGTCAGCCCTGCAGCACGCGGGCCTGGTGGTGCACATGGATGTTCCTCTTGTCCTCGATCCTCAGCAACTGCGACGCGACGCACTCAGCGGAAAAGTCTCCGTCGAAGGGTTGCTCGACATCATCGATCGGCAACGCCATTCCATCCAGCGTTTGCAAGCGGACAATCAACGCCTCAAGCAACGGCTGGCACAGTACGAGCCCGCAGCGGCACGCGACAACCCAGCGTCCGGCGCCAATGCCGCCACGCCCAACGCTTCGTACAGTATCGACGCCGAAAACAAGCGCCGGCAACCGCGGCGGCGCCGCAAGAAGAAATCGCCCGGCCGACAGCCGACCGAAGTGAAGTTCGCCGCTGCCGAACGCCAAGTAGATATTTTTCCCGATGGCGTGGCCAAACGTCAGTGTCAGCTCGTGCGCAAACGCGCGGTCTGGCGCATTGAAGACGGCAAGGCCATTCGCGTCGGCTACCGCATCCACGCCGGCCCTGACGGCAAAGAGCCACGCATTCCCGGCGTCACGCCACGCTGCGAGTACGGCATCGAGATCTTGGTGGTGCTGGCGTTCCTGGTTTACCTCATCGGCATGTCGCTCGACAAGGCGTGCGCGGTGATGGGATTCTTCTGCCAGTTGCCCTTGAGCAAATCGCAAGCCGACGCCTTGCTCCGGCAGTTGGCGACGCACTGGGATGAAGAGTTCGATACGCTCTGTGAGTTGTTGGCGCACGCGGCCATCGTGTACATGGATGAAACGGGCTGGAAAGTCGGCAATGAGAAATGTTCCCTATGGGCATTCGCATCGCAGTTGCAGCGGGTGTTTTTGTTTGGCTGCCACAAGGACGATGCCACGTTGGACCAAATGTTGCCGCCGGACCTATTCGACGGCATCGGCGTGAGCGATGATGCGGCGGTGTATGAAAACCGCTTCACGCAGGGGCAGAAATGTTGGGCGCATCTGTTGCGCAAGGCGATCAAACTGGCGCTTTTGTACCCCCATAAGAAAAAATACCAGTGTTTCCTGGACGAGGTTCTGCAGATTTATCGCGACGGTAAAAGCGCCGCCGCCGACGGCCGCCTGGGCGAAGTGGGTCGCCGGCAGCGCGTCGATGATCTGTCGAGTCGGCTGCTGGATGTGTGCGTGCGCCGCCGGGAAACGACGACGCCCCAGATGACGCCGCACGAGCGCGAGTTTGCGAACTTGGTGGAAGAGATACAACGCTTGTTGCTGGCCGAGGAACTGTTCACGTTCGTCCTGGTGCCGGAGGTGGAGGCGACGAACAATCTCTCGGAGCGTAATTTGCGCGGTTCGGCCCAAGACCGCAAGGCGAACCGGACCAACAAGACGGCGAACGGCGCGCATCGCCGCAGCGTGATCGTGAGTGTACTGGAATCGCTGCGGGTGAACTTGGAGAAATTCTGCCTGACCACGGTATTGGCGGAGGTAACGCGTTGGATGGAGAAAGGCGTCAGCTTGTTCGCCGAGCAATGGCAGGCGTTTCAAGCCGCGCGGGCCGCACCCCAGCCCAATCCCGGATAGCCGCGGCAGCGCCCGCTACAATGGACATGTACATTTGGTGGCTCGCCGGATCTTGTCCAAAGAAGCGGCGGGCGGTCACAGCACGAGCTATGGGTTAACTCAGAATCCCTTGACGTCGATGGAGAGTAAATGAGGATTCGAAGAAAAAAGACAATGGCGCTGGCGAGTGCAAAGAGCTCCCGACAGAAAGCGGTGATCTGGTGTGTCAACGCATCGTTTCATTCTTCGTGCGCTTGCGAACTTCGTAAACTTCGCGGAGCTTCTGCGCGGCGGATGGTGATCCCAGTGTGGTGGCCTGATCCAGATCGGCCGCCGCCGCGGCGTAACGTTCGGCATGAAAATGCAGCATGCCGCGATTCTCGAATGCGCATGCACAGTCTGGGTCCAGATTCAAAACCTTTGTATAGTCTTGCAAGGCCAGATCAGGTTTTTTCAGCGCCGTAAACGCGAGGGCACGATGGAAGTAGCTCCCGGCGACATCGGGAGCGGCACCAATACACACGCTCAGCGCAGCAACGGACTCGGTATATCGCCTCAGTTGGTAATCACACTGGCCCTTGTAGTAATTGGGCCAAAATGCGTGCGGCTTCAACTCGAGGGCTCGATCAAGATGTTTGGCGGCAGCCGAGGGGTCCCTCGCCAACAGCGCAGCGCGCCCAAGGGTGAAGTGCTCCCACATGGTGCGCGGCTGCAGTGCAGCTGCGTTTGCTGGAATAACTGGCAGGTTAAGAGCCTGACAGTGCTGTTTTCGAGCCTCGTCCAAAGCGACGCTGGGGCCGAATAGCGACTCGGCCTCGTGCAAGGTTTTGAGTGCGTTTTGCCGGGCTTCGATGTTTTCATTGCTAGGCGCCGCCCGCACTTGCAAATCCGTGGCAAACAAAACCAGATCGAGCAGGTCATGTGCGGTTTCGTCGGAGTCGGCTTTATCGGCCCAGACCTTGAGAAGTTGACGCTTCTCCCAGAATTCTTGACAGCTTTGATTCAGAGAACCCAATCGATTTCTCGGCAAGTGCTCGATGTCAAATACGCCCCGGACCTTTTCCGCCAGCGTGTGCAATTGGCCAAGCATCCGTTGGCGCTGATCTTGCGCCTGAGCCAGCTCGGCCTGACGAATCTCCTCCATGAAATCCAATTCTTGTGTTCCTTGCAGCGGAAGCCTGCGCGCCAACTCCAGGCCTTGCTTGAGTTGTGCGATTGCTTCAGGGTAGCGCTTGCGTTCGCGCCAGTTCTTGCGACCATCGGTCAAGGCGAACGCCACATCATCGCTGAGTTTCTTCCAGTGGGAAAAAGCCCCATACGCCACCATGCCCATCGTTCCGACCAGAAGCAATAGGATTGTCCAGTTGCGCAACGGATTCGGCGACCGGCGTTGCCACTTCTGGAAGCGCTCGCTCCAGCTCCGGTTGCGCACGCCTTGTAAGGGTTGATTCGTCAGATGGCAGCGCAGGTCCGTTGCCAGGTCCGTTGCCGTCGCATAACGATCCTGCGGGCGCTGCGCCATGCACTTGGCGACAATGTCCGACAGGCCCTGGCTCACGTGTGGATTGATTCGGCTCAGGGGAGGACAGGTCCCGGCAGGATGTGGGAGCTTTCCTCCGAGTGCCGCATACAGGACGGCCCCTAGGGCATACACGTCGGCGCGTTGATCCACAGCCACAGCAAGCGGCTTTCCCAGCTTGATCGCCTGCATGGCGTCGTACTGCTCCGCCGCCATGTAACCCGGAGTGCCGCCAAGAAACTCAGGCACGGGACCACCGGGCTGAATGGGCGCTTGTGCCAGATGAAAGTCCAGGAGCATTGGCTGGCCTTCGGCTCCAATGAGGACGTTGGAAGCTTTCACGTCGAGGTGCAAAAGACCGGCGACGTGAGCGTATGCCAGGGCATCGGCCAAGCATGCCGCCGATCCAGCAGATTCCTTGTACGTACGACAGTCGGCACAGGAGTGGTTCAATGGACCCCGACACGCCGATCCCCGATTTTCGCAGCGCTTGTTTCAGGTCTTCATCGCGGCACTGCTTGAGCGGACAGTTCGGCAGGGAGTCCAGCAAGCGCTCCAAAGTGACGCCGCCATAGTAAGGCATGCAAAGAAGGCGCAAATGGCGGACAGGATCGACGTGTACGGCAAAGAGCGGAACAATGTGCGTGTGTTGTAATCGGGCCAGATTCAGGTACTCGCGATCCTCGCCCCGGTGCGCCGTAAATTTGACGACGACCGGACGATCGGCCAAGTCCGACTGCCTGGCCAGGAAGACCCGGCCACTTGCGCCACGACCAAGTTGTTGCAGCAAGTGATATCCGGCGATCGTTTCGCCGACTTGGGGAAATTGCGGCGGCGGAGTTTCCAGAAGGCAATGGAACTCAAGCATGATGTCGAGGCGTTTGCGCCACTGAGGAAATCGTTCGAGAACAGGCATCGCAAAGTCGAATTGATCCTGCTTCTTGCGCAGACAGATTTCTTCATAAACCAGCTCGATGGCCGACTCCGGCTGGTGCCACAAGTCTGGATGACGGTTGAGGAATTCTTCGGTCTGCACCTGATCGCCGTCTTGCCAGCGTCGGATCATCTCATCGACTAGCTTGTCAATGAGGGCGTCACCGTAATTGCCGCGAGGGGTATTAGACCGATCAATTTGGGTCGAGGGAGTTCGTTTGGAATCAGGCACCGAAGATGACATGATCGGCCCGCCTTCATGGGTGGCTCGCCAGCTGGCTTGCCAGTTGACGCAAGATTCGTCGCACACTGCCAGGATGCAAGCCCGTCGCGGCGACAATTTCTTCCATGGAGGCGCCGCTCCGTTTCAGCCATAGCATCGGCCGATGCTCCACCGGGCACAATTCCAGCATCCGCTGCCAGAGTTCATCCGCCTGGATGTGCTTGCTAGGCGTTTGCCGTTTTTCTTGCACGTCATCTAAATCGCCGCCTGTCGAAAACTCCTCGTGCACAAGCCTGCGGTCATGTAGGCGGAGACGGTCAACAAATCGATTCCGCGTCGCTTTCACGAGAAACGCGCGGAGTTCGTTGGGACTGGCGAAACGCCAACCGGCCTCGCGAAAACCGGTGAGGAGATCTCCCCAAATCGACTGCACAATATCCACGGAATCAAACTTTGGACGCAGGCGGTCGGGCAGAAGCCGACGCACGACTTTGCGCAAATACGGCTCATACTCCAGAAAAATCTGCGCGGCAGCGGCATCATCGCCGTCGCTCAGCTTGCTCAGCAATTCATCCAGGGGTCCAGTAGTCATGACCGCAAACGGGGTTCACGAACGCGAAATTCGCAATGACAATCCAGTGTGGCTTCGGCTGGAATGCGCCGCAGGTTTCGCCTCGCGACTTCCACTGCTGCTGCTGAGAAAACGACTGCAAGCGCCCAGGCGCAAGACTGGTGTTTGGCGAAAAATCCACCACCTGCTCAACACTCTCGTCCAGTTCATCCAGGAATTCACGCAAAGCAACATCGAAACTTTGCGCAAGACTGGTCCTTGCCGGAAAATCCAGCACCTGCTCCTCATTGAGGAACTGGCGCACTGGAACATCGAGACCGCCTAGTAGGTCAATCAGTGGATTCTGCAAAAACCGCAGAGTGAGTGCCGGCGTTTCTGCCTCGGTCTGTGCCATCTGATTACTGGGGTCACTATCGCCAAATCCTCTGACGGCCGCCTCTGCGGTAACATTCGCATTGACAAAGGCAATATCATTTGGATTCAACGCGTGTACGATCCACGGAGGTGTAAAGCCACCGCTCGCTGCGGGTTCGCGCAACTGCCCCTGATCGACTGCAGTCGTCGGACCAGGATTTGAAACTCCGGAAGCTGGCGGCGACGAAATCGCCGCGCCGATAGTTTCCGAACGTGAGCTCTGGTCGTTGGCTTTTTCCAGAACCGTGGGCAGCGCAGATGTGCCAGGCTCGTCAGCGGCTTCCAGAACCTTTGCCGAAACGACCACCGCCGCATGCGCTTCTGCAAGATTCGCACCATCCGTGGGACCCATGATCGCCGGAACGGCGCTGCTCTGGTAGTCGGCTTTTTCCAGAACCGTTGGCGGTAAAGATGTGCCAGGCTCGCCCCCTTCTCCCGGAATCTTTGACGAAAGGACCACATGAGCTTCTGCAAGTTTCGCATCATCAATGTGAAGGACCATTGGAGGGTAGATTCGCTCGGTGAACGGCATCGCGGGCCCATGCTCCGGCGCAACGATCGTCTCTAAAGGGATCGGAGCACTATTGCCAAATCCCCCCGCGAAGGCCGCATCTTGGGCGACATTCGCATTTACAGGTACAAAATACGTCGGTGTGAAGGTAGCGCTGGCCGCAGGTACGCCCAACTGCCCCTGATTGACCGTGGTCGTCGGTCCAGCAACGGGAACTCCGGAAGGTTGCAATGGTGAAATCGCCGCGCCGATGGTCTGTGAAGGAGCTTCAACTTCTTCCAGCACAGGAGGTCCGCCCGGTTGGCCGACCGCTTCCGAAACCGTTGCCGATTCGCCCACTGCACTCCAGTTCTGCGTCACCTCGGACGCTGGGGCAATTGTCAGCTGAGCGGGCTGGCTTTGGTCGTCGGCTTCTTGCAGCATCGTTGACAGTGAAGGTGTGCCCAGTTCGCCAGATTGGCCAGCGGCTCCCGAGACCATTGCCGATTCGCCCACTGCACTCCCGTTCTGCCCCACTGCGGGAGCAATTGTCGGTGAAGTGGACTGGCTTAGGTCGTCGGCTCCTTGAAGCGTCGTTGACAGCGAAGGTGTGCCCAGTTCGCCAGGTTGGCCAGCCGCTCCCGAAACCGATGCCGAATCGATCCCTGCACTTCCGCTCGGCTCGGGCTCGGCCGGTGGAGCAAATGTCGGTGGAGCGGACTGGCTTTGGCCGTCGGCTTCTTCCGGCCCCGTTGACGCCGGAGCTGCGCTAACCTGGCCAGCCGCTCCTGAAACCGATGCCGATTCGATCCCTGCACTTCCGCCCGGCTCGGGCTCGGCCGGTGGAGCAATTGCCGGTGGAGCGGACTGACTTTGGCCGTCGGCTATTTCCGGTGTCGTTAACAGTGGCGGTGTGGCAGCAATCGCAGTCGTCACGCCGGCGTAATCGGCAATCGAGGCAACAGTAGGGGCAGCAATAACAAAACTCGGCGTACTGCGATCCTCCAAGCACTCAACCTGCAACCGCCGGCTCCGCAAACCAGTACTTTTCCGATTCGACGGTGTGGACATTGCTGGGGCCCCTTGGAGAATTAGTTTACGAGACATTGCAACGAAGACGTTCTTGGTCCGACCGAGCCCGTTTGACAAGGGGTTGCATTAAAATTATCGGTTGCACTAAAATTATCGAAGGTATGCGCCCGTTTGGAAAGTGGAAGGTTTTTTTTTCTAGAAAATCTCTGACCGCGCCGACTTAATTTCATCTCACGGCTCTTGCATGAAGCTGGCCAAGCCGCCTTTGCCCAACAAACGGCGAACACATAAATTTCACGATCGACAGGCACTGCCGCACCTTAACAGACGCTGCCGTACCTTAACACTAACAGCAATCGCGCGACCGATTTCTGGATTGGTGGCCGCCTTCACCGAGCCGTTGCCTGCGATAGTCATTGCACCTGAAAGCGTCTGTTTGAAACCGTCTGCCCGTCTCGACCTTTACGCTGAGCGGCAGCTGGCCGTTGCCTTGCTTCACTGGGCCGGTGGCACAGCTGCGTTCAGTCCTACACCGGCTCGGCGCACGGGTTGCACCATTGCCCCCTCAACGGGTGCCACGATCTCGAGGTAACCGCGCACGCTACCGCCCCCGCGCGTCGCGTAACCGAGATGAGAGCATCATTGCGGCCAGTCGTTCAGCAGAATTCGCTATCAGATGTCGGACAACTGCGATCTGAGGATTTCGCACGCTGACCTTAGTGACCGACGCGCTGACTCATTGCTGCACCTCAATTCACAACCGATTCTTTTGAGGGTCATGCCAGATAAGCGCATCTCAACCACCGAGCGCAGCAACGGCGGCATGGTCATCAATGCTCGTTCGATGCGATTTACGCAGTGGTGGTCGTCCAAGTAGCGATCGACATGGCGATCGACGATGTCGATTTCATCAAGTTCCGTGCGTTTCATTTTTCTGGTGGCTTTGATCGTCGCATCAGTGCTGAACTTCGCATGCGGCCGATGAGCGTCGTGTGGCAGCGCGATGGTCCTGTCGCGATTCAATATGTGCACTATCATCTTAGCTTTTGCTGTACCAACAAAATAGGTAGAGGCCCGCGCCTTTTTTGCATCAAAAGTGTGAAATTGCTGTATGACGTGCATGATGCCAATTTGAGCTAGTTCATCAATATCCCTACTGCGGCCAAAGCGCACTCCGACTTCTGCAGCTACTTTCAAAATGAGCGGAAAGACATTCATGATTACTTTGCTGCGAGCACTATGATCGCCGGCATGCGCCAGGGCTGTTAGACGAGATTCTTCCTCTTTGGTTAGGATTTCGATGTCAAGCATGGTTGGCCTACAGCGAGCAAATCGCTTACTTGCGGCCCTGCGCACGACTTGCGAACCGGCCGGTGCACGGCCCGATGCTGGATAGGCCGGGCTAATCGACCGATGTCAACGTAACACTAGAGACCACGAATCGGGTCTCTATTGATTAACGTCGCTGCGCTGGGAAAACGAGCGCACATTTTTGGCTCTGAACCAAGACATGGGAGCGCGGTGGGGCCTGCAATCGAGTTTCGCACTGGCAATGCCGATTGGCGGATGGCATGCCATTCGCAGGCCGCGAAGCTGTCTAATTTTTCCTTGCCCCATCCATCTCTTGGGCACGGCAAGCACGCAGTTTCTCCGTTGAAGAGTTGGAAAGCCGGTATGGATGTCCTAGGGTCCTCTCACCGCCCATTTGCCCCCTGCAATGGTTCACACCGTCGGTTCAAACCGTCAGGCTTTTCTCATTCTTAAACGAGGCCGTGGCGCGGTGGGCCTGTTTGGGTGTTCATGATGCGCTGTGATGTCGGCGGACCCGCAGAATGGACACGTTGCGTCAGGGATGCCGCCAATGTCCAAGTCGTTTTCGCCTTCATCCTCTGATTTGCCTCGCGGCGCCAATTCGAAGTCAAGAGCGATGAGGCACTCGCGACAAACAAATTGAATTAACCGCCCTGCCTTCATGGCAACCTCCTGTGTAGGCGCGATCGGCTCTAAGAATCCTGCAAAATGTGTAAATACCGAGAAATCTGGGACCTTGCCGGGCGCAGGCGCAAATTCAAGCTCCGCCTGGCTGGATGCCAAAAAAACCTCCGCCAGCACGCGCCGAGGCCGGAACTCGACCGGCTGGACGCGAATGTGCGTGCCCATCGCTGCGACCCGAGTTTGACAAAGCCAGAATGAGCGCCTGCATGCGATTTCTCCGCGCTCACCGACCGATGTCAGCGTGACGCCAGTGGGCGCGAATTGCGTCTAGTTGACTAACGTCGGAATGAGGTGAAAACGAGCGCACATTTTGGACCTGGACCTCACTACGCCGTCGCCGGATCTTGTCCAAACAAGCGGCGGGCGGTCGCAGCACGAGCTATGGGTTATCTCAGAATCCCTTGAAGTCGATGGAGAGTAAATGAAGATGCCTCGTCAGCAGAATCTGTGGGTAAGTTCTGGTTCAGGGAGCTTCCCAAGGTGATGATATAACGCCACCCCCACCGCATTGTAGGTGCGGAAACCGACTTACATCCTCGCGGCCGCATATCGTGCAAATGAGCAGAACGCGATACTGATAGCAAACTGGTACAAGGTGAAACCAAGCCATGTTCTACCGACAGCTGCGCCGCCAAAGTCATCAGACGGCCAATATTCGCATCTGACGCTCAGGACATGACTTATGCGCACTGGCGTTAGCTGCGCAGCAGGCAGTAGCGGCAGTGCAATTCGAGACGTCCCCGGCCCACGCGCAGCCGGGGACCGAAAACGGGCCCTTTAGATGGTCGGCGTGAAGCCGCTGAAGTTCACGGTCAGGTCGTTCTTGAACTTCAAATTGTCGGCGGCATTGACCGTGCCGTCGTCGTTGTAGTCGAACGCAGCATTGTAGGTTGTCAAGGCCTGCTTGAACTTCAAATTGTCGGCGGCGTTGACGACCTCGTCGCCGTTGATGTCGCCGAACAACCGGTAGAACGCTTGCGTGGCGTAATCAGGATTGCCGGTTGCCGGCGCCTGTCCTGCCGTCACGCTTAGCGACTGGCTGTCGGCGACGGCGGTGATGGACCCCGGATCGGTGACGGTAATCGTGTAGGCGCCGTTGGCGATCGAACCGCCGGTGACGCCGGCGCCACTGAAGGAAACGGCCCACTCGGTATTGCCCGAGCCGGCGACGGGCGCCCAGCTGAGCGTCGGCAGGGTCCCGGTCCAGTCGGCGGCAACAGCGATGGTGAACACGTTCGGATCGGTGGCGGGGCTGAGGATGTTGACCGCCTCGCTGAACGTGTAGACGATGTCATCCACCATCGACCGCTGCACGCCTGCGGATGGTTGGCCCGCGGCGTTGTACAGTGCCGAGATGTCCTGATTAATGACCACGGAAGCGATGCTCGGCGGCGGCGCGGCCGAATTCACCTGGAGGGTGAGCGTTCCCGTGCTGCCCGCGAAGCCGGCGCCGCCGCTGTAGATGGCGGTGATCGTATCGGAGCCGGCCGGCAACGCCGTGGTGGAGGCGGAGGTTGCCGAGCCGCCGCTCACGCCGACGGCGCCGCCGATCTGGAACTGGTCGGTTTGGCCGTAATCGTAGTAGAAGGAAACGGTGCCAACGCTGGGACTGCCCGTGATGTTTGCCGTGAAGTCAACCGAATCCCCCTGCGTGATCGGACCGACGGGATTGGACGTCAGCGACGTGGTCGTCGTCTGGTTGACCGTTATCGTGTCGGTGCCCTGGCTGCCCGCGAATCCGGTGCCGCCGCTGTAGACGGCCGTGATCGTGTCGGAGCCGGCCGGCAACGCCGTGGTCGAAGCCGAGGTCGCCGAGCCGCCACTCACGTTGACCGCGCCGCCGATTTGGAACTGATCGGCCTGGTCGTAGTCGAAGTAGAACGACACTGTGCCGACACTGGGATTGCCGTTGATGTTGGCCGTGAAATTGACCGAATCGCCTTGCGTGATCGGGCCCACCGGATTGGACGTCAGCGACGTGGTCGTCGCCTGGTTCACCGTTATCGTGTCGGCGCCTTGGCTGGCCGCGTAGCCGACGCCGCCGCTGTAGACGGCCGTGATTGTGTCGGAGCCGGCCGGCAACGCCGTGGTCGAAGCCGAGGTCGCCGAGCCAGCGTTCACGTTAACCGCGCCGCTGATCTGGAACTGGTCGGGTTGGCCGTAATCGAAGTAGAACGACATCGTGCCGACGCTGGGACTGCCGCTGATATTTGCCGTGAAATCGACCGAATCCCCCTGCGTGATCGGACCGACCGGATTGGACGTCAGCGACGTGGTCGTGGCTTGGTTGACCGCGATGGTGTCGGTGCCCTGGCTGCCCGCGAAGCCGACGCCGCCGCTGTAAATGGCCGTGATCGTGTCGGAGCCGGCGGGGAGCGCGATGGTCGAAGCCGAGGTCGCCGAGCCAGCGTTCACGTTAACCGCGCCGCCGATCTGGAACTGGTCGGGCTGACCGTAATCGAAGTAGAACGAGACTGAGCCGACGCTGGGATTGCCGCTGATATCGGCCGTGAAATCGACCGAATCGCCTTGTGTGATCGGCCCGACCGGGTTTGACGTGACCGAAGTGGTCGTGGCCTGGTTGGCCGGATTCACCTGGATGATGTCGGTGCCTTGGCTGGCCGCGTAACCGCCGCCGCCACTGTAGACGGCCGTGATCGTGTCGGAGCCGGCCGGCAACGCCGTGGTCGAAGCCGAGGTCGCCGAGCCGCCGCTCACGTTGACCGTGCCGCCGATCTGGAACTGATCGGCCTGGCCGTAGTCGACGTAGAACGACACCGTGCCGACGCTGGGGCTGCCGTTGATATTGGCCGTGAAGTCGACCGAATCCCCCTGCGTGATCGGACCGACCGGATTGGACGTCAGCGACGTGGTCGTCGTCTGGTTGACCGCGATGGTGTCGGTGCCCTGGCTGCCCGCGAAGCCTGTGCCGCCGCTGTAAATGGCCGTGATCGTGTCGGAGCCGGCCGGCAGCGCGGTAGTCACATCGGAGGTTGCCGATCCGCCGACAACGTTGACGTTGCCGCCAATCTGGAATTGGTCGGGCTGACCGTAATCGAAGTAGAACGAGACTGAGCCGACGCTGGGATTGCCGCTGATATCGGCCGTGAAATCGACCGAGTCCCCTTGCGTGACTGGGCCCACCGGATCGGATGTGACCGAGGTACTCGTCGTCTGGTTCACCGTTATCGTGTCCGTGCCCTGGCTACCCGCAAAGCCGACGCCGCCGCTGTAAATGGCAGTGATAGTATCGGCGCCGGCGGGCAGCGCGGTGGTGGCGGCGGACGTTGCCGATCCGCTGGCAACGTTGACGGCGCCGCCGATCTGGAATTGGTCGGACTGGCCGTAATCGTAGTAGAAGGAAACGGTGCCGACGTCACCCGGATTGGGGTTCATGGTCGCCGTGAAGTCCACCGCGTCCCCCTGGATGATCGGCTCCACCGGGCTGGACGAGAGCGATGTGGTCGTAGTCTGGTTCACCGTCAGCGTATCGGTGCCCTGGCTGCCCGCGAAGCCGACGCCGCCGCTGTAAATGGCCGTGATCGTGTCGGAGCCGGCGGGGAGCGCGATGGTCGAAGCCGAGATCGCGGAGCCGCCACTCACGTTGACGCTGCCGCCAATCTGGAATTGGTCGGGCTGACCGTAATCGAAGTAGAACGAGACTGAGCCGACGCTGGGATTGCCGCTGATATCGGCCGTGAAATCGACCGAATCGCCTTGTGTGATCGGCCCGACCGGGTTTGACGTGACCGAAGTGGTCGTGGCCTGGTTGGCCGGATTCACCTGGATGATGTCGGTGCCTTGGCTGGCCGCGTAGCCGCCGCCGCCACTGTAGACGGCCGTGATCGTGTCGGAGCCGGCCGGCAACGCCGTCGTCGCGTCGGAGGTCGCCGAGCCACCACTTACGTTGACCGCGCCGCCGATCTGAAACTGATCGGCCTGACCGTAGTCGAAGTAGAACGACACGGTGCCAACGCTGGGGCTGCCGTTGATATTGGCCGTGAAGTCGACCGAATCCCCCTGCGTGATCGGACCGACCGGATTGGACGTCAGCGACGTGGTCGTCGTCTGGTTGACCGCGATGGTGTCGGCGCCCTGGCTGCCCGCGTAGCCTGTGCCGCCGCTGTAAATGGCCGTGATCGTGTCGGAGCCGGCCGGCAGCGCGGTAGTCACATCGGAGGTTGCCGATCCGCCGACAACGTTGACGTTGCCGCCAATCTGGAATTGGTCGGGCTGACCGTAATCGAAGTAGAACGAGACTGAGCCGACGCTGGGATTGCCGCTGATATCGGCCGTGAAGTCGACCGAATCGCCTTGCGTGATCGGACCGACCGGATTGGACGTCAGTGACGTGGTCGTCGTCTGGTTGACCGCGATGGTGTCGGCGCCCTGGCTGCCCGCGAAGCCGACGCCGCCGCTGTAAATGGCCGTGATCGTGTCGGAGCCGGCCGGCAGCGCGATGGTCGAAGCCGAGATCGCGGAGCCGCCACTCACGTTGACGCTGCCGCCAATCTGGAATTGGTCGGGCTGACTGTAATCGAAGTAGAACGAGACTGTGCCGACGCTGGGATTGCCGCTGATATCGGCCGTGAAATCGACCGAGTCCCCTTGCGTGACTGGGCCCACCGGATCGGATGTGACCGAGGTACTCGTCGTCTGGTTCACCGTTATCGTGTCCGTGCCCTGGCTACCCGCAAAGCCG
Source organism: uncultured Planctomycetota bacterium (assembly GCA_963767835.1). GTDB lineage: Bacteria > Planctomycetota > Planctomycetia > Gemmatales > Gemmataceae > SIAQ01. The sequence goes on from CAVYFY010000009.1 coordinate 207,528, forward strand.
ACGCCGCCGCTGTAAATGGCAGTGATAGTATCGGCGCCGGCGGGCAGCGCGGTGGTGGCGGCGGACGTTGCCGATCCGCTGGCAACGTTGACGGCGCCGCCGATCTGGAATTGGTCGGACTGGCCGTAATCGTAGTAGAAGGAAACGGTGCCGACGCTGGGACTGCCGCTGATATTGGCCGTGAAATCGACCGAGTCCCCTTGCGTGATCGGGCCCATCGGCTCGGACGCGACCGTGGTGGTCGTCGCCTGGTTCACTGTTATCGTATCCGTGCCCTGGCTGCCCGCGAAGCCGACACCGCCGCTGTAGACGGCCGTGATCGTGTCGTTGCCGACCGGCAACGCCGTGGTTGAAACCGAGGTCGCCGAGCCGACGCTCACGTTGACCGCGCCGCCGATCTGCAACTGATCGGTCTGGCCGTAGTCGAAGTAGAATGACACCGTGCCGACACTGGGATTGCCGCTGATATTTGCTGTGAAGTCGACCGAATCCCCCTGCGTGATCGGGCCCACCGGATCGGACGTGACCGTGGTAGTCGTCGCCTGGTTCACCGTTATCGTATCCGTGCCCTGGCTGCCCGCGAAGCCGATGCCGCCGCTGTAGACGGCCGTGATCGTGTCGGAGCCGGCGGGCAACGCCGTGGTCGCGTCGGACGTTGCCGATCCGCCGACCACGTTGACGGCGCCACCGACTTGGAACTGATCGGCCTGGCCGTAATCGAAGTAGAACGACACCGTGCCGACGCTGGGACTGCCGGTGATAATTGCCGTGAAGGTGACCGATGTCCCTTGCGTGATCGGCCCGACCGGGTTGGACGTGATCGAGGTGGACGTGGAGGCGTCGTAAGTGAACTGGTCCGCACTCGAAGTGGCGGAAGTGCCGCCGGTCGGGATGGTGACCGTGACGTCAACGACGCCGCTGCCCGCTGGATCGGTGGCCGTGATTTCAGTGCTCGAAACGACCGTGAAAATTGTGGCGCTGATGCCGCCGAAGCTCACCGTGGTGGCGCCGCTGAAGCCGGTGCCGAAAATGTTGACGCTGGTGCCGCCGGCCGCGGGGCCGCTGGCAGGGCTCACGCTTGTCACGGTGGGAGCGGCGACATAGGTGAAGTCGTCCGCGGGTGATATCGGGGAAGCGCCGGCGCTGGACAGCACCGTGACATCAACCGTGCCGCTGCCCGCCGGTTCAATGGCCGTGATTTGCGTGGGGGAGTTGACGGTAAAACTCGTCGCCGCAACCGACGCCGAAGTTCACGGCGGTCGCTCCCGTGAACCCGGCACCGGTAATGGTGACGCTCATGCCGCCCGCGGCTGGACCAGCATTCGGGCTGATGGCCGTGACGACCTGGAGGACCGTGGCAACCTGCACGGCGCTGCCGCTGCTGACGCCGTCAACCGTGACGCTGGCGTCCAGCGCCGTGCCGCCAGCCACGCTGCTCAGTCCCGTGAGGCTGACGGTCAAGCTGAAGCCGGTGGCGGCGGTCACGGTTCCGGTCACGCCGTTGCTGAAGGCAACGCTGTCGTTGGCTATGGTCGTGTCGAACCCTGAGCCGTTGATCGTGATGCTGGTCGAATTGGCGGGCAGATCGGCTGCGCTGGAGGTCACCGTCGCTTGCAGTTGGAAGGCGCCGATGTCGGGAGGAGTGGGGCGGGTGACGCCGCGCTGGTCGAGGGCCAGAAAGACGCTGACGCCGGCGGCATGGGTCGCGGCCGTGGTGCCGTTAACGCGCGCGCTGCACGGTGAGCGTGTTGGCCGACGTGCTGACGCTCGTGACGAGCATCTCTTCCTGACCGATCAGGATGTAGTAGTTGCCGGAGGTCTGGGCGATGGCCTTGGAATTCTGGACGTAAATGGTCGTGTCGGAGATGCCGACGGGGTGCCCGGTGGCAATGCTGGTGAGAGCGCCGCCGTTGCTGATCGCGAGGCTGCCGGTCTGCAGCGCGAGGGTCTGCGTTGGGCCGCCGTTATTGGCCAGCGCCGAGGCCAGGCCGGCGCTGACGCCGAGGTGGTTGCCCGTGCCGCTGCTGATGGTCAAGCCGCTGGTATTGTCGACGAGGTCGTAATTGCCGACGGCGATGGTGCCGTCGATGTCTGGGCCATTGCTTGCAGAATTATTGGCGACGATGGTGTCCAGCATCTTCATGGTGCCGCCGTTGGTGAAGCCGATGCCGCCGCCCTCGTTAGCCGAATTGTTGGCAATGGTGTCAGCGCTCAGCGTCATCGCGCCACTGTAGTCGTCGATGCCGCCGCCGGTCCCATAAGCTGAATTGCCGAAGATCGTGGAGTTGCTCAAGGTCATGGCGCCGCCGTAACTCACGATGCCGCCGCCGGTGGACTGAGCCGAATTGTTCGCGATGGTGGAGTTGGCCACGGTCATGGTGCCCGAGTTGGTGAGGCCGCCGCCGTAATAGGCCGAGTTTCCGGTGAGGGTGGAATCGCTCAGTGTAAGGATTCCGCCGCTGGCGTTGAAGATGCCGCCGCCGCTTTCATCAGCCGAGCTGTCGCTGATGGTGTCATTGCTCAGGGTCAGTGTGCCGCTGTTGGTGACTCCTCCACCGCTGCTGCCCGCGCCGTTCTCGATCGTCAGGCTTGAGATGGCGGCCATCACCCCCGATGGAATGCTAAAAACTTGGTCCGCATTGTTGCCGCTGATGGCCAGGTTGGCGACGCCCAGGCCGGCGATGATGACGTTGTGGTTGAGCGTCAACACGCCGCTTAGGGAAATCGTGGCTCCGCTCAGGCTGCCCGAGAAAGTGATCTGGTCCCCGCCCAGGTAATGGGCGACGGCGTAGGGCAACGTGAGGGCGGACAGACTGCCCCCGCTGCCGCTGGAACTGCTGACGATCCAGGTCCCATTAATCTCAGTGGCCACCTGCACGGCCGCTGCCGCTGCCGAGACCGTTGGATGTGACTACCGCGGTCAGGCTGCCCAGTGCCGTCGGCGGGAGCGGAGATCGTCACGACCAACTGGGTGGCGGTTGCGGAAGTGACGGTGCCCGCGAGTCCGAGGTTGAAGACGACCGTGTTGCTGGCCGGCGTCGTCGAGAAACCGGAGCCGTTGATGGTGATGGTCGCGCTGCTGTCAGCAATATCGGTGTTGCTAAAGGTGACCACCGGGATGACATTATAGGTGAATTGATCGGCGCTCGACGTGGCCGACGTACCGTATGCGGTAATAACGGTGACGTCAACGGTGCCGGAGCCGGCCGGGTCGGTCGCGGTGATCTGGGTGGCCGAGTTCACGGTAAAGCTTGTAGCGGCGCCGGTTCCGAAAAGCACGGCCGTTGCTCCGGTGAAAGCGCCGCCAGTGATGACCACGCTGGTGCCGCCGCCCGACCGGGCCAGAGGACGGACTGACGCCGGTGACATCGGGGAGATTGCTGTAGGTGAACTGATCCGCGCTCGAGGTGGCCGACGTGCCACCTGCCGTGGTGACCGTGACATCCACGGCGCCCGTTCCCGCCGGGTCCGTGGCCGTGATCTGCGTGGCCGAGTTCACCGTATAAATTGTGGCGTTGGTTGTGCCGAACTTCACGGCCGTGGCCCCTGAGAAGCCGGTGCCGGTGAGGATGACGCTGGTGCCGCCGCCTGACGGGCCACCGCTTGGGCTGACGCTCGTCACGGTTGGAGCGGCGACATAAGTGAATTGATCGGCGCTCGAAGCGGCCGACGTGCCATACGCATTCGTGACGGTGATGTCCACGGCACCAGTTCCCGCCGGGTCGATCGCCGTGATCTGGCTTCCGGAGTTCACGATAAAGCTTGCGGCGTTGACGCCGCCAAACTCCACGGCGGTCGTTCCCGTGAAGCCGCCGCCGGTAATGACGATGCTGGTGCCGCCGGCCGTCGGCCCGGCATTCGGGTTCACGCCGGTTATGACGGGGAGGTTGCTATAGACGAAATGATCCGAGGCTGAGTTGGCCGACGTGCCGCCCACGGTGGTGACCGTGATATCCACTGTGCCCGAGCCCGCCGGGTCCGTGGCGGTGATCTGCGTGGCCGAGTTCACGGTAAAACTGGTGGCGTTGGTGGTGCCGAACTTCACCGCCGTGGCCCCCGAGAAGCCGGTGCCGGTGATGGTGACGCTGGTGCCGCCGCTCGCTGGTCCGCTGGCCGGGCTAACGGCCGTGACGGCGGGAACCGTGCTGTAATTTACCATGTCGTAAATCAAACCGCTGTCTGGCCCTGTATAAGCTTTGGGCGTTCCCAGGCCGGTGACCTCGTTGTAGCCGCCGTTGGGGTTTGCCGAGAAACCGCCATTGCTTCCGGACGTAATTTGGTTGAAATCGCTGCTCGGCAAGCTGTAAAGGCCAGGCAGGGTTTGCGTGGACCCGGTCATGGCCGTGCCGCCGTCGGCAACGCGACCTTGATTGATGATGGCGATGACACCGGCCCAACAGGGGCAGGACACGCTGGTGCCGCCGACCGTGGACCAGGGTTCGTCAAACCCGTCGGAGTTGGGATAGGAATCGTACACCGAGACGCCCGTATTCGGATCGGCGTCCATGGCCACGTCGGGCGCGGTACGATTGCCGGTGCTTTGCACGCCGTCCTGGTAGGTGGGCTCCGACTCGTAGACGCTGGTGCCGCCGCCGCTGCCGCTCCAGGCTGTTTCGCTCCCATAGGAGTTGTTGCTGTTGATGTTCAAAGTCGTGCCGCCGACCGCCACCACATTGGAAGAGTAGGCGGGGTAACCCGCCGGCGACCCGTCGTCGCCCGTCGAGGCCAGGAATGTCACGCCCGCATGGGTGAAATCGCTGTCGTAACTGGTTTCGCCGCTGTATTCGCCGCCGCTCCAGCTGTTCGACACCGCCGAAACGCCAGGACAATCCGGCAGCAGTCACCTCGGCGGTGAACAGGTCGTTACTAAGAGTTGCTGCTGGCTTCAACCAGATCGATGCTGGCGCCCGGGGCCAAGGCATGGGCCCATTCCACGTCAAGCGATTCTTCCACTTCCCAGTCGCCGGAAGAATCGGCTCCGGGGAGAGGACGAGGTCTGCCCATTCTGATTCCGGACCGAGAAGCTGGGCGGCGCCGGCAGGTTGAACTGAGAATCGAATGCCGCGAGGTCGCTGGCGATGTTCGGATCGTTGTAGGCGTCCACGATGGCGATCGTCTGTCCAGCGCCATTGCCCGGAGTGCCGTTAAAGGAGATGTTGTTGGCGCCGCTGGTACTGTAAAATCCGTATGCCGTAAGAATCTGGATCGGCGTGTAGCCGCTCGGCGAGGACCCGTCGTCCGGCATCACGACAAAGGTCGTGCGTGCACCCGCGGGCACCAAGCGCTTTTCGAGTTCCTCAACCAGTGGGAAAAAGCCGAGAGGGGACTTCCGACGGCAAGGCGTATTGACCGACTTCTTGGACTTCAAACTCAGCAGCTTGTTTACCCAGGCGAGGACCATGATGACTTTCCTTTCGGCAGGAATGGAATGAGCGCCACCGATTGCGATTATTCAAGATCATACTAAAACGAGAGGGCGTCGAGAGGGGGCAATGAGTTCATTCCCCCTAATTCAATCCTGGGACTGGCCGCATCAGCCCGAGGGAATTCCTGTTCCGAAGCGCGTTTTGCGTGGCGAGCCATTGCTTTCACGCGCAGCCGATCCGATTCGCTGTGTTGCGGCACGAGCCAAGAAAGCCTTCGATCAACCCGCAGTCTCCCGAGATCCGGAGCCTGACGGGCTTGCAAGCAACGATCCAAACCACGATCCAAGCAACGATGAAGCCCAGCTTCCAAAGCCGCAGCCTGCGGGCGGCGCCACGAGCGCGAACGGGGGGCATTGCCGTCGATCCAGCAAATGTTGGCGCCAACTTCGGCGCGAAGGTGGCTTTGGCACTCGGTGACACATTCCCAGGGGCCAAAGCCTCCAAATTGCGCATCGGCATGGATAAGGATGGATTCTCGGTCAAGAGGTTCCGTCCGATAAAATCCATGCATTCGCCACCAAGACCGGCCGACGTGAGAGCGGCACAACCAGCTATCGAGTCGTCGCTGCAATGACACATGATTGCCCTTTCTTGACTTCCAAACGTAATCCGGTAGCTTTGTGTTGAGCCATGATTTGCCTTCCATCACAAAGAAGGTCACGTTTGCAATCGAGAGGGCTTGCCGCTCAAGCGACTTCTTAAGGATTTTGGAATCACCGCTAACAACAATCCAGCCTAAATTGTCTTCTCCAAGTAAGCGAAGCCATTCTGGGTCTTTGGTGTTTTCGTTGAATCGAGGATCATCATCATCGTGATGTCGCACCGCATGGGCCCCTTCCCCAAATGCGGCTACGCAGCTGCGGCGTAACAAGGTTTCTGTGAATGAGGTTGCGGCTTGGGTGGCAGGACCGCGATGCCCGCCTTCAATTCCGCAACCATGTTCGGCGATTGCCATTTCCAATCCAGTCGGCGATCATGCGCCAAACTCTCTGCCATCTTTGCAAACACTTCTTTCCACCGACGACTCAGCACCAAACCACGCAACACCAGCATGGCCTCCGCGTTTGCTTCTTTCCAAAAAATGCTGTTCCCCTTCATCCGCAGGTTGATCACCCGACGCACCGCGCTTTCGATCGCACCGCTGCCCAGCGGCAACTTGCGCCGACGGAACCGCGCGTAAGCCAGATGGCCTTCTTCGCCGTGTCGCTCCAAATAGCTGATCGCCGTCAACACCGCCGATTCGTCGGACAACTCGGCAAGCACGAGCAGCTTGTACAACTCATTGACCACTTGCTGCCAACGGCCTTGCTTCAACCATTTCCGCAGCTTCTTGAACACACGCTTGCGCTCGGCATCCTTCAGCAGCGGTTCCAAGGCCAGACTGATATGATGCACCGCGTGGCACCAATCCAAGCCCAAAGACAGACAAGCGTAATCATCGTTCGCTTGGCGGTTTCGCGCGAGACTAGCGCGAGTGGGTAAGGGAGAGGGCCAATCCTCTCCCTCCCCGTGTGCGCCAGGTATGTTGTGTCTCAGGAGGTGCAAGTCCTCTGTGGGCGGTGATGGCCCGAACCGCAAGGCTAGGCAAGGGTGTCCGTCGCGAGGCGGAATCTGAAGAAAGCCGATGCCCCCAACTCGGATTCGACGAACAGAAATCGGATACAAGGCCAGCGTCGTTGGGTAACCCGGCATGAGACGGGGACGCCTGATAGCCATTCCGTAGGCGACGCGGGTAAATCCGGCGAAGACCGAGCGAAGGATGCACAACTTACCCTGGGAGATCTCCCCGTCCGTCCGGTCGATCCGGACTACTGCGGCGGCAACGTCGTGGGATGGACCAGGGAGAAGTCAGCAGAGGCCGTAGTAACCCGCTCGTTCGGCGATGTGCCATCCTGCGCGGGCAACACACGTCGGGGAGGCCAACCGCCTCGCAAGAGCGGATGAAGGGCTGAATCTATTCTTGCAAGCGACCGTCTGGAACGACTCGATGGACGTGAAGCGACAGCAAGGCAGCTACTACCAAACGCTCCTGTTTACGGAGCAGGCGGAGGAGTTGCGCCCCGGCTCAACTGGCGACGGCGGGACCGAAGCTGGTGGGTGCGTGGAGTCACAAGCGTCTGCGGCGTCGGGCCAAGCACGTGCCTTGCCGGACCGACTGATGGAGGAGGTGACCCGGACCCAGAACTTGATCGAAGCAATTGACCGCGTGCGGGCGAACAAAGGATCAGCAGGCGTGGACGGCATGACCGTCAGCGAACTGTTGCCCTGGGTTCGCAAGCATCTGCAAGGATTCACCGATTCGCTGCTCGACGGGAGTTATCAACCGTCGCCGATCCGCGGGGTGCAAATCCCGAAGGCCGGCGGAGGAGTGCGACAGTTGGGCATTCCGACGGTGGTAGACCGCTTGGTGCAGCAGGCGATCCTGCAAGTTTTGGACCCGCTTCTGGACCCGACCTTTTCGGCATCGAGCCATGGCTTTCGCAAGGGACGCGGAGCATTCACCGCTCTGGCCAAGGCGAAAGAGTATGTGGCCGAGGGCCGAACCATCGTGGTGGACATGGACCTGGAGAAATTCTTCGACCGGGTGAACCATGACATCCTGATGGCGCGATTGGCCCGGCGTGTCGGCGACAAGCGTCTGCTCAAGATCATTCGCCGCTTCCTGGAAGCGGGCATGATGCAAGACGGCGTGTGTGTCGCTCGGCACGAGGGGACCCCGCAAGGCGGACCGCTTTCGCCGCTCTTGGCGAACCTGCTGTTGGACGACCTGGACAAGGAACTGGAACGGCGTGGCCACTGCTTCTGCCGCTATGCCGACGACTGCAACATCTACATGCGGTCGAAGGCAGCGGGCGAGCGGGTGCTGGCGTCGGTGACAGCGTTCTTGGAAGGGAAACTTCGGCTCCGCGTCAATCGGGAGAAGAGTGCCGTGGCACACGTCGAGGACCGCAAGTTTCTCGGCTATCGTCTTCTGCGCGGCGGGGAGTTGGGAGCAGCGCCCAAGAGTGAGGAACGCGTCAAGGAACGCATTCGGCAGATCACTCGTCGAAATCGAGGCATCGAAATCGAGGAGATGGCCGGCGAACTCAACAGTTTTCTCACGGGCTGGATCGCGTACTTCCGTTTTGCGAAGTGCAAGACCTTGCTGCGTGAATTGGACAGTTGGATTCGTCGGAAGCTGCGCTGCGTGCGGTTGAAGCAACTGAAACGGACCAGAACGATCGCGGCCTTCTTGCAAAGCCACGGCGTTCCAGTCCGCCACGCGCGGATGACCGCCGGGTCGAACAAGGGGTGGTGGCATCTGTCGGCGTGTCCGGCCGTCAACACCGCCATGAATCAGACTTGGATCGAGTCTTTGGGCTTGGCCAACCTCAGCCAGCTGTATGACCGGTATCAACAAGAACAGAAACCGCCGGATACGCAAAGTACGTCCGGTGGTGTGGGAGGACGGGGGAAGTAATTCCCCCTCCTACCCGATTTGTTGGGCGAAACGCTGCAGGGGATATTGTGCAGCGACCGTTGGAAAGCCTATGACTGGGCGCCGTTGATGCAGCGTCAGTTGTGTTGGGCTCATTTGAAGCGGAATTTTGAAAAACTGCTGGACCGGAGCGCCAAGGCCAAAATGATTGGCCAGGAGTGCCTGGATATCAAGGACAAGGTTTTTGAAGTTTGGCATTTGTACCGCGGCGGCGGCATGGCTTGGGAAACGATGGACGAAAAGATGGCGACGCTGATGCTGCAACTCATGACGGTGCTCGAAAAGGGCGAGCGCAGTCGTGACCGCAAGCTCGTGCGCTTTCCGCGCGGGTGCTGAAAGTGTACCCGGCGTTGTGGACCTTTGTGGTGGTGGAGGGCGTGGAGCCGACGAACAACCATGCGGAGCGGGTGCAACGTTTGGCGGTATTGTGGCGGAAGAACTGTTTTGGTTGTCATAGCGACACCGGCTGTCGATTCGTGGAGCGGTTACTGACGGTGGTGCAGACGTTACGTTTACAGAAACGCTCGGTGTTACAGTACCTGAAGGCGGCACTGACCGCACATCGTACCAGAAAGGCGACCCCGAAGCTGCTCCAGGCCGGATGAACGATTACAAAAAAAGATCTTGGGGAACTCTGACGGGCTGCTGGGTCCCCCACGATACGCGCGACGAGCTGGTCGATTTCGTTCGCTCCTGGGCGGATAAGACCGACATCGCCGTCGCGCACTTCATGCCCTGGATCGGCATCGGCCGCAGCAAGTACCAGGATTGGGTCACACGCTTCGGCAAGGTCAACGAGCACAACGCTTGGGTGCCACGCGATCATTGGCTCACCGAGGATGAAATCATGCGTATCTGCAACTTCGCCCGCACGCATCACGACGACGGCTATCGCCGCATGACCTTCATGATGCTTGATGCCGACGTGGTGGCCTGCAGCCCGTCCAGCGTCTATCGCGTCCTCAAGAAGGTGGGATTGCTGGCCGGCCAGACGCCCAACGTCACCAAGAAAGGCACCGGCTTCGTGCAGCCCCTGAAAGCCCATCAGGAATGGCACGTCGATGTCAGCTACCTCAACATCGCCGGTACGTTTTATTTCTTATGCTCGATCCTCGACGGCTATAGCCGCTTCATCGTCCACTGGGACATCCGCCCGAAAATGGAGGAAAGCGACGTGCAATCCATCATCCTGCGTGCCCGCGAAAAATTCCCCGACGCGCGTCCGTGCATCATCAGTGACAACGGTCCCCAGTTCATTGCCAAGGACTTCAAGGAGTTCATCCGCATCATGGGCATGACCCATGTACGAACGTCTCCCTATTACCCGCAATCCAACGGCAAGCTCGAACGCTTCCACAAAACCATCAAGGGCGAGTGCATCCGCGTCCTGGTGCCGCTCTCTTTGGACGACGCCCACCGCATCGTCACCGATTACGTCGAGCACAACCACGGCCGTTTGCACAGCGCCATCGGCTATGTCACGCCCAACGACAAGCTCATGGGCAACGACGAGGCCATCCACGCCGAACGCGACCGCAAGCTCACCGAGGCCCGCGAACGCCGCAAGCAGATGCGGCAAGCGCGACACGAGCAGTCCGAATCGCACGCCGACCCGTCGCGTCCCGCCATCGACTTTGCTGCGGTCCGGGCCGCCATCACGATCGCCCAGGTGCTGACGCTCTTGGCCTTCGTGCCACGCTCCGACTACGCCGGCCAGCAACACGGCGCCTGTCCCTTACACGGCTCCACTCAGGGCACTGCACGCTGCTTCAGCGTCAACACCAATGCCCATACGTTCCACTGCTTCAAGTGCAACCGCTCCGGCAACGCCCTAGCAGCCCGTGGTAAAAGTCGCTTCGAGCCTTGTTTCTTTTTTGCCTGGCGCTAAACTTTCGGAGTCACCTTGGAGGACTTCGCATGGCGATGGGTAAACGTAAGACCTGCCGACAGGAACCGCTCTTTCTGGCGGCTACCGATTTGCCACGCACGCCTGCTCATCCGTTCTATGAGCGGCTTAACCAAATCCTTGCCGAGCATCAGTTTGATCCGTTCGTCGAGGGACTTTGCCAGCCGTTCTATGCCGAAGTGCTTGGCCGCCCCAGCCTGGAACCGGGCAAGTATTTCCGCTTTCTTTTGCTTGGCTATTTCGAAGGGATCGACTCGGAGCGTGGCATTGCCTGGCGTCTGGCCGACTCGTTCAGCTTGCGCGCGTTTGTCGGCTATGCTCAGTACGAGTTGACCGCGGACCACTCGACCTTGTCACGGACGCGGCGTCTCATCGACCTGGAAACCCATAGCGAAGTCTTTCAGTGGGTGCTGACGCTGTTGGCGAAAGAGGGCCTGATCCAAGGTAAAACGGTCGGGGTCGATGCGACCACGCTCGAAGCCAACGCGGCGCTGCGTTCGATCATCCGCCGGGATACCAAGGAGACCTACGAGGAATTTCTGACCCGTTTGGCCCAAGCGTCGGGATCGAGACGCCGACCCGCGAGGATTTGGCCAAGGTGGATCGCACGCGGAAGAACAAGGCATCCAATAAAGACTGGGAGAATCCACACGATCCCGACGCGAAGATCGCCAAGATGTAAGGATGGCTCAACGCATCTGGCCTACAAGGTGGAGCATGCGGTGGACTTGGGGGAAGGGGCCGTCGGCGCGGTGGTGGCTGTGACTTTGATGGGAGCCGACCAGGGAGACACGGCGACGTTGATGCCGACGTTGGGACAGGCCGCCGAGAACCTGCAAGCGGTCGCGGCCGATGCCGAGGCGGCGGCACAAATGGATGCCGAGCGTGTTCGTGAAGCGGTCACCGACAAGGGCTACCACAGCAACGGCAGCCTTTTGGATTTGGACGAAGCCAACACACGGTCCTACGTACCGGAACCGGACCGAGGTGAGCGCGATTGGGAAGGGAAGGAAGCGGAGCGCAAGGCGGTGTACGCAAACCGGCGGCGTATCCGTGGCGTGCGGGGCAAACGGTTGCTGCGACGACGCGGCGAGTACCTTGAGCGGTCGTTCGCCCATGCCTACGAGACCGGTGGGATGAGACGACTGCACTTACGCGGGCAGGAAAATATCCTGAAGCGATTGCTGGTGCACGTGAGTGGCTTCAATGCAGGTCGAACAGAACGAACAGGCCGATTGGGATGCCGAAAAACAAGAATTGATTTGGGTGTGACCGGCATTCCCGAAAGCTGGAGCGGCATCTTGGGGAATTTGGAGTAAATTGAGGGTCAAAAAAAATGCCTCCTTTGCCATAATTGGGGTCAACGACCAAGTATTCCCCGGCAAGGAGGCCTGCTCATGGTGGCACAAAACCCGAAAAAGAGCAACCACGAACAACCGATTTCCATCGAATGGCTGGTGCCCGATGTGCATTCCCAATTGGATGCCCTACAGCACTGGGTCTGCCAATCGGCCCAGGATGGCACTTCGGCGCATCGGTTTGAACGCGGACTTTTTGACAGGCTGTTGGCGTTGGGCAAGACGCTGTTCCAGGCCTTCTTGAAGCTCGTGGGGCCCGGAGATTTCGGCCCGTCGGCGACCCTGGACGACGGCCGCGTGGTCCAGCGCTTGGAGGAGCAACATTCGCGTCGGTTGTTGACGGTGTTCGGCGAATTCGCCGTGTCACGCTGGGTCTATTCGCAATATGCGAAGTCGAAGGTCGAGTTCGCCCCGACCGATCAGCGTTTGCAATTGCCGGCCAGCGAGGTGTCGTATCTGTTGCAGGAATGGGATCAGTTGTTGGGTGTCGAGCAGGCGTTCGGGCAAGTGCGTGAGGTGATTGAGACGATCCTTCGGTTGCCACAATCGGTGGACACGTTGGAACGCACCAATCAGCAAATGGCGGAGGCGGCACCGGTGTTTCGCGACAGCCAAGGGCCGGTCGACTTGAAAAAAGAGGGCGCGTTGTTGATCGTCACCGAAGATAACAAAGGCATTCCGATGGTGCGACCCGTCGAGGAGAAGCCGGCCGGCGCTCATCGCACCAAGGGCGAGAAGGCGAACAAGAAACAGATGGCGTGCATCGGCTGTGTGTACTCGGTCGATCGGCACGCGCGAACGCCGGAGCAGTTGGTGGCGACGTTGTTTCGCGATCCGGATCGGCCCAAGGAACAACCCCCCGAAGCGCAGAACAAGCGGTACTGGGCGGAACTCAGCCGCGAACGCGATGGCGAAGAAGTTCGTGGTCAAGACTTGGTGTTCCAATACCTGGAAGCGGAGGTCAAGACGCGTCGAAAACCTCAGCAATGGCTGGTGCATTTGTGTGACGGACAAGCATCCCTGGAAACGGATCGGCAGAGGTACTTACCCGAGGATGCGTATACGCTGGATATTTTGGACTTGATGCACGTCTTGCCTCGGGTGTGGGAGGCGGCTCATGTATTCCATGGCGAGGGGAGCGGCGAGGCACCCGTGTTCGTGCGTCATCATCTGACACGCATCCTGCATGGCGAGGCCGGCACCGTCATCGCCAATTGGCGGCGCAAGGCGACGCAGCAGGGGCTGACGGGGGCCAAGAAAAAAAACCTGCGTGCGATCTGCGCTTTTCTGGAGAAGAACAAGCACCGCATGCGTTACGACGAGTATCTGCGTTTGGGTTGTCCTGTGGCGACCGGCGTGATTGAAGGCGCCTGCCGGCACGTCATCAAAGATCGGATGGAGCGGGCCGGCATGCGTTGGAAAGTCCCTGGAGCCCAGGCGATGTTGAACCTGCGAACGATCCGAACCAACGGCGATTGGACGACGTTCCAAGACTTCCGGATTGCGCTCGAAAATGACTGGCTTTACCCCAACACTAGAGCGATTGCCGCGAAAGAATGGCCTGCATTCCAGGCCGCGTAGCTTACCCGGGCTGACTGGGAATGCCGGTCACACCCAATTGATTTTTCCAGCTCTTGGCGAAGTGCTTTGCAGATAGACGGTGAAGGTGAGCACGAAATGCGTCATGCCGAAAAGCCAGAGATAAACCCAGATCACGCCGCTGACGAGATAAAACAGGACAAACGCGGTCAGGGGCAGGGTAAGAAAGGCGAAGGCGCCCAGAATCAGGTTGCCGGGGAGCGCGCGCTGGAAATAGCCGCGCTCGGTCGGCGGCGCGAGCAAATCGGCGCGGGCAAAAGCCGAAGCGGAAACGGTACTCACTCGACCACCTGAGCCAGGGAATGTCGGTGGAACGCGCAAGCATAGATTTTTCCGGTGCGCAAAGCAAATGAAACAAGACGGTCTGTCATGCCCGCATTCATATAATCGGCACTGCCAACGTGACTTCGAGGCGCCGGGGTCTGGAAATGGCCAGCATCTCATTGACGCAGATCGATCATGTGTCGGTGCTCATCACCGATGTCGAGCGGAGCCGGCGTTTTTATCGCGATCTGCTGGGCCTGAAGGAAATCGCCAAGCCGCGCACGTTCGACTTCGTCGTGCTGTGGTTCGAGCTGGGCAATCAGCAATTGCACCTGCTTCTGAAGGATCGGCCCGACCCGGCCAGCCCGCGCCATTTCGCCTTGCGCGTCCAGGACGTGCAGCAAGCCCGCAGCTATCTGCGTGAACGCGGCATCTCGATGGACGAGACCACGCTGATTCCCGGCTGCGATCGATTTTTCATCCACGATCCGGACGGCAACCGCATCGAGATCATCCAGTGGCTGGAACCCTATAATCCGGCGGCAAGCGGCGCCGTGGAGCTGGACCGCGGCGGGCAGGGCGTGTGAGGACAAATCTGCTATAATCCCATCGGTTCCACTCATGTACGCCGTTGGCATTATCACCGAACAGGCAGCGACGCTTGGCAACAACGTCGGCGGGCAAAACGTTCGGGAGCTGTTTGAGGAGGTTGCCATGCAGGCCATTGCAATAGACCAGGCAGAAAGGCATCTTTCCGAGATCATCGGAAAGCTCGCGCCCGGCGAGGAAGTCGTACTGAGGCGCGACGATAAACCCGTGGCGACTTTGCGGGCGACTCCGGAAAAGCAGCGATTTGTCGCTCAACTTGGAGCCATGAAGGGGTCGGTAGTCTACATTGCGCCGGATTTCGACGACATTCCAGATGCCTTTGAGGAATATCTGCCGTGAAAGTGCTGCTTGACTCGCACAGGCTTATTTGGTCCGTCGACGATCCAGCCAAACTGAGCGTCGCAGCAGCGGCCGCCGTGAATGATCCGGCCAATGACCGCATGATGAGCGCTGCGACGATATGGGAATTGGCCATCAAGGTCGGGATCGGGAAGATAACTCTTTTGCCCTCCTATCGGCTCTGGATGGAAAAGGCGATCAGCTCGCTGGGGCTGGGGATTATTCCTGTCACGGTAGAATATGCGGAACGCCAGGCCGTGCTGCCGACGCACCACAAAGATCCATTTGATCGGCTATTGATTGCCCAGGCTCTTCTGGATGGTATTCCGATAATCAGCAATGAAGTGATCTTCGAGGGGTACGGCGTTACTCGAATTTGGTGATTGACAAAGGGCAATCCATGACCACACCTGCGACTGAGATCTACTCCCCCGGCCTCGAAGGCGTCATTGCGGGCGAGACTGCCATTTCCACCGTCACCGGCGGACTGCGCTATCGCGGCTATCCGGTTGTCGAATTGGCGGAGAAATCGACCTTTGATGAGGTTGCATATCTTTTGCTGCACGGCGAGTTGCCGACGCGCTCGCAGTTAGCCGATTTCAACCAACGATTGGCAGCGGCACAGAAATTGCCCCCGCTTCTGAGCGAGTTGCTCACGAAGCTGCCGAAAAACGCAGTCCCGATGGACGTGCTGCGGACCGGCGTCAGCATGCTGGCCCACTATGATCCGGAAGTGGAGGACAACAGCCGGGCCGCGAATCTGCGCAAATCCGAACGGTTGCTGGCGCAGATTCCGCTCATCATTGCCGAGTATTATCGCGCCAGCAAGGGGCAGGCGCCGGTGCCGACGAAGCCGTCGCTCGGTTTCGCGGCCAACATGATGTACATGCTGCGCGGGACCGCCCCCAGCGCGGCCGACGCCAAGGCGTTCGATGTGTCGTTGATCCTTTATGCCGAGCATGAATTCAATGCGTCAACATTTACGGCGCGAGTCGTCTGCTCGACGGAGTCCGATCTGCACTCGTCGATTACTGCCGCCATTGGGGCGTTGAAAGGCCGGCTGCACGGCGGGGCGAACGAGAAGGTCATGGACATGCTGCTGGCGACCGGCGGACCGGACAAGGCCGAGGCGTGGATTCGCGCCGCCATCGCCCGCAAGGAAAAAGTGATGGGGTTTGGCCATCGCGTTTACAAGACCGGCGATGTGCGGGCCAAAGTGCTCAAGGATTATGCCAAACAGGCTGCCCAGCGCACGGCACGACGCAATGGGAAACTGCCGCCGACATTATCGAGAGGGTGCTGGAAACGGAAAAAAACCTGTTCCCGAACCTCGATTGGCCCGCCGGCCGGCTGTATCATGCGCTCGGTCTGGAAGTGCCGTTGTACACGCCGTTCTTCGTCGCTTCCCGAGTCACCGGCTGGGCGGCGCACGTGATGGAGCAACTCGAGCACAACCGCATCATCCGCCCGCGTGGCCGTTACACCGGGCCCGAAGAAAAACACGTGAGGCCGATCGCGGAACGTTGAACGATCACCACCCATGAGGAATTCCCATGTATTTCTTTCGTGTGTCCATTTTTCTCGCTCTGATCGTGGCCATCCTTGGCTGCATCGCTCAACCGGAGCAGGCGCCATCGCAAACGACATCGGGCAAGGCGGCGCAGCAGCCCAAGCCGGAGCCGGAAGCGAAAAAGGTCGAGCTCAAGAAGAATATTTTCATCGAAACGCAGGGCGACAAACGCCGGGTGCTCGTCAATGCGTACGTCTGCAATCGCAAAACGATCCTGGAGCAGCTCTTGACCCGGAAAGGTGGCAAGGAGCACGAGGCGATCCTGGCGGCAGATATCGATGCCCGCGATTTGCACACGGTGTTGACGGTCGCCGGCGCCGAGCCCGGCTCGACTGTCGTCTATCGGCCCAAGTTCATGCCGCCGACCGGCACGACCGTCAAGATTTTCCTTGAGTACGAAAAGGACGGCAAGAAAGTGCGCGTGCGGGCACAGGAGTGGATTCGCAACATCAAGACGAAAAAGGAGCTGCATACCGATTGGGTCTTCGCCGGCAGCCGCCTGATTCCCGACCCATTCGACAAGACCAAAAAGCCCGTCTACGCGGCCAATTTCGGCGATGTGATCTGCATCTCGAACTTCGATTCCGCATTGCTCGATGTGCCATTCGACAGCCCAAAGGACAACGACGACCTGGCTTTCGAGGCCCACACCGAGCGCATCCCGGCGGAGAAGACGGCGGTCCTGGTTATTCTGGAGCCGGTGATCGAGAAGAAAAAATAATGTCCCGATTCCGCGTTAGCCGGTGAGCTTTCACATCCAATGCTGGCTTGCAGCGGCGAGCAAGCTCGTCGGCTAAGTGACGTTCGGAAAATAACTTCCCGATATCATTAGTCTGTCGTAGGGTGGGTCGAGCGTACTCGCAAGGCCCACCATTCCTTGCATGCGCGTGGTGGGCCTCGCGAGTACGCTCGACCCACCCTACAAAAATCGAAGGCCGCCAAAAAGGGAAGTTATATTTCGAGCGCTACCAAACCCGGAATCCCTCGTGTAATCACCGCTATCGCGGAATTTCATTTTTTCACTGGCAATTCTCCGTGCCGCATCGGTAAACTAATCCCTACCAGCCTGATATCATTCCAGCCAGAACTTCAAGTACCAGGTGTCGCCATGGCAAGCGCCGCAACCAAGATTTCCTTCACCTGCCCCAACTGCGCCAAAGTGCTGCGCTCCAGCAGCAGGCCGCCCGCGGGGAAAAAGATCAAATGCCCCGCGTGCGGCGAGGCGTTTTTCCCGGAGCTGGATGACGACGATGAGGAAGTCGCCGCCACGGCCATCCAGTCCAAGCCGAGCGCCAAGACGAAGGCGAAGTCTCCCGCGCGATGAAGAAGAGGATGAAGACGTCAAGCCGCGCAGCAAAAAGAAGCGGGCGGACGAGGATGACGAGGATGATGGCCCGCCGCGGCGCAGGCGCAGTCGCGCCGATGACGACGAGGATGATGACGACCGCCCGATCAAGAAAAAGAAGGTGAAAAAAAAATCGGGCATGATGATGCTCGTCATCGGCGGCGTCGTACTCCTCGGCGGCGGGGCCTTGCTCAGCTGCGGTTTGTGCGGCGTCGGGGCGTTCGTTTGGCCTGGTTTTCTCAACAAAAAAGCCGATCTGGAGGCTTTCGTCCCCCCCGACGCCAACTTTGTCATGGGCGGCAATCCGAAGGCGCTGAAGGCGAAATTCGCTGACCTGGAAAAGCTCATCCTACAGGGGCAGCCGGGCGGCAAGCGCGAAGACATTGAACTGAACAGCGAGCAGATGTTGATGTTCGCCAACACGCGCGACATGCCGATGAAGATGACCACCGTATACGTCTCCAATGCGGCGGATATCGCCCGCATCAAGAACAACCCACACGTTCGCGCCGCGCAAACGCTCGGCGGCCACCCCAACGTTCACAAGGTCAGTCCCGAGGGCAAAGCCAACGGCATCGCGTATGAGTACATCGCGTTCCTGCCCGGCAATGTGGTCGTGGCGACGTCGGCTGCCGACGAGCAAGCGTTCATCGCGACGTTGGATCGGGGCAAAAAGCCGGCCCAGCCGAATGCCGCCTTGAAGCTCAGCCGAAGCGTGGACAAGGCGACGTTTTGGCTGGCGATCGCCGCCGACGCGAAGAGCCGTGATGAAATCAAGAGGGCATTGGGACCAAATCCGTTTTTTCCCCAGCCGCCAGCCGTCGCCAACGCGGTGGGCGCCATCGACGGCGTCGATGGGCTTACCGTAATGTTCGAGGTCAGTGATAATCAGGACGTCAAGATCAGCGCTGCCGTGCCGTGCAAGAATGCCGACGACGCGGGAAAGATCAAGGCCGCTCTTGACGAGTCGTGGAAAAAGGCCAAACAGGAGCTGCAAAACGCCAAGAAGAACCCGATAATGGCCGCGCTGGTTCCGCCGTCGATTATCAACGACCTGAATTCCATCGAATTCGGCACGCAAGGCTCAAGCGCGACGGCGAAAATGAAACTGAGCGGACAGTCGATTCAGGAGCTTGTGAAGCTGGGATTGCAGCAGCAGAGGAAATTCGGCCCCGGTCCGCTTCCGAATCAGCCGCCCCCCAGGGATTTCGGTCCCAAGGCGATTCCGGTCGTGATGCAGGTGGGAGTCTTGAAGGCCGGCCAATCGGTGGAAAATGTCTACCAATTCCAGGCAGGGAATTTGAAATTGAACTGGCAGTCGCAGGCCCCGGCGGGAACGACCGTGCAACTGACGGTTTTGAGCGGAGCGGCGGGAGAGAATGCGATTCATACGCAGAATACGATTGGCTTTACGACCCGAAACGTGAATGTGAATCTGCCGGCCGCCGGTCCATATCGGGTGCGAATTCGCAATCTCGGCCCCAACGTGGTCAATGCCAACGTCATAACGATGACTCAATGATTCGCGCAGCCCTGGAAGGGCCGCCATGGCCGATCTCACGCATTTCGACGCCGCCGGCGCCAGCCGGATGGTTGACACCAGCGCCAAGCCGGAGACGCTGCGCGAGGCCCGCGCTTCCGGCCGGATCCGCATGCTGCCGGCGACGCTGCAACGGATTCGCGACTGCAACCACGCCAAGGGGGATGTGCTCGAAGTGGCCCGCTTGGCCGGCATCATGGCCGCCAAGCGCACTGGCGATTTGATCCCGCTCTGCCATCCGCTTCCCATCACGAGCGCTCAGATCAATTTCCGTTTCGACGGCGACGACATTCTCGTCATCGAGGCGACCGTGCGCGTCTTTGGCCGCACCGGCGTCGAGATGGAAGCGCTCACCGCCGTCAGCGTCGCGGCCCTCACGGTGTACGACATGGTGAAGGCAGTTGATCGCGGGCTGATGATCGAGCGGATTCGCCTGGAGGAAAAATCGGGGGGGCAAAGCGGGCACTTCACGCGCGCCGATTGACGTGGCGGCGCGACATTTCTAAAATTCAAACAGATTTGAAACTTCAGTGCTTCCAAAAATTTCGCCACGGATGAAACACGGATTGAACACGGATACAAGTCAAACCGGAAGAAGCGAAGATTAACACGCGAATTCCCATCCGTGTTGCGTCTGTGTTTCATCCGTGGCTAGGTTTTTTGGAACTACGGAACTTCAGAAATTCGCTCGCCAGGCAGTTAATCCCGACCACGCCGCCGCGGTTAGCCCTCTGAAAAAGAACCGCCGATCTCAACCATGCGCCCCTTGCGAGATCACTCATGAGCATGATGCATGCGCCGACCAAGCCCCGCCCCGCCGCCAGCCTGTTCGCACCGATTGCCCGCGACCTGGACGAGGTTGAGCGAATCTTGATGCAAACCCTCGCGTCATCCCGCCCTGGCGTGGACCGCCTCCTCGCCCATCTGGCCCACTACAAGGGCAAACGCCTGCGGCCCACGTTGCTCCTGCTCACCGGCCACGCCTGCGGCAACCTCAATGCGGCCCATCATTGCTTGGCCGCCGTCGTCGAGATGATCCACACCGCCACGCTGGTCCACGACGACGTGCTCGATGGCGCTGCGGTGCGCCGCCATGTGCCGACGGTCGGCGCCTTGTGGGGCAATCCGGCCAGCATTCTGTTGGGCGATTACCTCTTCACGCACGCCTTCCACCTGTCGAGCACGCTGGACGATGTGCGTGCCTGCCGGATCATCGGCGCAGCGACCAACCGAGTCTGCGCCGGCGAACTTCATCAGATCACGCGCCGCGGCGATCTCGAACTGACCGAGGACGAATATCTCGACATCATCGACGGCAAGACCGCCGAATTGACGGCGTGTTGCTGCAAGCTTGGCGCCCTCTATTCGGGCATGCCGGATGATGTGATCGAGAGCCTGGAAAGCTTCGGCCGGTCCCTCGGCATCGCGTTTCAGATCGCCGACGACTTGCTCGATCTGGTGGGTGAGGAGACGCTGGCGGGCAAATCGCTGGGGACCGACCTGGAGCAGCAAAAGTTGACGCTTCCTTTGATCCATCTGTTGCGAACCGCGCCGGTCGAGCAGGGATCCCGCCTGCGCGCGGTGCTGACGGCGGCGGGCAACCACAAGCGTGAGGCGCTGTTGCCGGAACTGATCGCCGCGGGATCGCTGGATTATGCCAGGCAAAGGGCTGAGGCCTACGCGACGGCGGCGCTGGCGGCGCTCGAGTGTCTGCCGCCATCGCCGGGCCGCGCCATCCTTGAAGCGCTCGCCGACCGCGTCGTCCATCGGGACCATTGATGCCGTCTGGATTCAGCTGGATTTCCCATGCGCCCGGGGTATAATGCACCTGCTCTTCATCTCAACATCTTCGGGAGCAGCTGATGCGCACTACATCAACCCGGCGCGGCGGTTTCACGCTGATCGAGCTCTTGGTGGTCATCGCCATCATCGCCATCCTGATCGCGCTCTTGGTCCCCGCGGTGCAGAAGGTGCGCGAGGCGGCCGCACGGACGCAATGCACCAACAATCTCAAGCAGATGGGCCTCGCCATGCACAATCTTCATGACGTGAACAAGCAGTTCCCCTCGGGCGGCTGGGGTTGGTATTGGGTCGGCGTTCCCAGCAATGTAAGCACGGGCCCGAGTCAACCCGGCGGCTGGTTGTTCAATATTCTCCCCTACGTCGAGCAGGGCAATCTGCGCAATGAGGCGGCGGGGCTGACCGGTTCGTCATTCACCACCACCATGCAGACGATGATGGCGACCCCGGTCTCGGTGTTCAACTGCCCCTCGCGCCGCAATGGCGGACCCTACCCCGACCCGGGCGGCGGCAGCTATTACACAGGCGACGCCAACGGCAATGCGCAGGCGGTCGCCAGCAACGGCTACCTGGCACGCACCGATTATGCCGCCTGCTCCGGCAACATCAACAATGACCAGACCGGCGCAGGACCAACGCCCGCAATCGGCCAACCCGTCTCCAATTACCTTTCCGAAGTCACCTCCGGTTATTCGCAAGGCTACAACGGAATTATCTTCGCACAGAGCCAAACCAAGATCGTGCAAATCTCGCGCGGCACCAGCAACACGGTCCTGCTCGGCGAAAAACAAATGTGCATTGCCGACTACACCAATGGCCAAGACGGCGGCGACAACGAATCCATGTACGTCGGCATGGACAACGACATCAATCGTACCACCGGCAATGGCTCCGTCGGCACTCCGCCGCAGCCTGACTCCAAGAATTCCGTCAACGATCTCCTATTCGGAAGTTCCCACCCCGGCGGCTGCAACATCCTCTACGCCGATGGCTCCGTGCAATGGGTCGAATACACCATCAGCCCGTCCATCTGGTACTTGGCCGGCCAGATCGATTGATGTCCTGGCCCTCGCACGCTAAATGCCGCTCGAAGAACAACTTCCCGATATGGGCATTTCGTAGTGCGGGCTTCAGCCCGTGTTCGGCATGATCGGGCTGAAGCCCGCACTACGAATCCGGGAAGTTATTTCCCAAGCATTGCTAAATGCCGTCAACAAATCTGCCTGGATTGAAGATGGCGTGCGGATCGAATTTCGCTTTGACTTCGCGCATCAGCCAGGCATCGCTCGGCGCAGGTCCCCACACGCTGAGCGATTTCTTCCATTCGCTGGGGCAGGCCGGCACAATCACGCTTCCATTCCCTTTCGCGGCAAGTTCGCGCCAGGCGGTTAACATGCTGCCGGCTTCTTCCATCGTCACGCCGGCCCGCCAGCGCCCCAGCACGACGCCGTTGCCCGCATGAGCACGCAAGGCCGGGCCATGATCGACGGCCTGGCAAAATGCAGCCGTCGCGCTGGGCGGCAGATTCGCCTTGAAGGTCAATCCGGACCACGCCGACTGCTCGACGAGCGCATCCCAGAGCGGCTGAGCGGCCGCATCGACATACGCCTGCAAGGGGCATTGCGTGCCCACTTCCTTGACGAGCTGCTGCACCTGCCAACCAACCGCGTCGAAGTTGCCTTCATAACCGACCAGCAGCGCCCATTCGGCGGTTGTCGGAGCCCGAGCGCCGAGCGAGGGGGTGTCTGGAACAACCCTCGCTTGGCGCTCGGGCTCCGAAAGTTGCGTGAATACGATCCGCGCCGCCGTTTGATTCAAAAGATCGATGCAGACGGGCCGGGTGCGTGAAGCGTGGAGACACGTCAGCAGCGCTTCGAGCTGGGTCGATTCGCAACCGAGCGTGATGACGGCGTGATGCTCGGCGAGCGGGCGCAACTTGAGCGTCGCTTGCGTGATGATGCCGAGCGTGCCGAGCGAACCGACGAGCAGCTTGCAGATGTCGTAGCCGGCGACATTTTTGACAACGCGTCCGCCGGCCTTGAATTCGCGGCCTTCGTCGTTGATGGCACTGATGCCGATGACGTAATCGCGCAGCGTGCCGAAGCCATAGCGGCGCGGGCCGCTGATATTGGCCGCGAGAATGCCGCCGAGCGTGGCCCGATCGGCCTGCGCGACATCGATGGGCAGACGGAGGTTCTCCTTGGCGAGGATGTCGCGCAGTTCCCGAATCGTGATACCCGCTTGCACGGTGACGGTCATGTCGCGCGCGGGGAAAGTCGATGATGTCCGCCAGGCCGCGCAGATCGACTGCGTGGCCCGATTTCGTCGGCGGATTGCCGAGCGAGATGTGGGTCTGCCCGCCGAGTGAAGTAAATCGCCGTGTTCCTTGCCGCGGCTCGGCGGATCGATTTCGCCGAGTTCGTTCACGGAACCTGGGCGCACCAAGGGCAGCGGGCCGAAGCCATCGATCGTGCAGGTTGTCGCTTTCATGGCGGGCTCAGGAAAAATCAAAGGGATTCTCGTCTTCCGCTGGCGGCTTGGCAGTTCTTTTGCTCGCCGGCTTTTTCGTCGGTGTGGTTTTCTTCGCCGTCGGCTCGGCTTCTTCCACGATTTCCTCCAGCACGTCGAGTTTTGCTTCCGGGAACGGATTCTTGGCCGTTGCAGCCTTTGCCGGTTTGCGTGCATCGCGTTTCGGCATCATCACTCGAAACAGGATCGCGAACACGACGAACCAGCAAACCCCGAACAGCGACCACGTCACGACTTGCCCGTCAACTGCGTCCGCCCCGAACAGATAATTGCACGCCAACCGAGCCATGAGCGCCAATGGCACAAACGCAACCAGCACCGCCCCGATGAGCCGCGAACGCACAGCCGGAATGCGCTTCCCGGCGATGAACGGCACTTCGCCCAGGGCCAGCAGCGCCACGCCCAGCGTCGCCATCGCGAACCCGACTACAATCAACGCGATGAGCCCACCCATCGCAATCCCCCAACAATGATCCCCGTCTTGTTATAGCCGCCCAAGCGCATGGCGTAGCTTCGTCCTTGGCTCATTTGCCGCCATAATCCGCCGGCAGCGCGTTCACGATCTTCACCGTTTCGACGCTGACGCGCACCACCTGGCCGACCAGGCGGACGATGTACTCCGGGTCGTCGGCGCGGTTCGGGTCGGAGCGGATGCCCGAGCGCTTGTCCACGCTGACCTGATATTGGTCGATGACCCATTCCAGGGCGCTGCGGTTGCCGAGGCGATACTCGAACGATTGCGGCGGAATGCCGGCCAGCGTGAGGGATGGATTGACGTGCAACTCCCTCTTGCCGGCCCCCAGCCGCATCTTGTCCTCGACGCGATACGACAGCGGCATATCCTCGGTGGAGCTAAACGCGAGATCCCACGGCTCCAGCTTCTCGTAATCCAGGTGCAGCCGGGCGAGTTCCTTGCCCGCGTCGGCGAATGCCCAAAACCCGCTGGCGTCCTCCGCGACCGTGGGACGGGAGGGCGAGGCTCCTGCCGAGCCGCTGGGCGGGCAAGATTCCTGCGGCTCCCCGGCTCGGCAGGAGCCTCGCCCTCCTGACTCCCGGCCATGGACTGGGAGAGCCGCGCGAACGGTATCCGCGGCAACTCACGCTTGAGATTGTCCGCGAACTTCGTCCAATAGCCGGGATGATGCAACAGGCCGTAGACGTAATGGAAGATGTCCCATTTGGTGATATCGCTCTCCTGGCGAACGGCCGGCGTAAGCCGGCTGGTGCCCCGCACCTCGCCATCCCCTTCATCGCCGCCGCTGGAACCTGCACCAGCCGGGTTACGCCGACCGTTCGCCGCGTAATGCGAGCGAAACTGTTCCAGCACCAATCGGTGATATTCTCGTGGCGATTGCTGCCGCCTTCAGGCGAATCCATCCGTAATGACGAAGCCCAATTTTTTCCCCCGTTGACTTTTGGCGGCGATGGTGTACAAACATTCCATCCCTCATGGAGAATTGCGCGTATGAATTCGCTTGAACTGTTCGCTGGTGCTGGTGGACTCGCGAGTCGGAACCGCGCGGGCCGGATTTCAGGCATCGCCTCGTGTTGGAATGGGATAAGAACGCATGCGACACTCTGCGGAAGAATCTCCTACTTAACCTGGACCACGTTCGCGATTGGAAAATCGTCGAAACGGACGTCCGAAATTTCGATTTTCGAGATTTCGCGGGGAAGATCCATTTCGTGAGCGGCGGCCCGCCATGCCAGCCGTTCTCTATAGGCGGCAAACACGGCGGCCATTCCGATGAGCGGAATATGTTCCCGAGGCCGTGAGAGCAATTAGGGAAATCAAACCGAAGGCATTCCTTTTTGAGAATGTCAAAGGGTTGCTCCGCCGAAATTTCTCCAATTATTACGCCTATATAATTCACCAACTCCGCTACCCGACGATAATCCCACGAGGGGACGAGGAGTGGACCGACCATTTACGCGGCTCGAAAGAATTCATACTTCCGGGAAGCGCACCGATCTCCAGTACAATGTCGTTTATCATTTGATGAACGCCGTCGATTTCGGCGTGCCCCAACACCGCAGCCGTGTTTTCGTTGTCGGAGTCCGCAGCGACATGGGAGTAAATTTCTCCTTCCCCCAAAGAACCCACGAAAAGGACGCCCTGCTTCACTCGATGTGGGTAAGTCGCAGCTACTGGGACCGACACCGTCTGCCGAGCTCCCAAAGGCCCGTCATGACAAGGGCTGTGGAAAAACAAATCGAGCATTTGCGGTTGCTCTCTCCCGATTTCCTGCTGCAGCCATGGCGCACTGTGCGTGACGCAATTGCCGACTTGCCGAAAATCAAGATAGGCGGCGAATCGAAAAAGGTTTGGAATCATTATTTGAATCCCGCACGGAGTTATGCCGGGCACAGCGGAAGCCCGTTGGACGAACCGGCCAAGACGCTAAAGGCTGGCGACCACGGCGTCCCGGGAGGGGAAAACACTGTGCGACTAGCCGACGGTTCGGTCCGCTACTTTTCGGTGCGCGAATGCGCGGCGGCTTCAGACGTTTCCCGACAGGTGGATACTCGGGGGGTCGTGGACAGAGGCCATGAGGCAGCTCGGAAACGCCGTCCCGGTCGATCTCGCTCAAGTTGTGGCGACCGAACTGTTCAGCACTCTCCGACCAGAACGGCGTACGCGCAAGGCGGAACCTAGCCGCCGTACCAGTTTGCGTTGAATATTTTTTTCCAGCGCTCGGGCTGCGCGGCGAGAAGTGATCGGAAGTGGACGTCGATATTCGCCTGGATGGATTCAGCGGTCATTCCAGACTTTGACTTCTGTTGCTGCGCCCACTTCCGGCCCCCATGAAGGATGTCCCAGTCGGAAAGTTCCCGGCGGGCTTTGTCGCCGTGCTTCCCGATTCCAGCGCAGGCATTGGCTTCCTTGTTCCACACGGGCATGTACATTTTGATCAGAAAATCCTCTGCCGCTTTTTCGAGGCCGCTTTGGACAACAAGGTAGCGGCAGGTGAAGTCGGTAGGATCGAGGTTTCGCGACCTACTGATGCTGCGCACTAGGTGTTCGTTAATGCGCCCGTAAAGCTTAAGCCCTTGCAGGCGCGGTGTCTCCGCGTTCGCGACCATCGGGTCAGCTGATCCAACATATCGGGCATGGCGTGCCCGTTATCGCCCGGTAGGCTGGGAAGTCGCCGTGATAATAGAAACAATATACGCCTGAGCCAAAAAATTTCCTGATCGAAGCGGGCGGAACGGCAGGCAGCTCACCGAGCTTGTACGCGATAACTTCACCGATCGTTGTGGGGTCGTTAAGGTAAAACACGTAGGGCGGGGACTCGATTTCCTCGACGACCTTTTCAATCTGCCGAGATATTCCAAAGCCTGGTGTAGTGCCTTTAGCAAGGGCCGGTGTTTTTTGGGGTCACTTTTGATAACCCGCGCATCGCCCTCACCGGGAAGCACCATGGCCAAGAGGTGCCGCAGGGTAGCGAATAGTTTCGCCTGATCAAATGGTTGCTTTGTCATGGATACGCTGACCAAGAAAGCCCGCAGCGAGCGGATGTCGAGGGTAAGGGCTAAGAACTCAAAGGCCGAGGTTCTCGTTCGGTCGCTGGTGCATCGCCTGGGTTTTCGGTTTAGACTCCACAACCCAAGCCTGCCGGGAAAACCAGATGTTGTTTTAGCGAGGCAGATGAAGGTGATCTTTGTGCACGGCTGTTTCTGGCACCGGCACGGAAAGTGCCGACCTCTGAAAATCCCGCGAAACAACTCGCATTTCTGGAGGCACAAATTCCGGGAAAACGTCGAGAGGGACCGAAGGAATAACACCCAGCTGCGTGCGCTTGGGTGGAGGGTTCTCGTTGTCTGGGAATGCGAAACGAAGAACCTCACGGCGATTACGAAGAGGCTAAGCAGGTTTCTCCTGGAATAGGCCGATACGCAAAGACCGAGGCGAATTAGGCTAGCATCAGCTCCTTGGGGAAGAGCCGTTCATTCCGTTCGGTCAACAGGTGCTGCACGAGCATCTCATCGACGGCCTCGCGGCTGATGTTCGGATTGAGCGTCTGCTGGCGCAGCGAAGAAGCTCTCGAACGCGGCCTGGAATTTCTTGTTGCTCTCGTGCGCCTCCTTGACTTGCCGACCAGGCTCTTCGCCAGCTCCGGAAACGCGCTCCTTGAATTCCTCCACCGCGTCATGAAAATTCTCGATCTCCGGCTCATGGTACGCGAAGAACTCGTTCAAGAGATCGGCGACCTGCTTCTTATCGGTCAGGTCGAATTCGTTTTTGGAGTTGCCGGATTGATACAGGACCGCGCGTTTGGTGTTCTCGAAGATCGTGTTGCTCAGCGGGTACTTTTTCTTGATCTTGGCGGCAATGCATTTGTCGAGATCGTCATCAATGTCCTTGGCTTCCCAATAGCCCAGCTTGGCGTCAACGAGCCCAACATCTTCTCGAAGACGGAGCCGTCGGGAAAGATGTAGGCGTCGCCGGCCTTGATCTTTTGTTTGGGAATCAGGGCGCAATGATGCGACCGCGCGACTTCTTCCAAGAGGCGCTGGAACGCCGTTTCAAGGGCGCCTTCGTGCTTGACCTTCTGCTGGGCGTATTCCTTGAGCGCTTGATGGTAACGCTCGATTGCCTTGTCGGTCTTGGTTTTCTTGGGCGTCAGCATCCTCTTGGCAGATAACTCCTCCCGATCTTATCATGCTGGCATGGGCCGTTTCCAGGTGGTTGCGAGGATTTCGCCGCGCTTTTTGATGGGCTTGTCTCCCCCATTCGTGCGCAGGTAGGCCAAAATCCAGATGAATTCCTGAGTTTCTCACGGTTTCTACCTGCGCAACGCGGTTGAGTAGGTTGGCCAGGTTAAAGTGCCGCCCGCCGTCCCGCTTTCGATTGCTCGATGCAGGCCCCCGCGGTCGGCAGCATCTTGTGCGGGCTGCACGCGTCATCCGGGTTGAACGCGCCGCGCAGCCTTAGCATCATCGCCAGGTCGTCGGGCGCGAATAGCTTGGGCATGAAGTTGATCTTTTCGACGCCGATGCCGTGCTCGCCGGTGACGCTGCCTCCCAGACGG
This sequence comes from uncultured Planctomycetota bacterium, assembly GCA_963767835.1. Lineage (GTDB taxonomy): Bacteria > Planctomycetota > Planctomycetia > Gemmatales > Gemmataceae > SIAQ01. The sequence goes on from CAVYFY010000009.1 coordinate 236,324, forward strand.
ATGCAAGCGTCGAGGATTTCGTTGCTCGCCGAGAGCACGCGCTGGACCTCTTCCGCGTCGCGCTCGTCGAACAGCAAGATCGGGTGGATGTTGCCGTCGCCGGCGTGAAAGACATTGGCGATGCGGAGATTGTACTGCGTGCCGATCGCCTGGATGATGCGCAGAACCTCCGGCAACTTGCTGCGCGGCACCACGCCATCCTGCGTGCAGTAGCTCGGCGCCAATCGGCCGATCGCTCCGAACGCCTGCTTGCGGCTCTTCCACAGAAGCATACGTTCGGCGTCGGTGTTAGCGCGGCGCACCTCGCGGGCATGATTTTTCTTGGCGATCTCGACGATCCGTTCGGCGTCCTGATCGAGGCCGGCGTCGAGACCGTCCACTTCCATGATGAGCACCGCGCCGGCATCGAGCGGAAAGCCGAAATGGAACGCCGCCTCGATCGCTTCGAGGATCAAATGATCGAGCATCTCGAGGGCGCCGGGGATGATGCCGGCGCCGATGATATCGCTAATCGTGTTGGTCGCGTCGTCCACGGTTTCGAAGACGCCGAGCAGCGTGCGATAGGCTTCGGGATTGCGCGTGATGCGGACCCAGATCTTGCCCGCGACGCCGAAAGTCCCCTCCGAGCCGACGACGACGCCGGTGAGATCGTAGCCGGGGTTGTCCTCGGTCGGCCCGCCGGTGCGTGCCACGCGGCCATCGGGGAGCACCAGTTCGATGCCAAGGATATGGTTGACGGTGACGCCGTACTTGAGCGTGTGCGGCCCGCCGGAGTTGGTGGCGACATTGCCGCCGATGGTGCACGCCCCCTGGCTCGACGGATCGGGGGCGAAGTGGTAGCCATGCGGTTTCAGATGATTGCTGAGCCAAAGATTGACGACGCCCGGCTCGATGACGGCAAAGCGGTCGCGATAGTTGACTTCGAGGATGCGTTTCATGTGCGTCAGGGCGATCATGACGCCGCCGCCGACCGGCAGGCAGCCGCCCGCCAAACTGGTGCCGGCGCCGCGCGGCACAAAGGGAACGTCCAACTCCCGGCACGCTTTCACGACGGCGACGATCTCCTCGGTCGAATTCGGAAAAACGACGACTTCGGGCTTGTTCTTCTCGATGGTAAAGCCGTCGCATTCATAGACGAGCAGATCGCTCGGCGCGGCGAGGACGTTCTCGGCGCCGACGATGCCGCGCATGCGTTCAGCCAGGGAAGTCGCGGCGGTGGTCATGGTGACAGTTTACGGATTCGCCTTTGTTTAGCCGCAACGCCGAAGGTATGCGCGGACTTGACCGGTCAGTCAATGAGGCGGATAATACCCGCAACGGAGAATACCTGCCATGTCATATAAAGCCAAGGTCATCGAGGTGATGATTGCGACCCCCGGCGACGTCCTCGAGGAGCGCCGACTCATCCGGGACGTTGTTTACGAATGGAACTACCTCCATTCCCAAGACAAGGATCTCGTGCTTTTGCCCGTTGGTTGGGAGTCACACGCGTCGCCTAGCATGGGCGACCGGCCTCAGGCTATTATCAACAAGCAAGTCCTGAAAGATTGCGATCTGCTCATCGCGGCCTTTTGGACCAGGCTTGGAACTCCGACCGGCAAGTTCGCAAGCGGAACGGTCGAGGAGATCGAGGAGCACCTGAAGGCTGGCAAGCCCGCGATGCTCTATTTTTGCACCAAGCCCGTGACGCTGGATAAGGCTGCGGAAAAGCAGCGTCAGGCCCTTCTTGCGTTCAAAGAAGACTGCCGGCAGCGGGGATTGATCGCCGAATATGGTGAGCTTAGCGATTTCAAGGAGAAGCTTGCCAAGCATATGGCACATACCGTGCTACGCCACTTTTCAAAAAAAAACGGACCGCCAAGCGAAAGAGACCTGGCCTATCTTAAGCCGCCGAAGATGCCTCCATTGTCGCCGCATGCCAAGGCCCTGCTTCGCGAAGCGGCGCAGGACGAAAACGGCTCGTTGCTCTGTTTCCAGTCGGACCGCGGACTGAGTGTTTACACGAATGGTTTCGATCTGGCAGCCGCCGGGTTCCCCCGCCGCGATGCGTTATGGGAAGCAGCCGTCCATCAGCTCCGGCGATTCAATTTGATTGAATGCCGTGGAAAAAAGGGAGACGACATCCGCGTGACGTCGGCAGGCTACGAGGTCGCGAAGTTGTTGCCGCGTGAGCCGCTCAAGGTCGTCTCCTGAAATCGGGAAAGCCCGGGGACATCCGCCCCTGGGCTTCACGATAACTCGAGAGCCGCCGCGGCCGATTGCCCGCGTGATTTCACATCTGCGACAGCATCGACATCGCCAGTCGGCCCAGGCTTTCCTCGCTGACCGCGACCGAGTCGCCGCATTCGGGGCAGGCGATATGGCCGTGCTCGGTCAAGGTGGCGAAGATCATGTCCTCGAAAGTTTCACCGTCCCCCAGGGCATACCAGGGGCCGCTTTCGAACATGCGGTCGGTGACTTCATTCGACGACGCATTCGGCGGCGCGGCGAAACGGCATGCGCAAGCGTCGCAGTACAATTCGATTTGCATTCGGACCTCCCTGATTCGGATTGGAATCGTTCGACGTGATTGATGGAGCAATCGGGATGCCAGGCCGGCAAAACTGATCTTGACTTTTTGCGAATGCGGCGCAAACGCCAGAGGGATTGGGTGTTGCGCCACGAAAATTCGAGTGGCGAACCAAGGCAAGCTTTGCGGCGTGGGCAAGAAATCCAAGAGAAATTGCGCGATCGGAAGGGTAAAAAATGCAAGCTCGGGGAAGCCCAGGGATAACTTATCCCTGGGCTTTTCAAGTAGTTCAATCCTTCACGTCGGTGCTGAACTGGGCGTTCATGGCGATATCATAGCTGGCCAGGGCCGCGTGGAGAGCGCGATAGGCGGCCTCATCGTCGGCAGTGGCGGGGCCGAATCTCAGGCCGTTCTGGATCATGTAATCGGCGACTTCTTGCGCCGATCGCCCTCCTTCGATGAAGCGCTGGAATTTCGCTTGCACCGGTGCTTCGCCGCGCTCCAGGGCGATGGTCGCATGGTCGAATTCCCTGAGAAACCGCTTGGCGTCCATGTGCTGCGTGGCTGGGATGTCGTTGACCTTCTTGACCAATTCGTCGTTGAGGCGTGCCATCTCAGCCCGAACGTCCTTGAGAACATTGGCATCGAGCTTGCCCTTGTAGGCCTGCTTTACCAATCCCTGGACCTGTTCGTCCAATTCCTTGCGCTGATTGACGGTCAGCAGCCCTTGCAAAGCCGCCGGCCAAGTGATGTGGCCGTCATCGCGCAACACACCCAGGCCAAACGTGTTCTTGGTCACGTTCACATGGCTCAACACGGACTCGCTCAATCCCAGAGGCTCAAGAGCGATCTTTTTGCTCGGGTATTTGCTGAGATCTTTGAGCAGAAGGTTGAGGGCAGTGCCATTTTGCACCTCGCCGGGCAGGGAGTTGGTTTGGATGCGCCGCAGCGTGTTGCGAGCGATTACCTCCTGCTCCTGCGTATAGGTCGGCGTGTTTGCCTTGATGTACATGTCGAGGTCGAATTTGTTCTTCTTGGTTACGAGTTGCTCCTGCAAAGCCTTTTCGCGCAAGATGCGGGCTTGTTCTTGATCGGTGATGACCTTGCCATAGGACCGCATGACATCGGCGGCCCCCATGAGCGATTGCCCGGTCGTGTTGAATGCGCCGTTATATGGGTTGTACGGATTGTAAGGGTTGTAGGGATTATTCGGATCACCACCGGGGGTATAGGCGTTAGCGCCGATCCCGTAGCCCGGTAGCGACGGAGCATAGGGATTCCCCAGGCCGCCGTAGCCGCCATAACCGCCGCCATAACCAAAGCCGCCATAAGCATAGGGGTTCGAGTAAGCGTACGGGTTCGCGTAGGCCGCGGCATAAGGAGAATAATAGCCACCATACCCGTAAGGCGAGTAATAATTGGCGACCGTGCTGTAGTCGAACGGGATGCCGTAGTTGGTGCCGTACGTCCTTGCAGCGAGACTGTTGTTGAGTGCCTGGCTGCCGAAGCTGCCCAGGTAAAGCCCACCCTGCATCGACTGGGCTTGCATCATTTGCAGCTGGTTGTTGTAGACGAAATAGGGATTGCGAGCGCCGAGTTGCGAATTCATGGCATTCAGGCCCGTGTTAATCGTCTGGTAGCGCCGACCACGTGGATTGAGTTGCGCATGCACTGCGGCATCGCTCAGGCCGGCTGCGATGAGGCAGCCAAAGGTAATCTGAATCGCACGCTTCATATGCCACCTCGGGGAAAATGCCACTCGCTTCAGTTGCCGAATTGTGGAAACCGGTCCGTCAGTTGATATTATAGTAACTCCTGGCCCACGCCAGTGCAAGCATTATCTTTTTTTGATCGTTACGAATGTTAGAGCAAGGGCTGCTTCGCTACAGCAATCTTCGCATCAGTCGCCTGGAATCCAGCATGACCATTCTCTTCGCTGATCCTCTGTTCCAGCGTCACGACACGGGCCGGCATCCGGAGAAGCCGGCGCGGTTGGCCGCTATTCAAAGTCGTCTGGAGAACGCCGGTCTGGTCGCGCAATGCAAGCGAGGAACCTACACGCCGCTCACGCCGGACTCCGTTTGCGAAATCCACACGCTCGAGGTCGTGGTCGCCGCCCGTCGGCTTGCCGAAGCGGGCGGCGGCTGGCTCGAAGCCGACACGCTCCTGTGCCCGGAATCGTACCAGGTTGCTCTGGCGGCTGCCGGCGCCTGCGCCGCCGCCGTCGATCAAGTGATGCGCGGCATCGACCGCTCGGCTCTCTGTCTGATCCGCCCCCCCGGCCATCATGCCACGCCAACCACTAGCATGGGCTTCTGCATCTTCAACAACGTCGCCCTCGCGGCTCACCATGCCCGCAAAGTCTTCGGCATCGACCGCATCCTCATCGTCGATTGGGACGTGCATCACGGCAACGGCACGCAGGACATCTTCTGGGACGACCCGACCGTCTTCTTTCTCAGCATCCATCGCTTCGGCCAGGGCTTCTATCCTGGCACAGGCAATGACGATGAAACCGGCGCCGGTCCAGGTTTGGGCTTCACCGCAAACGTACCCGTGCCGTTCGGCACGCCGCGCGCCGATTACCAGGCTCGCTTCCGCAACGCCGTCGAAAAAGCGGCTGACAAAATCAAGCCGAACCTCGTTCTTCTCAGCGCCGGCTTCGACGCTCACGTGCGCGATCCGATCGGCTCGCTCGGCCTGGAAGCAGAGGATTTCGCCGATATGACCCGGACGGTGCAAGCCATCGCCGACACGCATGCCCAAGGCCGGCTCGTCAGCTGTCTGGAGGGCGGCTATCATCTGGAAGCGCTGGCGGAGTGCGTGCAGGCGCATTTGGAAGAATTAGTGGCGAGCCGAGTTCCGTAAGGAGTTGGTTGCCGCGCTGTGGCTTGGCGCTTCAACTGGCCGCCTACGCGGCGCGGCTCGCCATCATCTTCGGCGCAAGCGCAGCGAATTGACGATCACCGAGACCGAGCTGAAGCTCATCGCGGCGGCGGCCCAGGCCGGGGTCAGCACATTGAATGCGGCCAGCGGAATCGCCAGCACGTTGTACGCGAACGCCAGGATCAGATTTTGCCGAATGATGGAAAGCGTCGCCCGGCTCAAGATTCGCGCCTCGGCAATGGCGCGCAGATCGCCGCGCACCAGCGTCAACGGGGCGCTGGCCATGGCCACGTCGGTCCCGGTCCCCAGGGCGATGCCAACGTCGGCCTGCGCCAGAGCGGGTGCATCGTTGATGCCGTCGCCGGCCATGGCCACGATCAGGCCCCGAGCTTGCATTTCCTGCACGAGCTTGCGCTTTTCCGCCGGCAAGATCTCGGCATGCACTTTCGCGATGCCGACCTGACGGGCGATAAAGTTGGCCGTGGCCGCGCTGTCGCCGGTGGCCATGATGACCTCGACCCCTTCCGCTTGCAGTTGCTTCACCGCTGCGACGCTCGTGGCCTTGAGGGGGTCGGCGACGCCAAAGAGCGCCGTAATTTCGCCATCGACGGACAGGAAGAGAACGGTCATGCCCTGGCCGCGCAGCTTCTCGGCATCCGTCGCATGGGCGCCGGGCTGATTGCCCAGGAAAATCGTATGCCCCGCAATCGTTCCCGTGACGCCGTGACCGGGAACAGCGTGGAAATCGGCGACGGCAGCGAGCGTCAAGTTCCGCGCGCGCGCCGCCTTGACGATGGCCGCCGCCAGCGGATGTTCGCTCGCTTGCTCCAGGCTGGCCGCGAGCCGCAAGCATTCCTCCTCGCCCCTCGCCCCTAGTCCCTCAACCCTCACCAGCGTCGGCTTTCCCTCCGTCAAGGTGCCGGTCTTGTCGATAATCATGACCTGGGCGCGATGAAGTTGCTCCAGCGCCTCCGCGCTCTTGACGAGAATGCCCGCCTGGGCGCCGCGGCCGATGCCGACCATGATCGCCATCGGCGTCGCCAAGCCGAGGGCGCAGGGGCAAGCGATCATCAGGACGGCGACGGCGCTCGACAGCCCGCGGGCGAACGCTTCCTCGCCGCCCCAAATCTGCCAGCCGGCAAGTGTGAGCGCGCTGACCAACAGCACCGCCGGGATGAACACGGCCGACACGCGATCGACGAGCGATTGAATCGGCGCCCGGCTGCGCTGAGCGTCCAAGACATGGCGGATGATCTGGGCGAGCAGCGTCTGGGCCGCGATCTTTTCGGTGCGCACCAGCAGCGTGCCGTTGCCATTGAGCGTGGCGGCCCACACCTTGGTGCCGGCGTCCTTGTCGCGAGGCATCGGCTCCCCGGTCAACATCGATTCATCCACGGCGCTGTGCCCCTCCGTGACGACGCCATCAACGGGGATTTTCTCGCCGGGCCGAATGCGCACCTGATCGCCGGGCTGGATCAATTCCAGGGGCAAATCCTGCTCACGGCCATCGGGCAGGACGATCCGGGCGGTCTTGGGCGCCAATCCCGCGAGCTGCCGCACCGCCGCCGCCGTCGCATGCCGGGCGCGGCCTTCGAGCACCTGGCCGAGCAGCACCAGCACGACAATCATCGCCGCCGATTCGAAATAGAGATCGCCGTGGCCGGAATGGCCGGTCAGCAACTGGGCCAAGCTGTAGAGGTACGCCGTGCTGACGCCGAGCACGATTAGCGAGAACATGTTGAGCCGACCTTGCGCGAGCGCGGTCCAGGCGCGCTTGTAGAATGTACTGCCGCAGTAGAGCACGATGGCTGTCGTAAAAATCGCTTGGATCGTCGCACTGAATTCATGCTGTTCGCCCGGATTCGCGGTCATGTCGAGCATACACAAAACCACGGGAACTCCGAAAGCCGCCGCGATCCAGAAGAGCCGAACCATCTTCGCTTGCTCGGGGTCGGCTTCATTCTCGGCGGGCACATCCGCGGGTTCCAGGGCCATCCCGCACTTCGGACACGAACCGGGCTTGTCGCTGGCGACATCGGGATCCATCGGACAGACATAGCGACGTTTGCTGCCCGGCTGCGCAGCCGGAGCGAGCTTCGAGCCGAGCGACATCGGTTCGGGTTTGCCGTGCAGATATTTGGCGGGATCGGCCCGGAACTTCGCGAGGCAATGCGAGCAGCAAAAGTAGTATTCGACGCCGTCATGCGTGGTCTTGGCCGGCGCGGCGCGCGGATCGACCGACATGCCGCAGACGGGATCGATGGCCGACGTGGTAGGCAGCATGGGACACCAAAAAAGAAAAGCGCCTTCTTGATTCATCCTATGCGAAGCGTCAAGAAGCCGCGGCGAAACGCAATAGCACACCACCGCGCTCACGCCTGGATTATGCCGTATAATCAACCATCTATGGCCGCCACCAGCACCGAAACCAGCCGCGTCGCTTTGCCCACCATTCCATCCAAGCTCGATGCCGGGATCGATTACGAGCTGTTTCTCGATTGCGTCCACTGCGGACTGTGCACGTCGGCTTGCCCGACCTATGTCGAGCTCGGCGATGAGAACGACAGCCCGCGCGGGCGGATTTATTTGATGCGGGCCGTTACCGATGGGCGCATCGAACTCGACGACGCGGTGAAGGGGCACCTCGATCTGTGCCTGGATTGCCGGGCCTGCGAATCGGCGTGTCCGTCGGGCGTGCAGTACGGCAGACTGATCGAGCCGTTCCGCATTCACATGCAGAAGACGGGCGTTAAGCGTGAGACGCTCACGTGGTTGCAGCGGTTCTTGCTTTACCACTTCACACCGTATGCGGGGCGAATGCGGCTCGCGCTGGCGCCGGCGCGACTGGCGCAATGGACGGGTATGGATCGGTTGATGCGCAGGCTCGGCGTGTACCAGCTGTTGCCCGCATCGCTACGGCAGATGCAGGCGATGCTGCCGCCGCTGAAGCCGCACTACGGTTCGCTGCCGGAGGTGCTGCCGGCGGAAGGAACGCGGCGTGCGCGCGTCGCACTGTTTCTCGGCTGTGCGGCGGATGCGTTCTTCCCGGAAACCAACCTGGCGACGGCGCGGGTGCTGCAGAAGAACGGCTGCGAGGTATGGATACCGCGCACGCAGGTTTGCTGCGGCGCCTTGCATTATCACTCGGCCCTGGAAATGCCGGCCCGGAAATTCGCTCAGCAGAACTGCGCCGCGTTCCTCCCGGGCGACATCGACGCCATCATCGTCAATGCCGCCGGCTGTGGGGCGATGCTGAAGGATTACGGCCATCTGTTTCACGGCTTGCCCCAGGAAGAGCAGGCGAATTTTTTTGCCCGCAAGGTCAAGGACATCAGCGAGTTTCTGATCGAGCTAGACCCGATCAAGCCGGCGCATCCAATCAAGATGAAAGCAACCTATCACGACGCCTGCCACCTATGCCACGGCCAACAGATTCGCAAGCAGCCCCGGCAACTTTTGGAGCTGATCCCCGAATTGCAAATCGTACCTCTGGGCGAAAGCGAAATCTGTTGCGGCGCTGCGGGGAGCTACAATCTGACGCAGCCGGAAATGGCCGAGCGGCTGGGCGAGCGCAAGGCGAAGAATGTGCTCGAGACTGGGGCCGACGCGGTATTCTCGGGCAACGTCGGCTGCCTGATTCAGCTCGGTCGATACTTGCGCCAGCAAAAGCCGGGCATGACGATAGCCCATCCGATCGACGCCTTGTGGGCGAGCTATGCGGGCGAAAAGTTGCAGTAAGCATTTCCCTTAAGCCACCCTCGGCAAGCGCAGCATTTTGCCGGCTTTTCCAGAACCGAGGAGTTCAGGGATGGCCGGAAGCGTATGATGAGAACAAGATGAGAAAGCGCGGCGCTCATGCAGATCGCGCAATATGCTTGCCTGCGGCGCCTGAAGGCCGTCCCACCATCTGGAGGCTCCGATCATGCTGCAAAAATATTGGTTGATTCCCGTGCTTGGTATCGCCGGCTTGCTGATGGGCGATTGCGTGGTCCGCGCCCAACAACATGGTGGTGGCGGCGGCGGTCACTCCGGCGGGGGGCACTCGGCGGGCGGCGTTGGATCGCTCGGGTATGCTGCCGGCAGCTACGGCAGCGGGGGCCATCATGGCAGCGGTTATATCGGCGGCGGCTATGGCAGGCATCACGGCGGCGCCAACCTTGGCGCCGGCTATCTTGGCGGTGTCTATATCGGCGGCGGCTATATCGGCGGCATACCCTATGTCGGCGGCTTCTCCGGCGGATACGGACCCGTTGCCTCTTACCTTCCCTCCGCGCCTGCGGCTTATCCATCCATGAATCCGTACCCGAATTCCGCCAACGAAAGCGCCCCGGCCGCACCCGTCTATTACGCCTTGCCGGCGCGCAATTCGGGCGGCGCGGCAGGATTTGGCGTCATGCCTGCGGATGGCCCACTGCCCGCGGCGGAAGGTCCCGCGCCGGCCCAGGACGGCGCCGCCAACATCGAAGTGATCCTGCCCGATCCACAAGCCCGCGTCTGGTTCGACGGTACTCTGACGCGCGAAACCGGAACCGACCGGCAATTCACGACCCCGTCATTGACCACGAGCGGCACCTATCGCATTCGTGCATCCTGGACCGAAGCCGGCCGTGAAGTGATCCAGGAAAAAGTGGTGAACGTGACACCCAACCAGACCACCGTCGTTGATTTCACTCGGCCCGTCGGCGGTTAAGTGACGTTCGGAAAATAACTTCCCGAATCATCCGTCTGTCGTAGGGTGGGTCGAGCGTACTCGCGAGGCCCACCATCCCTTGCAAGGGCGTGGTGGGCCTCGCGAGTACGCTCGACCCACCCTACAAAAATCGAAGGCCGCAAAATAGGGAAGTGATTTTTCGAGCGCTACTAAGCCGGCCCTCGCAACGATTCGATAGGCATTTCTGCTATTCCACCTTCGGCAAGATCAGCATATTGGCGGAATCTCCCTGCCCAGGAGAATTTGCCCTTGGCTAGACGCGTAAAATGAGATTAGGAAGGCCTTTCAAGAAACGCAGTTTGCTTGCCCGACGCTTGCGGCCGACGGTGCCGTGAGCGTCACGTCCATCGCTCGCTTGGAGGGACTGAATCATGTTGCGCAAATATTTGTTGATCCCAGCCCTGCTTGGCATTGCCGGCCTGCTCATGGCGGCCGATCCCGTTCAGGCTCAGCGCCGCGGGGGGGCCAGGGGCGGGCACGTGGCCGCTTACCGCGGGGGTGGATATGGCCACGGGTATGGCGGCCACGGGTATTACGGCCGCGGGTACTACGGGCGCGAGGATTACGGCCGCGGGTATTTTGGCGGCGGGTACCTCGGTATCTGGCCGTATCTCGGTTCGTATGGGGACTATTGGCCGGGCTACTATTCCTCGTATCAACCCTACTGGAATAGCTCGTATCCATACGTGGATACGTATCCCTATTACACGTATGAGTATGCTCCCGTGACGCCGTACTATTCCCAGATGCCGGCAAGCTACGCCACGATTCCGGCGAACAATGGTAAAGCCGAGGTCGAGGTGATTTTGCCTGATCCCCAGGCGCAGGTTACGTTCAATGGGGTCTTGATGCACGAAACAGGGACCGACCGCGTGTTCACGACGCCAGTCTTGACGTCGAGCGGCACCTATGACATCAAGGCTTCCTGGATGGTCGCTGGCCATGAAATCACGCAAGACCGCGTCATTTCCGTGGCTCCCAACGAGACCACGGTGGCCGATTTCACGCAACCGGTCGGCGGCTAACCCAACTTCCTCAACCGGCACAAATTATCCAGGCCGCGGCGCCTACGGGCGGCGCGGCTTATTAGTTTCTGGCTTTCACTGGAATTGCCGACGGGCATGAATGAATTGTAACCCGAATATCACGTATTATTTTGCAAGTCAGTCAATTCGGCTCGTACAATATCTGTAACCCCTTTACCCTCTGCGCTAGGATTCAGTTTCTCTTCAAGGGAGGATATCCTTATGAACCGTTCCCGAGTAATTGCGGTGGCCCTGTGCGTCGCTGGCTTGTTCGCGGTCACTGGCACAGCCCACGCGCAGCGAGGCGGCGGCGGTCGTGGCGGCGGCGGCTACCGCGGCGGCTATGGTTATGGGCGCGGCTACGGTTATGGCGGCTTCTACGGAGGCCTCGGCCTCGGCCTCGGACTAGGTCTTTACCCGTACTATTACGGCGCCGGTCCCTATTGGTATAACCCGATCATCGTCGCGCCCGGCTATCCCTATGCGCCCCCCGCCGTCGTCGTGCAGGGTCAGCCGGCCCCGGATGCCCCGCCGCAAACACCCGGCGAAGCAGCACCCAAGAACGCCCAGATCAAAGTCCTGGTGCCCGACGCCCAGGCCAAAGTCTGGTTCGACGGCAACGCCACCACTTCCACCGGCACCGAGCGCCTCTTCCACACGCCCGACCTCACGCCAGGCGCCACCAGCAACTATCGCATCCGCGCGTCGTGGGTTGCCAATGGCAAGGAAGTCGTGCAGGAATTGATCGTGCCGGTCCAATCCGGCCGCGGCAGCGTGGCCGATTTCACCCGGCCAATGACCGAACGCATCGCGCCGCCGCCGAAGTAGGCCCCAACCTCACTCACGAGCCGGAGGCGTTAGCGACGGATTTCGAGACCAAAACCGTCGCTAACGCTTGCGGCTCGTCCCGACCTTTTAATCAGCCCAGAATCGCCTGGGCCAGCGGAATCTTTTTACCCGGGGCCTCATTTCGCCTTTTCGGGCACAATCCACATCAACACCTTGTGATTATCGCGGCCACTGAAATTCTCGCGGCTGGCGCTTTTGACGGTGGCGGTCGCGACTGGCTCCCACGCCACGAGATTGTAATGCTCCTTGACGTATTTCGCGTCCCAGCTATAGTCGTGCGACAGGATGCGCGTGCCCGGTTTGAGCTTCTGGTGAGCAATGGGAAACCAGTAATTCATGAACTCCGGGAACATGTACATCACCACGACGGTGGCGTCGCCGATGTCTTTGCATTCCAAGGCGTCGGCATGCCGGGTTTCGACGAGAGGAAGCTTAAACTCAACGGGGCTGGAGTAAAGGGCATTGCCTTTGTTGAGCTCGTCGAATTTGTCCATCGCTTCCCTGATACGCTTCGGGTTCGTTTCGATGCCGATGCCGCGGCAGCCGAACTTTTTGCAAGCCATGAAGCAGATGCGGTTGTCGCCGCAGCCGAGATCGAAGATCAGGTCTTTCTTGTTGACCTTGCCCATTTCGAACATTTTTTCGATGACTTCGTCCGCGGTCGGCACGAAGGTTTCGGTGTTGTACTTGGGATCGTCTTTTTTCCCTTTGCCTTTTTCGCCGCCGGTGGTCAGGGGGCTCAGAAACATCACCGCGCACAGCGCGAAGGCGCAAAGACACAACGCACGCTTGAACATGATGCACTCCTCTATGGGGGTCAACTCTCGGAATGTCAGATTTATATCGAAAGGAGAACGATGTCAAGCAATTTCGGTTGTCCACCAATTACGGGAAGAAAGCTCACGCAAAGGCGCAAAGACGCAAAGAGGAGTTGTCACAAAGCGATTTTCGGAAATGGGTGGGGGCTTTCTTTGCGTCTTTGCGCCTTTGCGTGAGCCGGGTTCTATTTTTTGATCGCCGTCTTGGCGCGAATAAACTCAAGAATTTCCTTGGCCGCAGGATCATTGGTCTCGATGGCCTTGAAGCAAAGCGAATTGTGGTTACGCCGCTCGATGCGCAGCAAATGTGATTCGCAACCGTTCTTGAGCAGCGCCTCGTGCATGTCCTCCGCCATCTTTGGCAACAACGGCAGGTCGTTCTCGGCGTTCAGGAACAAGAACGGCGGCAGGCTGGGGCGAACGTAATGCAGCGGCGAAGCAGCGAGGCGATCCTTTGGATCTTCGCCGAAAACCGGGCCGAAGACGTTGACGCTGACCGGCAGTCCGCCGCTCCCGCCCTCGGCCGGTTTGCTGGCGGCGCTGGCGCCGCGCAGCGGCGTCATTTCGTCGAGGCGGAAGGAATCGTCGGAGTGGCCGCCGAGGCGCACATCCGTCTTGCCAGGCGGAATGCGGTAGACGCCGCTTAGGCCGATCACGCCCTTGATGTCGGTGCCGCGGCAACCTTCAGCCTTCAGATATTTTTCGTCGGTGGCCAGCAGAGCGACGAGATGCCCGCCGGCGGAATGGCCCATCAGAAAAATCTCGTCGGTTCGCCCACCGTGCTCGGCGATATGGTTGCGCGTCCAGGCAAAGGCCCGGGCCAAATCCTTGATGTGCTCGGGATGCTTCACGCCGGGCGAAAGGCGATAATTGGGCAGAACGGCGCCGATTCCCTGGCTGGCAAGGAATTCGCCCACGCTGGAATAAAGGCCGCAGCAGCGATTGTCACCCATGATCCAGGCGCCGCCGTGCACGAGGATGACGACCGGATAATCGGTCTTTCCCTTGGGCAGAAAGAGGTCGAGCTTGTGCCGGGCCGGATCGGCCTGCGGTCCGTCATAGTACGAAATGTCGCGGATGCGCTCGACAGCGTCGCCGGGGCCCGAATCGGTTCGGCCCCACAACGGCACGTCCGTCACCCGGCATGCAGGCAGTGCCGACAACGCCAGCGCCACCACCAATATCTGAAGCCGGGCACGCGGGAACATCGTCTGGCCCTTTCCCATGCTACCAAGGCGGGATTCGCCGCCTTATGCCAGGTTTCGTGAGCAAATCAAGAGCAAGCGCAGCGATCCAAAGCGATTGCAAGCTCGGTTGTAGCTCAGCATCGACGAGAGACCGATTCATTGCGAGGGAGGGGGTGAGTGCGTGTCAGTGAGTGTCAGGTGTCAGTGAAACGCATCGGCGTAACTTGTTGTTTGCAATGGCGTTCCACTCCACAAATTCGTTTCATCCGCTCCGCCATGAACCTCCGGCCCGGTGGCGTGCCTGTGGCTACTTTCCGGCGCGCGGAATTTCGCTAGAATGATGGATTGCCGATATTCAACTGACACAAGATCTGATTTGATTATCCTTGGAGGATGTTCATGGCGACGAAACGACGGGGCAGCGGGCGACGCAAGGTGGGACGCAAGAAACGCCGGATGCGGGCGAAAATTCGTCATCGCAAATAATGTCCGTCGTCCGTGGTCCTTCGTAGGTCGCATCATGCCACGGACCAATGACCATGGACCACGGACTATTCCGAAGCCCAATCACGCGGCTTCAAATACACGTCGTACAACTCCGCCTCGCGCGAGCCTGGCGCCGGGTGGTAATCGTACAGCCAGCGCACCACGGGCGGCAGCGACATCAGGATCGACTCGGTGCGGCCGCCCGTCTTCAGGCCGAAGAGGGTGCCGCGATCGTAGATCAAGTTGAATTCGACATATCGGCCGCGGCGGAATTCCTGGAATAAGCTTTCCTTTTCGGTGTATGGCTCATCCTTGCGCTTCTGCACGATCGGCACGTAGGCGTCGAGAAAAGCGTTGCCGGCATCCTGCACGAAGTGAAAAAGCGACTCGAAATCGCCTTCGAGATAATCGAAGAAGATGCCGCCCACGCCGCGCGGCTCCTGGCGGTGGGCTAGGTAAAAATACTCGTCGCACCACTTCTTGAATTTCGCATAATCGACCGGGGCGGCATGGCGCGTGCATACCGCTTTCCACGTCTTGTGGAAGTGAATCACATCTTCGCGAAACGGATAGTATGGCGTTAAATCCGCGCCGCCGCCGAACCACGATTTCGTTCCCTTGGTGAGAAAGCGAAAGTTGGCGTGCACCGTCGGCACAAACGGATTGCGCGGATGCAGCACCAGCGAAATGCCGGCGGCCGTGAAGTCCAAGCCTTCGCCCGGAACCTGGGCGGCGAACTCCGGCGACATCTGCCCGAAGACCTCGGAGAAGTTGACACCGGCTTTCTCGAAGACGCCGCCATCGGTGAGGACGCGCGAGCACCCGCCGCCGCCGCCGGGCCGTTGCCAGGCGTCTTCGCGGAAAGCCGCCTTGCCGTCGGCTTGCGCGAGGCCGGCGCAAATGCGGTCTTGCAGGCCGCGAAAGTAATCGGCAGCACGGGCGCGTTGTTCGGCAAGATGGGGCATTGACGAAATCCAGGTACGGCGAGCCGAGCCCCGTAAGGGGCCGGTTGAAGCGCCCTCGGTCAGATTCATAAACCGGCTCCTTACGGAGCACGGCTCGCCTTGTGAATTCACGTAATCTGTAACAACCGTAATCTATGGACCGAAGAAATCGAGTGCAACCAAGAGGACAATTGGTGCATCCGCACCGGCGGGCTTGCCGAAGAAAGAAGCGTGGGCGAATCGGAATACCGGTCGAGGAGTTCGTCTCGTGGCCGAGATCTCCAGCGACCTGGTGGTGGAAAGTTTCAAGCTGACGAAGATTTACCAAAACCGCCAGATTGCCATTAACGACGTGAACCTGAAGCTGGAGCCCGGCAGCGTGCTCGGTCTATTGGGCCAAAACGGCGCCGGCAAGACCACGCTGCTGCGCCTCATCCTCGGCCTGCATCGCCCCACCGCCGGCTGGATCAAGGTGTTCGGCCGATATATGGGGCCCAACGCCGCCGCCCTGCGTTGCCGAATCGGCTACATCCCGACCAATCCGCAGTTCCCCAAAGGAATGACCCCCATCGTTTACCTCGATTACATGGCCCGCTTGTTCGGCTTGCCCGCCCAGGTGCGCAAGCCACGCCTGGCGACGTTGATTCGGGCGGTCGATCTACTAAGTGCATCGGGAGATCGCATTGAGAATTTCTCCAACGGCATGATTGCCCGGCTGGCGGTGGCGACCAGCCTAATCAATGAGCCGGACCTCTTGATTTGGGACGAACCGACGCTCGGGCTCGATCCGGAAGCGCGGCGCAGCATGCTCGAATTGATCAAAACGCTGGCCCACGACAAGACGCTCATCATTGCCAGCCACAACCTGAGCGACATCGATGAAGTGTGCAACCACGCCGCCGTGTTGAGCCGCGGGCATCTCATTTACTTCGGATCGCTCCAGGATCTCAAGGGCCGCATGAAGCGCAACCATTACGAATTCGATCTCGAAGGCGACCAGAAAGCGATCACCAAGGCGATGACGGCCCTCAAGAACATGGCCGATTTCAAGCTCGTCAACCTCCGCCAGCGCCGGCTCGAATTGCGCATGAGCGAGGATGTCAACAACACCAACGCCCTGGCCAACGTCTTCATGACGCTCGCCGACAACAAGGTGACGGTCATCAGCATCCGCTCCGTCGGCATGCAGACGGAGGCGGCCTTCCTTGATCTGGTCGAAGAAGAGGAATCGCGCGGGTTTGCGCGGGCGTACAAGGCCGCGGCGTGACCACCCGGGCAATCGGTTGAATGCTCGCTTGCGGTTTCGCGCACTGGCTCCCCCTGCAAACGCGCGATTCAGTGTGCGAAACCGCAAGGAAGCGCCAAATTGACCTCCCCGGGCAGGAATATTCTTGAAGGTGATTCATGGACGCAACCACCACTGCCGCTGCTCCGCCGCGATTGCGGATCAATCGCTTTCTCCCATACTGGGCGGTTTTCCAAGCCGACTTCAAGGCCACCTTCAATAGCTGGCTCTACCGTGGCTGGGTCGTCCTGTCGATTGCCGTCGTCGTTGGCTCGCTGCTCTACCGCTTCGGGGCGAAGCAGGTTTCCGGCATGATTCAATCCGCGCCGGACACGATCGGCAGCCTGCTTCACTGGGTCATCTATGGCAGCGTTACGCTGATCATCGCCCTCACCGCCGGCGCCATTTGCTCCGAGCGCGGCAGCGTGGCGGACTCCGTGTTGAGCCGGGGCATCAGCCGGTATCAATATTTCATGGGCAAATGGCACGCCCGCTTGTCGATCGTCTTGATCACTTATCTCATCCAAAGCACGCTGGCAATCGTCGGCGCCTATTACATGCTGCACAGCGAAGCGCTCACGATCCACGGCAGCCTGGTGGCGATGATGGTGGTCGGGTCGATGCTGGTGTTCGTGATCACGTTTGCCGTCAGCGTCAGCGCCGTGTCGAGCAATACGCTGGTCAGCATCGCGGTGGTGTGGATGACGCTGTACGGCGGCGGATTCTTGCTGGCACAGTTGCCCGGAACCGTGCCATCGCCGGAGCGTGCGCTGGAGAACCTGCCGAACGTGCTGAAGGGGCTGTACGACTGGAACGCATTGAGCCGAACCATGCTCACGAGCCTGGGCGTGTCGGCAGGGACAGCTCTGATTGGCATGATCTGCTTCTCACGCAAGGATGTTTGAATCAAGTTGAAACCAAAAAGCAAAAACAAAGGCAGAAGCGCGAACCGCGTTTCTGTCTTTTGGTGCGCCCGCCGGGGTTGCCAGACTTGATAACGGCGGTTTTGCGGCCATAGAATGGAGTGGCGAACGTAGAAGGAGTTAGCCATGCCAAATCTCACGGCGTCCATTCCGCATCAAACAAGCCGGGCCGAGGCCAAGCGGCGGATTCAGGCCCAGATCGATGCGATGCGTCAACAGCCGGGGTTTTCGCTGGTCGGTATCTCCGAGGCGTGGACGGGAGACCGCATGGACTTCACCGTTCGCAGCAGCGGGCAGACGATCACGGGTTATCTCAATGTTGACGAGAGCGTAGTGTTTGTGAATTTGACTCTGCCGTGGCTCCTGAGCCTGATCGCGGGATCGTTCAAGAAAAGGATTGAGGAAGACGTGCGAAAATTAATCGCAGGACCAACGACGCCCAAATGAATTCTGCTGGATTGGCTCACTCCGCCAGCGCCCCCATGGGTGTTGTTTGTTGTAAATCCCGGATCGTTGTCCGGGTCGCTTTTTCGATGGCACGTTCCCAATCCGCATCCTCCGGCCTGAAGCACGCGGTGATGCCACGGGAGCTGTTGACGATGGCGCCGGAACCGTCGGCACGAAATGCCGCCGCGACATCGGCGCCGCTGCCGCCCTGGGTGCCATAGCCCGGAACGAGGAAAATGACCTGCGGAATCCATTGGCGCACGAGGGCCAGCTCGGCAGGATGCGTGGCGCCGACAACCGCACCGAAATCGCCATAGCCGCATGCGCCGAGATTCTCCGCGGCCCAGATGCCGACCGCCTCGGCAACATGCTGATAGACCGGCTTGCCCGCGCAGACGAGATCCTGGAACTGCCCCGCCCCCTTATTGCTGGTGCGCACCAGGACGAAGACACCGCCGTCGCAACGCCGGGCGCTGGTCAAGAACGGCTCGACAGCATCGCGGCCCAGATACGGATTGACCGTCATGGCGTCGGCGCTCCACACCGGCTGCCGGTTGCCGTCGCACAGTGTCCCCGCCAACGCGGCATCGGCGTAGGCTTCCGCCGTCGTGGCGATGTCGCCGCGCTTGCTGTCGAGTATCGTTATCAGCCCGAACGCCTTTCGCCCTGGCTAATACTTTTTGTTGGCGCGCATCCCGGCCGGCCCGCACGCCTCGAAGAACGCGCTTTGCGGTTTTACGACTGCGACAAGCGGGGCCACGATTTCGAGCACACGCAGGCTGAATTCCTCGAACGCTGCCGCCATCGCCTCGAGCGTGCCGCCAGGATGACGCCGCCGAATCGCAAGCGGCAATTGCTCCCAGCGCGGGTCGATGCCGGCGCAAAGCGCGTTGCCCTTCTGGCGGCATGCTTGCAATAATCGGTCGGCGAAGTGCATGTGAGCAATTGTATGGCAAATCCGGCTTGGCGTTTAGCGCTCGCGCGGCGCCAAGCGAGCGCTAAACGCCAAGCCAGGTGTGTTCATTGAGTCGGGATCAATATTTGAACTGCACGCCGAGCGAGACGCCCTGGGCCCAGAAGTCGGCGTGATGGAAAAGCGGTTCGGGGCGTTGCAGGGGACTGGTAAGGTTGGGGTTGGAGAAGGCGGCGCTTTGTGACAGGTTGAGGACGCGGTCGATTTGATCGCCCGCGCGGGCCACACCGGTCCAGAGCAGATAATCATAGCCCGCGAAGATCGTCATGCGCTCGGTCAGGTTGTATCCAAGGGAGGCCGTGAATTGCGGCACCGCGCCGAAATAATTCACCATGCTTCGGCCAATGTTGCTCGGCTCGCTGAAGAATCCTCCCGCATTCGTTCCGGTGTTCGCCGCGACATTGTAGCCGGCGGTCTCGCTGACTTCATGTGTGACACCCAGAGCGATCTTCGCGCTCAGGCCGGCGGTGAATCGGCCGTAGGTGTAGTCGCCTCGCACGCCTGCCTGGGGGCCATAAAACTGATTACGGCTCTGAAAGTGGTCCAGAAGGTACGCAGTCTGATTGAATCCGCTGGTCGTGTTTTCCAGCTCGAAGTTTTCCAGCAAATCAAGATAGCGGAAACCACCGAGGAGTTGCACTTCCCAGCCGGCGTAGCGCGTGAGGCGATAGACGCCGTTGATCTCGTAACCCCAAAGCTGCAGCGTCGAAGCGATATCCACCGTGCCGGTCAATGGGATGGTGGGATCGGCAATGACGAGCCTGGATTCCGATCCGGTGAGCGCGTCGTAGGCGGGGATGTAGAGGGCGGGGGTGGTGTCGGAACCGGCGTGGAAGCGCACCGACCGCGTTTCCTGGACAAACCCGCTGGCTTCGATGCCGATGCGGTTATCGGGATCAAGCCAAATTCCGAATGTGAGTCGGCCGCCGTGGAAGGCGCCGTAGTCGAAGCCGTCATTGCCGAAAAGCGTCGTGGCGGACGGTGAGATCAGGCTGCCCGAGGTCACCGTGCCGGGATTGCTGTCGGTCGTCACGAGCGGATAGTGCGGCGTTCCATTGCGCATCCACCACATTAGATATTCGGCCTTACCCCAGATGACGCTGGGGGTCTTGGGCGACTCGAAGGGAAAATTGCCGAGAACCTCCGGAATGGTATAGCGAACCGGGGGAAGACTCGTGCTTCGGCCGCTTGGCAGAACCGCTGGTTCGGGAGCAGGCGCCGGTTCCACGATTTCCGGCGCGGGCGGCAATTGCTGCTCGGCCTCCTGTGCTTGCTTCACCGGCGCTGGCTCGGCAACCGGCGCATCCGCCGGACGCGGCGAGGCATAGTAACCGGGTAGATATCGCGGCGCCGGCTGAGTTGGGTAATAGTACGGAACGGGCGGCGCGTACGGATTGTACGGCGCTGGCGGATAATACTGGGCCCGCACGGACCCGGCCAGCCCGAATAGGGCCAGCACCAGACAAATCTCACGAAATCGGCGCATCGCTGTAATCCATTACGCGGCAACGCTCGAATTAGACGAGAATCCTTCCCGCCTGCTCACATTGAGTGCATCGGAATTCGCGCCGCCGCTACGGAGCAATCTTCGCGAAATGCCGGCTAATCCGTGTGTCAGCGTGCCGGTTCTTGCCGTTGTGTCGATTATACCCAGCGTGCCGGCGCCACTCGCTCCATCAACTGCGTCAGCCAGGACGTGAGGAATCCGAAGATCGCCCCGAGCACGACCGCTGCTGCGACGACGAGCAGATTCTTGGGGTCCATTTCGCGAAAGGGCGGCACGATCAGGATCAGGCAGACCGTTCCACCCAATGACGCAAACAGCGACGCGGCCCGCACCGGGTGCCTTGCGGCAGGCCAAGCGGATACGATGACCGACAGGATCAGGCCGCAAAGAAAACCCACAAAGAGACCGATGCCGGCGCTCGCGGCGCACTCGGTGACCGGATCGGGTGGCGGTAGTGCGATTAGAATACAGTTCACCGCACCGTAGCCCGTCTCGACGGCCTCAGGCTGATTCCACCGACCGATGGCATACGTCGTGCCTCCTGCGATGCCTCCATCGATAGCGCCGCTGACCGCGCCGGCGATGCAGTAAAACAACACCAGCGACGCCGAGACAGGCGTTGGCGTGTCAGGATCTTTTGGCGGCGCAAAAAACTCAGGGTCGTTCGGCAGCATTAAGTCGCCCTTGCGAGAGGAGTACTTTCGCCGCTAATATAGTAGCGAGATCGCACGAAATCGCGGCCCCCTTCCTTATTCCTCGCTCGCGCTTATACTTATTTTCTGGACAACCCGTTCCATCACCGCGAGGTTCGCATGGCCTCCACCTGTGTCGTCGGCCTGCAGTGGGGCGACGAGGCCAAGGGCAAAATCGTCGATCTTCTCACCGGCGACCACCACATCGTCGTCCGCTACAACGGCGGCGCCAATGCCGGGCACACCATCGTCAAGAACGGCCAAACCTTCAAGCTCTCCCTCCTCCCCACCGGCATCCTCAGCCCCCATATCCAGGCGGTCATCGGCAACGGCCTGGTCGTCAATCCCGTCCGCTTTCTCGAAGAAGTCGATAACCTGCGCAAAGCCGGCATCAGCGTCGGCGCCAACCTCGCCCTCAGCGATCACGCCCATCTGATTTTTCCCTATCACGTCGAGGAAGAACAGCAAGGCGCCGGCGCAGAGATCGGCACCACCGGCCGCGGCATCGGCCCGTGCTACATGGACAAGGTCTCCCGCGTCAACGGCATCCGCGTGGGCGAATTGCTCCACCACGAGCATTTGCGCGAACGCCTCCGTTCCATCGTGCCGCGCAAAAATCACCTGCTCGCATCGCTGTCCCCCAATGCCCGGCAATTCGACGCCGACTCCCTGTGCGATGAATACCTCGGCCACGCGGCTCTGATGCGGCCGCACATCAAGGACACCGTTCACCTGCTGCACGACGCTCTCAAGGCCGGCAAACGCTTGCTCTTCGAGGGGGCCCAGGGCAGCTTGCTCGATGTCGATCACGGGACTTATCCCTACGTCACCAGTTCCAACAGCTCCGCCACCGGCTTCTGGTCCGGCAGCGGCGTCCCCGCCAAGCACGTGTCCCGCACCATTGGCGTCATCAAGGCGTATTCGACGCGGGTCGGCCGTGGGCCGTTTCCCACCGAGCTTGACGACGGCCCGACCGGCATCGGCGAAACCATTCGCAAGATCGGCCGCGAGTACGGCACGGTGACGGGAAGGCCGCGCCGCTGCGGCTGGCTCGACCTGGTTGCCGTCCGCTATGCATCCGCCCTCGCCGGCGCCGATGAGGTCACGATCATGCTGCTCGACGTGCTCAGCGCCCTGAAAGAATTGAAGATTTGCGTCGCCTACGAGTTGGACGGCCAGCGCATGACCGATTTCCCCGCCGATGCGTTTCTGCTGGAGCGCTGCCGGCCTGTGTACGAAACGCTACCGGCATGGTCTACGGACATTTCGGCGGTGCGCAAGGCGAGCGATTTGCCGGTCCAGGCCAGGCGCTATATCGAGCGGATCACGGCGCTGGTACAATTGCCGGTGAGCATCGTGTCGGTGGGCCCGGACCGCGAGCAGACGATTTTCATGAAATGATGCTTTTGAACCTGACCCCCGAAACCCTGAAACGCCTGGCCGACGCGGGGCTCGATCCCGCCAAGTTGCCGCGCCATATCGCCGTCATCATGGACGGCAATGGCCGCTGGGCCCAGGAGCGCGGCAAGCAGCGCATCCACGGACATTTGCAGGGAGTCACCAGCGTTCGCCGCACCATCGAAGAATGCTGCCGGCTCGGCATCGGTCAGCTTACCCTCTATTGCTTCAGCACCGAAAACTGGAAACGGCCGCAAGAGGAAATCGACTTCCTCATGACGCTGCTCAAGGAATATCTCATCAAGGAACGCGCCGAGATCATGCAGCAGAACATCCGCTTCACCGTCATCGGCCGGCGCGACCAGCTCCCCGATTTCGTCCTTGCAGAGATGGACGAAAACATCCGCGTCTCAAGTGGCAACACCGGCATGGTCTTGTGCCTGGCGATCAATTACAGCGGCCGCACCGAGATCGTCGATGCGGTGCGAACCTTGGCCGAGCGCGGCGCGTGTCGGCAAATTGCAACCCGGCGACATCGACGAGCAAACGATCACCGACGCGCTCTACACGGCCGGCATGCCCGATCCCGATCTGCTGATCCGCACCGCGGGGGAGATGCGGATTAGCAATTTTCTCTTATGGCAAATATCGTACGCGGAGCTCTGGGTGACCGAGAAGTGCTGGCCCGATTTCGATGAAGCGACTTTGCAGGAGGCGCTGCACGATTTTGCCCGGCGCGAACGGCGGTTTGGCGGGTTGAAAAAGTGACCTTGATCTCTGCTTGCGAACACAATGCCTTGGAATACAATCGCCGTAGCATAAAGGAATAAGCAGCCTGAAAGGCAATCGTTCGCTTTCGCGACCCTGGTTGGTCTGGGCCGCGAGAACAACAACCTGGAAATCTCAATGATCGAACGATTATACGCTCACAACTTCCGTTGCCTGGAGAATTTTACGCTCGATTTCGCCGGTCGCAAGTCAATTCTCTTGATTGGCCGGAATGGGGCGGGAAAATCGACCGTAATTGAGTGCATGAAGTTGTTTCAGGGTATTTGTCGCGGCTCTAACCGTGTGCGCGATCTGATTGCGGTAAGTGATTTCTGGCAGCACCGCACCGATCAACCCATGCGGTTTGAACTTGAGGTGACATTGGCGGGCAAGCGATTTAAGTATTCCCTATCGTTTGAATGGCCGCTGAATTTTCGAGAGGCGCGTGTCCTGGACGAAAGCCTCTCGGTCGACGGAAACAGCATCTTTACCCGGCACCACGCGCAGATCCAACTTGCGGGCGGCGCCGCATTTGGGCTCGATTGGCATACAGTCGCTCTCCCGGTCATCGAGGAGCGCCCAGGCGACCGGGCAATCCAAGACATAAAAACATTCCTCGGTACCATGGTTCTCGTTGCGCCAATTCCCGCGAACATGACCGGATTCGCTGAAGAGCCGTCATTACTGCTGCATCGGGACGCCGCAAACTATGCGTCGTGCTTGCGGGCTTTGCTGGGGCAGAAGCCCGCGGCATACGGCGTGTTTGAATCTTACGTGAAAACAGTCATTCCAGATTTCTCGTCGATCGAAAACGTCGAACGTGGAGAGCGCGGAACGCAGTTGATTGTGAAGTTCGAGCAGCAGAGTCCGCAGCGCAACCTACCGGTTGAGTTTAAGGTGCTTTCTGATGGCGAGAAGTGTTTCTTCCTCAGCGCGTATCTCATTGCTTCGAACACCGTGGGCTCGCTCAATTTCTGCATGTGGGACGAACCTGACAACCACCTTTCACTTTCGGAAGTTGGCCAACTTATTACTAGCTTGCGAAAGATGACCAATCGCACCGGTCAATTTGTCGCCACGTCCCACCATCCGGAAACAGTGCGCAAGTTCTCAGACGAAACCACTTTTGTACTTGCACGCAAGTCTCATCTGGATCCCTCCATCCCGAGGCCACTCGGAGAATTCAGTTACCAAGGCGACCTGATAAATGCTCTGATTCGCGACGAAATCATCGGGTGACCATGAACTACTACAGACCGCACGTCTACGTGATCCCAGAAGATGATGCCGATCGACAAATCGCCAACGGTTTTGTTGACCATCACAAAGTGAAGGAGCAACGGATCCAAGTGATGCCGGTGGCAGGGGGTTGGCGGCATGTTCTGGAGGAGTTCCAAACCGAGTACATTCAGCGGCTACGGAATTACCTAGAGGGACGAGTTGTAATGCTAATTGACTTCGATGGCTTCGTCGAGGAGCGCCGAATTGAGTTTGCGAAAGCGATTCCCGATGACCTCAAAGAACGCGTGTTCTTGGTCGGTTCAAGGAACACCCCTGAAATATTGAGGAACGAGTTGTCGAAGAAGCTTAATTTCGAGGGGATTGGAAGATCCCTTGCCGATGACTGCGACGCAGGCACCACCGAGTTGTGGGATCTCGAACAACTCCAGCACAATGATTCCGAGCGGCAGCGCATGCTTCAGAATGTCAAGCCGTTTCTCTTCTAAAAGCGGCGTCTATGCTGAAAACGCGATTGTGGGTGGGCGCAAACCTGATCGTGCTGACCGTCGGCATGATCGCCGCCGACCAGCACCTGCATCCGTGGTTCCCGTTCCTGTTCGTGTTCATGCTGGCTTTGAGCGTGGCGGCGTGCCATGAGCTGATCCTGCTCCTCGGCCCCGAACGCTCACCGCACAAGGCCGTTTGCTTTCTCGGCGTCGTCGTGTTCGTGCTTGCCAACTGGCTGGCAAACCTCCCAGCTTCGCACGGACATGCGTGGACGATCCTGATCGGAATCCAGGCTGGATTCTTGCTAGGGGTTTTCCTATATGAGATGGCCGTCTTCACGGCGCCAGGCCGATCCATCGAACGGATGGCGGTTACCTGGTGGCTCGTAGGTTACCTCGGTTTGCTGCCTTGCTTCTTCGCCCAGATTCGCTGGTTGACCGAAGATCACCAGGCCAACAGCGTGCGGCTCGCCCTGGCGGTGTTCGTGCCGAAATGCTGCGACATCGGCGCCTATGCGTTCGGCCGTGTGTTGGGCCGGCACAAGATGACGCCGGTGCTGAGCCCGAAGAAGACGTGGGAAGGCGCGATCGGCGGTCTCGCCTTCGCCATGTTGATCGCGCTCGCCATCGACCGGCTCGCCCCGAACTCGCCCCTCGGACAGGATGTCCAATGGGAACTCGGTTTCGGCTTGAGCGTCGGCCTGGCAGGCATGCTCGGCGATTTGGCCGAATCGCTGATCAAGCGCGATTGCCAATCGAAGGACGCATCAACCGCCGTCCCCGGTTTCGGCGGCGTGCTCGATGTCGTCGATGCGATCATCTACTCCGCCCCCGTGAGTTACCTTTGGTTCTTCCTCCTGAAGTGAAATCCATGAGCGACTCCACCTTGAACCTGACCCTCAACGACCGCGATGAAGCGGTCCAGCTCTTCGGCAATCGCGATCAATATCTGCGGCTGATCCGTGATGCACTGCCGGTGCGGATCATCGCGCGTGGCGACAGCATTCAGATCGACGGTGAGCCGGCCCATGTCGAACTGGCCGAGCGCGTCTTCACCCAGCTTCGGCAAATGCTGCAACGCCAACAGAACCTGTCAGCGGAAAACGTCCGCACCGTTCTGGCCCTCGCGCAGAAAGGCGAGGACGCCCCCGCCATCCCGACGCCGGTAGCGTCGCTCGGAAACAATCGCGCCGTCCGCGCCCGCACCGAGGGGCAGACGCGCTACGTCCAGGCCATGAACGGCAACGATGTCGTCTTCGCCATCGGACCGGCTGGCACCGGCAAAACCTATCTCGCCGTCGGCATGGCCGTCAACATGCTCCGCCAGGGCGCCGTCCGACGTATCGTCCTGGTCCGTCCCGCCGTCGAGGCCGGCGAAAAGCTCGGCTTCCTCCCTGGCGATATCGTCGCCAAGATCAATCCCTACCTCCGCCCACTGCTCGACGGCCTCAACGACATGATGGAGCCCGAGCAGGTCAAACGCTACATGGAAGGCGATGTCATCGAGGTCGCCCCGCTCGCCTTCATGCGTGGCCGAACGCTCAATCAATCGGTCATCATTCTCGACGAAGGGCAGAACACCACCATTGCCCAGATGAAGATGTTCCTGACCCGCATGGGCAACGGCTCGAAAATCATCGTCACCGGCGACATCACGCAGATCGATTTGCCACGTGAAACACGCAGCGGCCTGATCGACGCCATCCACCGGCTTGACCACGTTGAGGGCGTCGCGGTTGTCTATCTGAACGAAAACGACATTGTCCGGCACCCGTTGGTCCAACGCATCGTCCGCGCCTACGAGGACGATAAGCCTCGTCGGAGAAGCTGAGTCAGTGGTCAGTGGCCCGTGGTCCGTAGCAGAATTGCTAGGGACCACGGACCACGAACCACGGACTCTCGACCATGTTTCGAGCACTCAAAAAGTTACCGCGGCTTCTGCAATGGAATGGCCGCACGCGTTCCTCGCGCGAGGAGGAGCCGATCCTGCGCCAGCTGGCGAATCGGCAGATTCTGTTGCGCCTGGCGCTCGTCTGGCTGACGACGCTGGCGGTGACGGCGTTTGCGGTCTGGTGGGGCGCGCCGCTGCGCTATCGGGTTGGCGAAGTCTGCCGATATGATTTGCGCGCCCGCGTCGATTTCACCGTCGTCAATCATGTCGAGCTCGTCAATCAGGAACGGCAGCGAGCGGAGTCGATTCATGAAAGCGCGGTCTACACGAATCGGCCTGTCTTCGAGAAATATCCGCGCGGCATGTTGCTCGTGCCCAGCGGACAACCGATCCAGGATCGCCAATTCGACCTGCTCAAGGAAGAGCATCAGGCGTACCTCGATAGCCTGACCACCGCCGATCACTGGTCGCGCGGCGTCTCGCTGTTTTTGATCCTGAGCCTGGCGACCACGATGGTCGTGCTGTACGTGGCGCGTTTCCAGATCAGTCTGGCGCAAAGCTGGCCAATGATCGTCGGCGTGTGCGTGTTGATCCTGAGCACGATCGTGCTCGGCACCGTGCTCAATCAACCGCCCTGGAACGCCCTCTTGTTGCCGTTGACATTCACAGCAATGGTGCTGACACTGGCTTACAATCCGCAGTTCGCGCTGCTGATGACGTTCGCACTCGAGCTGGCGCTGGCTGTGATTCTGGACATGTCCGTCGCGCACATCTTCATTCACATGGGTGGTATGGCGACGGCGATTCTCTCGCTGCGGCACGTGCGTACGCGCACCCAGCTCGTGCAAGTGGCGTCGGCGGCGGGGCTGGCGTACTTCGTTTCCACCATCGCGACCGGGATGTTGTCACAGCAAACTTGGTCGCTGATGCTGCTCGACGCGTTTCGATGTCTAATGTGGGGAGCGTTGGCCGGGTTTTTGCTGACGGGCCTGTTGCCTGTGGTCGAGCGCTGTTTCAGCTTCGTGACGGACATCAGTTTGCTGGAATTCGCCGACGGTTCGCATCCGTTGTTGCAGGAATTGGTCCGCCGAGCACCGGGGACTTACACCCACAGCATGACGGTGGCCACGCTGGCCGAGGCTTCCGCCGACGCCATCGGCGCCAATCCGCTCCTGGTCCGCGTCGGCAGCTACTTCCATGACATCGGCAAGATGCTCAAGCCGCAATACTTCATCGAAAATCAAGCTGGCGAAAACCGCCACGACTACCTCGAACCCGCTCTCAGCACCCTCGTCATCATCGGCCACGTCAAGGACGGCATCGCCCTTGCCCAAAAATATCGCCTGCCCAAACCGATCATCGACTTCATCGCTCAGCATCATGGCACCACGCTCGTGGAATATTTCTACCGCGAGGCGATGCGGCTGCACGACTCGACCGGGCACTCCGCTACCGACTTGGAAGCCTGCTTCCGCTATCCCGGACCAAAGCCGCAATCGCGCGAACTTGGCATCGTCATGCTGTCGGACGCGATCGAGAGCACGAGCCGATCGCTCGCCAACCCCACGCCGGGAAGCCTGCAAAAGCTAGTGCACGACCTCTTGATGAAACGGCTCCTGGACGGGCAATTCGAGGAAAGCGGCCTGACGTTGACCGAATTGCACACGATCGAGGAAGCGCTGTGCAAATCGCTGATCGCGCTGTTCCACGCGCGGATCAAGTACCCGGAAGCCGAGCCGGAGATGCGTGCGGCGTGACGGCTGTTCTTTTCGTTCAATCTGCAAAAATCGTCGTAATCGTTCACCACTTTTTCCGCAAACTGGCGCAGCTGCGCATGAATGAAATTCCTAGCATGGCGGTATGGACACTCCTTCTTGCCAAGGATGCCGCGAGCGTGACGCTCGTAATGCCGCACTCGAAGCACGGCTTGCCGACGTGGAAGCTAAGATGCACGAGCAGGCGGCGCTCATTGTCGATCTGGCAAAAAAGCTCCAAGACCGCGATCTGCCCAAGTCCGGCACACCGAAGCCGCCGGATCCCTCCACGCCGCCCGCCAAGAAACCCAGTCAACGCAAGCAGGGTGGACAACCAGGCCATCCGCCGCATCTGAAACAGATGCTGCCGGCCGAACGCGTTTCCAAGACCATTGCCATCGTTCCCGAACAGTGCGAACATTGTCAGAAGGCGCTGCCTGCCGAGCCCGGCCCCGACGACCCGAAGCCCACGCGATTTCAGGTGGCGGAACTGCCCGAGATCAAAGCGACCATCATCGAATATCAGGGGCACGCCCGCACCTGTCCGTGTTGCGCTAAAGTCACCCAGGCGACGATTCCCGCGGCCATTCGCGCCCACAGCATCGGTCCTGGCCTGGCTGCTTTCATGTCGTATCTGGTCGGCAACTGTGGCCTGAGTAAGCGTCGTGTTGAGGAGCTCATCGAAGCGGTGTTCGAAGTTCCCGTGGCGCTCGGCACCATTGCCAAGCTCGAACAGGAAATGAGTGCCGCGTTGGAGCCTGCCCACCAAGAAGCGTTGGCGGCGGTGCAGAAAGCGCCGGTCAAGCATGCCGACGAGACGGGTTGGAAAAAGGCTGGGCACAAACGCTGGTTGTGGGTGGTGGCGACGACGAATGTTGTGTTCTTCCTCATCCACCGTCTGCGCAACGCGGCGGTGGTGATGCTTTTGTTGGGCGAAACGCTGCAGGGGATATTGTGCAGCGACCGTTGGAAAGCCTATGACTGGGCGCCGTTGATGCAGCGTCAGTTGTGTTGGGCTCATTTGAAGCGGAATTTTGAAAAACTGCTGGACCGGAGCGCCAAGGCCAAAATGATTGGCCAGGAGTGCCTGGATATCAAGGACAAGGTTTTTGAAGTTTGGCATTTGTACCGCGGCGGCGGCATGGCTTGGGAAACGATGGACGAAAAGATGGCGACGCTGATGCTGCAACTTCATGACGGTGCTCGAAAAGGGCGAGCGCAGTCGTGACCGCAAGCTCGTGCGCTTTGCGCGCGGGTGCTGAAAGTGTACCCGGCGTTGTGGACCTTTGTGGTGGTGGAGGGCGTGGAGCCGACGAACAACCATGCGGAGCGGGTGCAACGTTTGGCGGTATTGTGGCGGAAGAACTGTTTTGGTTGTCATAGCGACACCGGCTGTCGATTCGTGGAGCGGTTACTGACGGTGGTGCAGACGTTACGTTTACAGAAACGCTCGGTGTTACAGTACCTGAAGGCGGCACTGACCGCACATCGTACCAGAAAGGCGACCCCGAAGCTGCTCCAGGCCGGATGAACGATTACAAATCGTCAATGACAACGCTGGTGTCCATCAAGATCACAGCACGTGGTCTCCCGCGTGTTGCTGATCACACTCACGCTGCTTGCGGTAGGCCTCGAAATCGTAACCTTCGAGGTCCGCAACTGCCGCGCGGGCAGCTATCCATTTCTGTGTTTGGTCGAAGCTGCGGGCAAGGGCATGATCCAGCACTTCCCGGTACGGTTTGAAACGCGGGTCACTACGCCACTCTCGGAAAATCGCCTTTTGCGCCTCGAACGGTTCGACCGTCTCAGGAAGGCGACCGAGTTGGGCGTAGAACTCGTCGCCTACACTCGGCGCGGGCGGCGCAACGGATGCGCCGATTTCGTTATTAATTCGCGCCTCGGCAAGCTTCTCATTGACCGCTTGCAGGACGAAGGCCTCAACATCCTGGCCGTTCTTGGCGGCTTGCTGACGGACGGTTTTTTCGAGTTCGGGGGGAAGGTCGATGGTTAGCGTCATTGTGTCCTCGTTTGCTCAGCCGCGATTGCATGGCTTCTTCTCATGAAGCACACAACGCTGCCATAAATTGAGCCTTCGAAGCAGTGCGGCGACTTGTGGCTGACATCGTATTCGTCGCCGAGTTTGCTCAGCCAGTTGCCGGTCGCGTCCTGAAGGGCGGCGTGTTGCCAGCTGTCTTCCTTGACGGCGTAAAGCGCCACTTTTTGATAACCGGCTTGCAGGTCGCCGTGATCGCATTCCACGTAGCCGATTTCCGCGAACACCCGCTTTAGTGCGCTGATGTCGTTATTGCCGTCATCGCGCAGCGCTCCGGGCGGCCAATAGTAGCCAGGCTGGAGCAGCATGTTGGGGTCGCATTTTCGTGCGGTATCGCCTGCCGCAAAGGCGATGCAATTGTAAGTCTCGTCCCTTGGGCTGGCGACTTCGTATTCGGTCATGTTCGGGAAGATTTGCTCGTCGTCCTTGGGTAGTCTTTCAGGTAGCCCGCTTGCGTTCCCCATTGCAGCCAAGCCTCCGTCATCGCGACCATGTTGCCGGCCATTTCGGGCTTAATTGGATTGACATCCGTGATGGCGGTCAAGGCCCAGTACCAATCGCTGGGGCCGTTGTCGGCCAGGTCGTTGAGGATGAACGGAATCGCGTCTTTGCCCATGCCGATGATTTTTTGATAGTCGGCGTTGAGGATTTTCGTGGTGACGTTGGACAAAAACTTTGTCTTCGTTTTCCATCTGGCCGCGAGCTTTTCGAAACGCTCCTTCGCGCCGGCGGGTTGCTCCGATCCGTTCCGGTTCTCCTCATCGACCTTGATCGCGACCGTTTTTCCGATGAGCGGCTTGAGCTCCGGCAGGTGCAGGGTCTCGAATCGAGCTTGCGGTGAATGTGGATCATGACGCGGACCATCCTTTCAATCGGCCTCGGCCGGCGGCGCAGCCTTCTCCAGGTCACCAATTGCCCTGAGGAACGCGACCGGATCCAGGATTGTCAGCGCCGGGTAGCGTTCACGAAATTGATCGTCGTTCATCAGGTCGAGTAGGTCCTTGTCACGGCTAACCAGGTAGGGCGCAGCGGTTGCAATAGCGAGATTGAGGTAAGGCGCGTCTTTGGGATCCCGTTCGAATTTATACGGTGCCGGCACATCGTCCAGGACGCTCGCCTTGCTCTCGATGTTTGTGACGAATTCGTCAACCAATTTCGGCGTGAGGCGGGGAAATTTCTTCCGCAGTTTTGGCCGATTCAACACGTCGCGAATCTCGGCGACAATCTCTTGGCTAACGGCAAGTGCCACTTTCCCGTCGTTGACCAGCCCAATGCAGGCGGCTGCTGGGCCATTAGGCCTGGCAGCGCCTTGCAGAAAGACCATGCAATCGAATACCGCCAGCACCGTCATGGTTTCTTGGCCTGCTTTTCTTGCCAGACTTCTTGACGCGCCTCTTCGAAAAGCTGATCCAGTTCTTCGTCACTTATTCCGCTGGCAGCGACGTCCTGAGCAAACGGCTTGCAAATTTGCTCCAACGTCCGCGCTTTGGCGATTTTTTCGCTAACGGCTTCCAAGACGAACGCGTTCACATCCTGCCCGGCCTTTGTGGCCTGCTGGCGGACGGTTTTTTCCAGGTCGGGGGGGAGGTCGATGGTTAGCGTCATTGGATCCTCGCGTTACGGGTCGCACATTTATTCTATCATGGGTCGCGGTTCCCAAGGGGGCGGATCCCAAGCCCGAAATCTTATCACTAACGAAGCGATGCCTGGAATGCCAAGACCGGCCTCACCACCGAAAGTGTTAGCGGAGGCGCATCACGGAATGCAGTTGGCTGAGAACGTAAACGAGTGCCAACACGCCGACGAAGAATTCGCAAGCCATCATTCCCAGGAGTGCGCACGTACAAACAATGATGGTCTTTTTCAGGTCTGTTTCTTTCTTCTCTTGCGGCACGCTGCTTGGGGGAGGAATCGGGGTACTCATTTCGTAGGTTCTCCGGGCAAAAAAGACGCCTCGTAATGCGGCACAATTGACATCTAACCAGCCTCACTTAGCGCGGCAGAGCCGCAACCGAATTTAATGCTTGAAAAACGGTGTTCCTTCTGCGGAGATGGAGTTGCGCAACTTCACCACCAGCAAAAGGAACACCATGAACTCTTTTATATCCCTATTCGCCAGCATGATCGCGGGATCCTTGCACGGCTATGATCGGGTCGTCTTTCGCGGGCACTTGCGGCAACTCTCCTATGCCGGCGGCATG
Organism: uncultured Planctomycetota bacterium; assembly: GCA_963767835.1. Taxonomy (GTDB): domain Bacteria; phylum Planctomycetota; class Planctomycetia; order Gemmatales; family Gemmataceae; genus SIAQ01. Next base: position 269,358 of record CAVYFY010000009.1, read on the forward strand.
CGATCCTATCTGTGGGCCAATCAGGTCTTGCTCAAGGACTTCCAAACGCACGTCCAGGGCAAGACGGCTGACTTGCTTCAGGCGTCCTTGGCCGAGGCGGAACGCAAGAAGCGGCCGATCCTCTATTTGCCTTCCAGCGGCACCGACAAGGAAGCATTGGCACGCAAGATTATGACCGAGGATCGCGTGCGTGCCGGCTTGATCGGCGTGTTCAAGTGCGTCGAGCCTGGCTTCACCTATGAAGTGCATGGCAACCGCGCCACCAAAAAGTTGGAAATCACCGGCAAGCAGGGCCGTTGTCTGCATGTGTACCACTATTATTTGCACCCGCTGTTTGGCTTCATGTACGCACGCCTGCAGACCTGGTTCCCGTTCGCGGTGCAGATTGGCATCAACGGTCGCGAGTGGTTGGCTCGGCAAATGAGCCAGGCGGGCTTGAAGTACCAGCGCCGCCGCAACAAGTTTTCCTGGCTCGAGGATTTTACCAAGGCCCAGGACTTTCTTGACCGCCAAGTGCAGACCGATTGGCCCGCGGCTCTGAACGCGATCTTGCAGCAGATTCATCCGGCGCATCCGCAGATTTTGGGACGCATGCCGTTGGCGTATTACTGGTCGGTGTTTCAAAGTGAATGGGCCAGCGACTACCTGTTTCGCCGCCGCGCCGATTTGGAGCGTCTCTATCCGCAATGGCTTCGATACGCGCTCTTGACGTACAAGAGTGCCGAGGTCATGCGTTTTCTGGGACGGACCGTGCCGTTGAGCAGCCAGATGAATCGGAACCTGACGAAGACCGAAGTGACCACGAATTTGAAAAAGCGTGAGGAAGGGGTGTGCATCAAGCATTGGGTCGATGGAAACTCGATCAAGATGTACGACGCCTTGTTTGCCGACAGCGCCAATCTGCGTATCGAAACCACGATCAACGACCCGGTTGACTTCAAGGTGTATCGCACGAAGGAGAATGATCCTGCTGGCCCCAAGGATTGGCGACCGATGCGGATGGGCGTCGTGGACTACCGCAGCGTGCCCAACTGAGTCAGGCGGCCAACGATCGTTACGCGGCGGCGTTGACCGTGGTGCAAGACAAAACCGCGTTGAAGGAATGGGCCGAGCCGTGGTGTCGCCGCGTGCAGGCGTTGGGCAAGGCCAAGCGAACCGAGCGTGGCTTGAATCCGTTGGCGGCGAGCGATGCCGCGTTGTTGGCGGCGGTGGCCGATGCGAAGTTCACGGTGAAGGGCCTGCGTAACCGCGACCTGGTGGCGATGCTGTACGAAAAACCAGCCGCTGACGCCAAGGAGCGTCGTCGGCGTTCGGCATGGGTGACAAGGCAAATTCGTGTCTTGCGTGCCCATGGCATCTTGTCCAAGCAAGAGAAATCGCATCGTTACCACCTCAGTCCCGACGCCCGACTGCCGATTCTGGCACTACTGACGGCGCACGACGCCAACGCTGACGAACTAACAAAAAAAGCAGCATGAAATCTTCGCAACTGCAAAGAATCCACGGGATAGTTACACAATTGCATCCGACCTGTTCTGAAAAACCGGTAAATCATGATACCGAGCTCTCCCAGGAAGAACGGGATTGAACAAAACGTGACGAGGCACGACAGCCAGAGCCAAAAGGAATAATTCACCTCAAGGAGTCCAGCGCCCAACACGCCGAGATTATCGCCGAAGTCTGGCCCGCCTTGGAGTTGTTGGCGCTGCCGAATCTCTTGGCGTTGCTTGGCCATATTGTCGTCAAGTGTTCGCTCCAAAGGAAAGCCCACTGCCATTTGCAAGACGAGTGCGAGAAATGCCAGTCCGGCAAAGCCGAGCGAACCCAAATGCGTTGCCGCCGTCGCATTTGGGATTCTGAGGAACACAAGGGCGATGCAGGCAAGCCCCAAAAAGCCGCCCGCAAGAATGCAAAATCCATAGGCGATTGAAAGCGCCGACCAGGGCGGTTTTTCGGCGTTTTTTGCCGGCGGTGGATTCACGAAACGATTATCCTCGGCGGCCGCCTTGCCGATTCGTTCAAGTTTTTGGTCGAGCGATCCACCTCCGTAGCAGGACTGGAAGCCCGACTGAGACAGCAAATGACGACGTCGCATGAAACATTGATCCACGGAAGGAAAAAAAGCGGAAATGCCAGCCACGAGATCGGACACGTTGGCAGTCTGCGCCAATCTTTGGCGAGAATTGTCAGCAGGAGTTGCGGAACGGTAACAACAACGGCGTCGGCATTTTGTTGCGTTTTTCCAGCGTGCGTGCCATAATCGGCCGTGGTCGCTGCTTGAGCAACTGGTGGGGCTGCCGTTACGTGCGATTCAGACGGAATTTGCAAGTCTGCTGGCAACGGCGGAGGGGAATGCGGAAAGCGCTCTTCGATTCCCAGGCTCGGAGCAAGCACCGTCTTGGCCCGCGCTGCGGACGGAATCTGTAGGCGTTGACCGCATTTCAGGCAGTTGATTTTTTCATCAGCTCGCTCGACTGGAGCCGAAATCACTGCCTTACATGTGGGACAAAGGAATCGAATCTGGGCGCTCATAGCTGTCCCTCGGGTCGTGACACGCGGTTGCCGTCGGGTCCCGCCTGTTTTGATCCGCAAAAATCGCACTTTACTGCAAAATCCCCGACACCACATTGCCCGACACCAGTTCGCGTGGCTGATTGAGATGGTTGTACGCGATGGCGTGCGGGTTGATGCCCATGCTGTGGTAGATCGTGGCCAGCAGCTCGCGCGGATGGACGGCGTTTTCCAGCGGGGCGGAGGCGGTGGCGTCGGAACGGCCGTGGACGTGGCCGCGGCGGACGCCGGCGCCGGCGATGATGCCGGTGTAGCAGTACGGCCAATGATCGCGGCCGTCGGCGTCATTGCCGTTGCCGGAGGTGCTGACGCCGCGCAACGGGCTGCGGCCGAACTCGCCGACGCAGACGACGAGCGTTTCGGACAACAGGCCGCGCTCGTCCATGTCGCCGATGAGGGTGGACAGGCCGGCGTCGAGCATCGGGGCGGCCTGGCGGCGCATGCGGTCGGGCAGGCCGGTATGAACGTCCCAGCTGTGATTGTCGCGAGTTGGCGACCTTCGGCCAATTGATCTGCACGATGCGCGTGCCCGATTCGATCAGGCGGCGGGCCAACAAGCAGCATTGGCCGAACGTGTTCATGCCGTAGCGATCGCGCATCCGCGTCGGCTCCTGCGACAACTCGAAAGCGTTGCGCGCCCGGCCCGACAGAACCAGATTGAGCGCCTGGCTGTAATATTGCGGCAAATCGTAACGGGCGACGGCCTGCTCGATGTCGGGCATGCCGGCGGCGAGCTGGTCGCGCAATCGGCCACGCCGTTCCAGACGCGAGGCGGGGACTTCGGCCCGAAGCTGAAGATCTTCCACCGAGATGCGGTTCATCTTGCTCATGTCCATGTCGTCGCCGGTCGGGAACAGATAATACGGATCGTAGGCCCGGCCCAAAAATCCCGCGGTGCCTCCCTTGTTGACGACGTTGCTCTCCTGCAGCGGTCGCGGCATCATCACGAACGGCAACGTCGGCGCTGTCGGCGGCTTCGATTCGCACCACCTGGCAACCATAATGCGGATAATCGCGCGGCGTCGGCGGTTCGAGCTGGCCCGACGGACTCACCGCGTCCGCCTGGTAGCCCGTCATCATCTGATAAATCGCGGCCGTGTGATTGAACAGGCCGACCGGCGAATAACTCATCGTGCGGAGCATCGTCGTCTTGTCGTTGATCTGGGCGATGCGTGGCAACAGCTCGCTGACATGCGTTCCCGTGAGGCGCGTGTTGATCGGCGCGAAGATGCTGCGGACGCGGGTCGGAGCGTCGGGCTTGGGGTCCCAGAGATCGAGATGGCTGGGGCCGCCTTGCAGGTAGATCATGATGACGCTGCGAGCGCGGTTCCAGCCGGGGCCGCTGCCTTCGGTGGCGCCGGTCGGCTCGGTGGACTTGGCTTTGAGGGCGAAGATGTCGGCGAGGGAGAGGCCGAGCATGGCGGAACCGCCGATGCGCAGAAGTTCGCGCCGGGTGACGCCATCGCAGGTGGCTTTATCTTGGGAGCCGGGGATCACGAGCATCGCAGGTTCTCCGTTGGTGGAATCGAGCGTTTCTGAGAGTTTACCGGAAAGAGGCGGGCAATGGAAGGAAAATCGGGCGGCGGGGAGGTTTTTCTTTGGAGCGCCTGATGCGTCAAATGAAGGCTTCCGCGACGGAGAAAAGGCGGGCAAGTAAGCCAAGAAACTGACGTCCGGCCGATTCCTGGAGGTCTTTCCACAAGTCGAAGTCGAATTCGGCCGGTGCGAAGCGCGGAGCGGCACGCGGCCAAGGATATTCGGGATTTGGAGAATCGGGAGAAAGCGCGGGGGCAAGATCTTCGATTCGTTCGGCCAACGGCACGCTCTTTCGCAGCATGTTCGCCCAGCTTTCGTTTTGCCCTTCCCAGCCGAGCTGCTTCTGCGCACGCCGATTCGTCCGAAGAGCGCGCAGGAAACCGACAAATGCGCGGTGTGTATTTGCAATGGCGCCGTGTTGCCAAGCGTGGGCTTTACCGAGCATTTCCGTGGCCATTTGCAGGTAATGGAGCGCGTGGCAAGCCGGCAGATTCGCGTCACCGCGCAAAAGTTCGAAGACCCGAAAGTCCGTGCGCGCCTGGACGAGAAATAAACGCTGGAACTCGGTCATGCGCTCCTTCGCCTCGTCCAGGTCCGGTAATCTTCGATTGACCAACCCGCTGGCAGACGAGAGGGGTCTGCCTTAAGTTTCTCAAATTGGTCGCTGCTGGCATCGGCGACGGAGAGCCGGTATTTCACGCCGTCAAGCTCAACGCCGAAATCGATCGGTTGGAGCTTGGCCCCATTGCCAACGAGCGATTCACTCAACTCCAGGAAACGAATCTCATCGGCAGGAGCGCCTTGCGGGAAGTAGCAGATTTCGCGCACGTTCATGTCAGCAATGAAATGTTGCTTCGCCAGCCAGGCGGCTACCTCGTCACGATTCTGCGTTTTTGGAGACTCAGGCCATGGCGTGCGCTGGCGGAGCCTCTTCCACTCTTCATCGAGCCGATCCAGGTATTCGAACCATTCCACTTCGTCGATTTGCTCTGGGTCGGGAGGTACGAGGTGGAGCTTGACATAATCTCGCCATGAACCCACGACGATTGCCGTTCCTTCGACGGACTCAAAGCCGGCAGCTTGCCGATCCGTGCGATATCTAAATACTCGGTAGAGTTTTGGATCATCGGGAGATCGGCCAACCGCGGCTTCGGGCAAGCTTTGTCCATCGGGCCACAAATGCACCGCTTCCATGTCGTATTCCAAGCGGACTCCGTCGAGCACTGTCCCCTGGTATCCAGCCTTGCGGGGATCCTCCCACGTGAATACGAGATTGGTAGTTCCATGTCGTTTGTCTTGCACAAGAAACATAGCGGCCTCAGTTTGCCAGCGTTGCGGCGGTTGAATGCAAGCCATTGTAACGCCGAACCTTGGCAGGCGTCAACGGTAGGCCGTCCCTTTCGATCCGGAGTATGCGTCAGAGTTCTTTTATTCCCGTGTCAATGTTGTCACGACCGATAGTACGCCGCGATTTTCTGAAGACAAAGTAAACCGTCATGCCGGGGAATGGAATGCTGTCTACATATTCCCAGCCGTCCTGTGCCATGCGATTGATGGCGTCTTGCATCGACGTTCCCATCTCCTCCATTTTTGAAGACGCCATTTGCCAAAAGCTCGGCATCTCCATCAGGTCCGTGAATTGAACTACTTTGTATTCCCATTGCATAATACGTTCCGCAAAAAGTCACGGGTGATACCGTGTCGGATCAATCATCTTCGCGTCAGCGAAGGCGTCCCGGCGTTCGCCGCATTTGCTGCATCGGCCGCAGTGCAAACCATTCATCGGCGAGGCGCACGAAAACGTGTGCTCCAGCGGCAAGCCCTTGCCGAGCTGCATCACCGCGACTTTCTTCATACCGCCGAACGGCAAACGCACCTCGACATTGCCCTGCACCGCTTGATTGACCAGGTCCTGCATGGCCCGAAAAAATGCGGGCGTCGCATCCGGAAATGGATTGGTTTGCAGCGATCCCAGGGCAATCGCCGGCACGCTATTCAAATGGCACCACAACAGCGATTTCGCCAGCAGCAACACATTGCGGCCCGGCAAGAACACCGCTTCCTCCGGCGTGCCGATCAGCGGGGCGTTGCCGGTGATGCTCCAGTGCTGGCCGTATACATCGACGATCGGCTGATCAAGCACGACCAACGGCTTCAGCGCGGGACCGGCGAGCGCGGCGAGAAAACGACCTAGGTATTGCTGCTCGACGGCTTCCCAGCTGAGGCCGCAGCGCATGTAGATCGGCACTACGCTGGCGTGATGGCGCAGGGCATCGCCCAGGAGGATGGCGCTATCGAGACCGCCGGAGATCAGGACCGCGAGGGTGGTGTTTGGCATGATTCAATCGGAACCGCCCAGCGCCTCGATCGCTTCCTGGCGCGTGCCGTAGATCGCCCACAGGGTTTCGAGATCGAGCAGCTTCAACAGCTCGCGGGCCGGTTCGCTGGCGCCAGCCAGGACAATTTCGCTGCCGTGCTTGCGGGCCTGGCTGTGGCAGCGCAAGAGGAACGACACGAAGACGGAGCCGAAGTAGGTGACCTGGCTCAGATCGACGACGATGCCGGCCGGCGGGTCCGACTTGAGCGACTGGATGACCATGCGGGCCGCCTGCTCGATCATGGTTTCGTGCATCTCCTCGACCTTGGCCGACGGCGTGACGACGGCGATTTCGCCGTGCCGCTGAATGTCAAACGATTCGTTGTTCATGGCTGTGGCTCGCTGCGGGTTGAACGGGGTGGAAATGGCCTTATCATTATATCACGCCAAGGATGCACAGGCATTATATGAATCCCCCTAATGGCGTTGAGCGGCTACCTCCCCTCTCCTCCCGGGAGAGGGGCTGGGGATGAGGGAAGAACTTGCAAAAAACGTCGTCAAAGACCCTCACCCCCGGCCCCACTCCCGGAGGGAGAGGGGAGGAAAAGGCCTGCCGCCCGCCTAAACGTAAACCGGAAAGGCAATCGATGAGCGAACCGCAAGATTACGTGCTGGGCCAATCGGTCGGGGCGGCCCGGCGGTTGGAGATTCAAGATGCCCACTTCGCCGACGTGTCCGAGCGCTTGCTCGATGAGCTGGCGCTGCGGCCCGGCGATCGCGTCGTCGAATTCGGCTGCGGCGCCGGCAGCTTCAGCAAGCGCATTCTGCACGGCTCGGCCCCGGTGGCGTGCTGGTCGGCGTCGATGTCACGCCGGGTCTGCTCGACCAGGCGAAAAGCGCGCTCGCGGATGCCCGCTTTCAGCCGGTGCTCGGGGACATCGCGAAATTGGGCGATTGGCTGAAGGATGCCGACGTGGTGACGGCCCGGACGATGCTGCACCACATTCCGATGGTGGAATTCGTGCTGGGCCGGCTTCGCGCTGCTCTGCGTCCCGGCACGCGCGTCGGCTTTCTCGAACCGGATTTTCGCTCCGCCCTAGGCCGGCTCGCGTATCTCGAAGCGACCAGCCGACCGGAGCTGGCCTCGCTGTGCGCCTGGGCCGTCGCCATCAACCGGCTCTACCTGATGAACCAGATATCCCCCGCCGTCGGGGCGACTTTGGCGCGCACGATGGAACTTGCCGGCTATCGCAACGTCCGCGGCGAATGGCGGGAATGCGTGTCGGACGCTTCAACCATCGAAAACATGCTGATGTTCTTCGATGAAGTGCGCGAGCGTTTGCAATCGCTCGGCATCATGACCAGTGCCGAAGTCGATCACCTGCAGCGCTTGCTGCGCGAACTTCCCGCCGACAACCTGCCTGGCGTCTGGGGCATCTTCCGCGTGGTCTGCGAAGTTTAGCCAAAGGCAAATGCGAATTAAGCCACGGATCAAGCACGGATGAAACACGGATAGGAGAAAAAGAGCCAAGGCAATCGGAATCGATCACGTCTCCCTATCCGTGTTTCATCCGTGTTTGATCCGTGGCTTAATTCGCAAGAGCACTTTTGCAATTTTTGCAATTTTCTCGCGAGATTTCCGACAAGCTTGCTCGGCATTCGCTGCGCAGCAGTTGAAGGAAAAAAATGCAATCCGTGAAGCTTGCCGCGAATGCCTTGGAAAGCGCGGGCCGATCGGCAATTCCGCCCCAATCCGCGCGGCAGTTGCTGGCCCGCGAATCGGTTGTGGGGAATTCTTCCCTATAGTCGCGAGCACAGTTCTCTATGGGGAGAACGCCGCCCGCGCCACTCGTTCTTTGAGAAGAGGCATCCATGAAGAAGATTCTCGCAATCGGGATTCTGGCGATCAGCGCGATCGCCTGTTCCCAGCACCAGGCGTCGGCCTGGGTGAATTCACGTTTCGGCGTCGGCCTGAATTGGGACGTCCAAAGCGGAGGCAACAATTTCATGTGGGGCGTCTACCGCAACGGCCAACCGCCGGGGCCGGAAGCCTACGGCTTCAGCGACGCTCCGACCTTCCAGCCCTACGGCATCCCGCAGATGCACGGTTTTGCCTACGACGCGCCCAGCTTTCAGCCCGCCTACGCTCAACCGGCGATGCCCATGCAGCAGCCCTATGGCCAACCTTTCCAGTTCGCGACCTACCCGCGGCCCGTGTACTACTACTACGGCCGCTAGACCAAAATCCGAAATCCAATTTATCCACGGATGAAACACGGATCAAACACGGTCGGGAATTCGTGTGCAATACGATGTTTCTTGTCGCCGCATTTATCAGTGTTTCATCCGTGTTTCATCCGTGACTAGATTTTTTGGAGCTGCTATCCGGTTTTGCCATTTCTTCTTAGGGTTTCGGATTTCAGACCTCGAATTTTGATTTCGCTCTTGCATTCCGACCGCTTGAAATCCATTCATCGCGCATAATTCGCAGGGGGCCTTCACGATAGGAGGCTTCCGTCATCCGTGCTTTTGCCCCGAAAGGATTCGCATGATTCGGTTGATTTCCCGCCGCTGGTGGATTGGGATCGTGGGGCTGGCTTGGTTGGCAGCAGCTGGGGTCGGACAGGCGTGGGAGCGTCCGCGTGTCAACACGGAATTCAAGTTCCGGTTCGAAGTGACCGTGGGCCCCGAACAGATTCGCCCGACCGCGCCGTGGTACACGTACTTCCCGGCCGATCCCCGCCTGATGCCGTCGCCAACGCTTGCCCCGTATCCGTCTTGGCCCAGGCAATTCCCGCCGCTGGGTCCGCCAGCAGACAACCCGAAAGCCGCGCAGAACGCAACGCGCGACAGCAACAACCCGCCCGCCGGCCCGATGCTCACGCAGTATCGGATCGTCCCCTACGCTTACGGTTCGAGCATTCAACCCGTGAGCTACGTCCCGGCCCAGGCGCCGAGCTATTGGTACCAGGGCCGATAGGACGGATTGGGGGAACGAAGCGAGCCCGCGCATTGCCCCGCGGGCTCGTTTTGCGCATTCGCCGGGCGAGGCACCGGAAGCGCGAATCCGAAATCCGGTAATGTCCTAGTTGTGCGTTGCAGCTCATTCTCGCACTTTTTGCATGTTCAGCCACCGACGAATCGTATCGGTAATGGTTTCGTCGGAGTCCTCCCATTCCTTTTCGGTCACTGAGTTATTGGCAAATTGGACCCTTGCGACAGCCCCATCCGCCCTAACCCATGCGACACCGCCAATATCCTCTGATTTTGGATTCGGGCCTAAAAGCCAATTCGGCCCTAAGATCGGTTCGACTTCCTCGTATTTCATCCCGAACTTAACACGGTCGAAGTTTGCCTTCGTAATACCAGGGCGTGTGGGCAATAACACGAGAGCCGCAGCCGCCAGACAGACGCAAGCCGCGACGATGCCGGCGCAGACGATAATTCGTTTCATTGCCATTCGATCATTTTACAGCCGACTCGCCTCTCGAAGCAAGCGATCCAACCTCCACGTCTCGCCCGTCTGCTTTCGGCTCCCGGTTTTTATCGCAGCTCGTCCTCGACTAACCGCCGCGCAAACGACGCCCCCAAGATCGTGCCCATCTTTCTGCCGCCGGTTGCCAGCCAGGTGCGTTCGCTCAACCGCAGAAAAACCGGCCCGCCCGGCACATATGGTCGTCGGCCCCACAAGCGCTGGACCGGCGGCTCGCTCAGGCCCAATGCGGCGGCGTGGTCCAGCGTTTGCCGATCGTGGTCCGCGGTGTAATCGACCTCGGCCGTGCCGTCGCTGAAGAAGGTGCGGCCGGCGTCGCGGACAAAAGCGATGGCTTGCCGACCCGGGCCGATGCTGCGAATTTGCCCCGGTCGTTCGCCGGCAAAAAGGAAGGATGCCCCCGCCTTGCCGTGCACAATCAGGCCATCGTGAAATTGCCCCGCCCATAACCCGGCGGCGATGTAGACCCAACCCGTGTAACGCTTCCCATCCGCTTCCAGCCAGCCGTCGCCGACCGCCGTCACCGTTGCCCGCAGTGGATTCGCTTCCAGGATCGCGCTCGGCGGCACGAACTGAAACGATTCCGCTCGGCCGTCATCATGCGTCAGGTTCACGCTGCGGATGCCGAACAGCCGATCCAGCACCGGCACCGCCCGATGATAATGTTCGCGCAGTTTCTTGCCTGCCCACTCTTCCTTGAACAGGCCGGCGGCTGCGGCAGAAGCGGCGCCGGGGAGACCGGCATCGAAGACGAGCGTTTCGATCCCCTTGCTGCGAGCATACGCCGCCGCCTGCGAGCCGAACAATCCGCCGCCGACGACCAGCAAAACCGGCATTTTGTTCTCCCGTTTAGCCCCGCTAGACATCCGCGAATTTGGCGTGTATCATGAATTCGGCGTGTGAATCTTCCTCTGCGAGCCATCCCATGGAATCTCAAGTCAACGGCGAAATCATACCCCACGGCGGCGGCGACAACATCCCCCTGACGCGCTCGCCGCTCATCGTCGGCCGACGCGAATCCTGCGATATCTGCCTGCCGTTCCCCAATGTTTCCGGCAAGCACTGCGAACTGATTTTCAAGGAAGGCCTGTGGATTCTCCGCGATCTGGACAGCACCAACGGCATCAAGGTCAACGGCGCCCGCCTTGACAGCGGCGCCAAGAAGGTGCTGCACGCCGGCGACGTCCTCACCATCGGCAAGCGCGATTACATGCTGCAATACCACGAGACCGGCCGGGCCAGCGATCTGGAAGAGCACGAGGAGGAAATGCAAAACGCGCTCAAGATCCCGCTCCTGGAAAGAGCCGGCCTCGCCAATCCGCCGCGGCGTCCCAAACACGGAAAACCACAATCGCCGCCCGCCGATGACGATGGCGACGAATAAATCACGCCTCCGCCACCACGCGCCGCACCAGCACCCGCAACTTCTTCTCAGCCGCGTTCGCCGTCGCAATGATGTCCGGCAAATGCGCCGGCTCCAGCGCGTCCGGCAGACACATGTCGGTGATCACCGACAGCCCAAGTATCCGCATCCCCCCGTGTACGCCAACGATCACCTCCGGCACCGTGGACATGCCGACCACGTCCGCCCCAATCATCCGCAGAAACCGATATTCCGCCCGCGTTTCCAGGTTCGGCCCCGGCACCGCCACGAACACTCCCTTGTGGCACGCGATCTTTTCCTCCAGCGCGACCCGCTGGGCCAATTCCAAAAGCGCGACATCGTAAGGATGGCACATGTCGGGAAAGCGCGGGCCGAGCCGATCGTCGTTCTTGCCGATGAGCGGATTGTCGCTGAGGAGGTTGATGTGGTCCTCGATCAGCATGATATCGCCTTTCGCCAATTGCGGGTTCATGCCGCCGCAGGCGTTGGAGACGATGAGCATGCCGCAGCCCATCGCCTTCATGACGCGGACGGGAAAGGTGATCTGCTTGAGCGAATAGCCTTCGTAGAAATGGAAGCGCCCTTCCATCGCCATGACCGCCTTGCCGCCAAGCGTGCCGCACACCAGCCGCCCCGCATGGGATTCGACGGTCGAGTGGGGGAAATAGGGAATATCCGGATACGGTATTTTTACCGAGTTCTGAATTTCCTCCGCCAGCCCGCCCAGCCCCGTGCCGAGGATGATGCCGACGGTCGGCGTCCCGTTCCAGCGGGTTTGCAACGCCGTCTTCGCTTCCTGGATTTGCTCGTAAATTTCCATGACATTGATCCATCAACATTGTTTCTCCCCGTTTAGCGTTCGCGGCATCCATCGGGTTCGCTGCGAACGCTAAACGGGGAGCTTGCATGCAACAAATTCTCTCACAGTATACAATGGCAACACGCCCACAGACAGGGAGCAAACGCCATGTCCATCGCCGTTTTATGTCCGCGTTGCCAGGCGACTTTCGGCATCACCGACGATCTAGCCGACGGGACGGTCTGCTGTCCGAAGTGCGCGAATGTGTTTTCGCGCAGCGCGTCGGCGGGCATCCACACAGGAGCACCGCCGAACGCGCCCAAGTCAGCCACGGCAAGGAACGACCTCGACGACGATGAGCCGATCCCCTCCCGGCCGCACGCCCCGCCGCGCGTGCCATTCCCGACGGCCCCGCTGCTGATCCTCGTCTGCGGCATCCTTTTTTTGCTTTTGGCCCTCTCGGCCGGCTTCAATATCTGGATCATCGCCAATCCCGACCTGCGTTTCGACCGCGAGCAGCAAGCGATCATCGCCGAGCAGCAAGCCCAGGCAGCGCGCATGCAAGCGATGCAGGAAGCCGAGCGTGCCGCCGCGAATCAGCAAAGGGCCCAGCAAGACGAAACCAAGCTCAAGCGCGAAATCGACGATCTACGCCGCGAATTGGTTGCCGTCCAGCAGCAACTGGACGATGCGAAACGCAAGCTGGAGAAGGAGAAATGAGATGAAAGGGGATCCGATGGGCCGATTCAGCGTGGATGTGGAGCTTGCCAACTACACGGATGTGGTCATGGCGAACAAGGGCTTGCTTGATCACGCCAAGATTCGCCGCATGACGATTCGCGGCGTGGTCGATTCCGGCGCGGCGCTAATGGTCCTGCCGCAATCGGTGGCGAAGGAGCTTGGATTACCGATCCGCAAAGGCAAGGTCAAGGTGCGCTATGCCGACGGCCGGCGCAGCACCCGGTCCGAGGCCGGCCCGCTCCAGGTTGCGCTGCTGGGACGCGACAACGTCTTCAGCGCCATCATTGAGCCGAAACGCGATTCGGCCCTCATTGGCGCCATCGTGCTGGAAGCCCTCGATCTTCTCGTCGATTGCAACAAGCAACGTCTCGTGCCGCGCGATCCGGACTTTGTCGTCAGAGAAATCGAATGAGGTAACGCACCATCATGGCAACCAACCTCACCCCCCAATATCACGAAGCGGAAGAAGAATACAAAAAGGCCGAGACGCCGGAGGACCAGCTCGCGTGCCTGAAGAAGATGTTCCAGCTCGTGCCCAAGCACAAGGCGAGCGAGAAGTTGCAGGCCGATCTCAAGACGAAGATGGCCGAGCTCAAGGATGAGATCGAGGAGGCGAAGAAGCATCCGAAGAAGGCCGGCGTCAGTTACAAGTTCCCCAGGCAAGGGGCCGGGCAGTGCCTCATCGTCGGCGCTCCCAACGCGGGCAAGAGCCGACTGCTGACGCGCTTGACGCGGGCGGCCCCGGAAGTCGCCCCCTATCCCTTCACCACTCGTGAACCGTACGCCGGCATGATGGATTGGCAAGACGTGAAGGTGCAGCTCATCGACACGCCGCCGATCACGCCGGACTACATGGAAGCCTACGTGTCGAGCCTGGTGCGCACCGCCGATGCCGCGATCCTGATGCTCGATCTCGGCGACGACGACGGCCCCTTCGCCGCGGAGACCGTCCTCGAACGGCTGGCCGGCGTCAAGACGGTCCTCATTGGCCAAAAGCCGGAAACGCAGGAAGATCATTCGATCCAGTACGTCAAGACTCTGCTGATCGCCAACAAGATCGACCTGCCCGGCGCTCAAGATCGCCTCGACATCGTCCGCGAGATGTTCCAGACTCCCCTCGCCCCTGGCGGGAGAGGGGTTGGGGGTGAGGGGCGGAATTTCCCGGTCCACGCCATCGCCGCCGAGCACGGAACCGGCCTGGAAGATTTGCGCACCGCGATCTACGACTTCCTCAAAGTCATCCGCGTCTACACGAAGCAACCCGGAAAACCGCCCGACATGACCTCGCCGTTCACCTGCCCGATCGGCAGCACCGTCGTGCAAATGGCCGAGCTGGTCCACCGCGATTTCGCCGAAAAGCTCAAGTCCGCAAGAATCTGGGGCACCGGCGTCCACGACGGTCAAGCCGTGGGCCGCGAGCATGTGTTGCACGATAAAGATGTGGTCGAACTGCACATTTGACTCCGCGATTGACTTTGATGCCAACAGATCATATGATCTATCGAGCGACGCACAAGAACGCATCGCCTGGCGTTTTCTTGGGATCCGACCAACCATGGCGAAGGTCTCCGCCGATGTCCTCAAGCAGCTGCTGACGCTTGCGAAACAGGATTCCAAGCGAAAAATCGATTGGCCCAACGATTGGCGTCCTTATGAAGTGAATAATCCGGAAGCCGGCCAAACCTTCACAAACGAGTCGGCCTGGGATTTCGTGGTCTGCTTGCTGGAAGAAGGCGCGGATTGCAAAATAGTGATTCAAAAGAAGCCGGCTGGTGCGATTGCGTTCGTGTTTGGGGCAACCCTTGCCGATGGCTGGAAGCTGTACGTGAAGCTTCGCGTCAACAAGAACCGCAGCATGATTTTTGGCAGAAGCTTCCACTACGATGAAAAACAGATACCCGATGAATAAAGCACTAGCTCACAAAAAATCCGTCAAACGCCGGTCAAGCATTTCATGCCCGGAATGCGGCGCAGGCCAGGTTGTCACCGTGGCGACGCCCCATCGCTTCCGATACGGCGTCGGCCCGCACGCTGTTGAGATCGAGGTGACGTTGCCCGTCCGCCAATGCCTGGCATGTGGATTTTCATTTCTTGACAAGGAAGGGGAAGAAAAGCAGCACGAAGCCGTCTGCAAACATCTTGGCGTAATGCCGCCGGCACGAATTCGGCAGCTTCGCCACAGCCTCGGTTTGTCGCGCGCTGAATTGGCGCGCCTGACCGGCCTGGGCGAGGCGACCATTTCTCGCTGGGAACGCGGCGCCCTGATTCAGAACGAGGCGAATGACCGGTTCCTGAAGCTGCTCGCGCACAAAGAAAATGTGAAACGCTTGAAGGCATATGCGATGAGCAAGTAGCGGTTCGGTGCCGGCGAAGACCCTGGCATATTATGCGCCTTTCCATGTTGGCGGGGACCCCGGCGTTCGTCTTTCTGGCGTGCCGGGTCGCCCGACTCAACCGGAGATGTCATGAACTCGCGTGCATTCTTGGCTTTGCTGCTAACGGCCATCAGCGTGTCTGCCGTGATTGCGGCACAGCCCGTCAGGCCGGACGACCAGAAGGCCCGCGAAAAAAAACAGGAAGGGATCTTGACCACCCTGCTGGCGCGTTGTCAGACCATGCTCGACCTACAAACCGCGGTTCACAAGGACACCGTGTGCCTGTACAAGATCATTGAAGGGACCGCCGACAAGAAGCCACGCCCCGAGGACAAGATGGCCGCGCTCAAGCTGGCGGACAAGATGAAGGAAATCGTCAAGGAGGCGACGAGAGCCTGCGAGATGCTGGAGGGTGAATCGGTCGCTTTCCCGGAAGTCTTCCAGCAAGTGCGCAACGACATGAAGCAGGTCCAGGCTCGTCTGGAGAAGGGCGACGCCGGCGCCGGCACCCTGGCCTTCCAAGCGGACATCATCGAGAATCTCAAGGAAATGGTTGGATCGCTCGGCAGGTCGCGCTGACCGTGAACGCGCGCGGCCCGGTCGGGCCCAATGGCAAGTGATCCCGTATTAACGGTTGCGCAGCTTAATTTCTAAGCGACAGCCAACAGCTTCGGCATATTTGCGCAGGGTCGCCAGCGACGGGGAATGGCGTTGGCTCCCCCCGCCCGCTTCCAAGCGTGCGACAGCGGGAGGCTTGGTTCCCATGCGCTGGGCGACTTCCGCTTGCGTCAAGCCGGCTCGGCGGCGCGCCTTCAGCAGTTCATCAAGCAACACGAATTCGTCTGCCTGCTCACGGTACGCCGACCGCACCGCAGGATTCTTCAGCATCTTCTTCACAAGTTCGCTATGCGTCTTCACTGTCTTGGACCTCCTTCAATCTGGATCGTGCGGTTTTGAGCTCATGAGTGGGCGTCTTCGTGGACTTCTTGATGAATGCGTGCAGCATCACGATGCGCCGGCGCGACAACGTGCAGAAAGACACTCGGCCAATCCCTTCCTTGGCTTTCATGCGCAGTTCAAAAAGCCCTTTGCCCATTGCTCGTGTGTGCGGCATGCCCAGATCAGGCCCGAAATGAACCATCCGCTCGGTAAGATGGATGTAACGCGCCTGAATTCCCGCTGGAAACTCCAGAATCGCATCCTGTACGTCGTCGCTGAAATAGTGGATTTCCCAATCCATTAGCTTGATGTTAACAAATACGTTAACCAACGTCAAGATAGCTGCGTCGCGTCTTCATTGCGGCCACGGAAATAACGGCGCAGACCGTCACGCAAAAGAAGCGATGCCGGATCGCCGCGGTCCACGAGTTGATACAGCCCCTGCCAATCGCGCTTCAGGTGCAGCTGCGGATCGAAGCTGCTCTCGACGAGAACCCGGCAGCGCTTCCAGTAATTGCGATTCGCCTTGGGGCCATGCCAGGCGTGCAGCAGCGTGCCGGAGACATAGCCGAGATTGGCGCGGAGATGCTGGACCGCCCGGCTCTGCCATTCGAGGATGGCTCGGCGATAGCCCACGGAGATGCCCGGATAAAAGACGCGCTCGGCTTCACCCAACAGCGACCGGGCCATGATCCAGTCCGCCTCGCCGATCACCGCGATGTCGAGCAAGCCGCCGACGACATCGAACGCCGAGCGCCGCATGGCCCAGGCATAGCCGGGATGGTGATAGTAGGTGATGCCCGGATCGCGTGGGACAGGAGCCCCGCCGTAGCAGCCCGCCCCCTTGAGCCTCGGCACTTCGTGAATGTAGCTGTGCGCGAAGGAGCGATAGCGGGCGAAGACGTGATGGTCCGGGCCCAGATCGTGCGCCTCCGAAAATAGCTGCACGATGTCGAAATGCTGAAGCTGCTGCACGGTCTCCAGCGCCCAATCGGGCCGGACGAAATGCACGTCGGCATCGATCCACGCCACATATTCCCAATCGCTCGGCAACCGGGCGATCATCAAATTGAGCAGATTCTCCTTGTGCCACATCTCGCAGCGCGCTGCGCAATTGCAGATGGCGCGGATTGGCGGCATCGGTCACCTCAAACGGCCGGACGCCGAATGCGCACTCGACGGTGTAGAGGGAAACGCCGCTGTCTTGTATATGCTTGGCGAAATCGCGATAGAGGTGGTAGCGAGATTGATACCGCACCGGATTGTTGACGCAGGTCACGACATGAAGTTTCATCGAAGCGCATCCGACAACCCCGCCCCGGCCATCCATTCCGCGCCCGCCCAAGTCGCCGAGTGGCTTGGCGTGCGAAATCGACTGTAGCATTTTCGGGATCGCGATGGGATGTCGGTTGGACGGCGCGGCGACTAAAATACGGCCTTTCCGTGTCCATTACTTCACGTGGGAAATGATCAGTTCCGCGAGCTTCGATACGTCTTTCGGATAGTAACTTCCGAAGACGAACCGGAAGCCATCCTCACGATGGACCCGGCACGTCACCCAGTTTACATTATTTGCGGGTTTGGTTGTTTCATGCTCGACGGTCTTGATCTGGTCCCAGAACGCTCCCGCAACTCCGCGCAGGGAGACTTGAATGATGCCAGCCGGGCAAACCGAAACGCGGAAAAAGAGCCGCGGAATTGCCCAAACGAGAAGTCCGATTCCGGGCAACATAATGATGGCCAGCGCCAGGGCGCCGGCGCAAATAATCCCCCAGAAAGTGTCGGAGGGACGCCCAGGCAAGAGGGAACAAAGTCCCGAAATCCCCAGACCCGTGAACAAGACGCCGAGGAAAAGACAAAGGGCTGTTACGATAGGGCAGGGCTTGAATGTTTGGGCGGGCATCCCCAGATGTTGGATAAGCGTTTTCTCGTCCACCTTATTCGACAACACCAGTTGCCTCGCCGCGAGCGAGTCAGCGTCTCGGTTTTTCGCGGGCGCCGGCGGATCAGGGATGTCAGCCAGGCCGGATTGACCCGCGACCGATGGGGCGTCGGATGCGAGCGCGCCTTGTGGCCCTGGATTGGCGTCGCTTCTTGTTACCTGCCGCTTTGTCCGCGCCACCTGATACCCTTTGCGGAGCGCCGCTGCCCTCCCGCGATCATGAGGGCCATCCATATCTCCCGCCACCAACCTACCCATTCACTGATTCGCACGGGTCGGCTGGCAGCCTCCTCTTCGAGCTTTTTCTTTGCATAATCCTCGGCGAGCTTTTTCACTAGAGCCCGGTCCAGGGGCTGAAAATCCGGTATCGCCGGCGCCTGGCCCTCGGCGCGCGCCACGGCAACGACGCATGCGAAAAGCAGCACGAGTATTACAGGTCTCATTCGCGCCTCCGAGACGATGGGCCGAGCGTTGTCACCAAGCTCGCGCCGGCATAATGCCGTTAGCGTTTCACTTCGCTGAATAACTTTTTGGCTTTTTCGGTCATTTTGAGCGAACCGAAGAATGCGTCCGCATCCTTGGAAGCCACCTGGTCCTTGCTTCCTTCGACCGTCGAAAAGATGACGAAGCCGGTGACCGTGTAAAGCTGCATGCGGACCACGCCTTTTGAAACTTCAAAATGAAATTCCTTGCCCGGCACGCCGTCGCGGGTGACGTCCTTCGTTTCGACCACCTTGCCCTTGAGCCCCTTGGCGAACGCGTCGCGGAAAATGTCGAATCGGCTGTCAGCCGGGATGTCGCGCATGACGACCGCGGGGATGCCGATCGATCCGCCGGTAAAGGTCACTCCGTCTTTTACACTTGCAGAGGATTCGATCGGAACCTTATGCTTTTTGATTGCCAGGACTTTGGTTTTCTCGGCACTCTTTTCTCCGGCGGGAATCTTGATCGTGAACATCTCATTCTTGGGGGCGAATTCCTTAGCCTCCTGCGAGAAGCCTCGCTGATCGTTCAGCATCGCCAGACCAACTACGCAAACCAGAACCAAGCCGCAGACGCGCATGACGGAACCTCCGAAAAAAGGAAATGACCAGGTGCATACGCCATTCTATGGATCACGCTGTTTGCGTCAGCGTTTGAGCTGGATCGCCAATGTGCGGCTGTTTGCTATGTCATTCGGTCGGACCTATGCTAAGCCGTCGTCAGGTCGCTTGCAAGGAAAAAAAATGCGCAAATTCTTGATGGGCGTGCTCGACCACGTGCTGCATCCGTACTTCAGCATCTGCCCCAGGGTGATGCCGCCGTTCGGGTGCAGAATCTTCGCGAGCCGGGGCAGTTGCGGATGTGTCGGCCGTTTTTTCAGTTACGGCATCGGCCGCATCAACACCTTCACCCGAAGCTTCGACACGGCGGCAACCCTCTGAAAATGGTCATCGAACGCGATCACCTCCGCGTTGTGATGCAGCGCCACGGTGGCGATCAGCAGATCGAGTGAATTCACGGTGACGTTTTTTTGCCGACACGCTTGGCCTAGATCTGCCGCCTGCGACCACAGCGAGGGCGGTGTGGCCAGACACGGCAGGGTTTGGAATTGCAGGGCGAGCTGCTTGGCTTCGGCCGGAGTTGCGTGCCGCAGCATCTCGAAGATGATCGGCTCCGCAAGGTGAGCGTCCGGATCGAGGATGTAGGGAGCGATGAAGTGCTTGAGTTTGCGCGGCGAACGGTGGCGTGTGAAGTCGATCCAAAGGCTGGTGTCGATCAGCGTGGCCATCACCTTCTCCAGCGCTCTTCGTCCCGGTTTTCGCCCTTCTTATCCGCTGCTTGGGCCGCCTCGAATCCCTTCAGGTCCACGCCCCACTCACCGGAGATGAATTTCTGCGCCAGCTTTTCTCGGCGTTTGAGCATGAGCGTGTCCGCCACTAGCTTGCGAATGGCCGGGCCTTTCTTACTTTCGCCGGTGACGCGGCAGATTTCCTTGATGTCGGAGTCGGATATTTCAACGGTAATTTTCATACTTTCAGCCTAACAAAGCAGGACGAGCGCGTCAAGCGCGTTGCTCACTCAGCGACTCAAGCAAGTTGGCAGCGTGGTTGATGTCGGCGCGCGTTACCGAGTCCGCGTTCATCCAGAGATTGGCGATGTCGTCGAGCGCGGACTGAATCCACTGGACGCGAAACTTCATAGCTTCTCCACGTGCGCCAATACCTCCGCAGTCGTGTACGCCTTCCCCTTGGTTTGCTTGCGGCGATTGATTTCTTCGCGGCTTATCGGCGGATTCGAATCAGCACTGGCCGGAATATAACGGCCCACGACTTCGCCTGCTTCATTGCACACCGCAAAAGGCTGCGATAGATCAGGCAGCTTATGACGGAGATTGGAATCTAAGATTATTCTTGTCATGGCAATTCCTCCAAAACCAATCGTAACGGAAAACCGTAGGCACGAAAAGGGAGAATCGCTTGATTACGTCGCACACCCATACTTCAAAACCTGCAGCATCTGCCCCAGCGTGATCGCGCCGGCGGGATGCAGAATCTTCGCGAGCCTCGCCATATTGCGAATCTGCCGGCCGTTCATTTCGCTCTCGGCGAGTTCCTCGAAGCTGCCCTCGCTCAGGGTCAGGCCGGCCGACGTGAACATCGTCTGCCAGATGACGGCCCGCGATTCGCGCGTCAGATCGGGATATGCGAGCTTCAGCATCACCCGGCTCATGACGGCGTGGTCGAGCACGTCGGGGCGATTCGTGGTCAGGAAAAGGATGCCGCGGTAGTAGTCGAGCAGGCGCAGGAAAATGCCGACGATGGCGGAGCGTTCTAGATCCTCGCCGCGCTCGGTCAGGAAGATTTCGCACTCGTCGAATTGCAAGACGGCATTCCAGCGGGCGACGCGCGTGAAGACGCGCTGCAGGTTTTCCTCGACCTGGGCGACGTTGGTGCCGAGTTCGCCAAGTTCCAGGACGTAGAGCGGGCGCTCGGTGGTCTCGGCATAAACCTCGGCGGTTAGGGTCTTGCCGACGCCGGGCTTGCCGCAGGCGAGGATCACGAGGCCGCCATGTTTGCCCTGGATCAGGTCGCCGAACATCTGCTCGACCGGCGTGCTGAAGACGCGCGTCAGGATCGACAGCATCTCCGTCGGCAATTGCAAGCGCGACAACGCCGTCGTGTCGAATTCGTATTCGCGCACATCATCGACATCGGCGTAGACATACGATTTCGTCTCCAGGCTGAAGACGCGCACGAACGGCAGCCGGCTCGGCGTTTCGCCTCCTTGCGGCGCATAATAATTCCGCTGGTTCTCATTGACCTCCAACTCCGGCTCCACAACCGCCTTGCGCGGGAACTCCGGCGTCCCCAGCGCCTGCGATTCGATGCGCGACCACCAGGCATACGTCGCCGCCTTCAGGGCCGGGCCTGTCACCATCACCACTTCGCCCATGCCCCGGCTCATCCGCTCCGCCCGCAACAGCTTCAGGTTGAATTCCGTCGGCGTCGTCTGCAATTTGCGCAGGCCGAGCTGGCTCAGCACATCGATGATCGTCCGGTCGCGGCGATGGCCCGTGTCGTCAAGAAAATATTCCGGGTGGATCACATGCGTTTGGCAATAGCTGATCTCGCAGATCGACAGATGGGCGTACAGCAGCACTGTCTTCGATAGATGCCTGTCGTTCTTGAGAAACTGCACGTGCATGATGACCGGATACCAGCGGCCATTCCAGAACATCTCGATGTTGGGCGATTTGGTGCCGAGATTGGAGAACATGGAACCGAACTGCACGGGCGTCTCGACGACGGCCTCGTAGACCTTGTCGCGATCGACCTTGGTCTGCGACATGCCGTGGATTTCCATGGAGACGATGGCGCGTTGATTGGCCGTCAGCCGGGCGTCATCCAGGAGCGCATGCAGGAACGAGGAGGGAAAATCGCTGACATCGGCGGAGACTTGCCCCTTGGCCGTGCCGTCGCCGAGGATTTTTTCGACCTTCGCCTTGTCCTGATCGCTCAGGTTGCCGCGTTGCTTGGCTTCTTCGAGCCATTCACGTTGGATTTTGAGTTGGGCCATGACCTTTTGTTGTTAACGGAAGGCGGGCGATGTCGTTTCATTGTAACGGACAGGACAAGCGGTGCATAGGTTCAATCTCCAAGCCCCAGGATGTGCGCGCGATTCCTGCGGGTGGATGCGAATCACTCACTCCGCTGAGAATGCGTAGATGCAGCTATGGCGATAGCCCCACCCTTCCGGAGAGACGATGATCGACGGAAACGCTGGCTGATTGACCGCATCGGGCAAACCGCCCGGCTCGAGGCAAATCGCGCGTGCGCTGCTTGTATTCCTTGCCGTCCTTGCCTTTCTGACCGAATAAGAAATTTCCCGTATAAACCTGCACGCCCGGCTTGTTAGTCGAAACCGCCAGTGTGCGACCCGATTCGGGATCGCGCAGATTTGGCGGCGAGCGTCGGCGTCTTCGCACGCTTCATCAGCACGTAGCAATGGTCATAACCCTTGGCGCCGGTGTCGTAGAGCTTCTCGATCCGGTCGCCGGTGCGCGCCATCTTGGTGAAGTCAAAGATCGTGCCGTTGATCGCCTCCAGCTTGCCCGTGGGGATCAGCACCTTGTCCACCGGAACGTATTCGTCGGCAGATACCATCAATTCATGATCGAGAACCGTGTCGGCCCCGGCACCGGCAAGGTTGAAATAGCTGTGATTCGTCAGATTGATCGGGGTGGCTTTGTCGGTTTCGGCCTGGAAATCGATAGCAAGCTCGTTGCGGTCGCTCAGGTGGTACGTAACACGGAACTTCACAGTCCCCGGGTAGCCTTCATCGCCGTCGGGGCTCGTGTGGGAAAATCTGACCGATGTCGCCCCGGAGTCAGGGGGCTTGAGGGCTCCGAGGATACTGACGAGCTTCTCGCCTTTCCACACCACCTTGTCCAGGCTCTTCTTGGCTCCGCCGTGCAAATGGTTCTCCCCGTCGTTGGTCGCCAGCTTGTATTCGTTGCCATCCAGCATGAATTTCCCCTTGGCGATGCGATTGGCGACGCGGCCAATGGTGGCACCGAAATATTGGTTGTCCTTCGATTCATAGCCCTTCACGTCGTCGAAGCCGAGAACGACGTTGGCGAATTTGCCGGCCTTGTCGGGGACGTTGATCTCGGTGATGGTGGCGCCGAGCGTCATGATCCTGACGGTGACCCCGTTCTTGTTTTTGAGGGTGTAGGTTTCGACGGGGGTGCCGTCGGCAGTTTTGCCGAACGGCGTGGGGCCGATGACCTCAGCGTGCACGGCGGCGGTGGACATAAGGACTCCTGCGATGATTGCGTGCAAACGTGGCAACATGGGAACCTCCGGATGAAAGAAAATCACACTTCAAGCCCCGCGATAAGCGAAGCGTTCGCGGGGGTCGAACCCCCAGGAACGCTGCGCTTATCCTGGGGCCTGCCCGTTATCAATATGCCTTTGCGAACACCACGCGCCCTGCCGACGGCTGTCCCGTTACCATGCACTTGCCCGCTTCCTTCGATCGGCTGAACGGGATGCAGCGGATGGTCGCTTTCGTCTCGGCGGCGATGCGTTCCTCGGTTTCGCGCGTGCCGTCCCAGTGGGCCCACAGGAAGCCGCCCGGCTCTTCGATCTTCTGCTTGAACTCGTCGTACGAATTCACCTCGAAGCTGCCGGCGTCGCGATATTTCTTGGCCCGCTCGAACAGGTTCTTCTGAATTTCCTTGAGCAGGGCAACGATCCGCGCCGGCACCTCAGCCAGCGGCACGCCGACCGTCTTGCCCTCTTTGCCGGGGAAGTCGCGGCGTGCCATCACGCACGTTCCCTGGGCCAGATCGCGCGGGCCCAATTCGATGCGGATCGGCACTCCCTTGATTTCCCAGTCGATGAAGCGCGGTCCCGGGCCCAGATTGAAGCGCTTATCGATCTCGACGGTGAGCGGCTCATAGCCGAAGAAATCGTCACGCGGCAATTTCACGATCGTGTCCTTCAATCCCTCCGCCGCCTTGAGCGAATTCGCCTTCTCGTCATCCGATTTGCCCAGCGGCACGATGACGACATGGATCGGCGCCAACCGCGGCGGCACGACCAGACCGCCGTCATCGGAGTGCGTCATGATGAGGCCGCCGATGAGCCGGGTGGAGACGCCCCAGCTCGTTGCCCAGGCAAATTCGAGCTGGCCGGCCTGCGTCTGGAATTTCACGTCGAACGCCTTGGCGAAATTCTGGCCGAGGAAATGGCTCGTCCCCGCCTGCAGCGCCTTCTTGTCCTGCATCATCGCCTCGATGCAGAGCGTGTAGACCGCGCCGGGGAATTTCTGCCCGTCGCTCTTCGGCCCCGTCAGCACCGGCATCGCCATCCAGTCTTCGGCGAAGCTGCGATAGACTTCGAGAATCTTGTGCGCTTCCTCCTCCGCTTCCTTCTGCGTCGCGTGGGCGGTGTGCCCTTCTTGCCACAGGAACTCCGCGGTGCGCAAGAATAGCCGGGTGCGCATCTCCCAGCGGACGACGTTGCACCATTGATTGATGAGCAACGGCAAATCGCGGTAGCTTTGTATCCAGTTCTTGTACGTGTTCCAGATGATCGTCTCGGAAGTGGGCCGAATGATGAGCGGCTCTTCGAGCTTGGAATCGGGATCGACGATCAGCCCTTCGCCGGGGACCGCCTTGAGCCGATGATGCGTGACGACGGCGCATTCCTTGGCGAAGCCTTCAGCCATCTCCTCTTCCTTGGCGAGGAACGATTTCGGGATGAATAGGGGAAAATACGCATTGACGTGCCCAGTGTCCTTGAACATGCGGTCGAGGCCGCGCTGCATCTTTTCCCAGATGGCATAGCCGTGCGGCTTGATGACCATGCAGCCGCGCACGTCGGAATTCTCGGCCATGGCGGCGTGCTTGACGATGTCGAGATACCACTGGGCGTAATCTTTGCTGCGTGGCGTGATCACTTCGGCCATGCGTGGATTTCCCTGCAAGCCCCAGGATCAGCGCAGCGTTCCTGGGGTTGATCGCGGGAGCACCCCCACCAACGCTGCGCTTATGGTGGGGCTTGGGAACATTGTATGGATGATGTAAAATGGCAGGACCATGTTCACGGCGAAAAAGGTCTACGCGATGCTGGAAACTGAATCGCTCTCCTTCCGCGCCTCGCCCTACGCCTTGGAATTGATGCTGCCCGACT
Organism: uncultured Planctomycetota bacterium; assembly: GCA_963767835.1. Classification (GTDB taxonomy): domain Bacteria; phylum Planctomycetota; class Planctomycetia; order Gemmatales; family Gemmataceae; genus SIAQ01. Next base: position 294,636 of record CAVYFY010000009.1, read on the forward strand.
TCAAATAATCAAGCACAATCCGCGTTTTTCCTTGCCAAGGCGTCCGAATCGCGCGTAAGATCAGGCTTTGATTTCCCGGAAAAGCAGATGAAACTGAGCGCCCCACGGATCGCGCCGCGCACGTTGCGGCTTCACGGCGACGAGTTGACGGCCGGGGATCGGCACGTAATCATGTCGATGGCAGAGTGATCTTGGTCGCTGGGTTCTCGTCCGCTGTTTCTTTCCTGCCGGAGAATTGCAGATATCCCCACAGGACGGTAATCGCCCGGCGCCTCGTGGCAACGGCTACCACAACCAGCTCGCAAAATCGGGCCGAATCGATATTCAGCGTGCGATCATCGTGCCGGTCCATCGTTCTTGACACGGGCATTTCCAGGTAGTTGCATTGCTGGCGGTGCGGACGTAAACTGAACCTTCGCAACCTTGATCGATGGAGTGCCAGACCCGAATCGGCTGGGCCGGGAGGAGCCAATGGCGGATGAGCGGCTGGAGATGATTTCGACGCGCTGGACGCTGCTTCAGCGGGCTCACCGTGATGGGGATGAGCGAGGGGCCGCGGCGGCGCGGGCCAATCTTCTGGAAAACTACGGCGGGGCCGTGCGCCGCTATTTGCTCGGCGCCTTGCGCGACGCCGATGCGGCTGATGAGCTTTTTCAGGAGTTCGCGTATCGGTTTTTGCATGGCGATTTCCGTTCGGCCAGCCCCGAGCGTGGCGCTTCCGCGACTTCTTGAAGGGAGTCATCTCGCATATGTCGGCCGACCATTTCAAGCGCCGGCAGCGACAACTCCCGAATCTGCCGGCGGATTTTCCCGAGCCGGCGGCGGCGCCAGAGGACCTGGATCGCGTCTTTCAGGAGAGTTGGCGCGACGAATTGTTGGCGCGCACCTGGAATAGCCTTGAGGCTGCGGAAAAGCTCACGGGGCAGCCGTTCCACACGGTGTTGCGCTTCCGGGCCGACCATCCCGATTTGCGTTCGCCGGAGCTGGCCGAGAAACTGACCGGGTCGATGCAACGACCGCTCACCTCCGCCGGCGTCCGTCAATTGCTGCATCGGGCGCGCGAGAAATACGCCGACTTGCTCAAGCAGCACGTGCGCGCGTCCTTATCCAGCGATGACCCGGAGGAGCTGAACGAGGAACTGCGTGATCTCGGTCTTCTGTCGTATGTCCAGACATGAGCCCGGAGGAGGGACATCATGGCGGCGGATGAACCTGCGCGGTTTGGTGTCCCAGACGGTGCAAGCGCAGCGCCTCTCGCTTCCGACCCTTGCCGGAGGACGGCGTCGGCCCCTTATATTCCGCCGCCGCTGGCCTCGGCCCCGGTCCACCTCGAAGGTCGCCCGGTCCCCGCGCTGGCGATCGGTCAAACGATCGACGACTTCGAGATCGTGCGCCTCCTCGGCGAGGGGGGCTTTGCCCGAGTTTACCTGGCCCGGCAGATTTCCCTCAACCGGCTTGTCGCCTTGAAGGTGTCGGCCAATCAGGGCAGCGAGGCCCGCACTCTCGCCAGGCTCGAACATCAGCACATCGTCCAGGTATTTGCCGAAATCGTCCTCGTTGAAAAAAACCTGCGTCTTTTGAGCATCCAGTTCATCCCCGGCATCACGCTGGCACGCCTGATCAAACACCTGGGCCTACGCGAGCCCGGCCCCCGCGACGGCCACGCCTTTGTGCAAACCCTCGACCAGCTCTGCACCGAAGCGACAACCTTCGACCTGGGCGGCATCGAAGTGCGTTCGCTCCTGGAGGCGTGTAATCATGTCGAGCTGACCTGCTGGCTGGGTGCTCGCTTGGCCGAGGCGCTCGCCCACGCCCACAGTCAGGGCGTCATTCACCGCGACATCAAGCCGGCGAACATTCTCGTGAATCGCTATGGGCGTCCGTTCCTGGCGGACTTCAACATCGCACTCGACACCGTGTCCGGCGCGGGCACGTTCGGCGGCACGCTTTCCTACATGGCGCCGGAGCAACTCGACGCCTTTCTGGCGGGCGCGGCGGCCAATCAGTCCCAGGCCGCCGTCGATGCGCGGTCCGATTTGTATTCGCTGGCAGTGGTTTTATTCGAGTTCGCCACGGGCCGGCTGCCGTTCGCGCGGAAGTTCGACAAGAATAACCGCGAGGCCTCGCTGCTGGAACTGAGCTGGGAGCGGCATCGCCGCGCTCCCTCGGCGCGAGCGCAGCGGGCCGATGTGCCGGAATTGATGGATCGGCTGTTGCAGCGCTGCCTGGAACCGCTGCCTCGGCAGCGTTTCGCGAGCGCGGCGGCGCTGATGCGCGCTCTGGACGGCTGCCGCGATTTACTCCAAGCGAATAAGGACCCGGGCCAAAAGGGCCGGCTGGTCCAGATTTGCCAGGCCCGGCCATTTCTCATGCTGGTGCTCTTAGGACTTTTACCCCATCTGGCCGGCAGCGTCGTCAACATCCTCTACAACGAGCAAATCATCGTCACCAAGGACGAATCCCAGCGGGCGTCCTTTCAACGGCTGGTGCTGGCGTATAACGGCGTGGTTTATCCGCTGCTGGTCGTGGCGGGGATTGTTGTGATCCGGCGCGCCTGGCTGGGCTGGAAGCGGCTGCGATCGGGCGCCGACCTCACTGCGGAGGAAGCGGCCCGCTTCCGCCAGCGGACGCTGGCCTTGCCGGTTTGGATCGTCGCTCTATCGTGCCTCGGCTGGTTTCCCGGTGGCGTGGTCTTCCCGCTTGGCATCCATCTGGATGCGGGGCCGCTTTCCGCCGGCGATTTCATTCATTTTTTCGTCTCCTTCCTGATTTCAGGCTTGATCGCCACGACGTACACCTATTTCGCCACTCAATTCGTTGTCCTGCGCGTGCTTTATCCGCAAATGTGGTCCGATCCATCGGCGGCGCGGCAAACCATGCAAACGGAGCTGCGCGGCGTGCCGGGCCATTTGTGGTGGTTCCAGATTATCGCCGTGCTGATTCCGCTTTTTGGCGCTGCACTGCTGATGGGCACCGGGCCGGACCTTCTCAGCTTCACCTTTCGGCTGCTCGTCACGGCGCTCATGGTGCTGGGCTTCGCCGGCTTCTTGCTGGCGACACGCATGTACAATGGCTTGACCGGGCTGGTGGCTCGGCTCACGGGGTTGTAATCTGCGTCGCACAAGCCGTGCGGAGACGGCGTCGCCGTGCCTAAATCGTTATTGGCGAGGCAGTCTCACACCATTTTACGAGGGCGATGCGCACGCTCGATTAAGCAATTGTCGCTAAAGGAAAAAAACCGAGACGCCTTCGCGGTTTCCCACGAACGCGCCTCGGTTCTATCATGAATGGCTCGTCGCCAACCCGTGTCAAGCAAATCACTTCGGCATTGGGCCCGTAACGAGCGGGGGGACCGAGGCAACGGGTGGGACGACTGCGCCGTTGGCCGCTGCGTTGCTGTTGACATTCGTAACCTGGATTGGCATCGGCGCCACGCCGGGCGATGTCTGCTGATACGAGGTCTGGGTCGGCGGATACTGGGCGATGTACGACACCGGATAATAGCAGCAGCTCGGGGCATACCAGTAGTAATCGCAGCCGTACGTCGGGCTGTAGTAGAAGTAGCAGCCATAGCGGGAGTTCCAGTTCCACGAGGACCAGTTGCCGTAATGGCTGTCGTGGGAATGCATCGAGTGCGAGGAGTTATGCGTCGAGTGCGAACCTGAGTTGCCGGAGGACCCCTTACCGCCCTTGCCTTCGGACGTGCTCGCCAGGGCCAAAATCGTTGCCAAAACTGTCGCGACTGCCAGAAAGCGTGCCATGATGATCTCCTTGCTGCCAGGCAGCATTTGGTGAAAATTGGGTCCAGGTCGGTAGGCCACACGTTTTTGACCAATCTCCTGTCCCTTACACACTCTTCTTCTTGGCAAAACGCCAAGTGTGACAGAAAGAAATCAAAATCTTCCTGGCGAGGCTTTCGCCCAGGCGCGCGCAAGGTCGAGTCGGCAGCGTTCGATGCTTTCGCGTTAGAAAAGCCAAGGGTTTACGTCTTTCCAAGTGCCACGTTTCCGCGAAGAATCTCTCGACCACCGGTTTCATCATGCCGAATCGTCGCCGATTGCCGGTTGCCATCGCGTTTGGAGCCTTTTTTCTGGTTCTCTTGCCCGCCATTGGGGAAGTCGTCGGGGATCGGTCGAGCGAAGAAATGGTCATTCACCGCACTGCCGCCGCTTTGCCCAAGGGGCTGCCCGCTTGGTTTGAAGAATTCGACCAGGATGGGGACGGCCATATCATCCTTCCCGAATGGGTCAACGGCGGCAAAAGACCTGAAGATTTTCGCGCCTACGATCTCAATGGCGACGGTTTCATCACACCCGAAGAAGTCCTGCAAGTTTTGCGAACGCCGATCGAATTGAAGCTGGTAAAGGGCCAGGCGCAGTACCGAGGCGCCATCGGGGGCGCGGATGAAAAATATGCCGGAAAACTGGCCAAGCTCTTCAACGTGAAGCTGGAAGCGGGCAGGACGTATCAATTCGACAACATGAGCACGGCCTTTGACGCCTACCTCTACTTGATCGATCCCGACGGCGAAGTGCTGGCCGAGGACGACGACGGCGGCGAGGGCACGAATTCGCGCATCGTTCACCGCGTGACCCGCGGCGGAATCTATCGCCTCGTCGCCACGAGCCTCGGCGGCGCCCGGTCCGGCGCCTTTTCCCTCTCCGCGCGCGTCGCCCCCGATTTCGGCGGCATCGCGGCCAAGAGCCTACCCGCCTGGTTCAAGAACCTCGACACCGACGGCGATGGCCAGGTCGCCCTTTATGAATGGCGGCAGGCCGGCAAGCCCCTCGACGAATTCGCCGAATTCGATCGCAACGACGATGGCTTCATCACGCCCGAAGAAATCGTTCACCACATGCGACATCCCAGCGAATTGACCCTCGTCGATGGGCGCGCGGAATATGCCGGCACCATTGAAGAGACCACGGACGAAAGATATCGCGGCAAGAAATCCTTCAAGATCTTCACGATCCGTCTCGAACCCGGCAAAACTTACCAAATCGACCACACCAGCAAGGTCTTCCAGGCTTTTCTCCACCTCGAAGACGCCGATGGCATCAAATTGAAGGAAAACAGCAGCCCGAATATCGGCGGCAATTCACGCATCGTCTTTCGTGCCCAGGGCTCGGGAACCTATCGCCTCATCGCCACGAGTCTGGGCGGGTTCCGCACCGGTGCTTTCACGCTATCGATTCGCCCCTCCAGAGGCGTCGGCGCCCTGCCCAAAGGCGTGCCGCAATGGTTCAGCGATCTCGACGAAGACGGCGATGGCCAGATCGCGCTCTACGAATGGCGCAAGAGCGGCAAGAGCCGCCGCGAATTCCGCCAGTACGATCTCAATGACGATGGCTTCATCACGCTGGAAGAAATGCTTCGACGCCTCCCACCCCCCATGGAATCGAAGCGAAAATGACCGTGCCCTTGAACCTCCTCGCGGATCTTCCCGACCACTTGCCCGACGAACTGATTCAAACGCTGCTCGAGGCCGCTGGCGTACGCATTGAACGGATCGTGTCGCAAGGCCATACTTCACCCGAAGGCTTTTGGTATGACCAGGACCAGCACGAATGGGTTGTCGTGCTGCAAGGCGCAGCCAGGCTCCGCTTCGAGGATGGCGCCATCGACATGAAGCCCGGCGATTGCCTGAACATTCCGGCCCACAAGAAGCACCGCGTCGATTGGACCACGCCGGCCGAACCGACCATCTGGCTGGCGGTGCATTATGGTGTGAGCACGCCGTAGCGTGGACAAAACGGCGGCGGCCGTTGCGGTCCGTGCCGCTCTCATCTTAATGCCGGAATAAAAACTCCTTCGAGTTGATGAGCGCCCAGTGCACGTCTTCCCAGGCTCGACGGCGATCCAGGGATGCCGAGATGTGGCCCAGCAGCGCGACAGCATTATGAGGAGCAGGTTGCTACGGCCGTATTCAACCTGGCATGAGGTTTCTGTCACGGGCTTGGAGGTACCGGGGCAGTAGCGCCGCCGGCCAGATCGAATTTCACTCGGGCGAACCCGCCGTCAAACGATGTCAGCAACTCGCACTCGTATTTCTTGAGTTCGTCGTAAATATCCGGGTTCGCGAAATCCTTGGAATTTCGATTCAAGAATAACTTCGGCCCTGTCGGCGCTTTTTCGAGGTCTTCGAGAATCGCAGCAAGAATTGTCGAATCCTTGGATTTGAGGCCGAATTGAGCCTGAATTTCGATGGCGCGGCGAACCGTGCTGCCCTGGATCGGGATCACCTCGCACCCCAGCAAGATTCTTGACAGCGTGGCATCAAGCCTCTTCTTTTCTTCCTCGCCGCTTTCAAGGAGCGCGGCCGTAAGCGGCGCAATGACGCTGGAGAACTTTCGATATGGCTTGGAACGCGAAAGCTCCTCGACTTCTCGCCCAAATTCGCCGCGAAATCTCTGTCGGCGGTCATTTCTTTGGGGCAAACTTAACGGCGCTTCGATTACGGAGAAGGCGGGAAATCTCAGAGAAATCTGGGCGGTCTCGCCCAGCACCAGGAGCTCGTCACAACTGCCGTGTTGCTCCTGCAAGTAGGCGATTTCCAAAATGAAGTTGGACTCCACGAAGACGATCATGGCTATGCCTGCGTCTTGATCGATCCATGACGTATCGCGTCGTAGAGACCCGATTTCACCAGCCATTCATCGGGCTGCGCGATTCTCGCTCGATCGGGGTGGGATCTCATCAGGTCGTCCAACCACGCTCGGACCAGGAATTCAAAGCTGCTCTCACTGAGCGCTGACAGCGGTGTTTGCAGCTTGGCAACGTAGGCACGCAGCGCCTGCCCGGCATCGATCTCATAATCCGGAAGGGCGGCGTCCAACGGCGGAGCGTTCTTCCACAGGTAGAAGCGGTCCGGCAGAGCCAAAAGAAAATACGGCACGTGCGGCAGCGAAACATGGGCAAACATGTTGCGACGCATCCGCGCCGCCCAATCGCGAGACGCGGACGCCTTGGTTTTCGCCTCAACAAGAAGTTGCGGCTCGTCGTGAACGTCATGAACAACGAAGTCGGCTGCGGCGACCATTCTTGCCTCCGCGGTAAATGGGAATGCCGCTATTATACCCAGACGTGATCAATGCCGGAACAAAAACTCTTTGGAGTTGATCAGCGCCCAGTGCACGTCTTCCCAGGCCCGGCGGCTTCCAGACAATGTCGCGTTGACTTGGATGCTCTGGTTGTTGCGAACCACGGCAATGCTCACAACATCTCCCGCGTTTTTCTTGGCTATCGAACCAAAAAAGAGGTCTGCACTGTCCACGCCGAGCCCGTCCAGATCGAGCAGAGTGTCGCCGATCTTGAGGCCGGCTTTGGCGGCAGCGGAATCATCAGATATCTGGACGATCTTGACGCCCTTGACTCCCTTGGTGTTCGATACCTGGGCGCCGAATAACACGTGGCCTAGCAGCGCGCTAGCCTCGGTTTCATTGGGGCGGCGCGACAGCGTGGTCAGGAACAGATCGGCCAGGATTTCCTTATCGTTCTTCTTGGCGGCGATCAGTTTGCCGATGCGATTGTTGGGATTGCGCAGGCGGTCGTTGACGGCGGGGCCATTGATGAGCTGGAGGGCCTGCGCGAGGTTGGAATCGCCTTCGCGTTCGCATTCGCAGGCCAGTTCGCGGGCGGGTTGGCCAAAGGTTTTCAGGAACGGATGATTGACCTCGCCGTCGGGCAGCTGCACCGCGCGCGTGCCCATCGGCATGCCGGCGAACTTCTCCGGGACTTCCGTCACCTGGCACAGCGCGTCGAAAAGCTGCTCGGCGGTCAGCAGCTTCGTGACGGCGTGGCTGAAATATTTGTTGTCGTCCTTGTTGAACTCGTTGGTCTGGGCGCTGAGTTGGTAGGTGCGCGAGTTCATGATGGTGCGGATCAGGCGCTTGGTGTCGAACTTGTTGTCCACGAAATCCTTGGCCAAAGCGTTCAAAAGCTCGTCGTTGGCGCTCGGATTGGAATCGCGGAAATCATCGACCGGATCGACGATGCCTCGGCCCATCAAGTGGAACCAGATGCGGTTGACGACCGATTTGGGGACGAAGGGATTTTCGGGAGAGGCCATCCATTTGCCGAGGGCTTCGCGGCGATCGCGTCCGGGGGCGATGGTGGGGAAAGCGCCCCCCATGAATTTCGGCGCCATCTGCTTGCCGGTGCGTGGCTGCGTCAATTCGCCGGCGCGTTCGACATAGACGTACTCGGCGCCGTCCTTCTTCTTGGCGTCGCCGCCGTCGATTGGATCGCTGCGCAATTTCACGCGGTTGAAGAACGCGGCCATGCTGTAATAATCGTCCTGCGTCCAGCGCTCGAACGGGTGGTTGTGGCACTTGGCGCACTGCATGCGGATGCCGAAAAATAGCTGGGCCGTGGTTTCGGCGAGCGTGGTCGGATCGCGCGCGACGCGGTAGTAATTGGCCGCGGGGTTGGCGTAGGTGCTGCCGCCGGAGGTGATGACTTCGTAGACAATCCGGTCGAAGCCGGTGTTCCTGTCAATGTGGTTGTGGAGCCATTTCTGGAAGACGTGCGTTCCCTTGACCTGGATCGTTTTGCGCGTCGAGCGGAATACGTCGGACCATTTGAGCGTCCAGAAGTCGGCGTACTCGGGGCGTTCGAGCAATTGATCGATCAGCTTGGCCCGCTTGTCCGCTTCCTTGCTCGCCAGGAATTTCGTGACCTCCTGCGGCGTAGGTAAAATCCCGCATACGTCGAGATAGGCCCGACGGATGAATTCCTGATCGCTGCACAATCCCGACGGCTGAATGTTGAGCATCTTCAGCTTGGCGAACGTAAATTTGTCCACGTAATTGCTTTCCGGCGGGTTCGACCATTGGAAGCCGGGCTTCGGCTCGAGGTACATCAGGCGGACGGGGACGAGCTCCTCGAGATAACGGCACAGGATCGCGACCTCGCCCGATTGGCCGAACTCGACCAGGCCGGTGGTGTTGACGCTGGCAATGGCCGGGTCGCTTGAGGAAAAGACGGTCAGGCGCGTGACATCGCGGGAAGTGCCGTCGCTGAAATGCGCGAGCACGGAAAGTTGCTGATACTTGCACGGCTCATTGAGAACGCGGGCGCCGGGGAGAACGTCCACCTTCTTCACTTTCGGCGCCGCCGGCGGATCATCGCTGGTTCCCTCGGCCATCCATGTTCGTAGGGTGAGCGCGGGGACGCTGGTGGCGGGGAAGCGAGCGCCGCCCTCATGAGGCACGCGGCCAAGCGATTTGAGCATCACCAGGCTGGCATCGGGATCGAGCCGATCGGTGCGCCGGCCCAGGAGATCGCGCGTGAGCTGCACATGATCGGAGGTCGGATCGTAGCCACGGAGGCTGAGGCGGAAGCCGTTCTTGCCGGTCGGGGTGCCATGGCAGGCGCCGGAGTTGCAACCGCCGACATTGAGAGCGGCAATCACGTCGTTGCGAAAGCTTACCGGTAGCGGCTTGTCCAGATTCTGCACCGTCACGGGAACCTTAACGGTCTGCCCGCCGGCGCTGATCGTCAGCGTGCCCGTGCCGTTCTTCTTCGGCGTGAGGAAGCGCTCGCCATCGATAGCGACAATCGCGTCGCCATCCATGCGGATGTCGGCCAGGTGCGTCAGATCGCGCACGGTCCCATCGGCGTAGATGCCTGTGACCACGGGCTGGGCGGTGGCGCGCGTGCCCGTCAAAATCAGCTGGTCCGGTTGCACCAGCAGTGACTTCGGCGTGCCGATGATCTTGGCGCGCGCGGCAGCGTCGGTCGGCACATCGGCGCGCACGGCGCCGGCCCAGACGTACAACAAGCCTAGCCCAAGAATGCTTCGCAGGATCGTTTTGCCAGCGCACATCGTGAAATGCCTCCCGTAAAGGTGGGCTGAATCGGCTTCATCGAATCTTCGCGCAATTCGAGCAGAGCATCGCGTATGTTTGTGAAGTCCGAGAAAGTCCGTAGGGTGGGTTCAATCAGCCATCAGTTTAACGACTTTTGCCCGGCGATGCGACCATAAATTGGGAATTTTCCAAATTGAGGCCTCACTGCGCCGAAAGAATCCGTGGAGGCGTTATCACAGAAGTTTAATGAACGAACTCGCCCCAACGTTCGTCTTATCAATACCCTGCCGTGCTGGAGAGCTCCGCCGGAACCGGTGCTCTGTCGTTGAGAGAGGCTCGCCGCCATGAATCCCACCACGATCGATCGCGATACGTTTCTGCAAAACTTGCGCATCAGTAAACTATTGACAAGTCAGCAACTTCGCCTGGTCGTAGACAAGCTTGGACACATTCGGGACGCGCGAGATTGCCAAGGCACTGGCGACGTGGAAGCTGCTGACGAAATTCCAGGCCAAGATGCTGCTGACGGGCCGGACCGCCGGCTACTTCGTTGGGCCGTACAAGATTCTCGATCAGCTCGGGCAGGGGGGGATGGGCCGCGTCTATAAGGCGGTGCACCAGACGATGAATCGCACGGTGGCGCTCAAGGTTTTGGCGCCGCAATTGGTCAATACCGGGCGGGCCAAGGAGCTTTTTCTGCGCGAGGTGCAAGCCGCCGCCCATCTTTGCCATCCGAACATTGTCATGGCCTTCGACGCCAATGAAACCGACGGCCGACATTACCTGGCGATGGAATACGTTGCCGGCCCCAACCTCGAACGCCATGTGAAAAGGCACGGCCCATTGCGGGTCAGCCTGGCCTGCGAGATCGTCTTTCAGACAGCCAACGGTCTCCAATACGCCTTCGAAAAGGGCATGGTCCATCGCGACATCAAGCCGGCCAACCTGCTCATCCACAAGGAACCCGGCGCCGACTCGATTCAGGTCAAGATTCTCGATTTCGGCCTGGCCCGTCTGGCCCATCGGGACATGGCCTTGAGCAAGACCATGCAAACCAGCAAGAACACCGTGATGGGGACGCCCGACTTCCTCTCGCCCGAGCAATCGCGCGATGTGCATGACACCGATATCCGCTCCGACTTGTACAGCCTGGGCTGCACGTTTTATTTCCTCCTGAGCGGGCAGGTGCCTTTCCCAGGCGGCAATACCGTGGACAAGTTGATCCGCCACAATAGCGACGAGCCGCGGCCACTCGAGGAAACTCGGCCCGGCGTGCCCAGGAAAATCGCCAATATCGTGCGGAAGTTGATGGCGAAGAATCCGGATGAGCGCTTTCAGACGCCAGACGAATTGATGGACGCGCTAGCCCCGCACGCCGCTCCAAGCGTGATGGATTGGCCAATCGCGCCGACCCCGGAAGTAAAACGCATCGGTGAGGAAGAATTCGCCTTGCCCGAGGTGCAGGCCGACACGGAGCCACGCGCTCAGTCGGCAACGCAAATCGGCGGGCACGACGATTCGATCCTTGAATGGGCCGGCACGCACAGCAAGCATCGCCGCCATCGCCGCAACCTGTTCATCGCCCTGGCAGCGCTCAGCGCCATCGCGGCACTCGGCGTCGCGGCAACAGCGGCGTGGCTCCTCAATTGAAATGTCAGTCGTTCCAAGAAATCTAGCCACGGATTGAACACGGATCCAAGGCAGTGCGGAAGAAGCGGTGATAAGCCGCGATTTCCCATCCGTGTTCCGTCTGTGTTTCATCCGTGGCTAGATTTTTTGGAATACTGAACGTGGCTCAATTCACGAAGTAGAATTCCTTCGCATTCATCAGCACATGCGCGAGATCGGCCCAGCGGCGCTGATCGGGGGCCGCGCCCAAATATTCGATGCAGGCGCGCAACTCGGTTTCGCTCGGCGCTCTCGCGAAGGCGACCAGGTACATGCCGCGCACGCGATCCGGCTCGCTCATCTTGTCGGCCAGCACGCGTTTGGCCCACACGTCGGCCAGATTGTGCACGAAAGGGTCATTCATCAAGATCAGCGCTTGCGCCGGCACGTTCGACACGGTGCGCCGGCCGACCGTTGAGAATGGCGACGGCGTGTCGAACGCGAGCAGAAACGGCGACAGGAAGTTGCGCCGCACGGCCAAATAGACGCTGCGGCGGCCGTCGCCGTCGAGCGGACCGCTGCCGGGACGGCCTCGGCCATCCTGAAACGGAGTCAGATACACCGGGACAGACGGGCCATACATCGTCGGATTCAGTCGGCCCGACACCTTCAAGATCGAATCGCGAATCGCTTCCCCTTCGAGCCGGCGTATGCGCATGCGGTGCAAGAGCAGGTTGCCGGGATCGGCCTCGTCGGCCGTTGAATGGGGCGCCGAGGACATCTGGTAGGCGCGCGTGAGCACCAGGGCGCGGATCAGCTTTTTCGTGGACCAGCCGAAACCACCCCTCACCCCCGGCCCCTCTCCCGGAGGGAGAGGGGAGGAAAACCGTGCGGCAAGATAATCGAGCAACTCCGGATGCGTCGGCGCTTCGCCGAGGACGCCGAAGTTATCGACGGAGCCGACGATGCCGCGGCCAAAAAGATGATGCCAGACGCGATTGACATAGACGCGCGTGATGAACGGTGTGATGGCGGGATCGGTCATTTGCTGGGCGAGTTCAAGCCGGCCGCTGCCGATTTTGATCTTGAGCGGATCGGGGCCGGCGAGCGCTTCGAGGAGACGGCGCGGCGCCACTGAGCCGAGCGTCTTGGGATTGCCGCGAATGAAGACAGCTTCCTCGGTGCCGCTGCCGTCCTGCATGGCGGGGACGAGCCGCGATTCCAGTTTGATCTGGGCGAGGATTTTCTTGTGCTGTTCCACGATCGGAGCAGCGGCGCCAGCAAGCCCCTTTGCCGCGGCGCTATCGCTGCTGAATAAGAGTTCGCTATTCTGCACAAGCCAGTTGGCGGCGACCCGGCTCGGATACGGCGGCTTCTTCATCGCGCTGTTCGCTTCCAAACTTGCAACCGCGGTCTGAAACATCTCCCGCGTCTGCTTGACGACGTCAACCAGCGACTCGACGCGGTTGAAATAGGACAACCGCTCGCTCCAATCCATGTCCCACATGGGCGGCGGCTCGGCCGAGTCAACCACGGTCTGAAGGGCAAAATCGCTGTTGGCGCTCGGCGTGAATTCCAGATGCAGCCGTTGCCCCTTGTACGGCATCAAATTGACGGCGACCCACTGGAGCTTGCCGCCGGTGTTGAAATTCTGCACCAGACTGCCGTGCAAGGGCCCGGCGATCATGACATGCTGGCCGACGGCGGCGTAGATCATGCCGCTGCCCTTGACCAGCGCGAAGACTCGGCCGTGCTCCAGGGTGAATTCCGGCGTGCGCAAGGTGCGCCCCGAACGCATGGCTCCAAGCGGGCCCGATTCATTCTGGACGCCGGCCGCTAGACGCAAGCCATCGAAGGAGCGATCGATTTCCGCCGCCCCAATCTCGGCAACGCGGGCAATCGGGCGATTCGACGCCGTGCCGAGAATGATTGCGCCGGGTTGAATCGGACCGGGACCATACGCAACCTCATCGGGAAGCCACGCGCCGCCCACCGATGAATAATCGATGACGACTTTCGCCGTCGCCGGCAATCCGTTCGGTTTGCGCTTCAGATCGCGCTCGAAATCCGTTAGCACATCCCGGACCGAGCGCTTGTGTTCGGCATTGGCGGTGGCGAGGACGTAAAGCGGCGAAGCTTTATCCTTGGCCGCCCGGGCCAACCGAGATTTCCAAAGTTTCAGGAGCGCCGGGTCGAGATCCTTGGAGCGATCCTCGATGCCCGCCGCCGTGAGCAAATAAGCGTCAAGCTTGTCAAGCGTCGGTCGCGCCGCCGTCGCAAATGCGTTACCGACTGCCGGCCCGCTCTTCCTGCGAAAGTCCCAGAGCTCCTCCGCGATCTTGCGATTGTGCGCCATCGTGTCGAAGCGGGCGAGCCGATAATTGCAACTTTCGAGGATGCCGAACAGGGCGTAGTAATCCTTGGTCGCGATGGCGTCGAACTTGTGATCGTGGCAACGGGCACACGCCACCGTCAAACCGAGGAACGTCTTCGTCATCACGTCGATGCGGTTGTCGAAGCGGTCGGCCTGATCCTGGCGAATGTCCACGGGCGAATGGACCTCCTCGCCGAGGAACCAGAACGCGGTGCCGAGGATCGATTCGTTGGAGCCCCCCTCACCCCCGGCCCCTCTCCCAGAGGGCGAGGGGAGACTGAGCCGCGGATTCTTCAGGAGATCGCCGGCAAGATGCTCGGTGACGAATTGGTTGTACGGCACATCGCTGTTGATCGCCCGGATGACGTAATCGCGGTACTGGTACGCATCCGGAATCGTGAAATCAAACTCATGCCCGCGGCTCTCGGCATAGCGCACCAGGTCAAGCCAATGGCGGGCCCAGCGCTCGCCAAACCGCGGCGAATCCAGCAACCGATCCACGACATTTTCAACGATCGCTTGCCGTTTAGCGCTCGCCGCATCCCACGCTTTCACAAATTGCTCCACCTCGGCGCCGGTCGGCGGCAGCCCGATGATATCGAAATAAAGCCGGCGAATCAGCGTGCGCGGATCGGCATCCGTGGCAGGTTTGAGCCCCTTCGCCTCCAACTTCGCCAGCAAAAAACGGTCAATATCGCTGCGTGCCCAGGCCGCATCCTGGACTTTCGGCACATCGGGCACACGGATCGGCTGCCAGGACCAGTGCGCCGCCTTGCGCTTGGCCAGGTCAAATTGGCTGTAGGTGTTTTTCTTGACCGCCTTCTCATCGGGCCACGGCGCCCCCATCTTCACCCACGCGGTCAGATCGGCGATGACAGCGTCGGGCAGCTTCCCGTTGCGCGGCATCCGCAGATCGACCTTGGTGTAACGGATCGCCTCGATCAGCCGGCTCTTGTCGGGTTGGCCCGGCACCAGCGCCGGCCCATTGTCACCGCCTTGCAGCATGCCCGCCCGGCTATCGAGCCGCAGGCCGCCTTTCAACTTCTTCGCCGTCGCCGAATGGCACTCGTAGCAATGCTGCACGAGCACGGGCCGAACCTTCTTCTCGAAGAATTCGATTGCGCCGGGCGGAATCGCTTTCTCCTGAGCGAAGGCAGGCGCTGGCCAGCTCAAAATAATGGCGGCGAGCAGGATTCGTTTCATGGCATGGAACTCAAAGGCAGGTGGGATTCGATAATGACATGATAACACCTGGCGCTTTCACCGGCACTCGAATTAACATCAATCGTTTGTGTTACCGGGGAGCTCGGTTTTTCCCGGACGATTCAGATCATCCTTCAGACGCGGTGGCCGCGGTGTCCGCCAAGCGTCCGGGAAATAATTTCTGCCGACCCAGTAGACGATGCAATCGGCAGCGACGAAAACTGCTGCACAAATCACGAGGACCGCGACGGTGCGCCATGGCCGATCGCGCCGCGCCAAGAAGATGAAAAACGTGACCAGGGACGCGGTCAAGGCAAGCGGCACGATCAACGAGGCCGGCCAACCAATCATGTGCCAATCGGCACAGTATGTCGGATCAGGAGGAAAAAGCACGTCGGCAAACATTTCGGTCTCCTTGGCGCCCCTCTTGTTATTGCTCCTGAATGGCGTCGGCGTTGGGGTCGCGCTGGCCGCGCTTAAGGCGATCGTTTTCGGCACGCAGCCGGGCATTTTCGTCCTCCAGAAATTCCAACTCGCGCTCATCGGCGGGCCGGGCCGCGCGATGGACGATGCGGTCTTGGGTGAAGGAGATGCCGGCGAACATGCCGAAGTGAGCCAGGGCTTCGTGAATGGTGCCATCGTGATCGCGGTAACGGACCTCGGAGAGCCCAGGTTGAAGGGGGCCGAGGTCTTTCCAGTCGATCATGCGCCCGCCCCGCTCCTCGACATATTGCGCAATGCGCCTCCGCTCCAGGCTTACTGAAAACGCGCGCAGCAGTCCTAACGCTAAGGCCATAATGCCGACCAGTCCAAAAAGCAGGATAAGGCCAATAGCCATTTCGTTCCTCATGACGGGACCTCTAGTTGCCGGTCTTATATACCGCCCTGCCGACCGACGGCCGCGAGACCGTGGTCATGATCCGTACTTTGACCACGGTGAACCGGCCATAGACCAGATTGCCAATTCCAAAAATGCAGCCCGGGGCCAGGCGGCATGTATCGTGCCCTTGGCGATGCAGCGTGGCCTGACTACAGACCACGGCCACGGTTTCCGTGGTTGTCTGGTTACAGACCACGGCCTCCGTGGTCGTCGGATAAGGACATCATAACGCCAGCCCGCGGATGGGTCATGGGCAAGGGCAGGGAATTTCAGCGTGCTTCCATTCGCGGTGATCGTTTGATATAGTCATCAAGGTAAGCCCTGAGGGAACAGCCATGAAAGCCATCCAAGCGATGAACACCGAATGCGCGATCTGGGACCGCATGTTTCAACCGGCTGCCAAGACGCTTACACTGCCGGCGGCGCGATCCATCCTCATGCTGGATTTCTCCGGCGCCGACAAGGAACGGATGCACGAGCTCGCCGCCAAAGCTCGCGCTGGCTCGCTTTCCGCCGCCGAAGAGACCGAAATCAGAAGCTACGAGCGAGCGGGACATGTGCTGGCGTTATGGAAATCGAAGGCGCGCGAGCGGCTTAAGAGGGTCGCCCCCGCGCACGGGGCAAAATACGGAAGCGCCAATGGATCGCGATCTTGAGGAACTGGTTTGGCGCCGGGCGGGCGACCGCGGAGATCGTGGTCGTGGTCTGTACTCAGACCAGGGCGAACGGCCACCGACCAGGCCACGGCCACGGTTGCCGTGGTCATCAGCCGCCACGGACGTTCGGCCTGATTGGCCTCAACTCGGCTCCCCACCCCTTTGTTTTATCCGCGCGATGACCCAGAGGAGGAAAGCGACTGCTTCGCTTACTATCAGGAGCGGACACCCCGCGAGGTTGTAGAGTAACCCCTGTACGCCCATCCATTCGGGGTGGTACCACAAATCGCCTCCCAATCTCCAACCCACGTAGATCGACCCCAAGCCCATGACCGCGCCCCCGAGGGCGATGGCGATGGTGAACTTCTCGAGGAACGAGCGACTGGGCGGCGAGCGCCGCATGAACCATACAGGGGCATACAGCAGGGCGGCGAGCGACACCCCCATGACGGCGCTGCCGACGAGCTGCTCCGCGACCGAGAACTTGTACAAAACCTTGTATTCGGCCAAGCCGGTTTGGAAGTTCCAGCCGTCAAAGAGGTAAACGTTCAAATCAACCAGCCACCAGCAAAGGGGGCCGGCGAGTACCGCAATCACGAGGTAGACCAAACCGACTCGCACTGCGACAACTCCGCCGCCGAACGTTATGGATTTTATCCGAAGCGCTCCGCCTGCAATGGCTCACTCTAAGGAATCAGACGGCGAACGGCCACCGACCAGATTGCCAATTCCAACCACGCACCCAGGGCCACGCGGCATGTATCCTGCCCTGGCGGTGCACCGTGGTCTGAGTACAGACCACGGCCACGGTTTACGTGCTCGTCCGCGAGCTCAGCTGCCAGGCCGGTCATCCAATTCGCGGCGCAGTTCCTTCTTGAGCTTCTCTACCTCTTTCTTCAGCGCGGCAACTTGTGCCGCCGCGGTAGCTGCCGTTGCCAACGTGGAACATGCCATGAAAAATCCCATCCAGCCAAAGCATTCCATCCCTCACCTCCGCAATTACCACCCCTGCCGCCGAACCGGTTTCATCAACTCCGTGTTGATAGTAACGCTTTTCTTGGAGGGAACCAAGAAAATCGCGGATTTTTCTTGACGAGGAATAGTAAACGTGTATGGATCAGGTCCGCCAGATTCTGCGCGGGTGCGTTCGCCGCTGGACGGAATCGCGTGACTCGCGAAGCCCATTTTTTGCCCGCACTCCCCAAAGGGGGGTGAACGAAATGCAGAGGTTTTGCGCACATTCGCCGAGGCGGCGTTGTCAAGGTCGTTACGGCATTTAATTGTTCCGCGCGGAACATTGGGCGTCCGCCAAGATTGTCGCCACTCGCGAGGTTTCCAGCAGTGAGCAATGAACGGCGACGCCCTTGCCAGCGATGTCGTCGGCGGTGCCGTCGCCTACCTTCGCCGGTTCGTTGCACGGCAGGGGGTGTCGGTGTATGCGTGCAACGAATAATCGGAAGCGCATATTTTCACAGCGGTTGCGCGTCAAGAATTCGTTGCATCGGCGCAGCGCGCTAAACCAACAGTCAGCCCTGCATGCAATTGTTCCGCGCGGAACATTGAGCGTCCGCCAAGATTGCTGCCACCCGTGCCGCTTCCAAGAGTGAGCGGTGATCGGCGACGCCCTTGCCGGCGATGTCGTAGGCGGTGCCGTGGGCGACGCTCGTGCGCACGATCGGCAATCCGAGCGTGACGTTGACGGCCGCGAGTCCGGTCAGCAGCTTGAGGGCGATGTGGCCTTGATCGTGATACATGGCCACGATGCCGTCGTAATGGCCGCGCTGGGCTTGCACGAAGAGCGTATCGCAGGGCAATGGGCCAACGACATTGACGCCGGCTTGTTTGGCGCGTTCGATAGCCGGCAGCAGGATTTTGGTTTCCTCATCGCCGAACAGTCCGCCGTCGCTGGCGTGCGGATTGAGCGCCGCCACCGCCAGCCGCGGCTGATCGCCGCAGAGTTTCCGCATGACATCGTGCAGCAGATGAATTTTTTCAAGCACCGCCTGGGTCGTGATGTGCCGGAAGACATCGCGCAGGGCCATGTGCAGGGTGACGTGAACAACGCCGATGCCATTTTTCAGGTTCGGGCCCGGCGGAGCGTAGAGCATCATGCCGAAATCGGTGACGCCGGTGCGTTCGGCGAGGATTTCGGTATGGCCAGGATAGTTCAGGCCGGCGGCGTGCAAGCCCTCCTTGTGCAACGGCAAGGTGACGATGCCGTCCGCCGGTTTCGCGAGGGCAAGATCGATGGCGGTGCAGAGGAAATCGTACGCCGCCCGCCCCGCCGCCGGGCTGACGGCGCCGACGGGCACCGCGCGGAGGTCCTGCGTGGTTGCTTGCAGAACGGGAATTCGCTCGGCGCCTGCCAACTGCCAACTGTCAACTGCCAACTTCTGGATCGGCACGGCTTCGAGATTGGTCGCTCGCCGCAGCCAGCCAACATCGCCGACGACAATCGGCTGGCAGATGGCCTGCAACTCGGCCCAGCCCTTGGCGAGCACCTCCGGCCCAATGCCGGCGACATCCCCCATCGTAATCAGCAAGCGCGGTCGGCGGTTCATGCCATGATTTTATCAGTTATTGGCCGCCAGTGTTCCGGCTATTGGCCGCCAGTGTTCCGGCGATCCGCTTGCATCAATCCGCGCGACGCAATAAATTGATGGAGGTGCGACTACTCGCCACTCACCACTGCTCTTGGGGACCGTCGATGTCGCTGGTTCGGTTGATAATCTGGAGTTGCCTGATCGGCGGCTGGGCGGCGTTCTTCGGCTGGCTGATTACGGAAATTCCGTTTCACCACTGGATCGATCAAGACAGCAGAATTGCGATTGTTCTGTCGATCGTGATGGCGACTTTGGTGGCCATCGCCATTGGGGGAGGTGTCAGCCTCGCATCCGGATTGACCGATCCCAAACTCGCCAATTTGATCAAACGGCTCGGCCTGGGCTTCGCCGGCGGCTTGATCGGCGGCCTCGTTGCCAGCCTCCTTGGCGCCTGCGTCTTCTATTTGTTCGAGCGGGTTGCTTTGCTTGGTTTCTTGAGCCGCCTCTTTGGTTGGACTCTCACTGGTGTGGCCGTCGGTGTCACGGTTGGGATTTTTGACCGTGACATGAAGAAAATACGCAACGGCGTGTTGGGCGGCGCCATCGGGGGCTTTCTCGCGGGCTTGTTCTTTCTGCCCATCAGCTACTTGCTTAGCGCGATGTCGAGCCGCGCTTTCGCGTTCGTGCTGCTCGGCCTCTGCGTCGGCCTGTTCATCGGCCTGGCGCAGGTGATTCTCAAGGAAGCCTGGCTCACCGTCGAGCAGGGCTTCCGCGCCGGTCGGCAGATGATCCTGGGGCAGGACCAGATCACGATGGGAACTTCCGAGAAGGCCAGCTTGATTTTCATCGCCTATGGCGCGAAAGGCGTGGAGCCGATCCATCTGAAAATCAGCAAGCAAAAAGACGGCGGCTATTTGCTGGAGGACAATCAATCGCGCAGCGGCACGCTTTTGAACGGCGCGGCGATTGGCGGCCCGACGCCGCTCAAGGACGGGGACGCGATTCAGTTCGGGGTCAATGTGGTGCGCTTCAACGAGCGAACCAAGCATGGCGACGGCACGCGTCTACCGCCGCCGGTGATGGTCATGCCGGCGCCACAACCGATCCCAACCGGCGCGATTCCGGCGAAGCCGGCGGTGCCGGTGGCCAAGCCGGCGCCTGTGCCGGCGGCCGCGATCGCCAAGCCGGCCCACAGGCCCGCTGTCGCGCCGAAGCCCGCCGCCCCGCCTCAGCCGCAGGAGGGACATTGCCCCATTTGCGATCGCAAGATTGTCGGCATCCCCGGCCAGCGCCGCTGCGGCAACTGCTTCACGACGTTCTAAAGGCTCCAAAAGAAAAAACCACGGAGGCACAGAGACACAGAGAGAAAACTGAATAAGGAGCAAAGCTCACCTGGAAATTGGTCATTCAGAGTTACCAAGTTCCAAAAAATCTAGCCACGGACGAAACACAGACGGAACACGGATGGGAAATCGTGGGTTAATCCTCGCCTCTTCCACTCTGCCTTGTTCCGGTGTTCAATTCGTGTTTCATCCGTGCCCAGATTTTTGGAATTACTGACGTTTGATTTCTCTGTGCCTCTGTGGTTCTTTCTTTTAGGCGCTCTATCTATCAGGAGATCCGCCATGCCCGACGCCATCAAATATCTCATCGACGCCGCCGTCGCCGCTGCCTTGTTCATGGCGCTGCTCGTCGTCTTCGTCGTCGATCGCTTCGTGCTGTCGCGCTCCAGCGCTCCGATTGAGAACACGCTTTACGTCAAGGTCATCGATGTCAGCGCCAAGCATCGCAACAAAAAACTCAAGCTCGCCGTTACGCCGACCGGCGAGTTCACCGACACCAAGAAAACCGAAAAATGGGACGACATGGGAAAGCTGCTCAACGAGCTGGGCGACGGCTATCGCCATGACGAGCTCACGATCCAGGCCATCGCCACCGACCTGAAAAAACTTGCCGATTACGACGTCGTGTTCCTTACCTGCGCCGGCGGCGGCGAAGACGAAATCAAGGACGCCCTTTTCCAATACGTTTCCGGCGGCGGCATCCTCTATGCCTCCGACTGGCGCTTCGATGCCGTCGCCAAGGCCTTCCCGGATATGGTGGCGCCGAACTTGATCGGCGAGGGGGTCAAGCAACAGGTCGAAGCCGACATCGTCGATCCGTCGCTCAGCGAGGCGCTTAAGGCCAAAAAAATCCACCTCGAATTTAATCTGGGCCAATGGAAGACCGCGGCATTTGCCGGCCCGCGCGTCAAGACGCTGATCCAGGGAACCTACATCCAGGAGAAGACACGCCAGGCCGCCGTCGCCCCCTTGATGGTCAAGTTTCAGGTCAAGGAGGGAACGGTCATTTTCACGTCATTCCACAACGAAAGGCAAAACAGCGAGATGGAGAAGAAGCTGCTGCAATATCTCGTTTTCAGCCTGGTGACGGCCGGCGTGGATGCCGATGTCAACGCCAAGATGGAGGGCTTCACGCCGCAGCGCTCGAACCTGTTGAGCACGCCTGGGCGCAACCAAGCGATCAGCAAGACCTATGAAAGCAAGAAGTCGGCCGACCTGCGATTCGCGCTCGGCTTCCGCAACGAAGGGGCCAAGCTGCGCTTCAACATCAAGTCGCCGGATGGCAAGGAATTCACCAAGGACTGCGAGGGATCAACCATCTTCGAGGTGCCGAACGCCGCCGCTGGCACGTGGACTTATACGACGATAAGCCTGCATTTGCCGTACGAGAATTTCCCGTTCACAATGACCGCGGCCGAGAAGAAGTAGGGGCAGGGATCAGGGATTAGTGAAATTCACCTAACCCCCGATCCCTAACCCCTGATTTTACGTATGCACCGCGTCGTACATCACCAGCGCGAACGGGCCGAAGATGAGGACCGGCAGCCAGGACGCCAGTGCCGGCGACACGTAGGTGGCGGCGAAATCTTCCTTGCCGAGATATTGGCATGCGAAGATCGACGCGAAGAAGATCACGCACAGGATCAGGCATAGCCCGGTTGAGATGAAGACGTTGCGGTTCTGATCGCGCAGGATCACCGACAGCCCCAGCACCACGAGGATGACGCCGACCAACGGCCGGGTGAGCCGCGTGTGGAAGACGATGGCGAGATTGGCGTGCTGCGTGGAGCTGCCGGGGCGGTCCAGCTCGCGCAAAAGCTGCCAGGTAGGCAGATACTGATACCATGTCTTGACGCGGACGCAGGTGTCCAGGTCGGCATCCTTGGTCTTGAGGAAATACGATTCATCGCCGAGCGGCTTGAGAATCTCATCATCGGCGGGCCAATCCTGTTGCCCGGTGATCTTGGCCTGCTTGAGCAGCCAGCCGCCCGAGCGCTGGTCCCCGTCGCGCTCGGGAATATAGACGGCTTCACGTGCATCGATGTAGGTGAGCGTGTTGCGGCCAGTCTGGGCGGGGATGACGGCGGAAAATCCCTTGATCAGCGAATCCTTCTTGACCGCCGATTTGCCGGAGATGAGAATGCCGCGCATATCGTAAACGCCCTTGACGTCGTTGGTTTCCTTCGAGCCGTCGGCGTTCTGGCGATTCTCCAGCATGAACACGTCGATGTTGGGCATGGCGAATTCCTGATTGAGCACCGCCAGCGCCATCATGGCCGAAGCGCAACAAACCACGGGGGCCACCACGCGCCGCGTTGAAACCCCCGCCGACAGGAGCGGCAATAGCTCGTTGTTGCGCTGCATCCACGCCACGGTGAACATGCCCGCCATTAAGATTACCGACTCGCAAAGCTGATTGAAAATCTGAAACGACTTGTAGCCGTAATAAATGCTGATGAACTTGACGACGGCGGCAAAATCCTTGCGCCCGGCCGTGAAGTCTTCAAGGTTCATGAAGAGATCGACAACAATGAACAACCCCATCAGGCTGATCAGGCAAAAGACGTACGCCTTCAGATAGCTCCAGACCATCTGCCGATCGAGAATTTTGAACATAATTCTTAACCACAGAGACACAGAGGCACAGAGAAGGGGGTCGGAATACGATACATTTCCGCCACTTCTCTCAAGCGTCTGTCTTTCTCTGTGCCTCCGTGCCTCTGTGGTTCAATTCTCTGTCTTGGACCGCGATTGATACGGCATGACGTATTGCTCAATGTAGGGGTTCGAAATATTGGCGAGGAAGTAGCCGAAGCCATGGGAACGCAATTCGTGGAGGGCTTCCTCGCGGGTCCAGCCGTCGTATTCCATGCGGTAGATGGCCGCCATGATGCCGGTGCGGTGCAGGCCGGCCTTGCAATGGATCAGCACCGGATAGGAGGCTTCGTCGTCCATGACCTTGAGGAATTCGTCAATCGCGGGGGGCCGGTCCTTGCCGGCGCGGTCGTCGTTGAGGAGTTGAACGTAGATGAAGCGATAGTCCACGCCCATGCTCTTGCACAAATCGCTTTCCTTGATCGACGTGTGGTTGAATCGGCTCGCGTTGAGGATCGGATCGGGATCTTCGTCCCAGAAGCTGATGACGGTTTTAATATGGAGCTTCTGGATGGCGTCGCGAAAGCCGTCAGCGCTGAGGCAGCCGCTGCGATAGACGCGGCCTTCTTCGATGGGGCGCAATCGTTTGGAATGCTCCCAGACGTAGCGGTAATAGAGGAAGGGGACGTAAACCAGCATTGCCGCCAACGCCACGCCGGCGACCCAGCGCGTCCAATTCGCTCTGCCCACGGTCGTCTCCTCGCAAGTTAGCTTTCGGCTTTCAGCTATCAGTTTTCAGCCGTGCCCACCAGGAACCGATAACCTACTTGAGTCATCGGCAGCATAATGTCCGTTCCATCGCAATTTCGCAAGCCCGACCAGCTTGATCCAATTCGCCCCGGCAAGATGGGCAGCCTGGCGAACGCTTGCGGGCTGTGCCGCACGGGCATTTATCCGGCTGAAAGCTGAAAGCTGACAACTTTCCCATGCACTCGCCGCCAGCGCCATCAGCAGATAAAGCAATCCGCATGGATTCGACTTCCAGCGTGGCCCTCATCACCGGCGCCGGCAGCGGCATTGGTCGCGCCCTGGCTCGCTTACTGGCCGGCGAAGGATACGCCATCGCCGCGATTGATCGGGTCGAGGAGGGGGTGCGCTCCCTTGCGGATGAACTGACCGCCGAGGGGAAACGCTGCGCCTGGAGCGTCGCCGATGTGACCGATGCCGCCGGGCTGGCGCAGGCGACGCGAGATCTTGAAGCGAAACTCGGGCCGATCGATCTCATGATCGCCAACGCGGGCGTCGGCATCGAAACCTCCGGGCTCAGCTATAACGCCGATGACATGGCCAAGGTCATTAACGTCAACCTGATCGGCGTCTCCAACAGCATCGCCGCCGTTCTGCCCGGCATGATCGAACGCCGGCGTGGCCATCTCGTCGGCATCTCCAGCGTCGCCTCCTATCGCGGCTTGCCACGCATGCTCGCATACGCCGCCAGCAAGGCCGGCGTCAACGCCATCATGGACGGCCTGCGCGTCGAGGTGAACCCGCTTGGCATCCACGTGACGACGATTTGCCCCGGCTGGATTCGCACGCCGATGACCGCGAACATCCAGGGGTCGCTCGACGGCATCCTCGAAGTCGATGACGCCGTCCGCGAAATCGCATGGGCCATCCGCACCCAGCAAATATTCTACACCTTTCCGCGTGCCATGCGCTGGACCATGCAGGTGCTGACCTGCTTGCCGCGCTCCTGGCAGGATTGGTACCTGCGCCGGCGCATGCGACGTATCAGGATCAAGAAATGACGACGCTCCCTTCCGCCGTGTACAAAGGCAACTGCCGCACGTAGAATTGAAGCGGATCAAGCTTGAATCGCGAGGTGTCCCGTGACGATGGACGAGTTGCGTCAACAGTTGACGACAAAACAGTGGCCCGTTTTCTTGCGTGTGGACGGCAAAGACATCCAGGTGGGATCAGCGGACGAACTTATGGTTCCACCGGCTGGAAATCTCATTTGCGTTTATCAAGAAGGCGCATTCGAGGTGATCGATTGCCGCCGCCATATCGCCACCTTCCGCCGGGTGAAAGCACCTCGGCGACAGACTCACTAACACGCCGGCACTCGGAGAATGCCTCCTCGCGCGGCACATTCTGTCGTTGATTCTGGCAGGGATGCCGTTTTCGCCGGGTCCTCGGTTCCTTTTCAAATCACGCAACCTAGTCCACTATCAGCAATTAGCGAGATCCCGGATTATTCCCGGCGTGTTGGCACGTCGGTTGCTTTATTCTCCCTCACTTAACGCGATCCATTGATCGCCAAGCAATTTATGATGCGTCTCTCGTGGCAACGAGGGGCTCCCGGAAAGGTCCACGGGTTTCCGCCCGTGGACCTATTTCATGCGCTCGGTCCATCATCGCCATTTGAACCAGCGCAGCGCCAACAAAAACGGCACCACCGCATAAGCCGCCAGGATCGCGATGTGCCATTTCACGTCCCACAGACTCGCTTCCTGAAGCATCACTTCGCGCAAGGCGTCGATCAATTGCGTCAATGGCAGCGCCTTGATGAACGGCTGAGCCGCGTCGGGGAAATGGCTCGACGAGAAAAAGACGCCCGACAGAATGTACTGCGGCAGCATCGCAAGATTGATCAGGCCCGACGCGGTCTCCGTTTTTTCGGTGCGGCTGCCGAGCAACAGGCCGATGCCGGCGAACGCGGCGGCCCCCACGAAGATCACCACGGCAAGCGTGAAAATGGAGCCGCGAATCGGCACGCCAAACGCGAAATAGCCGACCAGCAGCAGGCTCGCCATCTCCGGCAGAAGAAAAAGCAAGCGCGAGATGAGCAGCGATAAGAGAAAATCGCTATGTCGCATCGGCGTCGCCATCAGGCGCTTGAAGAGCTTGCGGACGCGCATATCGACGAGGACGAAGCCGACGCCGAAGAGTCCGCCCCCCATGATATTCGTGCCAATGAGGCCCGGAATCAAAAAGTGGACATAGCGTCCGCCCGGCTCGCTGGGGAGCGAATCCTTCGACTGCACGCTGGTTTCGCCGCGTGACAGGACCGCTTCGACCCAGTAGCGAGCGCGGCACGCTTTCGGAATTGGCGGGGTCGTAGACGTATTCGATTTCGTTCGGATGCGCGATCACATAAAGCGCCGTCTTGCCCCGGCTGAGCCGTTTCTCGCAGTCAGCGCCGGGCAGAACTTCGACCTCAAGTTTTGCCGAACGTAGCTTGCGAGCAACGTCCTGAGCGCGAGCTTCATCCGGGGCCGCCTGCACATCGACCGAAGGCGGTTCTGGCTCGACGCCCCGGAATGCGTACCCCAATCCCACCGCCAGCAGCAGCGGAAATCCGTACACCCAAAAGATCACTTCCGGCTCGCGCACGAATTCACGAAAGCGCGCTTCGATCAAACGCACGAGCGGCAACCAGCGCTGCGGCATCATCGCGACCTCGCATCCCTTAAACCATCACGTTATGAGTGGAGCACATGGCCGTGCAGGAGGAAATCCGACCCGATTGGTTCGCAGGTCAACTCCGCCGCCCGCAGCGCGTCGGCCAGCTTTGCGCAGCCGAGGCCCGCGATCGGCGTCGGCGCCTCACGGCCGCCCAGCAATAATCCGGCCATGAAGATATGCACTTCGTCGATGGCGCGGGCGTCCAGAAAGCTGCCGAGCACCGCTGCACCGCCTTCGATTAGAAGATTCGTCCAGCGCCGGCGGCCCAATTCGTGCAGCAAATCCGCGATGGACACGCCAGCCTCGGATGCCGGAAGAACCATGATCTCGCAACCGGCCGAACGCAGCGGATCGAGGCAAGCCGGATCGCTGCAGCACGTCGCCAGCAGCACCGGAGTTTCGCGGGCCGTCCGCACCAGCTGCGAATCGAGCGGCAAGCGGGCCTGGCAGTCGAGAATAACCCGGCAAGCGGTGCGCGGTCCCGGCGGACGGGCGGTCAGCAACGGATCATCGGCCAGCGCCGTGCCGATGCCGACGAGGATGCCGTCCATTCGGCCACGCAATTCGTGGACGCGCCGGCGCGACGCTTCGCCGCTAATCCACTGGGAATCGCCGGTACGGGTGGCGATTTTGCCATCAAGCGACATGGCCCACTTGGCGTGAACGTGAGGCCGGCCGCGCGTGAACAAGGTCAGATACGGCGCATTCTGCCGGCGGGCGTCGTCGGCGCCCAGGCCGAATTCGATCGCGATGCCCGCGCCGCGCAGCTGGGCGGCCCCTTGCCCGGCGACCAGCGGAAACGGATCCTCCACTGCCGCCTGCACCCCGGCAATGCCTGCGCGGATCAGTGCCCCGGTACACGGCGGCGTCTTGCCATGATGGCAGCACGGTTCCAGCGTCACGTACAGCGTCGAGCCACGCGCCGCCTCCCCCGCCTGCGCCAGCGCGTTGATCTCCGCATGGGCTTGCCCAAAACGCTCATGCCAGCCTTCGCCAATGATCCGATCCGCGCGCACCAGCACCGCGCCAACCAGCGGATTCGGTTCGACATACCCCCGGCCACGCCACGCCAGCTCCAGGGCGCGGCGCATCCACATTTCGCCATTCGCGTTCATATCCGGCAACAGCTCCTCCCCTCGCCCCTGTACTCAGGGGAGAGGGGTTGGGGGTGAGGGGTTCAGTATCCCGCGCTTGTGATGCGTTGCTCCGCGGGCGATTCCGCTCCACCCCTCACCTCCGGCCCCTTGCCCGTGAGTACAGAGGCGAGGGGAGAAGGTTCCTCATCCCGTTTTTCCAGATTGCCCGCCAGCGCCATCGCACCGGTGACGCACACAATCGTTGCCAAATTCAAAAAGATGCTGCCCAGATGCCAGCGCACGAACTCGGCGCGATCGGCCTTCATCTCATCGCGCTTGGTTTCGTCGCTCCGATCGCGCAGATAGATCTCCATCGTTTGATTGCGTGGAATGCGCAACTCGTGAACCTTGCGCTCCACCAGCCAGCCGACCAGGACCAGGGCGACCGCGGCGATCAACAGATTGACGCGCCAGCGGTGGATGCTCGATCCGAGCTTAAGCCAGGGCAGGGCGGTTGCCAGGGCGATGAAGCCGCAGATGCCTTGCAGGGCGAAGTACCAGGTGAAGATCGGCCCGATGACGTAGCCGGCGGCGCGGGTGCCTTGCTCCCTGGCCCCATCAATGTCGTCCTGATCGCCGCTGTACATCGCAACCTTCGGAAACCACGATTCGCGCTTCTCCTGTTTCGCAATCGTCTCGAAGCCGCCGGTGCCTTCCGGCAACCCGCCGAATAGCGCGAAGGCGACCACGAAGCTGAAGAAGACCGACATGCCGAACCACATTCCCAGGGCGAGCACGTGCAGGCTTTTCGTGAGCTGATGCATGGCAAGGTTCTCCTTCATTTGGTTTTCGGTTCCCTTGGCGAGGCGCACGATATTTTCATGATGGCGGGCAATCGCCAATCCGCCGGCGAGCAGGCAAAACCAGGTGCGCGGCTCCCGCCAATCCCATGCCCCCGGTTGCCGAAGATAGGCCGCGCACAGCGCGATGACAGCCGCCATCGAGGCAAGCGAGACCATCCGCGTCGCGCACAGGACGACAATCCAGACACCCAGGGAGATCAGCATCGGCAACGGGAACAGCACGCACACGACGCCGGCGCCGGTGGCGATTCCCTTGCCGCCGTGGAATTTCAGGTAGACCGGAAAGCAATGTCCGAGAAACGCTGCCATCCCCGCGCCGACCTCGACGAAGCCGCGTGTCCAGAGTTCGTCATCGAAGTTGGCCTTGAGCACCATTGCCACGGCGACCGGCCCGGCCCCCTTGGCGAAATCGAGGATGAAAACGAGGACGCCGAACTTGCGCCCGAGCACGCGGCCGACATTGGTGGCGCCGATGTTGCCGCTGCCGTGCGTGAAGATATCGACGCCGTGCCAACGGGCGATGAGGTAGCCGAACGGAACGGCGCCGATGAGATAGGCGGCAAGCAGCGTCAGGATGGCCAAAAGCCAGGGCATGGTGTCACACGGGTCCGGTCGGCGGGCTCTGGTGTCGTGTCACAGCTTAATTGATGGGTCCGTAGTGCCGGCTTTAGCCGAAAAAAACCGCCTAAAGGCGGTACTACGAGCCCGTTCTCATAGGTGTGACAATGCGCTAGTCGCATTATACGGAAGTGCCGCTGACAAATCGCTGGTCCATTCTGGTGTAAATTCGTTAATTGGCGCTCGAAAAATAGCTTCCATTTGGTGGCCTTCGTTTTTGTAGGGTGGGTCGAGCGTACTCGCGAGGCCCACCACGCGCTTGCAAGGAATGGTGGGCCTCGCGAGTACATTCGACGCAGCCTACGACAGACCGATGATTCGGGAAGTTATTTCCCGAACGTCACTAAGCGGTTTTGAGGCGAGGCAGATTTCTGAGAAAATCGTGAAGATTTTGCTTGAAATGCGCTGCCGACGGGTGTTAAGTTGGTAAGATTGAACGAGGATTTTCCGATAAGTATAGACAGGCCTACCCCACACCTCTCCCACGGCAAAGGGGACACTAAGGCTCGCTCCAGATTTCCTTGGCATCATGACTGGATGGACCGGGCGCAAGCTAACTCGACGTAGAAGACGTTCCACGAGGAAAATGCTAACTCGGCATTATTTTTTCATCGCAAGCGCTCGTGGATTTGCACATCTTCGTGAGGTAGGGAGAAGAAATGGCATTTCGCAATTATTCTCGTTTACGTTTGGGTTTCACATTGATCGAATTGCTGGTGGTGATCGCCATCATCGCGATTCTGATCGCGCTGCTGGTGCCGGCCGTGCAAAAGGTGCGGGCAGCGGCGGCGCGTGTGCAGTGTACCAACAACCTGAAACAACTCGGCTTGTCGCTGCAAACCTACCATAGCGCGTACAAGGTGTTTCCGGGTTTCTACGGCGGACCGGACCCCGCAAGTTCCAAGAATTATGGCGGCTGGATGCTATCAATTTTGCCCTATATCGATCAGCAGCCCCTTTACAACTCTTTCCTTAATAACGAAAACAATATCAGCGCCATCATACCCGTCTTCACGTGCCCCGCGGAGCCACGCCTCAACAGTTCGACTGTCGATAATGCTGATGGCTTCGGCATGACCTCTTATGTCGGCATGGCGGGATACGATTCTCAGAGCACAAACGCCACGCAGAAAGGGATTTTTTGCATGAATCCCGGGCATCCTCTCCCCATCGCTCGGATCACGGATGGCACGAGCAACACCATCATCGTGGCGGAACGGCCTTGGTCGATCGATTACTATTGGGGCTGGTGGTACGAAGAGACGGAAGGGGACAACATCTGGGGCTCCCAGATGGACATTACGGGCGCATTCGCAGGTTACTCCCACCCCAATGGCTCGAGTTGCGGTTCGCCGCCGTTTTATTTCGGACAGGGGCCGAACAACATCCGGGACGGGTGCAGCTACTACTATTTGTGGAGCAACCACGTCGGCGGCGCCAACATGGCATTCGCAGATGGCTCGGTGCATTACTTCAGCTATTCTGTCGGCAGCGCAACCATCCTCGCCCTTTCAACCTATGCCGGCGGTGAAACGGTGTCGGTCGTCGATCAATAAATTCCGCCTGAGCCCGCAAATCCCGATTTCGTTTAGCCGGCGAGCATGCTCGCCGGCTAAACGCGGAACCTATTTCAACGTTGGTAGGATGTTCATGGAAGCTCGTGCGACGCCATGCGTTCTCTGCTTTCTTTTCGTTGCTTTTGCCACCCTGTGCGGCTGTGGTCCCCAGACCGCGACCGTCAAGGGAACCGTAACGTACAAAGGCGCCCCCGTGGATTACGGGTCGGTGGTCTTCTTCATTGATGACAAGGACGCGATTCCCGCCCAGCTGGGACCCGAGGGTGTCTTCACCGCCAAGGGGGTTCCCTACGGTGACGCGAAGGTCGCGGTATTCAGCCGGCGCGCCGGTGAACGCCCGCCGCCGAAGCACACCCACAGCACCAAGGAAGGCCCCATGCCCGAGACCAAGGGGGTTGTCATCCCGGAAGAATACAATGACAAGGAAACCTCCGATTTGACACTGCGGATTGATCGGCCAATCATTGACGACTTCAAGATCGAGCTGAAAGATCCGGATTAGAACCGATCGCGCCGCCGCAAGTCACCGGCTAGGTGTACCGCGTGCCGCGATGTTCGGCCTCGAAGAACGCCGGCAGCAGGCGATCCACCTGCAACAGGCCGGCGCGCGTGAGTTCGATGGCGCCGTCGGCCATTTTCACGAACCCGTCCTTTTGCAATTGCCCCCACCCTTCGGCGAACGCCGTCAGGATGTCCGTGCCGAACTTGGCGCGGAAATAGTCGGCGCGCAGATGCCCCGTCTTCAGCTGAAGCATCATTTCACGCCGCAGCAACTGATCCGGCTCGACTTTGAGCGCCCGGCCCAGCGGCAGTTCGCCTTTTTGCAGCCGCTCGACATAATCTTCCCAGCGATCGACATTTTGCAAGTGTACGCCATTGACATGGCCGAACGACGCGACGCCGGTCCCGAACATGTCGGCACCGTGCCAGAGACTATCGCGATAGATGAACTTCGTCTTGGCCGGATCGCGCACCATGGTGTACGCGCTGGAAACGGAATAGCCCGCCTTGGCCAGCTCCGCGAAAGCATAATCGACCCAGGCCCGCTTGGTCGGCCAATCGGCGATCTCGGCCGGATCGACCGCGTGCCCATTGTCTCCCCTCGCCCCTGTACTCGAAGGAGACGGGCCGGGGGTGAGGGGGTCTGAGGGGCTTGCGTCGGCGTCATGGCCCTGCAAAGGAAGCCCCCTCACCCCCGGCCCCTCTCCCACTGAGTACATGGGGAGAGGGGAGGATTTCTGCGTCTTCAACTCGTTGGAAAACACCGTGTTGTACGGCAATTCCATCTGATAAATGGTGACACTCTCGGGGGCCAAATCGGCCGTCTTCTTGACACAGTCGCGCCAGTTGTCCCACGTTTCGCCGACCATGCCGGCGATCAAATCGATGTTGATCTGCGTGAAGCGCAGGTCGCGGGCCCACTGATAGGAGCGAAAAATCTCTGCCGACAAATGGGCTCGGCCATTCGCTTCGAGGATCTTGTCGCTGAAGTTCTCGATGCCCAGGCTCAAGCGCGTGACGCCAAGTTCCTTGAGCGTTTCGAGCTTGTGCTGCTGAAGCGTGCCGGGCTCGCACTCGAATGTCACCTCGGCTGCCTGGCTCCACGGGAAGAACTCCTGCACCCGCGCGCACAAGCTCCGCAGCTGCGCCGCGCTCAGGTACGACGGTGTGCCGCCGCCGAAGTAGACGAACTGCACGGTGCGGCCGACGACGATCGGCGCTTGCCGATAAAGCTCGATTTCCTTGAGCAGAGCATCCACGTAGACATCGACATCGCGGGCATTCTTGTCGGTGTAGACGCGGAAATAGCAGAATTTGCAGCGCTTGCGGCAAAACGGGATGTGCAGATAGAGCCCCAGCGGCGTGCCGGGCCGCGGCGGCGCGTTCAGGGCGGCGTGGGCGTCCGCCAGATGCGCCGGCTTCCACGCCGAGAACGGCGGATAATTGGCGACGAAGTAATTGCCAAGCCCGGTTTTTTCTTGATCGGTCATGTTCGTTGCCAGCGGAGTGTGCGAATGTTCGGCGGGCCTTCATCTCCATCGTATCGTCGAATAGGAGCTGGACAAGATCAATCACGTGTTGGTGGGTTTTTCCCACTTGACTTATGCCCACTTTTGCGTAAACTTAAGTTATGACTACGAAACTAATCGATCAGAAAGGTCGTCTGATGTTGGGCACGGCTTTGGCCGGGCGAATGGTGATTGTCGATGACTCCGATCCGAATCAGATCATCATCTCGCCCGCGGTGGCAATTCCGGAACGCGAGGCTTGGCTTTACAAGAACAAGGTAGCCTTGAGCCGCGTCCGCAAAGGATTGGAGCAAGCGAAGGCGGGCGATTTCAGCGAATCGCCGCCCGATCTCGACGATGACGCCGCTTTGGCTGATCAGTTGGAGTGAACCAATTCCACACTTCTTGTTTTTCAGCAACGCGGAACGAAAGACGAGATATGTCCATCAATCTAAAGTGGATGAAGGCCGCGGAGGAAACGTACCAAGAACTCAAGGCGGAGGCAGAAAAAACTCTCAAAAGCCGATCGGCAAAGGGTAAGACCAAATCAAGCAAGCAGGAAGGCTTATTCAAGCAAGTCCATAAGACCGTGAGCCTGCTTCGCGCCAATCCGAAGCATCCTGGCTTGCGGACGCACGAATTCACGTCAATTGAGAACCCATTCGACAATAAGCAGAAAGTCTTCGAGGCGTACGCGCAAAACAAGACGCCCGGAGCCTATCGCGTCTTCTGGTGTTACGGTCCCGGCAAGAACGAAATTACCATCATCGCGATTACTCCGCATCCGTGACGCCTCACGCACTGGCGCGATACCCCACTCAATTCTTGGTCTTGGTGTTGAGCACCGGCGGCGGCACGAAATGGATGTTGACGAAGCCGGCTTTCTTCGCCGTATCGTAGACCCCCATCACGTATTGCTGGCGCAACTCGCCGTCGGCAGCGATCTTGAGATGGGCCTTGTTGGTGGCCCCCTTTTTCAGCATGCCCTTCAATTCCGCAGACAGCTTGTCCAGGGCCTTGTCCCACGGCACATCCACGTCGGCAATCAGGCGTGCGTCGGTTTCCAGGCCGGTCCTGATGAAGATTTGCTCCGGCATGCCTTCCGTGCGTGACCCTTTCTCCAGCCCCTTCGCGACCGCCTTGATCTTGACAGCGATCGCCTCCTGCAATGCGGGATCCAGGACATCCTCGGGAATTGACAGCGGCGCTTCAGCCGGCAGCGGAGTGTTGGTCTTGTCATTCTTGGCAAAATTTTCCGGCGGCACAAGGCTGCCCGGGATGTGCCCTTCGAGCGCGGAGGGATGATACGTCATGATGAAAAAGGCGAGAATCTGGAACGACATATCGAGCATCGGCGTGATGATCAAGCTCAGCTGCACGCCGGCCGACCCTTCCGGATGTTTGCACTTATGGCCCATGGTGGTTGCTCCAATCGTACGGCAATGCCCGAAAAATAACTTCACGACCTGGTGAGCCGCTGTAGGGTGGGTCGAGCAACGCGAGGCCCACCGGCCCTTGCAACTGCTGGGTGGGCCTCGCGTTGCTCGACCCACCCTATAAAATCTTCTCGCATCCATCTGGGACAGCCTGTCCAACCCTAACCCGTCATCACGCGCAGTTGCCAGTACTTGAAGCCAGCCATCTGGCAGGAGTATAAACGCCTCCAGACGTCGTTGTACCTGCAATTCTCGTCGGCGCGCAGGATGACGACGATCTTGATCTCGCCGGTTTTGCCGCGCGCCCTGGCGGCGCGTTCCAGGCTATCTTTTTCGCGCATCAGGTGGGCCTTGAGCTTCTGGTCGGTGTCCAGGGGGAAGTTGCTGAGCGTGCCGACGAGGTCGCCGTTGGCGTTGAGATTGAGGAAAATCCAGTCCTCGGCGGAGTTGTCAAGCGGGACGGCCTCATGGGCGACGGGGAGCTTGATGGAGTCGTCGAATTGATCGACGCGCACGAAATTCACGGTGATCATGAAGAACATGATCAGCTGAAGCACGAGATCCAGAAGCGGCGTGAGATTTACATCACAGCCTTCACTGTCAACGGCGGCTGACATGTGCAAATCCTCCCAATACCCCCGCGAACGCTGCGCTGATCGCGGGGCTTGCAATGCGGGTCAACTTTTCGAAGGCACGCCGGTCGCACGCTCGGCCGCCATGGTGGGGCCGGCGCCGCCGGGCTTCTTCGAGTTGTGGTACATCTGCGTCAGCAGGTCGTCAGCCAGGTTGGCAGTGGTGACCGAAATATTGGTCAGGCGGTTCTTGAAGAACGTGAAAAAGAAGATAGCCGGGCAGGCGATGGCGACGCCGACGAGGGTGACGACCAGGGCGTGCGAGATTTCGCCGGCGAGATCGCCCGGCTTGGGAACATCGACCTCGGCCAGCTTGCGGAAGGCGCCGATCATGCCGGAGACGGTGCCAACCAAACCGAGTAAGGGGCCGAGCGTGCCGATGATGCCGAGGTAGCTGATCCACGAATCCTTGCCGGCGCGGACGGCGTCCGCCATGGTTGACATCGCCTCGCGCGCGTCTTCGATGCCGTACTGCAATCGCCCCATGCCAGCGGTCAGGACGCGGGCAACGAACGTGCTCTCCGTGCGGCACATTTCATACGCCTGCTTGAATTGCCGCTTGTTGACCATTTCCGTGAATTCCTCGACAAATGCCGGCGGGACCGCTTCGCCCATGCGCAGATCGAGCAAGAGGATGATGATCAGCGCGACCATGCCGATCGAGATGGCGGCGAAAATCACGCCGAACGGGATGCCGATCGACACGAAGAAATGCACGACCGGATTGGTTTTCTCTTTCGGCTTGGCTCCCTCCTCCGGCGCCGGAGCATCGCCTTCCTGCTGGGCAAACGCTGGGCCGGGCGTTAACACGACGGACATGCCGCCGACCATTCCGAGGATGAAAAAGCAAACGAGCAAGGAGACAATGAAGGAGCGAGCTTTGCCGGCGGCACGAGATTGCATGGATGTGGCTTCCTATGGCGAACCGATGAATGCATTGCGAAGGGCCATTGCGCAACATCACCATCATGGAGTGCGGACCAGCGATTTGTCAAGGTTTATTCGGCTGACCGCTTCAATCAGCTTATCAGGTTCCGACTGGGTTGTCACGGAGGAATGTGGGGCTAAATCCATCATAGGTATTCGACGCGGTTGGCCATTTCCGCCGGCTCCAGGATTTCCCAAATGAGAACAATTCCCTGAATCATTTCGCCAATGCCGCGGCTGCCCTTGTCGCAATAGATGATGCCTGGATGGCTCGTCCCGGCTGTGTGGATTCGGAGAAAATCGCGATCCTGCGTGAATATCACCCTGGCCTGCGCCTGGCGGTAGGTGAGTTGTT
Organism: uncultured Planctomycetota bacterium; assembly: GCA_963767835.1. Lineage (GTDB taxonomy): Bacteria > Planctomycetota > Planctomycetia > Gemmatales > Gemmataceae > SIAQ01. Next base: position 330,608 of record CAVYFY010000009.1, read on the forward strand.
CATCGTCGGTGGCGTTCAGCAAACCCGCCTCGGGTGTCGTTGTGACATCTACACCGCGCCGGCGCAATCCCTCCTCGACGGCCCGGTGGCAGTTTTCATCGAGGTGAAAGCGGATTGTCCGTGCCATTGGCGCGCAACTGTTGAAGTTTCTGCTGAAGCAATGACGGCGGGGCTTGCGCTTTATCTCCTCGACGAGGCGCTGCCCATCGAGGATCGCCTGATCGATTCGCTCACGATGGTCAAAATAGTACGCCAGTGCGGCGTGGACATCCGATAGAGCGATGCTCGGATGGCCCGAGACAATCTCGTCGGCGCTCATCCCCATGCGCTCGTGCCAGATCGCGACGTCTTCGACAGTGATACGATGGCCGTCAATGCGAGGCCTCCCGCCGCATACGCCGGGAGTGCTGACGATGCGCGCAGGCTCAGCGGGCGGCCAAATGGGAGCTTGCGTTCCGCCGATTGTGTCGATACTCTCCATGCTGCTATGGTATCGCAGCTTTCGCCAAGACTCAAGCGTCATCGCGAAGATGCCGACCCGTGAGCGTTACGAAAACGTCTTCCAGGCTGGCGTGCCGAGTAGTGAGCTGGGCCAGCGCGGCGCCGCGCCGGTGCATCAGTTCCAGAAGCGGCGGCAGCACCTGATGCGGCGCCGTGACGGCCAGGCACCACGCCTCCGCCTCGCGGCGCACGCTCACGACTCCGGGCAGCTCCTTCAATTCATCGTCGGTAAGCGTGGCTGGGCCCTCCGCGCGGAATTCGATGAAGTGCTCGCCGCCGATACGGGCGATGAGTTGCGCCGGCGTCCCCAGGGCGATGACCTTGCCGTGATCGACCACGGCAACGCGATCGCACAGCTTCTCGGCTTCATCCATGTAGTGCGTCGTCATCAGGATGGTGCGGCCGTCGGCGCGAAGGCCGCGCAGGATGTCCCAGAGCTGGCGACGCGATTGCGGGTCGAGCCCGGTCGTCGGCTCATCCAGAAACAGCAGCTCCGGATCGCCGACCAGCCCCGCGGCGATGGCGAGCCGTTGCTTCTGCCCGCCGGAAAGCTTGCCGACCCAGGCCGTCTGTTTTTCCTCCAGACCGACCATGGCCAGCACTTTGTCGGGATCGAGCCCTTTATCATAGAAGGAGCGAAACAGGCGGATCGTCTCGCGGACGTTGAGCTTTTCGGTCAGCTTGGTTTCTTGCAAGGAGACGCCGATGCGCTGGCGCAAGCTGCGATCATCCCCATTCCCCCAGCGTTGGCCAAGCACTTCGACATCGCCGGAGGTGGCTTCGAGCAATCCTTCGAGGATTTCGATGGTGGTGGTCTTGCCGGCGCCGTTGGGCCCGAGCAGCCCGAAGCATTCGCCGCGCTCGATTTCCAGATCGAGCCCGTTGACCGCCTCGACGGGTGTGGGCTTGGCGGGATAGATTTTGCGCAGATTGCGGCAGACAATCGCGGCCGGCATATTTTTACTCGCTTGCCACGAATTTACTGCCGCGAATTTCGCGGAATTGCTTGCTGCGCACGATCGCTTCCAGCGCCACGCCGACGCGATATTGATGCGCCTTCAATTGTTCCTGCATCTCGTCCAAGAGCGGCTCGTCCGAAAGCTGCACGCCGCGCGCGAGGGCGAAACCGAGCAGATTCTTGCAGAACTGCCGGACGAACGCATCCTTGCGCTTGCTGAGCAGATAATCGCGCAGGCCATCGATGCCATCGAATTCGGCGCCGTCCATGGTTTTGACGCGCGTCTCGATCGGGCGATTGGCGAGGTCCTTGGCCCGGCGTCGGCCGATGGCGTCGAAGCCTTCGAGCGCGAAACCGTAGGGATCGATGCGGCGATGGCAGACGGAGCATTTTGGATCGGAGCTATGGCGCGTGACGAGCTCGCGCACGGTCAGGCCTTCGGTCTTGGTTTCATCGTCGGGCAGTTGCGGGACGCCTTTGGGCGGGCGTGGCAACTTTTCGCCGAGCAGCACTTCCGAGACCCAGTTGCCACGGAGGATTGGACTGGTACGTGAGGCGCCGGACTGAGTGGCAAGGGTGGTCGCCTGGCCGAGGATGCCGCCGCGGCCGAATTTCTTCACGCCGTCGATGCGCCGCCATTCCGGGCCTTTGATGCCGGGGATGCCGTAGTGCTTGGCTAGATCCTCGTTAACGAACGTGTAGTCGGCATCAAGGATTTCAAGCACCGGGCGATCGCGCTGGAACAGGTCAACGAAGAAGAGGATCGATTCCTCATACATCGCGCCGCGCAAGCCAGCGAAGGTCGGAAAATGTCGTTCGCTCTTTTCATTCATCTCATCGAAGCCGCGGATGTGCAGCCACTGGCAGCCGAACTCGGTGGCGAGCCGGCGCACCTTTTGATCTTGCACCATGCGTTTCATCTGGCCGACGAGCACGTCCGGCTCGCGCAGCTTTCCCGAGGCGGCGGCATCGGTCAACGCCGCATCGGGCGACGACGACCAGATGAAATAGCTGAGCCGGCTCGCCAACTCCCAGTCGCTAACCGGCATCGCCACCGCGCCGGGGCCCGGCGTTTCCAGGCGATACAAAAACGCTGGCGACACCAGCACGCGGGCCAACGTCAGTCGCAGCGCTTCGTCGTGCGCCAGATCCTGCTTGCGAAGTTTCTGGTAAAGCCCGGCCAGATCGTCCTTCTCCTTTTGCGCCAATGGCCGGCGATAGGCTTGGGCCGCGAAGTCGATGACTGCGTCCAAATGCTTGGGCTGCGTGTCCACGAGCCGCTTCTTGAACGCGGCCGCTCGCTCATTGATAGGCTGGCGCAGCGGCGCGAACGGGCGGGGATCGCTGTCCTGCGTGGCGTATTCCATGAGCTGGTTGTACGCGTCTACCTGCGTGATCGGGAACTGGCTGATGTATTCCAGCTCGTCCCAGAGCCGATCGAGCTTGCGTTTTTCGGTCATCGGTCGAGCATCAGCCGGACGAGCTGATCGTCCTCGCGATGGAAGAGGATCAGCGTCACCACCTCATCGACCGGCACGATCTTGGTGTAGCAGACCGCGGGCGGGAACAGCGTCGCGGAAAGCATCAAGTGCGGCGGCGAATCGCTTGCGGGCAGGGCCGGTCTCGCCGACCAGGATCGGCATGCCCGGTTGCAGCGACGGCGTGGCAACGGGTCTTGATCGTCAGCACTTGCAGTTGCACGCTCCCTTGTTCGCGGGCATCGGCATGCGAGCACACCAGTCGTGACGAAGTCGTAGCCCGCAACGAGATCGGCCGGCACGCGAATTTCGACCATCGCGGGCGCTTTCACGCACAGGCTCGCCGCATCCACCTTGCCGGCGTCTTCGGATGCCGACCGAACAGGGCCGGATCAATGCCCCAGGCGAGGAGCCGAGGGCCGCGGGGCGAGGGGCGAGCGAGCTTTCAGGCCACGCAGCCGGCCCAGGAGCGGACCGTTGAGCGACGCGAGCTGGCGATACCATCGCGGCATCAGGACGTCGCTTTATCGGTCGGCTCGGCATTCAGGAGTCTTTGCACCTCCTCCGATAGGCGGGTTTTTTCTTCCTTCGTCTTGGCGGCGAGCCAGCGATCGAGCAGCGAGCCGGCCGGCACGACGAAACCGGCGGCGCTCGTGCCAGAAACCGGTTCGCTGTAGAAATGCCAGACGGCTTTATTTCCGAGCCGATCGGCGTGCGGGTTGCCCGCGAGCAGGTCGCCGGAAACATCCTTGGCGAGGTCCCAGGATTTCGTCGCCCAGGGTGATCGTTAAATCGACAGCGGTTAGATCGCAGGCATGACTGTCGCGCGGGCCGATCACGATGGAGATGAGATCGCCTTCCTTGACGCTGACTTCGACCGGCTCGGTCTTCGGCTCCTTGGCGCCCTGGGCGATTCCGGATGCCAGGCGTCGGCGATTGGTGCCGTGCCGAATCTCGAGGGCGAAGCTGACGCCGTCGCCGCATTCGGGATGAGCGTGTACAACCTTGGCGGCGACGCGCACCTTGCCGGCGACCGGGCTCTGCCAGCCGACGACGGCGCTGAGCTTCGGCGACGGATGGACCGCAACGCTATGCGGCTTCATGTTGCCGGGGATGCGGACGTGTTCGTCGGAGGAATTGGCGACGACAAGCGGGGATCTCGGAAACGCCCCAGCCGTGGATGAATTTGTGAACGGGGTGGCTCGGAAGCTTCTTGATGAAATGCCCTTCGATCTTGGCCGGCGCGCTGCCCATGCCGAGATAGTCAAGCCAGGCGGCGAGCGCGGCGGGCTCGATTGCGTGCGCCTTGGCAATCGCTTCCAGGTTCGGCTTGCCGTCCGTGTTCGCCGCTTCGTCCGCGGCAAGCAGATACTTGGCGGTGTCGGCGAACAGCTCCGCCCGCAGCGCTGCCAGCGCGTGCGTGGTACCGCGGATGTCCTTGAGCAAAATGTCGGGCTTGCCGGGCGCGACGAATTTCGGCTCCTGCCAGACGACGAAATCGTGTTCGTTGCCATCGCCGGCATCTGAGGCGACCAGGTAGAGCGTAACGTCATCGGTTTGGGCGGCGGGGATTTTGACGCGTGCTTCGTGCTTGGCGACGAGCAGATCGGTCGGCGTCATCCATGCTTTCGGTCCTCCCACTTTGCCGAGATGGCCGACGCTATTGAATTTCCACAGGGCGTTCTGCCAGCGCGAGATTTCGACGGCGAGCGCACCGGCATCTTCCGGCTTCGCTTGCCGCCAGCGCGTCCGCAGATCGTCGAGCAACAGCGACGATTCGCGGCTATTCAAGCTTTGCCAGACGATGCCGAGATATTTGCTGCTGAGACCGCGGGCTTTCGCCACCGCCTCGAGGGATTTTTGGCCGGAGTTAATCGCATCGCGCTCGGCGAGCGTGGCGGCCAGATATTTCTCGACGGGAAGCCGACCGCCTTGCTTGGTGTCCCAGACGAGTCCCTGGAGTTTGACCTGACTGCTGGCGGTGGAATCGGAATAAACGCCGTAGATGCCGCGAATCTCGGCGAGGACCTCGTTGGTCCAGTCCTGGCGCGTCGTGGCGGCCGAGAAGCGAATGCCGTCGGGCAGCAACACCGCATGCTTGGCGACGCGCTTGGCCGCATCGAGATACTTCGTGAACAGGGCCGGGGACATGGCCAGGGCATCGCCGGTATTGGTGAATCCCTCGCCGGCGGCCCCATCGACGGGAAATTCGCGCGCCGGCTGCAGCGAGGCCACCCCGGTCAAATCGCGCAGCGTGTAGGTGTATTCGGCATTGCTGACCCGGCGCAGCGTCACGCGCCCCGGGTCGCCGGCCAAAGCACGCGCTTCGAGCTTCAGATAGCCGCGCACCCATCCTTGCAGCTTCGTCCGTTCCGCATCGCTCGGCGGCTTGGCGTCCTTGGGAGGCATCTGGCCGGAGTCGAGCATCTCCAGCACCTTCTGCCAAACGCGCGGCGCTCTGCGCACCTCATCGAGCGTAGCGAAATGCTTCAAGTCAATGTCGGCTTCGGGGTGCAATCCGGAATGGCAGCGCTGGCAGAACTTGGCCAGCAGCGGCTGGACTTCGGATTTGTAGGCTGCGGCCACGCCGTCCCATTTCGGCTCCTGTGCGCAGACCGGCTCCGGCTCGGAGCGCACCAATAGCGCCGCTAGCGCGCCTGCCCCAAGTAATGCAACGCTATAGATCTTTTTCATGGGATGCTCCGTAGTGCGCAGTTGGCCAGTGAATTGTACGCCAGCCGCGTTGCAGTCGCAATGGGCTACGGCAGCGCCGATTTGACCATCAACCCCGGCGCGATGCGGTGGTTGCCCGTCAGACGCCATCTCTTTAAGCTGGGCGGCATCGTGAAGAGAATCCACCAGGTGAGCACGAAAGCAAGCGGCGTCACGTAGAGCGGATCGATTCTCTCGAACCAATTTGGCACGCACCAGGCAGCGATTCCCACGCCCAGGGCGCACAGCGGCGCCGCGAAGACCTGGTCGTAACCAGGAACAATCAAACGCCCCGTCGTCAGCCGGCCATGTAGATCGAGCGGCGGCAGATAGCCGTTGCAGTACGTGGCGAGTCGATAGACCATTCCACCTAAGAGAAAATAATAGTAAGCGACGTAGCCGTTGCTCGGGTCGCCGGCCATGCGAAGTTGCGAATGCACCGCGAAGAGCCACCAGCCGAGCAACATGCCGAACACCAGCTTGAAGTCCCAGGAGAGTGGCGTGTCATCGGGGCAATCCGGCCCGAGCCGATCGTAGGGCCAGCCAAGCGAGCGGTCGGCATTCGCCTGGCCTTGGCTCGCTTTCTTGAAGACCTCGAGCGATTGCTTCAGGCCGGCCGCCTCGCGCCACGGGAACGCCGCCAGCGACGCACGCAAGCCGAGATAAGCGATTCCATAGATGAGCGCAGCGGAAATGAAAAAGATCGGCAGGTCGCGCGCATAGAGAATCAGGACACCGACGCCAACGAGCGTCGCATAGGCCCATGCCTTCTGATGCGCGAAATAGTGCGTGAAGCCCAAGATAAGAAAATAGGCAACGAGGAACCCCTGAATGACGACGATTGACAGCCATTCCGCCCGCAGCCAGGCCAGAGCAAACGCGCTCGCCAGCAATAGCACGTCCTGCCAGACCAGATGAATCGGCCCCAAGGGCAGCGGCTTCTTACTCGTCCACGGCGTGTTGCACAACCATTCGTAATACTGCGGCCGATACGCCGGATGAAACGCAGCCGCCCGGTAAGCCGCGTAGAGGATGGCGAACACGGTCATGATGACGAGCAAGAACATGGCGCCGTCGCGCATCGAGAAAATGGGAACGCCGATCGACACCTCCTCGAAGAGGCAGGCTCCCTGAAAGATCGCGTAGACCAGGCCGGCCGCCGCCAGCGTCCATACCGGCGGCCAAACCGCCAAGATGCGCCGCCTCATGTCGGCAACTCCTTGAAATAATCGCGCAGCTTCTGCGTCGTCTCCGGAAACATCATGATTTCGAGAATATCGGTCAACGATCCGTCGCACTCCGTCAACGCCCGCAGCCCTTCGAGCGTGTCAAACGCCGCCACCTCGCCATGCTTCAGGATAATGATGCGGTCCGCGACCTCCTCGACGAGCTCCGGCACCGGACTGGTCAATACCACGGTGCCCCCGTCCTCAACGCGCCGCTGCAGCACGCGCTTGAGGGCCAGCAAGCCCGACGGATCGAGCCCGCCGGAGAATGGCTCATCGAGTAAGAGCAGCGGCGCTTCCGTCACCAGCGCCGACGCCAGGGCGATCTTTTTCTTCTGCCCGCTCGAATAACTGCTGATCGCCCAGTCGCTCTGCTTGGCCAGATCGAACAGGTCGATGAGCCGATCGACGTGTTCCATGAGGCGGTCGGTGTCGATGTCGTAGAGCTGACCCACGCTGAGCAGAAATTCGCGGCCCGAGCGCAGGTGCGGAAGCCAGGCTTGATCTGGCAGGAAAACCGTCTTGCGGCGAATGGCCAGCTCGATCTCGACCGAGCGCCGCCGGACCTGCCCGTCGATCAGCACGACTCCATGCTGCGGCAGCAAGGCGCCTCCCATGACGCCGAGCAGGGTCGTCTTGCCCATGCCGTTCGGGCCGACGATCACCACGGTCTCGCCGCGTTCGATGCGCAGGCTGACTTGCTTCAGGACGGGACGCACGCCGTAATGTTGCGTGACATTGACGAGTTCGATCATTGGCGTGACGCCCGACAAGGGAGTGAAGCGATTTCGCTGTCATTATAATATTTGCCTTTGGGGGCATCGCCACGTTGCGCTCGCCGAGCATGATCGTCGGCGAGGCCGTGGATAATTGGGCGATGAATCCAAACGAGATTCATTAGTTCCAAAAAATCTAGCCACGGATGAAACACAGACGGAACACGGATGGAAAATCGCGCGTTAATCCTCGCTTCTTCCACTCAGACTTTTATCCGCAAGCTGCGCAGATTCCCCGAACGTCATGTTGTAGGATATTATACCTATGGCGAATTTTCGGCGCTCTATCCGGACGGTCTGGCAGGTTCTTTTACTAACAATACTTGCGCAGCGCCAAATTTCGCCATTTATCCGTGTTCAATCCGTGTTTGATCCGTGGCTAAAGTTTCTTTCGTTCGCGGGTGCGCCAAGTTTCGTCCGCGGCTAGATTTTCGGAGCTATCGAGATTCTGAAAACGAGTTGGGGCCTTAACTCTTGATGCTCCGAATCGCGTCGGTTTTTCCGCGTGCGAACCCCGTCAAGCGCCGCACGACGTAAAAGAACACCGGCGTCAGAAAGATTCCAAAGAGTGTCACGCCGAGCATGCCGGTGAAGACTGCCACGCCGAGCGTACGGCGCATCTCCGCGCCGGCGCCATGCGCGAACACTAACGGCACCACTCCGAGAATGAACGCGAATGACGTCATGATGATCGGCCGCAATCGCGCCTGAGCGGCATCCACCGTGGCGTCGAAAAGCGACGCCCCCTCGTTGCTGCGATCGCGGGCGAATTCGACGATCAGGATCGCATTCTTGCTCGCCAGGCCGACCAGCACGACAAAGCCCACCTGCACGAAGATATTCAGATCCATCGACGCGGCGAGGATGCCGGCCAACGCGCATAACAAGCACATCGGCACCACGAGAATCACCGACAACGGCAGCGTCCAGCTCTCATACAGCGCCGCCAACACCAGGAACACCAGCACAACCGCGCCGACGAAGGCCATGAACGGATTTTGCAACAGGTCGGCCAGCGTCTCCGTGCGGTTGGCCTCCATCTCCAGGAAAGTCAATTCGCTCCACTCGAAATCCATGTTGCGAGGCAATTCCTGCTTGCACAAGCGCTCCATCGTCTCGATCACCGACCCGGAGCTGACGTTGGGCATCACCGCGCCGTTGATCGCCGTTGCCGTCAGCATGTTGTAACGCAACACGAATACCGGTCCCTCCTCGTCACGGATCGTTGCCAGGGCGCCGAGCGGCACCATGTCGCCGCCGGCATTGCGCACGCGGAATTGCCTTACCGTCTCCGCGTTGATGCGGTACGGCGCGTCGGCCTGGATATTCACCTGCCAGGTACGGCCAAAGCGATTGATGTCGTTGACATAGTAGCTGCCCAGAAATGCTTGCAGCGTGTCGAACACATCGTTGAGCTCGACTTTCATCGTCTTGCATTTGACGCGGTCCACATCAACGAAGAGTTGCGGCGTTGACGAGCGGAAGCTGCTGAACAGGCCGATGAATCCTGGCTCGGCGCCTCCTTTCATCGATAGATTGGCGGTCTCGGCTTCGAGGGCTTGCAGGTCGGTGTTGCCGGTGCTTTCGAGCATGAGCTTGAACCCGCCGGCATTGCCCAGGCCATCGACCGCCGGCGCTCCGAAGACGAGAACCTGCGCCCGGTCAATCTCCATGAAGAGCTGGCCACGCAGATCATTGGCGATTGCTTCGGAATAAAGATCGGGCGTTCGGCGCTCGTTGAATGGTTTCAGGATGATGAAAACGGAACCGAAATTCGAGCTGACGCCGTTCATGACGAACGATTGCCCAGGAATGTCCACGATGTGAGCGACCCCGGGATGGCGCTGGACAATCTTCTGGATCTGGTCCATCACCTCAACGGTGCGGGCCTGCGATGCGGAGTCAGGGAGCTGCACATTGGCGATGAGGTAGCCCTTGTCCTGATTCGGAATGAATCCGCCCGGAACGATGGTGTAACCGAAATAGGTCACGCCGAGCAGGCCGGCATAGATCAAGAGAACGATCGCGCTCAGGCGCAGGAACCAGCCGACGGTTCGGCCATAGATTCGCGTGGCCGCATCGAAAATGGCGTTGAAGCCGCGGAAGAACCAGCCGAGCAGCCAATTGACGGGGCGAATGATGATCCAGCCGGCGATGCCTCCCACGAGCGCGCCGGGCAGGAACAAAGCGCCGCCAACGACATAGGTCCCGACCATGCGTTTGAAGCTGCCAGGCGCGCCGTACGATCCGTCCGCCCCGTCCGCCAGACCGAACTGCGGCGCGACCATCGGCCAGGCCACGTAATACACCGCGACGCCGCCGACCAAACCGAAAAACCACCACGGCAACGCCTCCCGCCCATCGCCGTGCCCCTGGATGCCATGCTTGCGTCCGGCAAAAATGGCGGCGGCGCGGGCAGGCGTCATGGTCATCGCATTGACCGCCGAGATGATCATCGACGCCGCGATCGTCAACGCGAACTGCCGAAAAAACTGCCCGCTGATGCCGCCCAAAAATGCGCTGGGCAAAAACACCGCCGCCAGCACCAGCGTGATCGCGATGATCGGCCCCGTGATTTCATCCATCGCCTTGATCGTGGCATCGCGCACCGAGAGCCCTTTCGCCAGCCAACGCTCGATGTTTTCCAGCACGACAATCGCGTCATCCACGACGATGCCGATCGCCAGCACCAGGCCGAACAGCGTCAGATTGTTGATCGTAAAGCCCATCAGCTTCATCACCGCGAACGTGCCGATCAGCGACACCGCCACATCGATGAGCGGCAACAATACCGCTTTCCAGTCCTGCAAGAACAGCAATACCACGATGGCGACCAGGATGACGGCGTCGCGCAAGGTGTGGTAAACCTCGCTCACCGATTCCTCGATGAACAACGTCGTATCATAAACGATGGCGTATTTCAGTTTGTCCGGAAATCGCTTTTCCAGGTCGCGCATCCGGGAACGCACCCGTTCCGCCGTTTCCAGTGCATTGGATGTCGGCAACTGAAAAATTGCCAACCCGACCGACGGCTTTCCGTCCAGTCTGCACATTGTGTCCTGACTGCGGGCGCCAAGCTCCGATCGGCTCACGTCGCGCAGATAGGTTACTTGACCGTCGGAACCGGTTTTGACAATCATGTTGCCGAATTGCTTCGGCTCTGTGAGCCGCCCCTTCGCGGTCATGGTATACTGAAAGTCGAGCCCCGTCGGCGCCGGCGGTTGGCCGATCTGCCCGGCCGCGACCTGCACGTTTTGCTCACGCAACACCTTGATCACATCAGAGGCGGTGAGATTGCGCAACGACAGCTGGTCGGGATCGAGCCAGACGCGCATGCTGTAATCCTGCTGGCCGAATTCCAGCACGTCACCGACGCCATCCACGCGGGCCAGCGCATCCTTGATCTGAATGGTCGCGAAATTGCTCAAGTAGAGCTGATCGTAATACGGCTCCCCGGTCGCCGGGTCATGGTCGGAATAGAGATTGACGACCAGGAGAATGCTGGGCGATTGCTTCTTGACCGTGACGCCGGTCGCCTTGATGACGTCGGGTAACATCGGCAGGGCCTGGGCTACGCGGTTCTGCACCATGACCTGCGCGATGTCGAGATCGACCCCGAGCTTGAACGTCACCACCAAACTGTACGAGCCGTCGTTGTTACATTGCGACGACATGTACATCATTTTCTCGACGCCATTGATTTGCTGCTCGATGGGTGCCGCAACCGTGTCGGCAACCACTTGGGCGCTGGCGCCCGGATAAGCGCACGCCACCTGAATCGTCGGCGGTGTGATCGCGGGATATTGCGCGATCGGCAGACTGACCAGCGCCATCCATCCGACGATGACGATGACAATCGAGATCACCCACGCAAAAACGGGGCGGTCGATGAAGAAGCGTGCCAGCATCGGGAAGTCTCCGGGCGCGATGAATCCTCGTTGAATCCTCCATCCCACGCTCTGAGCGTGGGAACGAGATCTGGGCCTATTACTTGCCGACCGGCATTTCCATGACAGCGGGGGTGACTTTGACGCCGGCGCGGACGCGTTGAATGCCTTCGATGATGACCTGTTCTTTCGTCTTCAGGCCCGATGCGATTTCGCGCAAGCCGTCGTGCAGGCTGCCCAGCTTCACCACGCGCTTTTCGACGATATTCTCGCGATTGACGACGTAGAGAACCTTTTGCCCCTGGTCGGTGTCGATCGCGCGATCGGCGACGAGCAACCCGGCGTGGGAGCTGCCCAGCGGAACACGCACGCGCACAAACAGCCCCGGCGTCAGCAAGCGATCCTTGTTGGCAAAGACTCCGCACGTGCGCAGCGTGCCAGTGCCGGCATCAACCTGGTTGTCCACGAAATCGAGCTTGCCCGGATGCGGATACCCCTTCTCATTCGTCAGGCCCAGGTGCACGGTTGGAGTATCGAGTAGAGAATTGCGAAATTGTGCGCGGACGCGGACCCAGGTTTGATCATCCACGTCGAAGTAAGCATACATGGGGTCAGTTGACATGATGGTCGTCAGGACGGTGCCACCGGTTTCACCCGATTCGACCATGTTGCCTACCGTGACCATGGCCCGGCTGATGTGCCCGCTGATGGGGGCCTTGACTTCGGTGAATTCCAGATTGAGCTTGGCAACTTCCCGGTTTGCCGCCGTGCTTTTTCTCATGGCGTCGGCTTCCGCGAGGTCGCCGGCGATTCTTTCGTAATCCTCGGCGCTAATCGCTTTGGCGCGTGCCAGGGCTTGCGCGCGCTTGTGGTCGCCGAGCAAGCGATTGTGGCGCGCTTCGCTCTGCGCCACCTCGGCGTCTGCCCGCGCCAGCGCCGCTTTGTAGGAACGTTGATCGATAACAAAGAGGACTGCCCCCTTCTCCACGACGGCGCCTTCGGTGAAGTTGATTTTGTCCAGATGTCCCCACACCCGCGCACGCAATTTGACCGCTTCGACCGCCATCGTCCGGCCCGTGAAATCGGCGTAGTCGGTCACAGCGTGCTCGACCGGCTGGCTGACTTTCACCGTCGGCGGCGGAGGCGCCGGTCCAATTGCCGGGCTTTGCGAGCAGCCGGCTAAACAAGAAAGCGTGGCCAGGCTGAATGCGAAATACCACCCGCGCGGCGTCATGGTGCACCGCTGTTCGTAATCTTTGGCGTGCGCTACGTTCATAAGTAGGTACTCACTTTCCGATCATCATTGAAGAGGGCCAGGGCCTTCGGATTGTAATACCGAGCGATCGTCTTGTCTTTCAGACCCATCCCGCGCAAGACGAACCAGACCGTTTGCTCTACGAGCTCATCCTCGGACATGCCGTAGTCCACCACTGCGGCCGCCGGCAACAGATGCAGCATGATCATCGCCGCCACATGATGCGTCAACCAACCGCTCAAACGCGGTTGCACGAATCCCTCGATCGCCTCGCCGGCCGCCATCGCGGCGATGAGGCACTTTTTCACCTTCGGAATCCATTCGCGCCCGACTCGGGCCATGAGGACCCGGGCGAATTCGCCATCACCGGCCAGACTGCGCAAGATCAGCCGGTTGAGAATGGCCTGATCGCTGTTGGGTATTTTGCAACCGCGAATGATCCGCGACACCAGAAAATGCACCAGAAGCACCAACGTCGATGCCGAGGAGTCCAACGCCTTGATGCGCTCGAAGATGCCGAGATCCTCTTCGCTGCAGCACGCTTCTTGCATGGCCGCGAAGAGAGTCTCTTTTTTGGGGAAGTGCTTGAAGAGCAGGCCCTCGGAGATACCAGCCGCGTCCGCGAGCACGCGCGTGGTGGTTCCCTCGAACCCCTTTTCGGCAAAGACGCGCCGGACCGCCTTGATGATCGCGGCACGACGATCTTGGCTGGACAGTTTAGCGGGAGCTTTCATGACAGTTCCTCATTGGCAGCCTGGTAAGTATACACTCGCCAGAACCAAACTGTCAACCAAATTGGGGTGTGGCGGATGTTTGGATGTTTGCCGATTCGTCCGCGTTGCCGACGTGCAGCCGTCGGCCGTGCTTTCGTTCCTGGATGATCTTCGCCAGCTATTAAGCAAGATGAATCGGACCGGCGCAACTTCACCGAATCGTGGCTTTTTACAATTCGGTGAGGAAGCCGGTTCAAGAACCGTCGTTTTTGACACTCGTCAGCAGGTGAAAGGTGAACGAAACGCCAAAATACAAAAACGATGACCCCAAAAGCACTCGTCCGGTCCGGCGCACCAGCACCAGGCCGCGGAGTGTGGTTTGGAATCGCCTGGCCGGGCTTCTGTTTGGGTGCCGGCCACCGCGAATAGCTTGTGGAGGCCGGCTTGGGCGTGTGACTCAGCGTAGCTGGTCTGGGGTATGGCTCATCCGCGGCAGATGCCGTGGACGATTTCGCCATGTACGTCAGTGAGCCGGTACTGGCGACCTTGATAACGGAACGTTAGGCGTCGGTGATCGATGCCACACAGATGCAAAAGCGTGGCCTGCATGTCGTGCACGTGCACGGAGTCGGCGATGATGTTCCAGCCGAAATCGTCGGTTTCGCCGTATACGGCGCCTGGCTTGATGCCGCCGCCGGCCAGCCACCAGCTAAACGCTCGGCCAAAGTGATCGCGGCCGGTGGGGGAATTGGGATTCCCCTGGCCGAACGGCGTGCGTCCGAATTCGCCGCCCCAAACGACAAGGGTGTCCTCCAGCATGCCGCGCTCCTTGAGATCGCGGACCAGTGCCGCGGATGGCGCATCGGTGTCGCGGCATTGCCCTTCCAGCTGGGTAAAGAGGTTGCTGTGTTGATCCCAGCCCGAGTGCATGAGCTGCACGAAGCGGACGCCGCGTTCGAGCAACCGGCGTGCCATGAGGCAGTTGTTGGCAAACGAGCCTTTCACTAGAACGTCGGGGCCGTAGCGATCGAGCGTGCGGCGCGATTCGTTCGAGAAATCCACGAGATCGGGCACGCTGGTCTGCATGCGAAACGCCATCTCGTACTGGGCGATGCGCGTTTCGATCTCGGGATCGCCGACCTCGGCAAAACGGGCTGCATTCATTGCGGCGAGATCGTCGAGCAACGCGCGGCGCGACTCCCGACTGACGCCGGCGGGATTGGCCAGGTAAGGGACGAGGTCGCCGGTGTTGCGAAAGCGGACGCCCTGGAAACGGCTGGGGAGGAAGCCTGCCCCCCAGTAATAGTCGAAGAAGAGTTGGCCGCACGTCTTGCCCCGATCACTGGAGGTCATGACGACGAAGGTCGGCAAATTATCGCTTTCGCTGCCCAGGCCGTAGGAAAGCCAGGCGCCCAGGCTGGGTCGGCCGGGAACCTGAGCCCCGGTCATGAAAAACGTGACGCCCGGAGCATGGTTGACCGCTTCGGTGTTCATGCTGCGGACAACGCAAATGTCGTCCGCGAGCGCTCCGATGTTGGGGAGCATTACGCTCAAGGCGATGCCCGATTGGCCATGGCGGCGGAACGGTTTGATCGAGGGGAGGCATGGCCATCTGCCGTAACCGCTGGACATCGTGGAGAGCCGCGTGGCGCCGCGCACGGAATCGGGGATGTCTGCGCCGGCCATCCGGCGCAGGGTCGGCTTGTCATCGAAGAGATCGACGTGCGACGGTCCGCCGCCCTGCCAAAGAACGACGACCCGTTTCGCCTGCGGCGCATGATGAGGTAGACCGGGCAACCCCGGTTCGCCGCGTGCCGCTTCCGCGCCGAGGAGGGACGAAAGGGCGGCCATACCCAGGCCGGCGCCGGACTGGCCCAAGAACTGGCGGCGGTTGAGGCGGGCGTGCTGATCGAAAAAGGGGTGACTCATGGCGGTCTTCCTTATTCGCGGGTCAATGCCTCATCAAGATTCAGGATTGCCAGGCACACCGACGCAAGGGCGGCGTGCTCGGAGAGGACGAGCGATTCATCGCGTTTGCTGGCGCCGATAGCGAGGAACGCTTTCGCCGCCTTGGCATCGGTGTAAAACTGGGCCTGGCGTTCGTACGCTCGCCGCAGAGCTTTCAGTTCGCTTGCCGTGGCGGGGCGTGCCACGACCGCGCGAAACGCGAAGATGAGGCGATCGTCGAGAAACTTGTTTGCCTTGATGCTTCGCTCGGCGAGGACGCGGGCCGCTTCCACCCAGGTCGGGTCGTTGAGGGTGGTGAGTGCGTGCAGCGGCGTGCTCGTGAGCGAAGGCCGCACCCGGCACGTCTGCCGGCTCGAGGCGTCGAACATGTTCGCAGGGTTCACCGTGCGGCGCCAGAAGGTATAGAGACTGCGCCGATAGAGGTCGGGGCCGCTGGATGCGGGATACGTGAAATCACGCTCCTTGGTGATTGCCAGCGCCTCCCAGACCTGGTCCGGCTGATACGGATACACCGGCTTGCCTCCGACCTGGCGCTGGAGCAACCCCGACGACGCAAGGGCCCAATCGCGCAGGATCATCGACGGCATCCGAAACCGGCTAGCGCGAGCGTAAAGTCGATTCTCAGCATCGCGGGCACGGTGCTCGGCCGTCATTTTGCTCGACTGGCGATAGGTCGAACTCGTCACGATCATGCGATTGATCGCCTTCATGCTCCAGCCCCGTTCGCGGAATTCGACGGCAAGCCAATCGAGCAGCGGTCCGTGGATCGGATACTCCCCCTGCACGCCGAAATCTTCGGAGGTTTTGACGATGCCGGCGCCGAAGAAATGCTGCCAAAGGCGATTGACCTGCACGCGCGCGGTGAGCGGCTGCTCGGCCGACATCAGCCAGCGCGCGAACCCGAGCCGGTCCCGCGCGGCGTCCCTGGGCAACGGCGGCAGAAACGCGGGCGTGCCGAATGTCACCTTCTCCCTGGGCTTGAGATATTCGCCGCGCTCGAGAATCTTCGTCACGCGCGGCTTCGCATCGCTCATGATCATGACGCGCGGAATCTGGTCTCCCTTGTAGTCGGCAAGGCTCTTCTTTACATTGATCGGCACGGCCAAACGCCGGTGAGCCGCCAAGGACGCCGGCTCGGGCTTTCTCGTCGAAATGCTTCTTGAGGTCCGCTTCGAGCGATTTCTTTTCGGCATCGGAGCGGTCGGCTTCGGCTTTCGCCAACACCTTTGCCAGGGGGAGTGGCAGATTCTTGCGCTCGGGCGAATTGCCGTCATCCAACTTCGACCTCCAGGCGTGAAAGGCCTTGTCGGCGAACTGTTTCAATTCGGCGTCTGCATGAGCGACTTCCGTCTCGAGCTTCAGGATGCGCGCCTTGTTCTCTTCGGTGGGCAGCTCCAGGAACGGGGCGGCGACGCGGATTCGGGCCGATTGCCGCTGCGGCGTTCCCGATTCGGGAACGCGATTGAAGGCGTCGAGCAAGCTGTAATAATCGCGCATGGTGATCGGGTCGTACTTGTGGTCGTGACATTGAGCGCATGCCATAGTGAGGCCTAGCCAGGTGGTCGCGGTGGTATCGATGCGGTCGAACAAGTTCACCCAGCGTTGCTCCTCGGCAATGGCGCCGCCTTCGCCGTTGAGCAGATGATTGCGATTGAAAGCGCTGGCAATTTTCTGATCGGTCGTGGCATTGGCAAGCAAATCGCCGGCGAGCTGCCAGATAGTGAACTGGTCGAAAGGAAGATCGTCGTTCAGCGCCCGCACCACCCAGTCGCGCCAAATCCACTGCCAGGTATCGCCGTCCTGCTGGAAGCCGTTGCTATCGGCGTACCGGGCGGCATCGAGCCAGGGGAGCGCCATACGTTCGCCGTAATGCGGACTGGCGAGCAAGCGGTCCACCACCTTCTGGTACGCCTTGGGATCGGCGTCCGCAACAAAGTCGTCAACTTCCTTTGGCGTCGGGGGAAGTCCGGTGAGATCGATTGACAGCCGGCGAATCAAGGCCGGCCGATCGGCCTCAGGGGACGGGCTGAGCCCCTCGCGCTCCAGCGTGGCCAGAACAAACGCGTCAATTGGCGTGCGTACCCAATCGCGCTGCTTCACTGCCGGCGCCGATGGCCGTTGCGGCGCGACGAAGGCCCAGTGCTTGGCGTACGGAGCGCCGTCGCGGATCCATTGTTCGAGAACTTTTTTTTGCTCGGCGGTAAGCCGACGGTTCGATTTCGCCGGCGGCATGAGCGTTTTCGGGTCGCTGGAATGGATGCGTTTCACGAGTTCGCTGCCGGCCGGGTCTTTGGGCACAATCGCGCCCGCTTCGATCGCGGCGGTCCGCTCGTCGAGCCGGAGACCGGCCTTGCGTTTGTTGCTATCCTGCCCGTGGCAATGAAAACAGTTCTCGGAAAGGATGGGCCGAATGTCACGATTGAAATCGACATCGCCGCCGACCAACCGCACCTTGGGGCTGCTTATGCCGGTCTGACCTTGAACGGAGCCGACCAACAACCATGCCGCGACAAATAACAGTTCTCTCTTCATGGCTGCCCTACGTCTCTTGGATCGCGGTAAACCGATGTTAGTAATTCTAGCCGTGAATTCCGTCTTCCGGCTAATGACCTAATGACAGGTGGCAATTTCACTCTATGCGGGTTCGCAAACACGACGAGGTCATCACCGAGCTTCGCGCCGCGCAATCTCAGACAGCGCACCGTCCCGACGCCGCACCGAAGCCGATACTGTGACCGGCGGTGAGCCCGGCCTCGCGCGCACCGGAGTAGGTCAGACTCCGCCATATCGCACATGATGAGCCGGCATCCTCCTTTGACGGCATTGTGGCGTCCGCGTGTGATCAGACGTGAGAGATTGCGGTAGGCCAGCAACTTGCCCCTCCCCGCTCCGCTGCTATGAATCAGATCTTCGTAGTGCTTTGTGTGCGACATATCTGTCTCATTGAAGGGTTACCAATCAGCGGGGCAGAAAATCGCGAATGGCCGCCGCAATCTCCGCAACGTGCGTCTCCAGTGCGAAATGCCCGGTGTCGAAAAAGCGCACGACCGCGCCGGGGATATCACGCTTGAACGCCTCGGCCCCAGGTGGCAGGAAGAACGGGTCATTCCTACCCCATGCCGCCAGCAAGGGCGGTTTGTGCGTGCGGAGATACTTCTGGAAGCTGGCGTAGAGCGCGACGTTACTTTTGTAGTCTCCGAACAGGTCGAGCTGCACGTCCACTGCTCCGGGCCTGTCCATGTAAAACGTGTCGAGTGAGTATCCATCCGGAGAAACAACGGTCGGATCGGGCACGCCGTGCGTGTATTGCCAGTAAATCGACGCGGGCGCCAGAAATGCGCGGAGGGCCTCGCGGTTCTTCTGGGACGCATCTTGCCAGTAGGCGCGAATCGGATTCCATCCGTCGCTCAGGCCTTCCTCATAGGCGTTGCCATTTTGCGAGATGATCGCCGTGATCCGTTCTGGGTGCTTCATGGCGATCCGCAGTCCCGTCGGAGCACCGTAATCGAAAATGTAAACGGCAAAGCGATCGAAGCCGACCACCTCCGTGAAACGATCGATCGTCTCGGCGATGCGGTCGAAGGTGTGGCCGCGGGCCGGCAGGTCGGACTTTCCGAAGCCCGGCAAATCCGGAGCGACGATGTGAAAACGGTCGGCCAGCGGCGGAATCAGATCCCGAAACATATGGCTTGAGGTTGGGAAGCCGTGGAGCAAGAGCAGCTTCGGGGCACCTGATGGGCCGGCCTCGCGATAGAAGATGTTGAATCCGTCCACGCCGACATTTCGATATTTGGTTGCAGTCATAGCATTTCCTTTCCGAAGAGTAATCGTTCTGGATCATTCAATATCCGTACTTCGTTGTTGACGAGTGCCGCGTTCGCTGGGCTTGATTCAGCTGCCGCGATTCTGGCCCGAATGTGGCACAAGATTATTATGACATTCGCGCATGACAACTTCCGGCTCGTCGATTCTCACGGATTTGTAAATTGCTTCTACTTCTCGGCCAAGAACGCCGAAATCCTGCAACCGGCGCAGAAGGTGTTCATCACCTGGGACCCGCCGTGGTGATCATCTGGTTGTCGGATCGGATCGCCACTGTCGCGACCGGCCCCTCATGGCCCGCCAATAGCGATCAATGTCGGGTGAGGCGTTTTCGTGGCGTCCCAAAGATCAACCTGATCGTCCTGGGCGACAGCGAAGAAGGCCCCGTCGCGCGAGATCGCGATGGCCCGAATATCCTTCTGGTAATCACTGCCATAGAGGAGTTGGGCATCCATGTTACTGGGGAAGCAGAAGTTGAGCTGCCCACGCTCGCAAGCCATGACATACCCCTCGGCCCCGCTCAGGCGCTCGCATCGGGCGTGCGCCATGGCGACAACGGGAGGGAACTCCTCGGTGACCTCCTCCGTTGTCTTGATCGGGGCGTCGCTCTTGAAGGCGTCCCGAATGTTCCAGATAAACAACGCCCCGCCGTGGATGGACGCCCGAATCTCCTCGGCGTTGCAATTGATCGCCAAATAAAAGCAGCGCGGCTGCATCCGTCCCTCCGCGTCCCGGCCATCCCAGCCGCACCAATCTGGCGGCAGAGGAATGACGCGCCGACCCGGTTCCGGCTCGTCCAGATGTTCCAGAACGATGCGCTCTTCATCCTGTCCAATCTCGGCGTAAGCGAGGATAGACAGGTCCGGTGAGAAGGCCGGATCGGGTGTTCCGGAAACCGGAACGCTCCGCCTGTGGATCTCGGCCCCATCGCTAAAGCGCAGCCAGTGGACGGTGTGCGTCCTGGATTCGTCCCCGACGATCACACCGAGCATGGTCCCTTCAGGCCGCTCGGCGACTTCGATGCGGCGGACTCGGTCTTTCGCCGGCGAAAGCTTCTGAATGTCAATGAAGCGCACGATGTTTCCTCGCTCGAATTGCTCTGATGCGGGAGGGCGATTTTGAGGTGTTAATGTATGCAGGAATGTGATCGCCGGACGCTCACCGCAGCTCAGCGGCTTCTCCACGCGGCTCGCGACAGCGGTACGACGAACACGACGGAAAGCGCGAAGGCGTGACAATGCGCTGGGGGATTGATTCCAAGCTGGGGGCGGACGTGGGCCGGACGAAGCGAACGCAGGCGCGGCGGACGGATTATTTTTCCAAAACCGGCATCCCCTCGCGCAGCCATGCTTCATTAAAGGCGGCGCAGCCCATGCGTGTACCGAAGAGATAAATGGCACCATCTGGCGTTTGCGCGACGGACATATATCCGCCGACGCCTTCCACCTTGCGGACGTGGGGCCATGATTTACCATCGTCGAAAGAGAGAGCGGCGTAGGTGCCGCCGCCATTGACGATCGTGTTCTTGTTGTCCTGCGAGCACATGAGGATGGCGCCGCTGGCAAGGCGCGTGGCGGCGATCTTCTGGCCGGTGCCTATGCCGGGGAACGGCGTTGTGTTCGCTTCCCAGGTGTCGCCCCAGTCCTTCGACGTCAGGACTGGCATCGGGTGCTGGCCGCGCAGGAAGCAGAGGATCGCGCCGTCGCCGGTTGGCACAACCGCGGGATGGATGACGTACTTGCCGCCATACGCCTTGCGCATGTCTCCCTTGGCGACCTTCCAGGTCAGGCCCCGGTCCTTTGAAATCATCAGGCGTTCATCGACGTGGTTATCGCCGTCGCAGGCGAGCACGAGGGTGCCGTCCTTGGATTGAAAAGCGGAACACGGCTGGCTCAGGCGGTCCGGGGCGTCGCGCGTGAGCATGATGCGCGGGTGCGACCAGGTGACGCCGTTGTCATCGGACCAGCGGACGATGTTCGACGCGTTGTCCCAGCCGAACAGCGATTGCGTACAAAAGTGATAGATGCGCTTGCCGTCGCAGAACAGCACCGGAGCGTGATCGTTGACGTCCGGCACATCGAAGAACAATGACGCCGGCTCCCAGCGGTCGGCGCCGACGCGCAATCGGCTGCACGCTTGCGCCAGCTCGCGGCCCGATTCGCTGACGCACGTGTACCACGCCGCCAAAACATCGCCGTTGGGGCAGACGCAGAGCGCCGAGAAGTGATTGTGCTGGCTGAAGATCGGCCCCCATGTTTCCTTTGGGATTGTCGGATTCTTGCCTTCTTTCACGTAGTTGATGAAGAACGGTTTCGCCTTCTGCCCGGCCTGACGAGGCGGTCCCTGCTTGACGTCCCTCTGATAGGGTTCGAGCACCATCGGCAGCGGCTTCGTTTTGGGCATGTCGCCCACAACTACTCGAAATCCCGTATAGGCGTTGGCGTCCTCCGGCAGATGCCCCGAACGATTTGCCGATCGGCAAAACCGCGCCGTCGGCTGAAGCGCCGGCGTCAAGAAGCTCCAGCCGCGCACGCTGCGCGCATAGCTCGAGGCACGCCCCACCGGATCGATCTGTTCGCCGGATTCATAGGGGCCGTACCAATCGAGGCACCACTCCGCGACGTTGCCGTGCATGTCGAAGAAGCCCCATGCGTTCGGCTTGTACATGCCGACCTTGTCCGCCGATGGCCTCCGGCCGAAATTGGCGTCATCGGGCGTCAGTTGGTCGCCCGTGTGAAACTTGGTCGTGGTCCCCGCCCGGCACGCATATTCCCATTCCGCCTCGGTCGGCAGACGGTACGGCTTGCCTTCCTTTTTCGAGATCCAGGCGCAAAACGCCGCCGCATCGTGCCAGGTGACATAAGCGACTGGGTCGTCGTCATCCTTTGAGCTGTTGCGCTTGCCGCGCAGGGCCTTGTGCTTGGGATCAAACGCTTCATATTGGGCGTTAGTGACCTCGTGAATCCCGAGGTAAAACGCCTTCGAGATGATGACGCGATGGGCCGGGGCCTCATCGTAATCGCGTTCGATCCACTCCTGCCGCGACTTCGGAGCGGCGTCACCCGTGCCCATAGTGAACGCGCCGGCGTCGATACGGACAAACTTTATTCCGAGCGTGTTCACAAAGGTCTTGCCTTCTTGAGCAACCGCGGCGGACGGAATGAGCAACGCGAGCAGGATCAACACGATGAAGCGCATGGGGGACTCCTATGGAATACGAGCAAACCGATTTTTGATTTTGCACGGCATCAGATGTAAATGCAAGCAAATGTTGGATTGAAGAATTGGCAGCCAGCGTGGCGGTGCGCCGCCCGCGCACCGCCGAGGCTCGCAAAGTCTTGGCGCGGATGGTCCAGGGCGCCGCCGAGGCCTGTCCGACCGTGGATGCAAAAGCTAGTCTCGAGCGCTTGGTCGATAGACGAGGACGACGCAACTAATGAGATGAAGCTTCCCACTACGCGATCCGGAAGGCAGCGAGGGGTAAGGAGAGCTTGCAGGACAAGCATCCGCACGTGCGCGTCTATGCCGCGCTTGCACTCTGTCATCTGGGCGAGGATGCCAAGCTGACCGTGCCGATTCTGGTGCAATCGTTCCCACTCAGGGACTTTGGGTTGCGGCAACCCATTCATGACGCGCTGCGTCGATATGGTCCGCAAGCCCGCGCGGCCATCCCGCCCTTGCAGGATTGTTTGAAAGATCCGGTCGCGATCTACCGCGTGCAGGCGGCCGAGACTCTGTGCGCCATCGATGCCAATCAACTCAAGCTGGTAAAGCCCGTTCTCGTTGACCTCATGCGCGGCAACGGGAAACTCATCAACATGCAAGCAGCTCTCGCACTCTGCAAGCTTGAGCGCCGGTGCCCGGAAGCCATTGACCTTTTTGTCCAGGAGCTGACGGATTTCAATGCTTCGGTGCGCCAGCAAGCGGTGTTGGCGCTGGGCCAGTTGGGCGCGGAAGCCAGGGATTCCTTGCCGGAACTCATGCCGTTGTTGCGGGATCCGGCCATTGAGGTGCGTGTGGGCGCGGCGGCAACCATCGGCAAGCTCGATCCCGAAAACGCCGTGTGCGTGCCGATTCTCATCGACGGTTTGAAGCACGACAACGACATGGTACGCCAACAAGCGGCGCAGGGATTGAGCGAACTCGGTCCGGCGGCCAGGGCTGCGCTGCCCACCCTGCGCGAAGCTCTTGGCGACCGCGAGATTCTCGTGCGCTGCGCGGCCCGCGCGGCGTTACGAAGGATCGAGCCAAAAAAACAGGCGTATTGATGGCCTTTTCCTCTCCCTTCTCGGTCCGTGCACGGCGGAAAGGAGAGCAACCGGGAGATTGCGATGGCTCGTTGCGTTCGGCAGCTGCGACTGGTCTGCGCAATGCTGGTTCTGTGCGGCGCGTCGGCGACTCGCGCGGACGACGCCACGCCTGCGGTCGATAGTCAGGGCGATACCTTGCCAGCCGGGGCCCTGGCGCGTCTGGGCACCGTGCGTCTGCGTCACGGCAACCTCATCCAGGCGGTCGCGTTCGCGCCGGACGGCAAGCTGCTCTTCTCGACCGGAAACGATCGCATTATCCGCGTGTGGGACAGCGCCACCGGACAGGAGCGCGGCCACCTCAAAGGCCAATCAACCCTGCCGATCACCTGGCTCCACATCTCCAGCGACGGCAAGACTCTCGTCGCGCGCGGGGCTGACCACTTGGTCTGCTTTTGGGACGTGGACACGCACCGCGAGCTGCGCCGGCTGCCCAGGCAGAAAGACGGCGTCAATTGCCTTGCCCTGTCGCGCGATGAGCGCCTGCTCTTTACCGGGGGCCAGAGCGGCGTCATTCGCCAGTTGCTGGCGCCCACCGGCCTGGAAATGCGCCACTTGACGGGCCACCCCGGTCCGGTAATGCGATTGTTGCTTACCCCTGACGGCAAGCAGCTCATCTCGGCGGGCCTGGACAATAGCGTCCGCGTGTGGGACGTCGCCAAAGGCGCCCTGATTCGCGTGCTGGAAGCCGTACCTGGGCCGCCAAAGGCAGGCGCCGAGGTGGTGCTGGCGTTGGCGCCGGACGGCGGCGTGCTGGCCATCGCAATGCCGACACAGCCTATCAAGCTGTGGGATCTCGCCACGCTCAAGCAGTTGCCCTGGTCACCCGAGAATCAGGCCAAAGGGGGCTTGCTGGCTTTCTCGCCCAGCGGCAAGGTTCTGGCGGTCGCCGAGCGTAATCTTCCCGCGACCGTCCGCTTATTCGGCGTGACCACCGGAAAGGAGCTGCGGCAATTCGACATCCAGCACAGCGAGCTTCGCGCGATCACTTTCTCCCCGGACGGCAAACTTCTGGCCGGCGCCGGCGAGGAGAAGCGTGCGCATCTGGGATGTCGGCGCCGGACGCGACCTGCATCGCGAGCACGGGCATTTTGCCGCCATCCGTTCGATCCACCTCGCAGCGGATGGCACGACGGCTCTTTCGACTGGCAACGATCGCACCGCGCGCGTGTGGAATACGGTCACCGGCAAAGAACTGGGCCGCTTTGAAGCGGCGCGCATGCCCTTGTTCGACGGCGGCGTGCTGGCCGATGGCAAATCGTTCATCAGCGTGGGCCGGGAAGGCATCGTGCAGTGGGAACTCGCTGACGGCCTCGTTCGAGAAATTCGCCGGCTACCGATGCTGAAATCGATCGCGCACTTGACTAAATTGGCGCCCGAGCCCCGAGTGGCGCTTTCTCCCGATGGCAAATGGCTGGCTGCTGCGCCACCGGGGGCCGGCATCGCTCTGTGGGACCTCACGGCAGGTGGCGAGCCACGCCAATGGTCGGCCGCGGGAAATGTCGCCACCCTGGCGTTTTCGCCCGATAGCCGTTCGCTCGTCTCGACCGGCGTTTTTGGGCCCCACGCAGATTTGGGATCCGTCCACCGGCAAGCTGCCGCGTCAGATTGCCAAGGGCGGCAACATCCTTGCCTTCTCCGCGGACGGCATGACCCTGGCGACCCACGACGGCGTGCTGCGATTGTGGGAATTCGCAACGGGCCAGGAACGCTCCCAGCTCACTCTCTCCGTCCCGTACGCGATGGCTTTTTCGGCCGACGGCAACATTCTGGCGGTGTCGGATTTCAATGGCTCGATTCGCCTTTGGGACGTCTTCGCGGACCGAGAACTGGGTGAACTTGCCGGCCATCGCGGGGCCGTCAAGACGCTCATCTTTTCTCCCGACGGCAACAGACTGATCTCCGGCAGCCAGGATTCGACCATGCTGGTCTGGGATGCCGCCGCCTGGAGCAAGAAACGGCATCCGCTCGCCGTCAGGTTGCGGAATGAAGATATAGAGCTTTCGTGGCGCATGCTCGCCGAGGCCGATGCCGCCAAGGCGTACCAGGCGATCACGTCGCTTGCGGCCGCGCCGGCGCAGGCCGTGGCGATGCTGAAAGAGCGACTGCGGCCGGTGCCTGAGGTCAAGCCGGAACAGATGGCGCGGTGGATTGCCGACTTGGACAGCAGCAACTTTGCCACGCGAGAGAAGGCCATGAACGAGCTGGCCAAGCGCGAAACTTTCGCTGAGTCGGCGTTGCTCAAGGCACTGCAGGCCGCCACGCCGCCACCGCTGGAAATGCGCCGGCGCATCGATGCGGTTCTGGAAAAGCTCAGAGCGCCCAATCCGGAAGCGTTGCGTACCCTGCGAGCTCTGGAGGTTTTGGAACGCATCGACAGCACGCAAGCGTGGCAACTCCTGGCCGCGCTCACTGGCGGGGCTTCGGGATTCCAGCAGACGGAGGCAGCGCGGTCGGCATCGAATCGCTCCGAGAAACGACGCCGGTAAAGTGAACTGCGTCGCGTACCGGCGGGCGGTCGCGTAGCGGATCCGGTAGCAGCCGAGTCGGGGGGCGCGCTGCCGGAATCGGCGACCGTAACGGCGACGGGTCCAGACGGCGGTGCCTGTCGCGGGTGCGGTTACCGAAATGCCGACAGCACGCAATCGTTGGTGCTCAGAAAGTTTACGGTGGTGGTGGCAACTTCAGCGTGCCCGAGTTGCTTCCTTCCAGGGTGGTGTGGTAACGAAGGAGCAACGCATGGGTCTCGCGGAACTCCGGACGAGATGACAAATTCTGATAACGTGAATCACTGGTCACGACGGCATAACGGTCGAGGCATTTGGCGAATGCGTCCTTGGTCGGCGTCTTCCCTTCAGAGTAGAAATCTCCCGGCAGTGCCAGGAATTCTTTCCACTGTGGGTCGAGAATCTTGTGCAGGCGTGCCGAGCTTTCGGCGAGCTGGGCGCGAATCGCATCGACTTCATCGGCCTGACGCGGGGCCGGCAGCACAGGCGTCTCCTTAACATTCACGACAACTTTGTTCTTGGGGGAAGCGTAGAAAGCGATTTGTTCGACGAGCTTGATCGCGGAGGCGGGCACGGCGCCTTGTGGTTGCCCTGGCTTCGGTGCGTAATAGGCCGCCATCGCCCGATGGTCAACTTGTATCGCTGCCCCGTCGATGGCGACGCCGGCAAACAGGCCGCGGCTGCGCGAATAGGAGAGAATCTCCGCTTTCAACTGAGCGTCCGTCGCCGCCGACGCTTCGCGGCCGATCGGACCCGCTGCGACGGCGGCATCCGCGCCGATGGTGAGTTTGCCGCGCATCAACCGATCCACGCCCTGACGATTGCGGAAAACGGCGATCACGTCTGTGGATTGCAGCCCAGCCTGAAATCCGACGCTGCCTCCATTGACCGTGACGAACACCGGCGCGATCCACTCTCCGGCCGCGTTGCGAGCAACGATGACTCCCTTGCCATGGCGAACGCCGACGATAAAGCTTCCTTTCACCATGCGCGGGACGATCACGACT
Organism: uncultured Planctomycetota bacterium; assembly: GCA_963767835.1. Classification (GTDB taxonomy): domain Bacteria; phylum Planctomycetota; class Planctomycetia; order Gemmatales; family Gemmataceae; genus SIAQ01. Next base: position 357,725 of record CAVYFY010000009.1, read on the forward strand.
CCGTGCGCGTCGGCGAGCAATGACGCGGGGATGGCCTTCGCCGGGATTTGGTTGATCTCGCTCAATACTTCGCGCGCAGCCTCGACAGTGCTCTCCTCCGCGCTCTGGGCGCGAATCGCACCATACGGCACGGCGCAAGCAAGCAACGCGAACACCATTCTTTGGGTCCAACTCATATTCATCTCCTTAGAATACTTGGCCTGCGCGATGAGTGACGGTGGTGGTGGGATCCTCGCTCAAACGCGTGGGCGAATAGTACACAAACGGCGGGTTGGCAAACAACACGAAAGTAATGCCACAGTTTGCAAGGACCGGGCAGGCGGGGCAGACCGTGAAGCATCTGTTTTGCCTCAGTCGAATCTGGAAGAACGCCTCGTTCGGGTTGGCATGACCTGTACGGAGGTTTCACGTGAACAAGCCGCGTCGTCATTTTGCTGATCCCCAGAAGGTCGCCATCCTCAAACGGCACCTCATCGACAAGATCCCGGTCTCCGACCTGTGCGATGAATTCCACGATTGCCTCAAAAAGTTCTTCGAGAACGGACACCTCGCCTTCGCCAACGGACGCAAGGCCAAGGGCGTCGAAGAGGCCCAGCAAGCCAAAATCCAGCAACTCGAAGCCAAACTCGTGCGCAAAAACGAGGTCATGGCCGAGCTCATGGAAGCTCATACCGAGTTAAAAAAAAATCTTGGGGAACCCTGACCGGCTGCCGGGTCCCGCACGACACGCGCGATCAGCTCGTCGATTTCGTCCGCTTCTGGGCCGACAAAACCGAGGTGCCGGTCGCGCGCTTCATGCCCTGGATCGGCATCACTCGCAGCAAATACCACGACTGGTCACGCGCTTCGGCAAGGTCAACGAACACAACGCCTGGGTCCCACGCGATCATCTGAGAGAGATATTGCTGAAAGTTGTGGATAGACGAATGAAAAAGGCGGCGTACTTTGGGAGAAAGTATCACTATTTTTCCCAGTTGGCCCACGAGGCCAAAGGAGTACGCCACCATGGAGTTTTCTACGAACGAAATGCGGATTGTGCCACTGCCCACGAGCGGAGATGTCCTTACCGAGCTGATCCGCCAGGGGGCCAAGCAGCTGTTGAGCCAGGCCATCGAGGCGGAAGTGGCCGAATGGATCGAAAGCCACAAGGGGCATCAGGACGACCAAGGCCGGCAGCAAGTGGTGCGCAATGGCTTCCTGCCGCCACGGACGATCCTCACGGGCATCGGGCCCGTGGAGATTCGACGGCTCAACCATCCTGAGAGAGTCTTTTACTGATTGCGGGTGACGCCGGATGGGAACCGGCTACTTACTTCGACCGAGAATCTCAAGTTGGTTCACGTCTGGGACCTGGAGCAGGGGCGACAACTTCGGAGTTTCGGCTATCGAGGAGACGTCAAGCCGAATGTTTGGATCAGTGATTATTCAACCGACGGACGGCGTGCGCTTTCATTCGGAGAAGACAAGAACTTGCGTATTTGGGATACGGACGCTGGGAGCATGTTGCGCATCCGTGACAAAAGTAGCATCGGCGGCGCCTTTTCGCGCGACGCTCGTTTCGTGTTGGCGTGGGGCATCCGAGAAAATTTCCCGCGTCTTTACGAAGCTGAGAGCGGCAATTTGGTTCGTCGATTCGCGGAAACACCCAATGGTGTTCACTCCGCGTCATTCTCCCCGGATGGCCGTCGGGCTCTTACCGCGGACGATCCCGCCGGGAACGGCGCCATTTTGTGGGAAGTGCAGAGCGGGGCCTAAATCTGTCGTATCGCCGGCAATCCCCGAGGTATCTCGATCATTCGATTCTCGCCGGACGGAAAGCGTGCACTGTCTGCGGGCCGAGACGGGTTGGTCCGCCTTTGGCAACTCCCCGACCAATGATGCCTGTCGTCCGTGAATTGGTCGGCGACGCCCACTTTTCCAATCAGCGCCTCCTTCAACTGGGCGATCGCCTTCTTGCACTCCGCCGGCGCCGGTCTGATTCCGCCGTCGCCGGTTTCGGCCGCGCCGTCCGGCCCGGCGCCGTGTTGGTACAGCAACTGCGCCGACAACAGGCACCGCCGGCTGGACCTGCCGCTGATTCTGGCCGGGCGCCGCCGGGCCAGCGCAGCCCCGGCCCGGTAACCGCGCCAGCAACAGGCACCGCCGGCTGGACCCGCAGCGGTTAGTAGCGGCGCCGATTCCGGCCGTGCGCCGCCTGGACCCGCGCCGCGCCTTCGATATGTTAATCCGACCCGAACTCACATTTGATACCCTGACGATCTCCGTCGGCAGGTCGGAAGGTCACGACTTGGATCGATTCGTCGCCCGGCCCCGACACCAATTCAGTGCGTGTGCGAAAACACTGACCTGGCTCACGGCCACCCACACGCACGCGGCTGTTACGACGATTGCCATGGCGGTCATCCAGTTAATGATCTTGGCCTCGAAATGCGGCAACTCGGCATGCGCGGTGTCCAGATCGGACTGCCACTCGTCCACGACCGTCTGACAATTCTGCAACACATGATCCACCTCGCGCGCCCCCTCCGCAACTTCCCTGTCCCCATCGCCGACCAAGACCTGGAGCTTTTGCACAGACGTCGAGAGCTGTGCGGACCGGTCGGTCAAACGTTCCAACCGCTCTGGGTTGATTTGCCCGGTCTGGCTGAGGGGCAACTCCTGAAGGCTTTGCAGCAATGAATGGACCACGACCGCTGCGTCTGCGGAGGTCGCCAGACGCCCGGAAAGTTCGTTGAGTCTGGGGCCGACCTCCTGCCATGCGAGCCGCCGAACGGCGCCTGGCGGGCTCTTGGTCTTCTCATCCCCTTGAAAATCGACCCGTTCCCTTTCGACCTTGGCCACATTGGTGCGGGCTTTTTCCAGCGCCTGCCCTACATTCCGGTTCACAATAGAGGCCCGCTCCACTCCAACCTCAAGGCGGCCGAAGATTGTCCGTGTTTTTTCGGCCAGATCCTCACGAGCCATCCAGGTGCCGACGATCGCGGCGATACAACTGATGAAGCATACGGCGGAAAGAAGGAGAACCAGAATTCCGAGCAAACGGCGCAAGAGGTTCATGAGATTCCTTTTGGAAATTACTCCCAATTCAGGAAAGCCGCGGATGTCCTGGATTCCGAGAACACGGCAACCACGCGCAGGCCGTCCGTGAAGTATGGATCCCCAGTCAGATTGCGGCGCGGCGCCGTCCGCGCGCAAGGTTGCACGCCAGGGACGTAAGCCACATGCGAAACCCGGCCAGCATCCATCAAGTCATCGAGCACATAATCGCGAGCTTCATCGACATTGGCATCGATCGCGTGCGTCGTCAGGTTCCAGGTCTTCAGCGTGAAACGCACGCCGATGTCTCGGCTGACCTGGCCGATCCAGACCGGTTTGCCCATGAAGCGCAGCGGCGTCAGCCAAAGCCGGAGATGGAGCCGCTGATTGATTGTGTGCCTGGCCTTCTGGAGGGCGAAGTCCTGGCTGCGTCCATCCAAATAAAGTGAACTGACCGGCGAATAGCGGTATTCGCTGCCGAGCAAAAAAGCCTTGCCCATGCGCCAGCACGAGTTCAAGCTTATCGTCTCTGTCTCGTCCCAGCGGGCGCCGAGCCCGTGCAGGACGGTGTCGAACTCGCCGATTACCACCAGGTTGAGCGGATCCCCTTCGACGGTGCCGCGCCGGTTGGTCGTGCTGCGCGGATGTGCCGCGAGTCGGCGGCGAAGTTCAGCCTCATCGCACTCGATTGTCTGGGCGGAATTCTGAAGCTCCTCGAAACGTTTTCCGCCATGGTCGAGCTTCAACCCGGGGACGGGAATCGAAAACGAGAAGGTTTTCGCGCCGGCGGGCCCTGCCAAGGTGACCGTGACTTGCTTCGTCCCCGCGTCGTGCGTGGCGAAAACAAAGCCGGCCAGCTCGTGGCCCGGCAGGATCAGGCCCGAGCCGATGCCATGCTCCTGGAAGTAGGCGTTCATCCGTCGATTGGACGACCATGTGCCAACGATCCTGAACGGCAAGACAAGAAGCAACGGCAACCAAAGCCAGGCCAGCAGGCCAAAACCAAGCAATTGCTTGCCAAAGGAGAAATGATTGATAAATGCTGCTTCCAGCGGCGGATAGTAGCTGGGGTCAAGGCTCGCCAGTCGCAGTCGCCAAGGTTGCGAAGCGCTGTTCGTGATCCGCAGCCAAACCGGCTGAATCCCCCGGCGAGCGAGCGGCACCCCAAAGAACCGCGCACTCTCCCGGTCGTCCAAGACCGACATTTCAACAATCAAATCTCGGTCGCGCTGAACTACCGCCCTTTGAAGAAAGGCTCGTTCCTCGGGCCGAGGCGTATAGGGAACACGCAGCAAGTGAAAATTCATGCGCGACTTCCATCTGAGACGCGATCGGCGTTCAACGGCTATCAGGTCGAACGACCTCTGGTATTCCGCCTGTGATCATCCAGGAGTCATTCTATTCTTCTTGAATTCGTAGACTCGAATGGCACTGCCGGGCTTTCATGAAGGGGGGTACTGACGCCGCCGCGCCGTCTGACCCGCGACCGCTGCCGGTTTCGCACCGTGACCGGCCGCGCGCCGCCCGGCCCCCGGCTCGGCGCCGTAACTGCGCCAGCAACAGGCACCGCCGGCTGGACCCGCCACTGTTACTGCCGCCGATTCCGGCCAGCCGCACCCGCTATGGCCCGGCGCCGATTCCGGTCGCGCCGCCCCAGCTACGGCTGCCGGCGCCGATTTCGGCGCGCCCGCCCGGCGCCGTCTTGGTACAGCAACTGCGCCGGCAAAAGGCACCGCCGTTTTCGCTACAGGAGCTGTCGCCGGCGCCGCACCGATGCCGATACCGCGAGTCGATCAGACGGATTGGCCGACCGAAACCTCCATGCCAGATCCAGGCGGAAGAGCGTCGCACGAAACACGTCAAACTCATGGAGAAAACGGCCTTTGAGAAAGAATTGGAACTTCACAAAACGTAAGTGCGGCGATGCCGTTTTCTCCAAGCAGCAGTTGGTCCTGGCTCCACGAACGGCTATCGAGATAGGTGATATTTCGGGCAGTTGCGCGATTTGTCAGTTTAAGCGTGACAACCTTTCCGGACGCAACACCGGAGGCGATCTTTCCCTTGGAGCCGTCAAGATAGAAATGGTTTGCCACGGAATTGGTCCATACAATCGGTTGGTCAAATTCCAAGACAAGCTCATCTTTCTTGTCGCTGGTGTAATACGCCATCTTGACGTCGGGAGGCGTGATCGCTGCCTTGAACACCTTGCCGTAGTTTTCGCGCTCAATGAGAGGGCAGATCAAACGCGCAAATTCCGCGTACCCGGCCGGCGGAAAATGGCAGCCTCCCGGCGGCTTAATGCCGAGCGTTGACATGATGTGCAGGTTGGAAAACTGTGTCGGCAGCTTTCGTTGCACCTCGCGCAGATGATTGTCCGAGCCGTTGATGCCCATCGAGCAGGCTCGCGGCCAAATCTGGAACATGTAGTAGTGTTGAATGTTCGGGAAATCCTGCTTCCAGGCTGCCGACAGGTCGACGAAGTATTGCTTGTAGGTTTCCCAGCCATAGCGACCCGTGGGGCCATCGGCACCTTGATCGTTTTCGCCTTGGTGCCACAAAACGCCGCGAATGCCATGCGTCAGCTTGGCCTGCTGAACACGCCATAACGTGCGGCCGTAAATGGTGGTGACGTCCTCGGGATTGTTGGAGTTTCGCTGATGCTGGTCGATTCGGCTGCCGCCGACGGCGCCGTTGATGATGCAGACTGGGATCTTGTGCTCTTCGACGAGACGCTTGGCGAGTTCGAGGCCCCAATAACCGATCTGCGCCTTGCCCCCCTTTCGATCCCGACAGACGGCGGGACCCCAGAGTCTCAGCCGGGCGCCGTCCGGCGATCCCGACATGCTGCCGTAACTGCGAATCCAGTCACTGGTGTAGGGCGGATCCTCCTTGCCCACATCGGTCGCTTCTGCATTCGATTGCCCCTGGATCAGGTAGGCATCTCCGCAAACCAGATTGGTAACCGTGTGGAGCACGGCCTGGCGGCCGCCGGTCGTGGTTCCGAATTCAACCTTGTATTTGATCAGCCCCGGCTTGAGCTTCACGGAAAAGGTGAATGACTTGTCGGCCGACAGCTTTTTGCTCTCGGTCTTGTAGGGCAGATCGTTGGCGGTAACCTTCAGGAAAACCGAGTCGGCGTCATCCTTCAAGGTTCCGTTGTAGTGCAGCGTGCCTTCATTCTTGTCATCGCGGGCATAGAACTGGTTGTCCACCGGCTTCTCGTCCTTGGCAGGGATTCGTTGCACCCAGGCTTCGCGCTTCGGTTCCTCAACGTTGATTGTGATCGACTTGACGCTCGGCTGCCCGCCATTATCGATGCTGACCGTCACGGTTACCTTGCCGCTGTTTTGCGCTCTCTTGAGGATAAGTTTCCCCGGAACGATCTCAGTGATGGTCGCGATGTCGGAAACAGTCCAACGATAATTCAGCTTGCCCGCCCCTTGCGCCTGCATCTGCTTGGCATTGACGATTTGCGGCATGATCTCGATGGTCTCGCGGCCGTCCCACCTAGCCGGCGCTTTCAGGGTGAAGATCGGTTCCGGGATATTCTCCTTGATCGTGATTGCGATGTCCTTGGTTTTCACCTCGTTGGCGTAAATCGCTTTGAGTTGCAGGGTAAGCGACTGGTTTCCCACGACCCGGCCGGCGTCCAAGGTGAAAGTGAGCCGATCTACAGCAACGACGGCTTCCTGGCCGTCCCGCTTCAGAATCCAGTAGATCTTCTGGGCGCCACCCGCTTCGGCAGTTACCGTCGCTTGCTTGCCTTCGAGCACGGTGAGCGCGGATTGCGAAACCGAGAACCGATCGCCCGATTGCACCACGGGGCCGACGAGGGTTTGCAGCGGTTTCTGGTTTTCGTACTGAAGCTTGATCCAGTCGGCCGACCGAACCACCTTGGAAATTCTCACCTCATCGAGGTCGCCGACAAAATTGAAAGTGTTGTACCAACCGCCGAGCCACATCTTGGCAGGCGTCGGAATGCTCAGCGGCGCATTCGGAGTCGTCGTGACGCCATCCAGCTTGCCGTTTACGTAAACGCGCGATTCGCCTTTCTTGTAGGTGTGAACCACATGAACCCATTCGCTCATGGTAACCTTGCTGCTGCCCGAGACATTTGCTCCGGAGAAGTAACATTCCATCTGAATATGCGGCGGGCTGGCGACTTGCATTACCACTTTTCCTTGCCCCTTCTCGATGCCCCAGGCGAGAACGCGCCCGTTCGGCTTATCCGCCCGAACCCACGCTTCGGAAGTGTGCGAATCCGAGCCGGAAGGATAATTCGTGATGTTGTCGCCACAGCGGATTCCCTTGCCGATGTCAAAATGCCTCGCCTGGCCGATGATTCCCCTGATTGCGGTGGTACCTTGGTTGATGGAAGCGAGCGTGCCAACGTCATCCCTAGCCGGATCGGTCATGTGCCAAACACTGAGGTATCCATTGGATTCGTTGAACACGGCCTTCCCGTTGGATTCGCTGGCGGCATCGGCCTTGCCCCAGTAAAGCTTGATCTCCTGCCGCGCGTTGCCCTTGATGTTGGGAATGCGCACCCAGATGCTGGCGGTACCGTTGGCTGCGTCCCATTCGTCGATTTGATAGTCCAGTGGCATGCCCGCGCTCGTGGCGACACGGAGGTCTTCGCCATTGGCCATTGCCTGGTTGAAGTTGAAGAAATCCTTGTGCAGTCGCACCAGCAACGGGAAGTTGTTTTCCGAAGCGGACGCCGACAGGTTTGCGCCTTCGGGTGTTGGCAGCACGTAAACCGAGCCGGAGTGTTGCCAATCCGCATAGGGGGTTTTGGGGTCTGCTTGTTTCTGGTCGGCGTCCTTTTTGTCGAGGCCTGCGTTTTTTCCAATCGGCTGGTCAACCACATGAGCGCGCACGGCCCAGGCTTGCCATTTGGCGGCGAGGTCCTTCACCATTGTGGGACGCTGCTTGGCCAGGTCGTTGGTCTCCGCGCCATCCTTGTCGAGGTCGTAAAGTTCCCACGGACCTTTGGCGCCGACAGCGACGAGCTTCCAGTTCTTGACGAGGATCGCCCTATTGCCTTCGTGTTCCCAATAAATGGCGTCGCGTTCGATCGGCTTGTTGGCGAACGCCGGCACAAGGCTCTTGCCTTCAAGTGGCGTGATCTTTTGGCCTTGATATTCCGTCGGATATTTCGCGCCAGCCAATTCGACGCACGTCGCTATCACGTCGATGAGATGCGCTGGCTGCCGGCGCAACTGATTCTGGTCGGCGATGCCATTGGGCCAATGCGCGATCATCGGCGTTCGCACGCCACCGCCATGCACCCAATGTTTGAACAAGCGAAAGATGCAGTTGGATAGCCAGGCCCAACCTCTGCCATAGCTGGCGAAGGAATTGTCTTCGCCGACCACGCCTCCTTTTTTGCGCTCGAAGCCCCAGATGCCGCCTTCCTCGCAACCGCCATTGTCGGCCATGAACAGAATCAGCGTGTCGTCGAGGCGTTTCGTTTTCGTCAAGGCATCCACGATTCGGCCCACGCCTTGATCGAGGCGATCGATCTGGGCCGCGTAGACCCCCATCTTGTGGGCCATCTCTTTCTTCTTCGCGTCATCGAGGGACGCCCACGCCGGCACCTGCTTGTCGCGCGGCGGCACCGGCCATTTCGCGTCCACGATGCCGAGCGACTTCATGCGCTCGTCAGCGCTCCTGGTAAAGAGCGTCCCATCCCTTGAGATACGTTTCCTCGTATTTGGCAATGTCCTTGTCGATTGCGTGCAACGGCCAATGCGGCGCCGTGTAAGCGACGTACAGAAACATCGGCTGATCGGGCTTCGCCTTGTGCTGGTCATGGATGAAGGACACGGCATTGTCGCTGATCGCATCGGTGTAATAGAAGCCCGCCTCCGCCTTGATGCGCGTGTTGTCGCGCGTCAACGTCCCTGGTTGAAAGTAGCTGCCGGCGCCTTGCAAAGTGCCGAAGTAGCGATCGAAGCCACGTTGCCTCGGCCAGGTATCGGTCGGGCCGTCCATGTTTTGGGCCTTTGTCAGGTGCCATTTACCGATCATGCCGCACCAGTAGCCGACGGTGCGCAAGACCTCGGCGATGGTGACGCACTGCCGATTGAGCTCGCCGCGATAGCCGGGCTTTTTCTGATCGTTATTCATCCCGCCCATGCCGGCCTGGTGCGAATAAAGCCCGGTCAGAAGAGCGGCACGCGAGGGACAACAGCGGGCGGTGTTGTAGAAATTCGTAAACCGCAGTCCCTTACTCGCCAGGCGATCAAGGTTGGGCGTTTTGATTTCCGAGCCGTAACAGCCCAGATCGGAGTAGCCCATGTCATCGGCGAGGATAACCACGATGTTCGGCTTACGCGCCGGCTTGTCCTGAGCGTAAAGGCTGCTGGACATGAAGGCAACGGCAAGCAGGGACAAGCAGAGGTGAATGATTCGCATGATTCTCTTTCTTGGGTAGGCGTCAGCACAGTAGGTGGATTCTCGCCTATGCGGCCATTTGGGGGTTGACGTTGCTTGGCTTGGGTACGTGAGACCAGAAGGCGTCCCATTGGTCCGGGGCGGTGCAGAACAGCGCACGCAGATGGCAAACCGCGTCCGAGCCTTCTTCGCTCCAACGCATGCCTCCCATGCTCAGACGCTGATTCACGACGGTCTTGCAGGCCGACTCCACGGCGCCGGTGCCGATTTGCCAACCCTTGCGCAAGTACGTCGGGTAATCCATGCGGGCCGAGTGGTTGCCCAGGTAACTCAGAACTTTGTCGTATTCTGCCTGGGCGAGTTCGCACATCGCCGCGCGGTCCAACAAGGCCAGCTCCGCCAACAACGCGGCTCCACCTTCATGCTTGAGTTTGTGGCACCACGTCGCCGCCAACGCTTCCCCCGCCTTGCCGGCGCGATACGCCTTGGCGAAGTTGTTCACGTATTCGCTGGTGTGGCGGAAATCCACAATCTTCACCGCCCGCAGGAAATTCACGTCGATGAAATGCTCCAGACCCTGGCCCGCATCCGTCAGTGCGATCCAGCGGTCGGCCGCATCCATGCCCACCTCGGCGCCTTGCCCACGCATCAGCGGCCCCAACTCCTCCAGCGTGTAATGCCCCGCCAGGTAACGCACCCCTTCGCACGGCTTACAGATGTCCTCGTCGTCCACGGCACGCGGCTGCGGATTGAAGATCATGCCCACGTCCACCATCCGCCCGTCCGCTTTGGCCCCGTCAGGGCCTTGCATCATGATTCCCGTCGCATCCAGGGCGACATAGGCGCACGTCTTCCCCTCCACATCAGGGTTCCACTGGAACGGCTTCTTCGGCCCGAACACCTCGCCTTGTTCCAACCACGTGCCGCGCGCTCGCCCGCTCGTTCGGTGGTGCGTTCCACGGTCGATTCACTCAAGGACAGCCCGGCGCTTTTGGCCATCACCTGATTGGCCGCCTTGCTGAAGCTGTTGGTGACGCCATGCAACGATACGATCTCTTGCGCCGCCGGCGTCAAGCGTTCCGGCGATAACCGCAGCATTTCGTCCCACGGCCAAGTCCCTTGATGGCAGTGCTTGCAATGGTAATACGGCCGCGACAAGTTCATGTCGCCGACCAGGCTTTTGATCTCCTTGGGGCGATAACCGACAAAACGGGCCGATTCGCGGCAGTGCGGGCAACTCATGCTCGACCCTTGGTACCCCCTTTTTTCCGCTCATTCAGAGCGGTCTCAATGGCGTGGGCGGCGATCTTGTGCGCTCGAGCGCGAATTTCGAATTCGGTGGCGCCGAGCAATTGTGCATCGGGCTTGGAGGCCATGATGCGTGCCATGTTCAGAGCTTCTTCTTGAAATCCTTTGCTGATGATGGCAGCGATGCGTTGCGCTTGGGCTTCTTGTTCGGCAGAGAGAGTGAGATCAATCATGGTAGTGGTCCTTATGCAAGAGCTAAAAACGCCGGCCCGCAGCCAGGCTGGCCATAGCGTATGCATTTCCCACC
>CAVYFY010000010.1:0-169080 GCA_963767835.1 uncultured Planctomycetota bacterium
GGCGCTTTTGTCGAAGCAGGTGTCGTGGTCGCAGTTCAACCAAGTGGTGTCGGGGCTGCGGTTTTTTTACGGCACGACGCTGGGCAGGCCGGGGATCGTGGAGATGCTGCCGTATGGCAAAAGGCCGAAGCGGTTGCCGACGGTGTTGAGCGTGGAGGAGATGACGCAACTCTTGGAGGCAGCGAAGCCCGGGCGCGAGCGGGTGTTGATGCAGACGGCGTATGCGTGCGGCCTCAGGATCAGCGAGTTGTTAAACTTGCAGGTGACGGACATCGACAGCGCGCGGATGGTGGTGAACGTGCGTCAGGGGAAAGGAGCGAAGGATCGGCAGGTGCCGTTGTCGGCGCGGCTGCTGGGCGAGTTGCGGCAGTGGTGGTGTCGGCATCGGACCAAGCCGTGGCTGTTTCCTGGGATGACGGACGTGTCGCGGCACAAGCCGATGAACGTGACGAGCGTGCAACGGATGTGCAAGCAGGTGGTGACGCGCGCGCAGCTACGGAAGAAAGCGTCGATGCACACGCTGCGGCACAGTTACGCGACGCACCTGCTGGAAGCGGGCGTGGACGTGGTGACGCTGCAAAAGCTGTTGGGACACAACAGTCTGTCCACGACGGCGCGTTACCTTCACTTAAGCACCCGGCAGATGCAAAAGATGCCGGACCTGTTGGCGTTGCCGACGCCCCAGAAGCGGGAGGTGGCGGATGCCTGAGCCCGTCGTGGCAGCGCGTCCGCTTTTGGAAGTAGCGGACGTGATTCGGAGCCACGGCGAGGCGTTCCTACAAAAATACGGCAGCCATCTGACTCAGGCGCAGAAGAAGGCCCTGCGTGATTTGGCGGTGTGCCGGACGGCAGCGCTCGGCGGTCATGTGGAGCGGTGCGTGGATTGCGGATACGAGCGTCCGGCGTACAACTCGTGTCGCAATCGGCATTGTCCGAAGTGCCAGGCGTTGTCGCGAGCGCGCTGGCTGGAGCGCGAGTCGGAGTACTTGTTGCCGGTGGAGTATCACCATGTGGTGTTCACGCTGCCGGCGGAGTTGGCCGAGCTCGCGTTGACGAATGCAGCGACGATGTACAACCTGCTGATGCAGTCAGCGGCGGAGACGCTGCGCGAGGTGGCGGCGAACCCGAAGCGGTTGGGCGCCCAGATCGGCGTGTTGATGGTGCTGCACACGTGGGGCCAAAACTTGCACCATCATCCGCACGTGCATTGCGTGGTGACCGGCGGCGGCCTGTCGTGCAACGCGCGCGGCGAGGTGGATGCGTCGCCGCGCTGGGTGTCGTGCCGGCCTGGGTTCTTCCTGCCGGTGCGTGTGCTGAGCCGGGTGTTCCGCGGCAAGTTCTTGGCGGGGCTGCGGGCGCTGCACGCGCAAGGGAAGCTAAAACTTCCCGCCCTGCTGGAAGCATCGTTCACGGCGTGGTTGAGTCCGCTGTACGCCAAAGATTGGGTGGTGTACGCGAAGCCTCCGTTCGATGGTTCTTCATGATGCACACCTCAAATATCCTCGGAAAAATCCAGGGTTGGTTGATTTGGGGACCCTGATGACGGAGCTGGTTTTCTCAAGTCTTCAGAGCGGATGATCCACGGCGCCCCAGGGCAAATCTGGCGAGCGGGCAGCTTCTTGCTTCGGATCATGCGTTGCACCGTCGAATAGCTCACGCCCAAGGTCTCGGCCACTTCCTCGATCGTCAACTCGCCGCGTGCCTGACGTTCGCCGGGCGAATAGTTCGGGATGTCGTTCATTGTGCGGAAATTGCCGACGCGCGTTCGCGTCCAGGTGTGTCCCTTGGCGGATGGAATTTTCATGCGATTCAACTGAGCGGCAATCTGCTTGTCCGACATCTGCCGCGCTAATTGTTGAACCAGTTCGAGCGTATCTCCCTCGGTCTTCCACCGGTGTTCTCCTGGTTTCCGTTTGCGGACCTGCAATTCGCTATGCTGGCCACCTTGCCAGTGGATCAACACACGCAGGATTTTCTTCTCCACGTACACGACGATCTCTTGAATGACGGTGCGGAGGATGCGCTTCTTCAAGTCGAATGGTGCTGCCTCGTGGTCCCACAAGCGGGGCAGATCGAAAGCGAGGCTGGAGAGTTTTTCTTCCTCCTCGGCCGATAGGGTTGTTGGCGAAGTCTCCAGCTCGGCCAATTCTTGCTCCAGGTGCCTGACTCTTTCCAAAGCCTCATTCCAGCGACTTTCCAGGGTCCGGGCCACGAGCCGGTTTTCCGGTTCCACCGCCTGGTACTGTCGCTGGAGGCGGTCCGCTTCGTAACGCGCACGCTGCCAGGCCAACTCGATTTGCTTGCGTTTCTCCAGCTTCTTTCTATCGAGATCCGCACGAGCGCGAACGCTGGCCTCCAGACGCAACGGCGTCAGAGCATCGAGTACCGCAGCCACCACTGCTTGCTCGACGCTCACGCCACCAAACAAACTGCACAGTTGCTTGCCGGCCCCTTCGCCGGGACAAGCAGTGCAGAAGTAATACACCACGGCGCATTGCCGAGTGCGACGCCCGCTGTAGCGCACACGCATCTTGCGGCCACAACGCCCACAACGAATCAGGCCCGCCAGCAGCCCTTTGCCCTTCCGCGCCGATCCCTGCACGGCCTCGCCGCCCTGATTCCGATTCTGGGCCAGCGTTTCTTGATTCTTGACAAACTCTTGCCAGGAAATGTAGGCCTCGTGATGGTCGGGAAGAAAAACTTCCCAGTCCTCCGGACGCCAACGCCTCTGCTTCACCACGCGCTTTTGGCCCTGGTCCAAAACCACGCGGCGTTTCGTTCGTCCAAAGGCATAAACTCCCGCATAAACCGGATCCTTCAAGATGCGTGCGATCATCCACGGCGTCGCCCGCACCCATTCAACAGTGGGTGCCTTGGGACTCTGGCGGCTGGGGAGCTTGATACTCTCCTGATGAAACCAAAGAAACACTTGCCGAGCGCTTCCCAGTTCGCGGAATTTGCTGAACACCATTTGCAATGTGTGCCGCACTTGCTCATCCGCGTCCATCTCCAACGACCCGGCATCCCGCTGCTGGTATCCTTCGGCGATACGGGTGTAATGCTCGCCCCGGCGCGCCTTTTGCCGGATGGCTTCCTGCGAACGTTGGCGGAACGTCGAAATTTCCATCTCGCTCATGGTTCCCTTCAACCCCAAAAGGAGCCTGTCATTGACATGCTTTGGATCGTAGATGCCATCATGGTCCACGATCAAAGTATCCACCAGAGCGCTGAATTCCAGCAGCCGGTGCCACTCCTGTCCGTTGCGTGCCAGACGTGAAGCCTCGATGGCAAAGACGGCGCCGACCCGGCCCTGGCACACATCGGCCAACAAAGTCTCGAATCCCTGACGTTGCACCTGGCCGCTGCCAGAGCAACCCAGATCATCGTCAATGACGCGCACCTCCTTCCAGCCCAGTTCGCGGGCGCGGTCCTCCAACGCGTATTGCCGTTTTTGGCTCTCCACGTTGTTATGCACTTGGGCCAGCGTCGATTGCCGCACGTAGATATACGCGGCACGTTCCAGATGGATCGGTTGGATCTTACTCATGCTCGTCTCCTTCCTCGCTTGGTTGTCTTGCCTCTTCGATCACCACCGTCAGCAGCTCGGCCAGCAGTTGGCTTGCCGCGCGCTGCACGTCCTCGGGCAGCGGTTTTTCCACCGCCCCGGGCGGAGGAAACAGGCTCAACAGGTTCATGGTTTTCTTCCTCCTGGTCGCTTCCGTGTTCGGGAGTGTCCAGGGTAGAAAGTGCGCCGGAGACCAGACGACGTAAATCCAGCAGCGCGACGTGATCGATGACGGGAGTTGATACAGGCGAAGGGTCGAAGGAGAGTGGCTCAATCATCCATTGCGGAACGAGCCGCTGCTGACCACTCTCGGTCACGACCCGAAAATGACAAACACCGCCAATCGTCTCGGATCGGCACACGAGTACAGTCTGGCCGGCGAGTGGATGATAAGGATAACCGATGACGACCACTTCTGCCGCTTCACTCTGATGATGGGCAGTATGCTGATCCTTCGTTCGGCGGACCGGAGCAGGTGCTGAAGTACCTGGCGCGTTACACGCATCGGGTGGCGTTGAGCAACCATCGTCTGGCGAAGCTCGAAGAGGGCCGGGTGACGTTCCGCTACAAGGACTACGCGGATTCACGGAAAGAGAAACTTCTGACGCTGTCGGCGGAGGAGTTTTTGCGTCGCTTCGTGCAGCACGTGTTGCCGAAAGGATTCATGAAGATTCGACACTACGGCCTGTTGAGCAGCCGCCAGCGCGAGGCACGATTGCGTTTGGCGCGAAAGCTATTGCTGGCACAGTTGGCATGGCAAGGAAGCGCGTCAACAACCATCGAGCCGATGGAATCGGTGCGTTGTCCGCAGTGTGGCAGCGTGCGCCGGGTACGCGGCGAGTTATTGCCTCGCGGGGGGATGTCCCCTTTTGCGTGCGGCCCCGGAGTCGTGCCGTTGACTGCGCCGGTCGGCGACACGTCGTAGGCTACGCCTCCTTGGGGAGTCGTTTCAAAATCCGTTCTGCCGCCCCGCGTCCGGGGTGCGCGCCGAGTGAGATTCCGCGGTCGAATTCCGATTCCGCGCGCCACGCCAGAACCCTGACGATTCCCCGCTTTGCCGGGAAATTGGTTGACAGAAGCCATGATTGCCGAGTAGATTCAAGCCAACGCGGCATTCGGGCTCCATAGCAACCGGCTGTGGGATACGCGGTTCAGTCCAACTGGATTTTATCCGTCGTGCTCCGCCATCACGCCAAAGCGCGTCAGTGAGCCTTTGCACGCGGAGCACAACGGATAAAATCCTTAACGTTATCAACCGTCGCCGATCCGCGGGGTGCAAATCCCGAAGGCCGGCGGAGGAGTGCGACAGTTGGGCATTCCGACGGTGGTAGACCGCTTGGTGCAGCAGGCGATCCTGCAAGTTTTGGACCCGCTTCTGGACCCGACCTTTTCGGCATCGAGCCATGGCTTTCGCAAGGGACGCGGAGCATTCACCGCCCTGGCCAAGGCGAAAGAGTATGTGGCCGAGGGCCGAACCATCGTGGTGGACATGGACCTGGAGAAATTCTTCGACCGGGTGAACCATGACATCCTGATGGCGCGGCTGGCCCGCCGGATCGGCGACAAGCGTCTGCTCAAGATCATTCGCCGCTTCCTGGAAGCGGGCATGATGCAAGACGGCGTGTGTGTCGCTCGGCACGAGGGGACACCGCAAGGCGGACCGCTTTCGCCGCTCTTGGCGAACCTGCTGTTGGACGACCTGGACAAGGAACTGGAACGGCGTGGCCACTGCTTCTGCCGCTATGCCGACGACTGCAACATCTACATGCGGTCGAAGGCAGCGGGCGAGCGGGTGCTGGCGTCGGTGACAGCGTTCTTGGAAGGGAAACTTCGGCTCCGCGTCAATCGGGAGAAGAGTGCCGTGGCACACGTCGAGGACCGCAAGTTTCTCGGCTATCGTCTTCTGCGCGGCGGGGAGTTGGGAGTCAGCGCCCAAGAGTGAGGAACGCGTCAAGGAACGCATTCGGCAGATCACTCGTCGAAATCGAGGCATCGAAATCGAGGAGATGGCCGGCGAACTCAACAGTTTTCTCACGGGCTGGATCGCGTACTTCCGTTTTGCGAAGTGCAAGACCTTGCTGCGTGAATTGGACAGTTGGATTCGTCGGAAGCTGCGCTGCGTGCGGTTGAAGCAACTGAAACGGACCAGAACGATCGCGGCCTTCTTGCAAAGCCACGGCGTTCCAGTCCGCCACGCGCGGATGACCGCCGGGTCGAACAAGGGGTGGTGGCATCTGTCGGCGTGTCCGGCCGTCAACACCGCCATGAATCAGACTTGGATCGAGTCTTTGGGCTTGGCCAACCTCAGCCAGCTGTATGACCGGTATCAACAAGAACAGAAACCGCCGGATACGCAAAGTACGTCCGGTGGTGTGGGAGGACGGGGGAAGTAATTTCCCCTCCTACCCGATTGGCCTAAATTGCCGGCCTGGTATTCATTCTGGTATTCACTGTACAAAAAGAGCATCGCAAAGCAAGGAAATTCCAAGGAATAAAAATAAACCCCACGGACGAGGCCTCCGTGGGGCTTTAGCACAGCAGACAGAGGAAGGGCGAAGTTCAACGCGAAGGAATTTGCGGCGCGGTGTGCGAGTAGGCTTCGGCGGCGTGGGCCAAATCCAGCAGCGAGGCCATCGGCGGGGTCAACAATCGCCGGCAGCTCTTGCCGACGCGCTCCGCCGTCAGGGCCAAATCGAGTAGGGCGGCCATCGTCGGCGCTCCCTTCTTGCCACAGGTTCGGCACACGGGCTGCTCGTGATTCTCGGCGAAAAGTCCCAGGCCGGTGCGGCCCAGATAGCCCTGCCCGCATTTCGGACAGCTCTTGTGCCCCGCTTCTTCGATCAACCGAATCGTATAGCCTTGCATACAATCCCACTCGCTGGTTTATTCGAGCCCATGTGACGAAGGGCAGCATCCTCACCGCCTTGGACACGCCATTGATCGGCATTCGTCTGCGACTCGCCCCGCCAGATCGAGCGAAATTCGCGCTCTCGGGGGCCTCGAAAGGTCCGACCGGCGCTCTTCCGAAGGCGATTCCTTTGGCGTTGGGTGGGAAGCGATCCAGCGTGACTGGAAACGGGGCAAACTTTGCCGGTGCGGATGAGTTTAATGGCAACGGCTCATTTTCTCCCCTCGCCCCGCTCAGGGGAGAGGGGCCGGGTTAGGTGCCGGGGGGTCAAGGGGTAGCCCAATGAAGAGAACTTGTCTATGAAGGGGGCCGACTATTCTCGCCGCCTTGTGGACGCCCCTCACCCGGGTGGGTGAGCGGAGTAATCAATAGCGCGGCAGCGTCGGATCGACCTCGCGTGACCAGGCGTCGATGCCGCCCGCCAGAGAGCAAACGTCCACATGTCCATTCCGGCGAAGAAATTCCGCCGCCGTTAGGCTGCGCACGCCGTGGTGGCAATAGACCACCACAAGCGTTCCTGGCTCCGGCGCAACCTCGGCGGCACGCGCGGGCAGTTCGTTGAGCGGTATGCTCACGCTATCGGCCAGCTGGGCGACTTTGCATTCCCACGGCTGTCGCACGTCAAGCAGGAGGATCGCTCGGCCATTCTCGAGGTGCTGGGCCAGATCGCGCGGGCTGATTTCGATAGGCGGCGCCATTATTTCTCTTTCTTGTCTTCTTTCTTTTCCTCGATCGCCACCTTCACGGGCTGGACGAAGTGCGTCGATTTCTTGTCCGCCATGCGACGGGCCGCATCGGCCTCGGCGTCGGCCTTCTGCGGATACTCGAATTCGGCGACCATCTGGTTGGAGTTGTTGAAGACGCCCCAAATCTGCCGCATGCGCGTCACCTTGGCGACGCGGGTGCGTTTCGGCTTGGCCTTGGGCTTGGCCTTGGGCTTCTTCTTTTTGGGGGCCTCCTCATCGTCAGATTCCTCACCTTCCTCGCCGGGCTCGCCTTCGGCGCCGGCAGCCCCCTCTTCCTCTTCTTCATCCTCATCTTCGTCTTCGTCTTCGCCTTCATCGGCTTCTTCATCATCGCGCGGTACTTCTTCCTCGTCGAAGTCCGCGCGCATTTCGCGATAGTTCTGGGTGCGCTTACGAGCCATGGGTTTTCTCCTTCCCTTCAGCCGATTCTTGCCGCGGCACACTGCCATCGTGCCCCACGTTCAACCGTTTAGACTACTGGCAAACGGCCTCATCTGCAAGAGGCATCAAAGGGCCTCCTTCTTGGTTTTTCCCTGCCCTGCGGCTTTGCGAAGCAATCGAACCACAGAGGCACAGAGTAAGGAAGGATGGGCAAGAAAAATCCTGCGTTTCTATCCCCTGTCTTCTCTTCTCTGTGTTTCTGTGGTTCAGTCGCGTTGCAAAGCCCTGTGCCGTTGTAGGGCGGTTGCTGATTTCTCAGTGCCGCATTTGACCTCGGTGGGAAAGCGGTTAGAATTGGGAAAGAGCGCGTTCCTGTCCGCCCGCGCCGTCAGAGTTCCGGAGGCGCAAGCTGCTTTTCCATGTACACCGTCAACGAATCTTCAACGTAATCGCCGTAAACGCCGCGCCGGCGATAGCCCGCGCGTTCATAAAGACCGATCGCTTCGGGCTGCGCGATTCCCGTCTCCAGCATCACTCTGCCCAGACCCTGCGCCCTGGCGCACGCTTCCAACTCGACAAGAATTCGCCGACCCACGCCCAGACGGCGGCACGTCGGCAGCACGAACATCCGCTTCAGTTCCGCATAATCGCCGCGATTGACAATGGCGCCGCAGCCGACCGCATCACCATTGACGGCCGCGATGAGAAAGGCCACGCCGGGCTGCCGAAGTTCCTCGATCGACGCCAGGTGCAGCGATTCCGGCGGGTACAATGAGCATTGCAGGACGTCCAACTGCGCGATCAACGCCTGGGCCGCCGGCGATCCAGGATCTTCGACGCGGATGCTCATTTCCGTATAGTTCATCGGCGTTCACCGGTCGAAGTCGTCGATTATTGATCTTCTCGGGCGCAATTGCCATCATGCTATACGATTGCCTTCTGGATCTCCAGCGAAAAGCCGAGGTGCGGCGATTGCAAGGTCGTTGCCAAAATCTGGGGGGTGTGTTTGCGTGGATGAAATGCATCGGCGCAACGCGATTGGCGTCAAGGCTTTGTCCTCCGAAAATTCGTTTCACGGCCGCCGCACAGGTATTCGCGTGACAACCTCATTCCCGCCGCGAACACGACAAGCCCCGAAAACGCCGGCAGCAGATGCACGATATTGGTGTAGCCGACCGCGAAGTGGACGCCGATGGCCGCCGTGTACGCCGCCAGACCCGCGAGCAACATCGTGCGCCACAGCCAGGCCGACCCGTTGCGAAAACCCCACAGGGCCGGCAGCAAGAAAACCCAGCCGCTCGCCAGCAACATGCCGCCGAACGTGGCGCGATCGTGGGCCACCAGCGGCACGAGGCGAGCGTTGGCTTCGATCAGCTTCTCCGTGGTCGTACCCATGAAATCGAGATCCTCGTGTACGAACACATGCGTGACGCCGATGCTCGAAATCATCAGCCCGGCGCCGAGCAAGCCGCACGCGTGCACGATCAGCAAGAGCTGGCCCCACAGACTGCGACGCCAGGCGGCATCCCCTTGTAACGGCGGTGCGACCGTGGGAATATGCGTGCCCAACCTGGCATGGACACCCAAAAGCAAGAGTTGCAACAGCGCAAGCGTGACGAAAGCGTGAAAGTTATCGAAGTACTCGAAACCGAGGAACAGAAAGAAGCTGGCAAAGCCGACGAACGCGGAGACGAACACGGAGAGCTGTGCCCAGTGTAGGCCGCGGCGAATGCCGAACAGCGATAGACCGACGTACATGATACCGATGGCCACCATCGTGCCGGCGAGGCTGACGCGGTCGTGGGCCATGAATGCGAGCAACCGCAGATTGACGCGGTGCAATTCGTCACGCGACATGTTGACGAACATCTCATCGTAGGGCAGCACCACGCGCGTGGCGGCGATCACCAGCGCCATCACGCTCCCCAGCAACATGCCGGCGCCCATCAAGAAGGTCCAGAACCAACTCATCTCCGCGTTATTTCTCTCCTCGCCCTCCGGGAGAGGGGCCGGGGGTGAGGCTTGCGTTGGCATATTTCTCCCCTCGCCCTCCGGGAGAGGGGCCGGGGGTGAGGGATGGTTTTCCAGTCGCGTTGTCTCGAACAGCAGCACGTCATTGATGCGCTTCGGCAACCCTGGCCCCGTATAGACGAGACCGCTATCGGCCTGCACGAGGTCGGCGCCGGCATGGCGCAGAGCCAGCGCATCGCCGGGCTCATGGACGCCGCCCGATGCAATCAGCAGCACGCCATTGCCATGCCGAGCGCGCAGCCGCCGAACCTGCTCCAGCGCCGGCGCACGTGCCGGCAATCCGATCAACCGACCGCCGGTCTCGGCACGCACGCTGCCGTCGATCAGAAATCCCGCCGCCCCGGCGCTCAATGCCGCGTCGAGCAACGGGTCGCCGCGCTCCGCGTTCATGTCGCACGGCACGCAGATCAGCACCGGGCGCTGTGCGGCGGCGGCGACGATGGCCTGCACCTGCTCCGTCCATTGCTCCAGCGGCCAGCCGGCTTCAATCGCGCGAGCCAGCGTGTCCAGCGAAATCATGTGAACATGCGGCGCAAGTTCGCGCGCAGTCGGCCGCAATCCTCCATCGTTGCGCCAATCCGCACGATCAACGGCAATCCCAGGTGCGACGCCTCAGCCAGCCGTGGAGCAACATCGGCAAGGCTCAGGCTGCTCGGTGGATCGGACAGCCAGATCGCTTCTTGATCGGGCCGGCGTTCCATTGTGCCGCCGCCGTGCCCCTCAGTCGTCACCGGGCCGACTTCGATGAAGCCGAACCCGAATCGCGCCAGAGCCGGCAGCGCGGCCGCCGATCCATCCAGGTGCGGCCCCAGACCGATCGCCGTCGGGAATTCGATGCCCCGATGCGTGCAGCGCAAACGCGGATCGGCCCCCATGTGCCCCATGAAATCGATGAGCGCTGGCCCGAGCGGCAAGCGCGCTAGGCGCCCCATCAATCCCAGGGCCAGGTCTCGCGCCCTGATCGCCGGCAAGCGGAAGAGCATCGGCTGCGACACCGTCCGATAGAACCAGTCCGGCATCTCCATCTCCCGAGCGAGAAATGTCCACAGGTCCATGTAACCGTTCGTCAACCGAGTTGTTAACGCCGTTGAAGGTGTTCGATCACGTCGCCCACCGTGCGGAAATTCTCCGCCACTTCATCGGGGATGTTGAACTCGAATTCTTCTTCCAACTCCATGACGAATTCAACCCGATCGAGCGAATCAATGCCGAGATCGTCGAACAGAAGCGTCTCGAATGTGATTTGGTCCGCGGCGACACCGAGATTGTCGGCAAGGCTGCTGCAGAAACGATCACGGAATCTCCAAAGCAAATGCCCGCAGCTTGGACGGACGGAATCGCCGCCCGGATAACACGGCTCAAGTGCCGCGATCTTGCCGCAGATCGGACATTGATGCGGCAAGCCTTCGGGTGTTCGTGACGAGATCGTCATTCCTCATCCTCGCGCAATTTCGCCAGCACCGACAAATCTTCCAGCGTGGTGGTGTCGCCGGTGGTGGTCTTGCCGCCGGCGATGTCGCGCAACAAGCGCCGCATGATCTTGCCCGAGCGAGTTTTCGGCAGCGCATCGGTGAAGCGGATTTCGTCGGGGCGAGCGAGGGCGCCAATCTCATGGACGACGAAGGCCTGCAGCTCCTTCTTTAATTCCTCGCTGGCGGCACAACCGGCTTTCAGCGTCACGAAGCAGGCGATCCCCTCTCCCTTAAGGTCGTCGGGTCGCCCGACAACGGCGGCCTCCGCGACCTTGTCGTGATGCACCAACGCGCTTTCGACTTCCATCGTGCTCAGGCGATGGCCCGACACGTTGAGCACGTCGTCCACCCGGCCCATCACCCAGATGTAGCCGTCCTCGTCCTGGCGAGCGCCGTCCGCGGTGAAGTAGACTCCCTCACCCCGAATCCCTTTCCCAGTGGGCGAGGGGGGAATTTGCGACCAGTAGGCCTGGCGGTAGCGCTCATCGTCGCCGAAGATGGTGCGCAGCATCGCGGGCCACGGCTTCTTGATGACGAGAAAGCCACCCTGCCTCGCCGGCACCGGATTGCCCTTGTTTATCGACAACCGCGACAATGACGCCAGGCAACGGCCTGGTCGCGCTGCCCGGCTTAGTCGGGATCGCGCCCGGCAACGGAGCGATCATGATCATGCCGGTCTCGGTTTGCCACCAGGTATCGACAATCGGGCATTTTCCTTTGCCAATGACTTCGTGATACCACATCCACGCCTCCGGATTGATCGGTTCGCCGACGGAGCCAAGCACGCGCAGGCTCGACAGGTCGTGGCTATTCGGATGCTGATCGCCCCATTTGATGAAGGCCCGGATCGCGGTCGGAGCGGTGTAGAAGATCGACACGCGATATTTCTCGATGATGCTCCCAGAAGCGATCTTCACGCGGATGGTTCGGCGCCCCTTCGTACATGACGATGGTCGCCCCGTTGGCGAGCGGGCCATAAACGATGTAGCTGTGCCCGGTCACCCAGCCGACGTCGGCGGTGCACCAGTAGGTGTCGTCCTCTTTCAGGTCGAACACCCACTTGTGCGTGAGCGAAGTGCCGAGCAGATAGCCGGCGGTGGTGTGCAGCACCCCCTTGGGCTTTCCCGGTCGAGCCGCTGGTGTAAAGGATGAAAAGCGGATGCTCCGAATCGAGCGGCTCCGCGGGGCAATCAGCGGAAGCGTCGGCGACCAGTTCGTGCCACCAGAAATCGCGGCCCGGCCTTCATGTTCACCTGCTGTTGCAGCGATTGAAGACGATGCACTTCTCGACGGTGGGCGATTTCTCCAGGGCCGCATCGACGTTTTGCTTCAAGCGGCACGATCTTGCCGCGCCGCCAGCCGGCATCCGCGGTGATGACAAGCCGAGCCTTGGCATCGTTGTTGCGTTCGGCAACCGCGGTATCGGAGAAGCCGCCGAAGATGACCGAATGCGTCGGCGCCAATGCGGGCACAAGCGAGCATGGCGATGACCGCTTCCGGAATCATCGGCATGTAGATGGTAACGCGCTCGCCCGGCTTGATGCCGAGCTTCTTGAGGGCGTTGGCGAACTTGCAAACTTCGCGGTGCAAATCCTGATAGCGCAGCACCCGCGAATCGCCCGGCTCGCCTTCGAAGATGATCGCGGCCTTGTTCGCTCGCCCGGCCTTGAGATGCCGATCGACGCAGTTGTAGCAAGCATTGAGGGTGCCGCCGACAAACCATTTCGCGAACGGTTCGTTCCATTCGAGCACCTTGTTCCATTTCTTGAACCAGGAGAGCGATTCGGCTTGCTCGGCCCAGAAGCCTTCCGGATCATCGGCCGCGCGTTGGTGGAGGGCCTCGTATTCGGCGAGGCTCTTGATGTGGGCGTTGGCCGCGAATTGCGCGGAGGGCGGGAAGGTGCGCGTTTCCTTGAGAACGCTGGTGATATTGGCGGACGGAGAGGACATCGAATCTCCCATTCAATAATGGATACGTCGCGGTCTTTGCTCCGAAGGAGCGCAACAAATCAGCCCAGGGCAAAGCGACGCGGCGCCCTGGGTTCGTCGATCGCTCTGGGTTGCGACGTAATCCAGAAATGCGCCCTGCAAGAGCACGACAAGGTCAATCCCACGCATACACGTTCATCGAATTCCACGCGATGCCGCTTCAACAACGCCCGCAATTCATCCTGAAACGTCATCTTGCGATGATGCTGCTCTTGATTCTGAATATACCGCCGGACCTGCTCCACATTCGATTCGCTGACCGAAAACGCGGCATATCCATTTTGCCAATAGAAATCCGCATTGCCGCCGTCGCGTTTCATCCATTTCGAGCTGCCCTTCTTGACCTGCTCGACGATTTTCGTCAACGGATGATTTTTCGACAACAAGAACAACGCATGCACATGATCTTCGACGCCGCCGATGATCAATGCGGGGCTATTCCCATTCCTTGAAGATGCCGGCTTGATACGCGAAGAATCGTTCACGGACCGTCCGGCGGAATCCACGGCTTGGCGGTTTTTGGTGCTGAAAACGAGATGAATCAGGTTCTTCGCGAGCGATTGCGACATAGATGCGTTCCGTATTGTTTTGCCCTTGCAGGGCGTCGTCATGGAAATGTCGCCAAACCCAGGGCGACGCGACGCGGCTCAGTCGCCGACGTCGCTGCTGCCCTTCGGGCAGATTCCAGGTCATGTGCGGCCCTAACTTTCGTGCCTAAATACGCATTGGCTCGCCCGTCCGTGGGTTTGTTCCAGGCGTCTAAGCTCCGGGGCCGGTTCGTAGAGCGAATCGAAAACGTCTATTCCGGCGAGCCAGTCGCGAAACCACGATTTCGAGCTCGCCCTTGGCAAGTAGCGAATGAATCCCCATAGAGGCCGATCACGGACCGAATGCGATACCTCATGGGGTGGTTCGCAAGTCGACGTAATGCCAGGTCGCAACATTCCCCGCATCGCAAATCGGCAACATTGCCGCGGGCCCAATCTCCATCGGGTGGAGTTGGCCTTGCGGTGGCTGCTCGATTTCGATCGTGGAAACGAGGCCGTAGAAATTCCCCATCGCCAGCGTGCGTAAGCGATCAGCAATTCGGACGAGGCTGGCCCGGACCACATTGCTGCATACAGGCTTCCCCAACATCCCCGCAGATGATGAAGCTCTTGCCACAAGTCGTCCCAGACGTCCTCGCCCCGTTCGAGACGCCGGAGCAGGCCCGTCGGATCACGCGTCCCTGTAACCACCGCAACTCATTCCATCTTGGGTCATCAAGCGACAACATTTGATCTCGCTGATGAGCGGATAATGTGAGCATTTCTCACCGGCCAAGGCAAAGGAGAACGGTGAGGATCACGGGTATCTCCGGCCGCCTCCTTGCGGAGTTTATATGAAATCTCGTTTCTCTCTTGCTGATCCTCTTCTCTTCCCCATTGCGTTCCGCGCGACCGCCGGCGATGAAACTCTCGCCTCAAAGATCTGCAAACCCGCGTCGCCAAGCAAGACTTCGCCGGACGACAAGCTCCGCCGCGAACATCCTCACATTTGCACGTGAACAGGTCGGCACCCCGCTCTATGCCGAAGGCCATCGACACCTTGCGATCCGTGCCTTGCCCGCTGGATCGCCTCGACGAAAACGCCATCGACGCCGACGATCGCAAGACACTCGGCATTCGCGAACTGGTCGCCTTCGAACGGCCCAACAATCGTGCGATCGCCAGCGTGGCGATCTCGTTCGATGGCACGCTGTCTCGCGACTTCGGGATGGGACAATGTCGTCCATCTCTACAAGCTCGGCGACAAAACGCCGAAATCGTGGGCGAAGGTCGACGGCAGCCCCAGCGGCATCGCGTTCAGTGCCGACAGCAAATGGCTGGCGTGCGGTTGTGCCGACACACACGTCGATCGTCTGGGATGTCACCGGCGTCAAGCCGAAGGAGGCGTACAAGCTGAGCGGGCACAAGAGTCGGCCGTTCGCGGTGGCGTTTCCGCCGAAGGGGCCGGGGTTTGCCAGCGCGTGTGCGGATCCGGTGCTGCGTTTGTGGAAGCTGGAGGATTTGACGCCGGAGGTGTGGGCGGTGATCGCCAAGGACAAGGCACCGTCGCTGGGTATCTCCTCGCTGGCGTTTAGCCATGACGGCAACCTGCTGGTCGCCGGCAGCTTGATCGGTAATTCGACGCTGCGCATCTGGGATGCTTCGGGCGCCGTTCTCGCGGAGAAAACACCGCCCGCCGCCCAGGCCAAGCTGGTTGCTTGCTCGCCCACTGGCCCGATCCTGGCGTTTGCCGGCGATGACGGTGTGATCCATCTGTGGGATTTGGGAAGGTCGCCGATCGAGAAGCTGCGGACGATCAACGCCCATGAGGGGAAGAAGCCGGCGATCATCAAGGCGCTGACGTTCAGCCCCGACGGCAGGACGCTCGGCAGCGCCGGCCAGGACCAGCGCGTCCGCCTCTGGGACGTTGCGACGGGAGAGAAGCAGCGCGATTGGCAGTTGCGCGGCGAGGCACGGGCCCTGGCGTTTTCGTCCGATGGGCGGCATATGGCTATCGGCAACAGCGACGGAACCTTGTATATCTTGCGGCTGGCGAGCCGTGCTCCGTAAGGAGCCGGTTAGCTAGTCGTAACCGGCCGCTTACGCGGCTCGCCATCGAGCCATCGAGCCGAATTGTTTTGACAACGCCGATCCGCATGGTAATATAGCCGCTTTCGCCCGAAACCTGTCACCCGCGCGATGCCCATGACTGCCGTAAGCACGCCGACTGCTGTCAGCTATTTCAAGCGCTATCGGATGGAGCTGGACCTGGTCGCTCCGCTGCCGCCCGCGCCGGTTCTGCCGGACGGATTCGCGTGGGTCCCGTGGGAGGCGCGGCTGCTGGAAATCCATGCCGACGTCAAGCATCAATGTTTCCGTAATGAGCTCGACGGCGTCGTGTTTCCGAACCTCAGCTGCCTTTCCGGCTGCCTGCGCCTGATGCGCGAGATCGCCGCGCGGCCCGGCTTTCGGGCTGAATTTACCTGGCTCATCGCACACGGCGAAACCTATGTCGCCACCGTGCAAGGCGTCGCGGATCGCATCGGCAACGGCGGCATCCAGAACCTTGGCGTCATCCCCGCCTATCGCGGCCGCGGCCTCGGCCTGGCGCTGCTCCTGCAAGCCCTGCACGCCTTCCGCCGCACCGGTTTGGCGAAGGCCACCCTCGAAGTCACCGCCCAGAACGAGACCGCCATCCGCATGTACCGCCAAGTCGGCTTCCGCTTCCGCAAGACGCTCTACAAGCTCGCAGAACCGGAAACCTATCGATTGGAGCCGGTTTCAGATTCGGCCTGGACGCTTTGATCGACCATGCCGCCGAAGTGGCATGTTTTCTGGCGTCGCGCTGGTATAATAACCTCGAAGGATGAATATCGGCGGAGTGAATGGCGATGTTCATCCGTGTCACCGAACCCGGCAAACCGGCTTTTCAGTTGCGTAAGGGCGAAGACGGCGTTTCCGTCTTTGATACCGATGCAGTTGACCCCGCGCTGACCGAGGCGGAAGTCTTGGACGCGTTCCGATCCGGTAGCGAAGCGGTGGCGCGAACGCGTGAAGAGATCGAAGCGAAAGGTCTCGTGGTCGTCGCGATTCCTGGGTCGGCGTCGTTGCCAATGCGCCTGCGCAACGCGCACGCCGAGGTCAGGCGTGCCCCCGCCATGACACGGGGACAGTTCAAGAAGGCGCTTCAGGACCTCGAATAATATGCCTTCCATTGCCGCTAATCCGATTGCGATCCCAACGGACCTTGTCGAAGCGATTCGGTCCTTGCCCGTGGAGCGTACCGTTGAACATTGCGGCGCGCACTGGTCGGTTTCACCATTTGACATTTACGCCAAATGTGCGCATTGCGGCGCGAGCATTAAAGTGCGTGCGTTCTCCGGATGCGCCGAGATTGAAGATGTCTTTGATGCAGTGTTCGAATGGATGAATCAAGCGGGAGCCGAAGAGTTGGTCCGACAACGCCGCGAAGCGCTGAAGGCCGATGAATCCTGAGTGCGGTTAGTTCGCGGAATACATTTCGTAAGGAAAAAAATGGCGCAACAAGTCTATCACCATACCTTCCCCAACGGCCTGACGCTGCTCCTGGAACGCATGGACCACGTGCGCTCGGCGGCGGTCAACTTCCTCGTGCCGGCGGGCTGTGTCTACGATCCGCCGGAGCAGATCGGCCTGGCGTCGATCTTTTCCGAATTGATCACGCGCGGCGCCGGCGATCGCGATAGCCGGGCGCTCACGCTGGCGATGGACAGCCTCGGCCTGGATCATTCCGAGAGCGTCGGCCAATTGCACCTGCGTTTCTGGGGTTCGACGCTGGCCCGCAATATCCCCCCTGCCCTGGAACTGTTCGCGGACATCCTGCGTCATCCGCATTTGCCGGAGGAGGAGCTCGATCCGGTCAAGGCGCTTGCGCTGCAGGAATTGCAGGCCCTGGAGGACGAGCCGCGCGCG
This sequence comes from uncultured Planctomycetota bacterium, assembly GCA_963767835.1. Taxonomy (GTDB): domain Bacteria; phylum Planctomycetota; class Planctomycetia; order Gemmatales; family Gemmataceae; genus SIAQ01. The sequence goes on from CAVYFY010000010.1 coordinate 17,571, forward strand.
AAGGTGATGGTGGAATTGCGGCGGCGTTTCTGGCCCGCGCCGCTCGGGCAAGATCGCCGCGGCACCGAGGAATCGATTGAGCGCATCGACGGCAAGAGCGTTCGCGCCTTCCACAAGGCCCGCATCAGCCCGCGCCGCTTGATCCTGTCCGTGGCCGGCAATGTCGAATGGCAACCGTTGCGCGATCAGGTCGAGAAATTGCTGGGCGACTGGACCGGCAACGACACGCCGCCGCCGGAACTCACGCCGCCGCCGCGCGGCAACGCCCACCTCGACAAAGACACCACGCAGACGCAGATCGTCATCGCCTATCCCAGCGTGCCGTTCGGCCATCCGGAATATTACGCAGCCCTGGGCGCCGTCCAGGTTCTTTCCGGCGGCATGGGCGCTCGCCTGTTCACCGAGGTCCGCGAAAAGCGCGGGCTCTGCTATTCCGTCAGCGCCAATTATCAGACGTTCAAGCAAGTCGCCGGCATCATTTGTTACGCCGGCACGACCACCGAACGCGCCCAGGAAACGCTCGACGTTACCGTCGCCGAATTGCGCCGCATGATCGACGGCGTGACCGAGGAAGAAGTGCAGCGCGTCCGCGCCGGCTTGAAGTCGTCGGTCATCATGCAGGAGGAATCCACCTCATCGCGTGCCGGCGCCCTGGCATCGGACTGGTATTATTTGGGCCGCGTGAGATCGACAGAGGAAATTCACGACGCCATCGAAGCGCTGTCGCCGGCCAGCATTCTCGAACACGTGAAGAGATATCCGCCCAAGGATTTCACGATAGTGACGCTTGGCAAGAATGCGCTGAAGCTGCCCGGTTAACCCGCAATGCCTCATGCGTTCGTTTGGCGTTACGATCGCAGTCGAGGAATCAATATGCGCGAGCCGCGGTTATGGTTGCGTGTAGTCCTCTTGGTTCTCTCCCTCATCGTGCTGGAGAGTGCACTCTTATTGGTCGCAATCTTCTACTTCCTCGCAGGCACGGGCGGGGTAGGCTGGTATGCGGTAGGCCTCGGAATTGCGATGGTTCTTTCCAGCGTCGCACTGACGATTTACGAGATGCGCCGTGTCCGTCGAAAAAAAAGACACGAGAGCGGCAATAGGCAAGAATGAGCCGAAGAAGCCTACTCGGACCTATAATGCCGCCAGGGAGTTTGTCGCGTATGATGGCAGAGATATGGGAGGCTGGCATGGCCACAGACACTACCAAAAAGCAGAGTTGGGTGCAAAAGACCCCGGACGTTTGCGGCGGCCACGCCTGTATCCGCAACACGCGCATCACGGTTTGGGGCTTGGTCCAAAGCCGCCGGCTCGGGGCAAGCGATGCGAGTATACTACAGAACATCGTAGGTTTGACTCCTGACGATCTCGAAGCTGCCTGGGATTATGCGCGTCAACATGCGGCGGAAATCGACGAAGCGATTCGGGTGAACGAAGAACCATGATGGGACGCCTTTACGCCGATGAAGATTTTCCATTGGGAGCAGTTCAGATCCTGCGCAACCTGGGACATGACGTGCAGACCGTTCAGGAGGCGGGGCGCAGTGGCAAGCCCGATCCGGAGGTGCTTGCCGAGGCCACAGCGGACGGTCGCGGCGTGCTTACGCACAACCATCGGGATTTTCGACGTCTCCACGCAGTTGGCCAACCCCATGCAGGCATCATCTCGTGCACGCGCGACGACAACAATCTGCCGGATCTGGCGCAGCGCATTCACGACGCCATTGCCGCCAAGCCGAGCCTGGCGAATCAGTTCATTCGCATCGTCCGTCCGAATCCTCTACCGCAACCCTGAGCTGAAGGCGCCAGCGTGCAATTGCATAACATTCTCTTGGAGATTTTCCATGTCCTTCCATAAACACGTTCTCCCCAACGGCCTCACCATCGTCGGCGAGATCAGCCCATCGGCACGTTCCGCCGCGGTCGGCTTCTTCGTCAAGACCGGCTCGCGCGATGAGACGCCGAGCGAATCCGGCGTGTCGCATTTCCTAGAGCACATGGTCTTCAAGGGGACGCCGCACCGCACCGCTCTCGAAGTCAATTACGATTTCGACAAGATCGGCGCCAGCTACAACGCCTTCACCAGCGAGGAGAACACCGTCTTTTACGCCGCCATCTTGCCCGAATATCTGCCCCAGGCGGTCGATATTTTGGCGGACATTCTGCGGCCTTCCCTGCGCGGCGAAGATTTCGAAATGGAGAAAAAAGTCATCATCGAAGAGATCGGCATGTACGACGATCAGCCGATGTGGTGCGCCTACGACAACGCCAAGAAAGCATTCTTTGCCGATCATCCGCTGGGCAATAGCGTGCTCGGCACCGCTCAGAGCATTACCGATCTGACGCGCGACCAGATGCAGGCGTATTACGACCGCCGGTACGTCGCTCCGAACATCACCGTCGCCGTCGCCGGCAACTTCGCCTGGCCTGATGTCGTCAAGCTGATCGAAACGCAATGCGGCAAATGGCCGACCGGGCAGGCGCCGCGCGGCAACATCCGCCCGGCCAGCCCGCGCAAGCATCTGCAAGTCATGACCAAAGACAAGCTCAACCAGGAGCAGGTCTTCATGATTTCCCCCGCTCCCGCCGCCGATTCCACGGAGCGCTATGCCGCCGACACGCTGGCGATGATTATCGGCGACGATTCCGGCAGCCGATTCTATTGGGCCCTCGTCGATCCGGGCAACGCCGACTCCGCCGACATGGGCTTCCACGATTACGAAGGGACCGGCAGCTATTTCACATCCTTCAGTTGCGAGCCGGACAACACGCAGGACAATCTCGCCATCGTTCAGGAAATCTTGCGCGAAGTCCAGCGCGAAGGGGTCAGCGAGGAGGAGCTCGCCGTCGCCAAGAGCAAAATCCTCTCGCGCGTCGTGCGTGGCAGCGAGCGTCCGATGGGCCGCATGCAAGCGTTGGGCATGGGCTGGACGTATTTGAAGACGTACCGCTCGGTCGATGAGGAGTTGGGGAACTTCGATGCCGTCAGCTTGAAGGACATCCGCGGCGTGCTTGATCGGTTTCCGTTCGATCAATTGACGGTGCTGGCGCTGGGGCCGCTGGCGCATTTGGAGTAGCTGCTGGCCTTGCCAATGCCGACCGCACCGGAATCCTGTAATACCTCCTCGATGTTAGATCGGTAATCGCGGCGTTGCTTTGGGGTGAGGTAGCTTCTCGCATGAAATCGCTCGCGCGGCCACGCACCTGGATTGCCCTCTTGCTCAGCGTTGCTGCCGGGACGCTTGCATACCATTGGCCGATGGCCCCGCGGGCAGTCATCGCGTGCGAACATCAAGCCTGGCACCTCGCTTTTTCTCGCGACGGCACGAAGCTGGCCATCCTCGACCGCGAGGCTGGAGTGAACCAGATCGCGCAGGTTCTCATCTGCGATGCCGCAACCGGCGCGATCCAGCATCGTCTCGACCATGGAATAAAGCCCTACCCGCACAAAGTCGTATTCGCGCCCGATGGCAAGACCCTGGGCGTCGTCGATGTCGGCGCCGTGGCGAAGTGGGATCTTGACGCGGAGCGAGTGCTCGCTCACTACCAGAGCCCGTCCTGGTCGAGCAACGCGAACAGCTACGCCGCCGAGTCGCTGGCCGCACATGCTGATCGCTGCCACGCTAACAGCCTTGGGGGCGTTCGGCTTCGGCGCCTGGTGGGGCCGGCGACGCACCCCCGCGTCTTCGTGTGCACCAACACCTCCGTCGGCGTGAATTACCGATTGGGGAAGCGGCCCGTTCCGCCTCACGGCGCCTGGACCGTCCGCCCGGCGTTCCGTGCAATTTACTTTACCTTCAGCAGCACCGACCGCGCCGCGTGCTCCGTTCCCTTCCCCTCGCGCCGCGCCAGCACCATCATCGGCCGCTCCATCGCTTGCGCCACGCTCGGCGTAGGTTGATGCAGGATGATGCGCGGAATAATTCTATTGCGACCAATCGACAAACGTCAGGCCAGGAACTTGCTTGAAGTCTTGCGCATTGCGCGTGACCAGCGTGGCATTCTGTTCAAGCACAATCGCCGCGATGCGCAAGTCCATCTTGCGGACATTGAGCTTGAGTGTGCGTAGCGTGTCATATCGACGGATCGATGGTTCGTCAAAACTCAGGATCTGAAACGCAGAAAGCGAGCGAATGTTATTGGCGAGACGCTGGTACGCCCATGCCAGCCTGTCGATTTGTTTTGCCTGCCGTATGTACGTGTACCATCCTGACAACTGCTCCTCAACGCTGAGCACGGTGATGGCCAAATCCTGGGGTTGATGCAAGGCGACATTCTGTCGAACGGTGGCGTTGCCTTCCTGAAATAGGGTCAAGATATCCGTGTCGAGGATGAAGGGATTCATCGATAATCATCATCTTTCTCAACTTGATCCCGATAGTCGGCCATGGCCTTCTTCCATTCTTCGATCAGGGGATCATCCTTGTACATACCGGCGAACTCCAGCCAGGGATGCGGTGCAACGCCGACCTCCAGGGCGACCAATTCCGCTCCGCTTCGAATACGAGCTTGGATTTCGTCTTTGAGATTCTTCAAGGCTTCGTCGCGTGTTGCGCCTTCCGCGCTGGCGCCAATGGATCGCCGCCAGTGGCACGGTAGCCTTTGCCATTGAGCGATTCGACTAAGACTGTGATTTGCATGGCCAGCTCCCTTTGCATCTCGCATGCATGTTTATCCCGCTGGGATTGTAACAGAAAAAACCTATTTACGGAACCCAATTCGCATCGCTCGTCACGCTCAGGCAGAATTGCGCCAATAGCTTGGCCGCGTTGTCCAGGTCCTTCAGGCTCACGACCTCGACGGGGCTGTGCATGTAGCGGTTCGGGATGCTCAAGAGGCCGGTTGCCACGCCTTCGCGGGCGAGTTGAATGGCGTTGGCGTCGGTGCCGGTCGCCTTGGGAACGCCGCGCGTTTGGATGGGGATCGATTGCGACTGGGCGGCGGCGACCAGGCGTTCATGGACGTGCGGGTTGATGTTGGGGCCGCGGAAGACGACCGGGCCGGCGTTGAGTTTCGTCTCGCCGATTTGCTTTTTCTCATTGCCCGGCGTGTCGCTGGCGTGGCAAACATCCACCGCGATGCCGACGGTCGGATGTATCCCATAGGCGCTGGTGGTGGCCCCGCGCAGGCCGATCTCTTCCTGCACCGTCGAGACGCAGAACACTGCGGCTTGCAACGGTTTGCCATGCAGGAGCCGCAGCGTTTCCATGACGGTCCACACGCCAACCTTGTCGTCCAGGCCGGGCGAGGTGAACAGGTTGTTGCGCATTTCAGCGCAGGACAGCTCGACCGTGATGGTGTCCCCCAGCGCTACCAGCGATTCGGCCTCCGCGCGGTCCTTGGCGCCCAGATCGACCCAGATATCGATGAACTCGGGGATCTTCTTGCGCTCGTCGGCCGTCAGCATGTGTGGAGCCTTGCGCGACACCACGGCGGGGATCGGCCCGGTCTTGCTCCAGATCGTGAGGCGTTGGCCGAGCAGGATCGGAATGTCCCAGCCCCCCATCGGCTGCACGTAAAGAAATCCGTCGGAATCGATGTGCTCGACCATGAGCGCGAGTTGATCGCAATGCCCGGCCAGCATGATGCGCGGCGACCCGGCGGGATTGACGGCGGCGATGACGTTGCCGTGCAGATCGGTGCGCACTTCGTCGGCGAGCGGCCCGGCCCAGGTGCGGACCACCGCCTGGATTTTTTGCTCATAGCCGGAGGGGCTGGGGGTTTGCACCAGGGTCTTCAGGAATGCGAAGGAATGGTCATGCATGAAACCAGTTTAGTTGACTGGCGTGTCATCGGCGAGCGACGGAAAAGCTTAGCATCGCTCAAGGAATAAACTCCCGATACCGTTCTTTCGTAGTGCGGGCTTCAGCCCGGGTCCGGTAGAAAACGGGCTGAAGCCGCACTATGAAGGCAGGAGATCATCTCCAAGCACTCCTCCTTAATGCGGCATCTCTGACCCCACCATTGTCACGCCAACCACGTTCGGCAAGCGCGATACCGCCTGGGCTGCCTGCCGCAATGCATCCGTATCGCTTCCAAGAGTGCGCAAGTAGACGCGGCCATCCTTGACGATGAATTGCACCTCACGAAAGGACGCATTCTCGCTCAAAAGCGTGCGCACCGCCAACGCGATCACGGCATCGCCATCGAAAGTGCCGGCGGAAATCTTCGTCTCGATTGGCGGTATGCGCGGCAATGAATCCGCTGGGGCCGATTTTTCCTTGGCGGGCCCCTGGGGCACGGGCCGATCGCTTTTTGTCGCCGTCAATACGCCAGGAGCGCCAGGCAATACTCGCGGCAGCGGCGGCAGCTTCGGCGGCGCGAGCTCCGGCACACCTCGCGGCGGACTCTCGATCCGCAACGGCTTCCTCATCGGCTCGACCAGCTCGCTCACGAACAGCTCGTTCCGCACCGCCGTCAACTCGAACATCGAACGCAATACCAGTTCCGCCCGAAACGCGACTTCGGCGGATGGCACCGGGCCCCATAACGTCGCCACCCGGTTGCGCACCGTCACGCCGATATTGATCGCTTCCAGCTCCGGTTCCTCCGCCAGCAGCTTGCGCGCATCCATCGTCTGGCGCAGGTCGCGGCCCATATCATCATCGGTGCGGCCCGAACCGGCCTGCGCCGACGCCCCCGCCAACAGGAAAACTGCTCCGACCAGCAATCGATCTACGCACATAGGGACTCACCGAGCAAACGGCATCCCCGTCCATGAGATGACAGCGTGATTGGTTTCTCATTGTAATTCTTGCTACACGACGGCCGAAATGAAATGACGCGCCGAAGATTTTGCCCGATTTCGACGTGCGCGGCGCGAATCCTTGCCTGCGATAGCGTCTGGCGCGGCCGATTCCGCGGCGAGATCGCCTGGGAAACGAAAATGCGCTGATGTTCCGCAGGATTGATCCAGATTCGTTGCACGCACGGCGGTGTCCGTGTAACTATGTAACTATCCCGTGGATTCTTTGCAGTTGCGAAGATTTCATGCTGCTTTTTTTGTTAGTTCGTCAGCGTTGGCGTCGTGCGCCGTCAGTAGTGCCAGAATCGGCAGTCGGGCGTCGGGACTGAGGTGGTAACGATGCGATTTCTCTTGCTTGGACAAGATGCCATGGGCACGCAAGACACGAATTTGCCTTGTCACCCATGCCGAACGCCGACGACGCTCCTTGGCGTCAGCGGCTGGTTTTTCGTACAGCATCGCCACCAGGTCGCGGTTACGCAGGCCCTTCACCGTGAACTTCGCATCGGCCACCGCCGCCAACAACGCGGCATCGCTCGCCGCCAACGGATTCAAGCCACGCTCGGTTCGCTTGGCCTTGCCCAACGCCTGCACGCGGCGACACCACGGCTCGGCCCATTCCTTCAACGCGGTTTTGTCTTGCACCACGGTCAACGCCGCCGCGTAACGATCGTTGGCCGCCTGACTCAGTTGGGCACGCTGCGGCAGTCCACGACGCCCATCCGCATCGGTCGCCAATCCTTGGGGCCAGCAGGATCATTCTCCTTCGTGCGATACACCTTGAAGTCAACCGGGTCGTTGATCGTGGTTTCGATACGCAGATTGGCGCTGTCGGCAAACAAGGCGTCGTACATCTTGATCGAGTTTCCATCGACCCAATGCTTGATGCACACCCCTTCCTCACGCTTTTTCAAATTCGTGGTCACCTCGGTGTTCGTCAGGTTCCGATTCATCTGGCTGCTCAACGGCACGGTCCGTCCCAGAAAACGCATGACCTCGGCACTCTTGTACGTCAAGAGCGCGTATCGAAGCCATTGCGGATAGAGACGCTCCAAATCGGCGCGGCGGCGAAACAGGTAGTCGCTGGCCCATTCACTTTGAAACACCGACCAGTAATACGCCAACGGCATGCGTCCCAAAATCTGCGGATGCGCCGGATGAATCTGCTGCAAGATCGCGTTCAGAGCCGCGGGCCAATCGGTCTGCACTTGGCGGTCAAGAAAGTCCTGGGCCTTGGTAAAATCCTCGAGCCAGGAAAACTTGTTGCGGCGGCGCTGGTACTTCAAGCCCGCCTGGCTCATTTGCCGAGCCAACCACTCGCGACCGTTGATGCCAATCTGCACCGCGAACGGGAACCATGTCTGCAGGCGTGCGTACATGAAGCCAAAGGTCGGGTGCAAATAATAGTGGTACACATGCAGACAACGGCCCTGCTTGCCGGTGACTTCCAACTTTTTGGTGGCGCGGTTGCCATGCACTTCATAGGTAAAGCCAGGCTCGACGCACTTGAACACACCGATCAAACCGGCACGCACGCGATCCTCGGTCATAATCTTGCGTGCCAATGCTTCCTTGTCGGTGCCGCTGGAAGGCAAATAGAGGATCGGCCGCTTCTTGCGTTCCGCCTCGGCCAAGGACGCCTGAAGCAAGTCAGCCGTCTTGCCCTGGACATGCGTTTGGAAGTCCTTGAGCAAGACCTGATTGGCCCACAGATAGGATCGCATGCCGCCGGCATAGGAGAGTTGCCGCAAGTGCCCGCGAAAGACGACCCGATCATAGCCGTGCAAGGATCCCGCGATCATGCTGGCGAACAGAGATATAAAAGAGTTCATGGTGTTCCTTTTGCTGGTGGTGAAGTTGCGCAACTCCATCTCCGCAGAAGGAACACCGTTTTTCAAGCATTAAATTCGGTTGCGGCTCTGCCGCGCTAAGTATGCAGTATGCGTATGTATGCAGTATGCAGTATGCAGTATGCATGAAACGAATAATCGAAACTTCATTCAGGAAAAGCAGTTGTGGAGCGAGAATTCGTTGCATCCATGCTGCACGCGGAATGTTCCGCGCGGAACATGGACACTTGGCCACGTGCCGGCCCTTCTCATGCGTATTGCAAAAAAAAAACGATTTCGGTAGCTTTGCATATTCCACAGTCAAGGAAGACTGGGTCGCGACAAGAGGGAGCTTATGTGCGGCATCGCGGGATTGGTGAACATCCAGGGCAATCGCGTTGCCGACCTCGAAGCGCACGTCGTCGCCATGTCGAGCCTCATCAAGCATCGCGGACCGGACGGCGAAGGCATCTGGATTCATCCCCACAATCACGTCGGCCTCGCCCATCGCCGCCTCACCATCATCGATCTATCCACCGGCGATCAGCCCATGACCGATGACGCCGGCAACTGGATCAGCTTCAACGGCGAAATCTACAATTACCTTGAGTTGCGTGAAACCCTTGGCGCCGAGCGATTTCGCACCAAATCCGATACCGAGGTCATCCTACGCGCTTACCAGAAATGGGGCGTCGAATGCCTTCAGCATCTGCGCGGCATGTTCGCGTTCGCCCTCTGGGAGGAGCAAAATCAGCAGCTCTTCTGCGCCCGCGATCGCTTCGGCATCAAGCCGTTCTATTACACGCAGCAGAAGGATCGGCTCTATTTCGCATCGGAGGTCAAGGCGCTGCTGCCGTTCGTGCCGGCGATTCGCACCAATGCTGAGGCGCTCAAGGAATACCTGAGCTTCCAGTTTTGCTTCCAGGGCAAGACGCTGTTCGAGCATGTCGCGGAGTTGCAGCCGGGGCATTTCTTGCTCGTCAAGAACGGCCAGGTGGCGGTGCAGCGTTACTGGCAGGTTTACTACCATCTCGATTTCGATCACACGGAAAAATACTTCAGCGAGAAGATCGTCCAGCTATTCGAGGACTCGGTGAAGGTCCATTGCCGGGCCGATGTGCCGATCGGCGCCTACGTCAGCGGCGGCTTGGATTCGAGCATCGTCGCCTCGTTGGCGTGCAAACACACGCCGGCGGCCCTCTTCGGCTTTACCGGGCGCTTCGGCGTCGATCCGCGCTACGATGAAAGCGGCTATGCCCGCGATCTCGCCAAATGGCGCGGCTTCCAGCTCCACGACGTGGACATCACACCGCAAGATTTCCGCGACAACATTCGCAAGGTCATTTACCACCTCGATTATCCCGTGGCCGGGCCGGGCTCATTTCCGCAGTACATGGTCTCGCAGCTCGCCAGCAAATCGCGCAAGGTGGTCCTCGGCGGGCAAGGCGGCGACGAAATCTTCGGCGGTTACGTCCGCTATCTCATCGCCTACTTCGAGCAGTGCATCAAGGCGGCTATCAACGGCTCGATGGGTAACGGCAATTTCATCGTCACCTACCAGTCGATCATTCCGAACCTGTCCGCGCTGCGAAGCTACGTGCCGCTCATGCAGGAATTCTGGCGTGAAGGGCTGTTCGAGGACATCGATCGCCGCTATTTCCGTCTGATCAATCGCGCTCCAACCCTGGGCGATGAAATCCGCTGGGACGTGCTCGGCGATTACGACATCTTCGACACCTTCCGCTCGATCTTCCGGGCCGACAATGTCGGCAAGGAATCGTACTTCGACAGCATGACCCACTTCGATTTTAAGACCTTGCTTCCCGCTCTTTTACAAGTGGAAGACCGCGTCAGCATGGCTCACGGCATCGAATCGCGCGTGCCGTTTCTCGATCATCCGATCGTCGAGTTCGCCGCCACCGCGCCGTCGAACATCAAGTTCAAGGACGGCAAGATGAAGCACCTGTTGCATAACGCAATGGGCTTCGCGCTGCCGCCGTCGATCCTGAACCGGAAGGACAAGATGGGCTTCCCGGTGCCGCTCAACGATTGGCTGAAGGACGAGGTGCGCGATTTCGTCATGGACATCCTGACGACACGCACGGCCGGCGAGCGCGACTTCGTGGACAATCGCGTGGTGGTCAACAACCTGCAAAACGAGCCGCAGTTTGGCCGCAAGATCTGGGGATTGCTGTCGCTGGAAATCTGGCAGCAGGAATTCCACGATAAGGAAGCGTTTTTTAAGAACATGGTGCATCCGACGGCGGCAACGTCGCCCAAGGCACAGGCAGCATGACTCCCCTCTCCCTCCGGGAGAGGGGCGGGGGTGAGGGCGGAACCCGCATGAATCCCAGAATCACCCTCACCCCCGGCCCCTCTCCCGGAAGGAGAGGGGAGACAATCAACCTTCAAGGAGGATACGCATGAACGTGCTCATTACCGGCGGCGCCGGATTTGTCGGCTCCCATTTGACTGATCGCCTGTTCGCGCGCGGCGATCGCGTGACCGTGATCGACAACTTCGCCACCGGGCGGCGTGACAATCTCACACCGCACGCGAAGCTGAATCTCATCGAAGGCAGCATAGCCGACGCCAACTTGGTGGCCGACGCCTTCCGCCAGGGTGCGCCCGAAATCGTCGTCCATGCGGCCGCTTCCTACAAGGATCCCGAAGCCTGGACCGAGGACGTCGCCAGCAATATTCTCGGCTCCGCCAACATCGCCCGCGCTTCTCAGAAGGCGAAAGTCCGCCGCGTCATCTATTTCCAGACCGCACTCTGCTATGGCCTGAAGCCGCAGGAGCAGCCGATCACGCTCAATCACCGCATCCATTCCTACGGCTCCAGCTACGCCATCAGCAAGACCGGCGGCGAGCAGTACGTCGACCTGAGCGGCCTCGATTACATCTCATTCCGCCTCGCGAATGCCTACGGCCCGCGCAATCTGAGCGGTCCGCTGCCGACCTTCTATCAACGCCTGACCACCGGCAAGGCCTGCTTCGTCATGGATACGCGCCGCGATTTCATCTTCATCGACGATCTCGTCAACTGCGTCGTCAAGGCGATCGATGGCATGGGCCAAAAGGGCGCTTACCACATCTCCAGCGGCGGCGATTTCGCCATCAAGGAACTCTTCGACGAAACCGTCAAGGTGCTCGGCCTCAAGCTCGACAAGGACGTCGAAGTGCGGCCGCGCTTGCCGGACGACGTGTTCACGATTCTGCTCGATCCGTCGAAGACGAACCGCGATTTCCAGTGGAAAACGACCACGCCGCTGTCGGTCGGCGTGAAAAAGGCGATCGAATACTATCGCGCCTTCGGCATCTCGCAGACGTTCACGCACCTGAAGGCGATGGACGGCAAGGAAAAGAAAGTGGCGTAGTTTTGGAGCACGCCCTGGGGTGAGGTACTCCGAACCCCAGGGGTTCGGGGTACCTCACCCCTGGGCTTGATTGGAGCAACCCCATGCAAACATTCGATCGTTCCCGCGTTCTCGTCGTCGGCGGCGCCGGCTTTGTCGGCAGCAATCTGGTGCGTGAGCTCATCGCCAACTCGTCGGCCAAGGTGCTCATCGTCGATAATCTTCTGTCGGCGGAGCGCAGCAATGTGCCGATCTCGCAGCAGGTCGATTTCATCGAGGGTGCGATCACGCGCGATGCGGTCCTGAAGCAGTTGCCGCGTAATTTGGATTACGTCTTTCATCTGTCTACGTATCACGGCAACCAGAACTCGATGGCCGACCCGCTCGCCGATCATGAGCACAACACCTACACGACAATCCGGCTGTACGATTGGCTCAAGACGTACAAGCTCAAGAAGGTCGTCTATTCCTCTGCGGGCTGCACCGTGGCGGAGAAGACCTACGGCGAGGCCAAGGCGACGACGGAGGACGATCCGGTGTCGCTCTGGCTCGATACGCCGTATCAGATTTCCAAGATCATCGGCGAGTTTTACTCGAATTATTATTTCAAGGCGCACAAGCTGCCTGTGGTGAAAGCGCGGTTCCAGAATGTGTATGGTCCCGGCGAAATCCTCGGCGCCGGGCAATGGCGCGGCACCACGGCGACGGTGTGGCGCAACGTCATCCCGACCTTCGTTTACCGTGCCATCAAGCAGATGCCGTTGCGCCTGGATAACGGCGGCGTCGCCAGCCGGGATTTCATCTATGCCCGCGACATCGCCCGCGGCCTGATGCATTGTGCCGCCTACGGAGAGCCCGGCGAAGCCTACAACCTGGCGAGCGGCGAGGAGACATCGATTCTCGACCTGGCCAACCTCATCAATCAGTTCGCAGGCAATCCGACGCCGCTCGAACTGGCGCCGATGCGAAGCTGGGACCGCTCCGGCAAACGCTTTGGTTCGACCCAGAAGGCGAAGGAGAAAATCCAGTTTGCCGCTGAGGTGCCGCTCGCGGAAGGCCTAAAGCAAACGGTGCGCTGGACGAAGGATAATTTGGCGCTGATCGAAAATTGCATCGGCAAGCATCGCGCCCAGATGATGGCGGCGTCCGCGGCGGCGTGAAATTCGCTTGCCGTTTAGCGCTCGCGGAATTGGGGCGAGCGAATCGTCGCCATTCCGCGAACGCTAGCCGGCAAGCATCCTCCCCCCATCCACCGGCAAGCAAATCCCCGTCACGAAATCATTGTCGATCAAAAATAGCACCGCCTGCGCGATGTTCTCCGGCGTCCCCTCGCGCTTCACCAGCGTTCCCGCAATCGCTTCAGCCCGTTCCGCTGCCGGCAAGTCGGGCGGCAGCATCACCGGGCCCGGCAGGATGCAGTTGACGCGCACCGCCGGATTGCGCGTGGCGAGCTCCACCGCCAATGTGCGCGTTAACGTCGGGATCGCCCCCTTGGACGGGAAATAGGCGGCGTAATCGAGATAGGGCCGATGCGTCGCCCAGTCGCCGATGGTGATGATCGCGCCGCCCTCCTTTTGCCGGACCATCGCCAGGCCCGCTTGCTGGGCACAGAGGAACGTACCGAGCGTGTTAATCTCGAAGAAATGGCGCACGTCGTCGGCGGTCACGTCTTCCAGCTTCTTGGGCTTCCAGTCTGCGGCGCAATTGACCAGCACGTCAAGCCGGCCGAAGTGCGCCAATACCGCATCGATCATCACGCGGACTGCTTTTTCATCGCTGAGATCAGCTTGCACAGCGAGCGCGGGAGTGCCCTGGGCCTGGAAATCAGTCACGGCGGCGTCCGCGTCGGCTTTTGAATTTCGATAATGGATCGCCAGAGCGTAGCCTCGTCCGGCCAGCGCTTCGGCGACATGTCGGCCGACGCGGCGTTTGCCACTGCCGGTCACCAGTGCTACCTTTGGCGTAGCCATGCGTTTCCTTTCGCTTAATCGGGATGGCTTTTGAAAACCTGCTCCATCTCCGCGGCGCACGTCCGAAACACCTGAAGCAAGGTGGGATCGAACTGGCCCTGCGAGGACCCAGTCATCAATTCGACCGCGGCCGTGTGCGACAAGGCCGGCTTGTGCGGCCGACGTGAACGCAAGGCGTCATAAACGTCGGCGATGGCCACGAACCGCGCCGCCAGCGGAATGTCCTCGGCGGTGAGGCGATCCGGGTAGCCCATGCCGTCCCAACGCTCGTGGTGATGCCGAGTGATGTCGATTGCCATCTGCAAGAAGGCGGCGGCGAAACCGTGATTGCGGGCCACCTTTGTTAATATATCGGCACCGATCGTCGTGTGCGAGCGCATCATGATCCGTTCGTCGTCCGAAAGCTTGCCGGGCTTTTGAAAAACATGTTCCGGCAGCCCGATCATGCCCAGATCGTGCAGCGGCGCCGTACCTTCAATGAGCTGAATAAAAGATTGATCGATCTTGCCAGCGAAGAATGGCGTCTGGGAGGCTTCCTGGGCGAGGATGTGCACGAATTTCTGAATGCGCGTCAAGTGAGCTGTGCTTTCGACGCCGCGGTATGCGACGAGCTCGGCGATCGCCAAGGTCAAGGCGTTGCGGGCATCCACGAGGTCGCTGTCGCGGGAGCGCAGGTTCTGTTCGAGCTGTTGATTGACCCCGAGCAGCGTTTGCGCCAGCGTATCCGAGCGGTCCTGAGCGTCTTTCAAGCGCAAAGCCGACTTCACGCGGGCGATCAGCTGGACGATGCTGAAGGGCTTGGCCAGGAAATCGTCCGCCCCAGCCAGCAGCATGTTGGACATCTCCTCGGCGGTGACCCGGCCCGAGGTCATGATGATCTTCAGGTTCGGCCAAGGCGGTTGCTCGCGCAAGCGGCGCAGGAGATCATCGCCGCGCATGTAAGGCATCTCGACATCCACGAGAAGCATGTCGTACGCTTGCTTGCGGACCTGGTCGAGCGCCTGTTGGCCGTCCGGCGCGTCGTCGCATAGCATGGCTTCCGCGGCAAGAGCGCGCCGCGCCACCGCGCGCATCATCGGGTCGTCATCGACGATCAGCAAGCGGTGCACACCGGATCCCTGCATGGTCGATGGCTGGCATTTCGAGACGACCTCTTGTCCGGTCTCGCGCGTCGGCAGATAAAGCGATGCGCCCGAGTTGGAACGCAGGTACGGCAAGAGCGCCCGCATCACGGCTTGCGGCGTCGGAAAACGGTCTTCCGGTCGGGTGGCCATCATTTTCGTGGCGACCGCATTCAACTCCGGCGGAAGGTCGAAGCGGGCCTGGCTTACCGATGGCGGCGCCTGCATCAGCCGATTGATGATCTGCTGATGCAGGGGCGCATCGGAGGGAAACGGCACCTTCCCCGTCAAGGCCCAGTAGAGCGTGCCGCCGAGGCTGTAGATGTCGGCGCGAATGTCCACCGCGCTGGCATCGCGGGCCTGCTCGGGGGCCAGGTAATCAATCGTCCCCAGCACGATGCCCTGCTGCGTGTGCCGATTGTGCGTGCTGCGGGCCAGGCCGAAATCCAGGAGCTTCGCCTGCCCTTCCGGCGTGACGAGAATGTTGGACGGCTTGATGTCGCGATGGACCAGATGACGCTTGTCGGCCTCGACCAGGGCGCTGGCAATTTGATAGGTGATATCGCAGGCGCGCAAGACGGCGAGCGGCCCATCGGTGGCCACCAGCGCTTCCAAGTCCTTGCCGGGCACGTACTCCATCACATGGTAATAGAGCATCGGCGCGTCGAGGCCTTCGCCCGGCAGTTCGCCCGTGTCAATCGCCCAAATGATATTGGGATGCTGGAGCTGGGCAATGATGCGAATTTCGTTGAAGAAGCGCGTCAGCAGCGGGCTGTCTGAATCAGCTCCGGCGTAGAGGGGCAGCATCTTGATGGCGACCAGCCGGCGCAGATGGATATGCTCGGCGAGGAAGACGACGCCCATGCCGCCGCTGCCGAGCCGATCGAGGACGCGGTAGCTCCCCAGCAAGAGGCCGTGCGTGGTTCCCGCGTCGATGCGATCGGCTTGATATTGGGTCAGCAGCTTGTTCCGCACGAGCTTGTCCAGCAAGCGCGAGTTGTCCGTCTCCGCCTCGATTTCATGGCGCATTTCCTCGGCAACGGCCTGCCAATCCTCGCGATGGATGAACGATTTTTGGACGCAGAGATCAAGCAGGGCAAGCGCGTCGCTGGTGCCGGCCGACCGAGCGTGTGTGCCATTTTGATCGCGTTTCGTTTTCGTGATCATTGGGCAACCTTAGACCAGCCGAGGATCGGCGGGCCGGTTGAAGACACGGTGCGATTTGCACGCAACTGAAGAATGCTGGATTCGCGCGGTTTCTGCAACTATAACACAGCTTTACCTGGCCCGCCGATCCTGGCGGGAATGTTCCGCTTGACATTCCAGCCGATCGTGCGCCTGGCCACCGGCAACGCCGGTGCAATCGCTACAAACGTTAAAGTCAATGGAAAACGGCGAACTGCTGACCCGCTGGACCGTTCGCATCGCCATGGCCCTTTATGTCGCCAGCCTGGCGACGCGCGGATTCTCGCCGCGCTGGAGCCGCATTGCCTGGACGGTTGGTTTCAGCTTTTATCTTGCTCATGTGGTTTGTGCTTTCACGTATTTCTTTCATTGGAGCCATGCCGAGGCGTACGCGTTCACCGCCCGCACCACGGCAGATGTCGTCGGCCTCGATTGGGGCGGCGGGCTTTACATCAACTACATTTTCACGTTGATCTGGCTTGCCGATGTTTGCTGGTGGTGGACGGAGCGTCCACGGCCGCGCTGGATCGGCTGGGCCGTCAACCTTTTCATGGGTTTCATTGCGTTCAATGCGACCGTCGTCTTCGCATCCGGTTTCAGTCGCTGGTTCGGCATCGCGTCGTGTGCGCTGCTGGCCGGGTTGGCATCGGCCGATACTGGCTTGGGCACCGCCGTACGCGGATTTCGATAGAATGACTGGGCAAGCCCTGGGATGAGGTACGCCGATTTCCAGGGGTTCGGAGTACCTCACCGCTGGGCTTTCTGCCGAATGAAACCGTGTTTGCTTGTCATCGACGATGAACCGGACCTTGTGCGAAGCGTGCAGGACTTGTTGCGCCGTGATTACAAGGTGCTCGGGGCCACGCGCGCCAGCGAAGGGCTGGAACTGATCGATCGCGAACGGGTCCACATCGTCATGAGCGATCAGTGCATGCCGGACATGACCGGCGTGGAGTTGTTGTGCCGGGTCAAGCAAACGCATCCCGACGCGGTGCGGCTGCTCTTCACCGCCTATTCCGATCTTGACGCCGTCATCGACGCCATCAACGAGGGGAATGTTTACCGCTACATTTCCAAGCCGTGGGCCGTCGAGGAGCTGAAGGCGACGCTGAAGCAGGCATACGAGCATTACCAGTTGCAGGAGGAGCGCCGGTTGCTGTTGATCCAGGTGCAGGAGAAGAACGCCCAGCTCGAGGCCGCGAACGAGGAGCTGCGCCGCGCCAACGAGTTGAAGAAGGCCTTCATCAAGGTCGCCAGCCATGAATTGCGCACGCCGCTGACGATCTTGCTGGGACTTGCCGAGCAGATGAACCAGTTGACGGAGGCGCAGGCCGCACAGCGATCGTGTTCGGAACGCATTCACCAGGCCGGTTTGCGCCTGCACGATCGCGTTGATCAGATGGTGAAGTTACTGCTGGCCGAGCGCTTCGAGCGTCCCTTGCAGCGCCGCCCGACGCCGATGGCGCCGCTCATTCGCGCCGCCGTCGCCGAGGTGCAAGATTTCTCTCAGATGCGGCAACAAATCCTGAACGCGTCGATCCCTGATGATCTCGGCAGTCTGAGCGTCGAGCAGGACAAGATTCACGATAGCCTGGTGCAACTCCTCGTCAACGCAATCAAGTTCACGCCCAACGGCGGCGCCATTCACCTGTCAGCGGCGCGATTCTCCTCCCCTCGCTCCGGTACTCCGGGGACAGGGGACGGGGGCGAGGCGTTGCGCATCACCGTGAGTGACACCGGCATGGGCATCGAGCCGGACCACCTGGCACGCGTCTTCGAGCCCTTTTTCACGCGTTTCGACGTGTCCCGGCATTCCTCCGGCACCTTTGAATTCGACAAGCGCGGCCTCGGGTTGGGATTGAGCGTCGCCAAGGCGTTCATCGAAATGCACGGCGGGCAGATGAGCGTCGCCAGCGAATTGGACAAAGGAACGACATTCACGGTGGAGTTGCCGGCGTAGCCAGAAGCAGCTCAGGCCGCCACATGCCGATGCGACTTCTCCGCAAGAACAGATCCTCCTTGCAAAGCGCCATCTCGTGTTCGCGCTGCCAGGCTTGCTCGCCGATCAAGTCCGGCTCATCCGCGTGGATGTGCTCGAAGCCGCCCGGCACATTGGAAATCACTGCCAGCACTCCGCCGACGCGGGCGCCGTAGCGATGAAGCAGATGTGCCGCGGATGCTGCTGCCCGCGGATATCGCTGCTCGATCCAGGCCAGGGTTCTTGTGAAGAAGACATGCCACGGCTCGCTCTGGGCGCCTTCGAGTTGCAGAGAGCGCGTTCGGCAGCGCGTCGCCTTGCCCAGACGCCTACTGATCTGATCGACAATGGTTTCGGCCATGCGGCGAAAGGTGGTGTATTTGCCCCCCAGCGCGGTCACTAATCCAGACTGCGACGTAACGAGCCGGAACTCGCGCGACAATGCCGAGGGCTCGCCGGGACGGGATCGCAGCAGCGGCCGCAAACCGGCGAAGGCCCCCATCACCTCGGGCGTGCTCAAATGCGGATCGAAATAGCGATGGTATCCTTCGAGCAGATAATCGATTTCCTCGGGCAGCACCCGCAGCGCGTCGGGGCCGGCATCCGGAAACGTGTCAGTCGTGCCGATCAGCGTTTTGCCGAGCCAGGGGATTACGAAAAAGACGCGGCCATCGCGTGGATGCAGCAACGTGAATGCCTGCCGATGCCCTAGATTTCGGACGATCACGTGCACACCCTTGGTCGGCTGCAAGCGAGGTCCCCCGGGATCGCCCGCCAGAGCGCAAATCGAATCGGCCCACGGACCGGCGGCGTTCAACACCGCCCGACTGCGAACGAGAATCTCCGTCCCGCTGACCCGATCGCGTGCCCTTACGCCGACGATGACGCCGGCATTTTTCTCGAAGCCGACGGCGGCGGTGTAATTGGCAAGCACGGCGCCGTGCCGCCCCGCCGTCTGCAGTACCGCGATGCACAAGCGGGCGTCGTCCATCAACGCATCGTGGTAGATTGCTCCGCCCAGCAGATTGTCACGGTGCAAACCGGGACAGCTTGCTTGCAGTTGCGGACCCGAAAGTGGACGGCTGCGGGCGATATTGGCGCGGCCGGCCAGGAAATCATAGGCCGTCAGCCCGACTCGCCATTGCCAGGCCGCCACACGCTGGCCAGCGTAGAACGGCACAATGAAAGGCAACGGCCGCACCAGATGTGGAGCATTGCGAAGGAGCAAGCCGCGCTCGGCCAGCGCCTCATAGACAAGAAAGAGATGCCCGTATTCGAGATAGCGCAGGCCGCCGTGGATGAGCTTGGAGGAAGCGCTCGAAGTGCCCGACGCGAAATCCGCCTGGTCGATGAGGGCGACGCGCCAGCCGCGCGAGGCCGCGTCAAGGGCCGCCCCTGCCCCGGTGATGCCGCCGCCGACGATGCACAGATCGAATACGCCTTCCCGCAACGCGTCGATGTCGCGCTTCATCCATGCCTCGCGTCAGCGTTTCATCGCCTTTTTGTACTGCTGGCGTTTGCTCGCGGAATCGTTCACGTCGAGCGTGCCCAGGCAGGCGTCGATGGCTTTGTCGAAGGGGTCTTTGCCTTCGCCAGTGGGCCGGGGCCGGTACACGATGATGGCAATCTGCTTGCCCGGCGTTCCGTCTTTGGCGCTTGCGGGCTCGTCATGAATGTAGACTCGAAATAGCCGCGGCTCCTTGATCTTCGGATTACCTGAATCCGAATAAGCGGCGTATTGGTATAGGATTGTCGTCGCCACGTCCGAAAACGGGCTCAAACTCTTGACGTCGATCACTTGTATTCTGTCCTTGTCGGGCAATTTCAGGTCAAGCTTGTTGTTCGTCTTCGCATAGAAATCCTTGATGGCCATGCGCACGAAGTAGCGGAAGTTTTCTGGGGTGTATCGGTCATACGTCTCAGGTTCCTTCGCCTTGGGGTCGGCAATTTGGGCCGCGGCTATCAGGATGTCGTGGCCGTTCTCGTTGCCCGCATAACGGAAGCAAGGGAATGGCGAGAAATACGGAACTTTGTCCTTGGGCGTCTTGCCGAAGCCCTTGGGCAGGCGCAGATAGAAATCGAACAGCCACGCGGGATTCGCTTCCTCCTTGCCGTGATCTTTGAGGCCATCTTTCAACGGATCCCTGGGTTTTTCGGTCGGGAGCAGGGGAATATCGATCGGATCATCGAGCGCGCGATTGGCGTCGTCGAATTCCTTGACGCGCTTGCGCTGGGCATCCATGCGGCTCTGATAGTCCGCCAGACCGCAACCGCCGACGCCGATCAACAATTGCGCAAGCAGCGCCGATTTTCCGAAAAACGTCATGCCTTGGAACCTCGCATCGATTCACGCCAGCGCCGTCGGCGACAACAGCCGATCGAGTTGTTTTTCCACAATCCGATAGTCGGCGTCGGACAGCACGGGGGTTGAGTCTTCCGTGGACAACGGCGTTTCCAGCTCCACCCAGCTCTTGCAACCCGCGTAAACGGGGAGCTCATCGATTTCATGCGGCGCCGGCATCCGATGAACTCGCGTCACCAGAAGAAACAATCCCGGCGTGCGGTAGTTGAACCTTTGCCGCACAGTGTTCTCCGACCAGCCATGCAGATGCGGGAGCATCAACGCAAGCAACTCATCGCGGATGCGATAGATGCCGGTGATTTCTGCCCAAAGTTGCAAACGTACTTTGCGGGCGGGCGGACGCAGTGCTTGCGCGGTTTGCAAGAGCGGCAACATTTCCTCATTGACGCCATCTTCTTGCTGATGCACGTAGGTCGGGTAGAGCCAGAAGCGCGTGTGTAGAGCGCCGACCTCGCCTTCGTCCTCGGCGATGCCCCCCTTGCGCAGAATGATCGCCTGCTTGCCCTGAGCAAGAGCTTCGCAGATGACGGCCCATTCTTTGAAGGCGATTTGCAACATCCGCTTTTCCCCCAGGTCGGCGACACCTTGTCAGAGCCCGAGCGCCAAGCGAGGGTCGCTACAATCCCTCGTTTGTCGCTCGGGCTCTGAAATCTCACCACTGTTCGCTGCGCAGTTCACGCAGCATCAAATCGGTCACGGCCGCACGCGGATCCTTGTGCTCGTACAGCACGCGGTACACCTCTGTGCTAATCGGCATGGGCAATCCCATGCGTTGCGATTTCTCGTAGACGCTGCGAGCCGTGAAGACGCCCTCGGCAACCGTTGCCGTGCTGGCCTGGATTTCGCTCAAGCGCTCACCACGTGCCAGCCGTTCGCCGACCGCGCGGTTACGGCCATGCCGGCTGATACAGGTGGTGATCAGGTCTCCCATGCCGGCCAGGCCCCAGAAGGTGTCTGGACGAGCGCCGAGGGCAACGCCGAAGCGAGCCATTTCCGCCAGGCCGCGCGTCAATAGGGCCGACTTGGAATTGTCGCCGAAGCCCAGCCCGTCGTTGATGCCGGCAGCGATGCCGATGACGTTCTTGAGCGCCGCCGCCAATTCGACACCGACGAGATCAACGTTGGTGTAAACGCGAAATCGCTCGGTCGAGAACGCTTGTTGAATCGATCGGGCCAGCGCCGGATCATCGCTCGCCGCCACCAGCGTGGTCGGCAAGCCACGTGCCACTTCCTCGGCGTGGCTCGGCCCGCTCAGGCACGCCACGCCGCGCGGTCCCAATAGCTCCACGGCGATTTCGGTCGGCCGGCGAAAGGTCTCATTCTCCAGGCCCTTCGCCAGGCTCACCAGCGGCACAGATCTTGGCAAGGCGCTGGCAATCCGTTTGACCGTCGCGCGCAGATGCACCGTCGGGATCGCCGCGACCAGCAAATCGGCCTGCTCGACTGCTTCCGCGATGTCGGTTGTCAGCAGCACGCTGGGCGGAATGGCGATGCCCGGCAAAAGCCGCGCGTTTTCACGCCGCGTGTGCCAGCCGGCATTTTCCAGTCGGACGCTCCAAAGCGCCACCCGGTGCTCGGGATTTTGCGACAGAATCACGGCGACGGCGGTGCCCCATGCGCCCGAACCGAGGATCGCGAACCGTGCCGGCATGATGCTCCTTGGAAAGCAGACAGCCGGTAGCAGACAGCAGGCAGCCAGAACCTGCATCCTCGCCAATCTTTCGCGTCACCGCCTGCCTGCTGCCTACTACGGACCTTTCCCAGCCATTATAGGCCGCACATTCGAACGTCCCAATCGGTGAAATCGGCGAATCCGGAAAAACATCCAAGTTTCGTTCGCCGACAGCCGATCAAGGACATGGTGGGATTTGTCGAATCGACCCATCAGGATGATTTGGACGGAAGACAGGGAGGTTCTCGCATGCCGGTACAACTGCGCGTGTATCCCGAGTCGCTTGAAATGGAATATGACGAGACGCAAGACCCGATTGTCCGTATTCGTCTGGCCGACCTCTTGCCGCTCCTGGCGCTGGCGAAAAAGAACAATTACCTTTGGCTCCAGGATTTCCTGGACGACGAAGTGACGGTGACGCCCGATTTGTACGACGTGCTGCGCTCCTTCGAGGCCTGCCAGCGAACGCCGGCGTGATCCGCGGTTAGCGCCACCTGCTACGAAACGTAATCGCTAAACGTAACACCGCCAATTTCATTTTAGGCAATCCAACAACTCAATTCATGTGCCCATCGCGCAACCGATTGCGCAAAAAGCGGTGCGCTTCGAGTTGCGCTCCTCGCTGTCGAGCTGTTTGCCGAGCAATTTTTGCAGATGGGCCGGCTGGGTGTGGATGAAAAGCTCGTTGACTTCGCTGATGCTGATCTCGTCGATCAAACCGAGATTGACGCCGAGGCGGACGCTGGACAAGAGGTCCATCGTTTCCTCCGAGGTCATCATCATCGCATTTTCGAGAGTGCCGTAGGCGCGCCGCACCTTGTCGAGGACTTGCGCGTGGTTCTCGCGCGTCAAGGTTTGGCGTGCCCGGCGTTCGTAGGCGATGACATTGGGGATGACATCGCGAATTTCATTGATGATCGTCACCTCGCTTTTGCCGAGCGTGACCTGATTGGAGATTTGGTAGAAATCGCCGGAGGCCCGGCTGCCTTCACCGTAGAGGCCGCGCACGGCGAGGTTGATTTTTTGCAAGGCGCGGAAGACCTTCTCGATCTCCTTGGTCAGGACCAGTGCCGGAAGGTGGAGCATAACACTGGCGCGGAGGCCCGTGCCCACGTTGGTCGGGCAAGCGGTGAGATAGCCGAGTTCTTCATTGAAGGCGTAGGGGACGCGTTCCTCGAGCTTGTCGTCGAGACGGTCGGCATCTTGCCAGGCTTCGTCGAGGGTGAAGCCGGAGCGGATCACTTGCAAGCGGAGATGATCCTCCTCGTTGACCATGACGCTGATGATTTCATCGGGGCGAAGGCAACCCGCGCGGCCCCTCGCTGTTGGCGAGCTCGCGGCTGATAAGCTGGCGTTCCACCAGCAGTTGGCGGTCGAGCGCAGTCAGGCCCGGCAAGCTGAGGTAATCGAGGTGCGGCGAAAAATCGAGCTTGTCCAGGCGACCCTTCAAATAGGCTTCGATCTCGGCCTTCTGGTGCGCGCTGGCCCGGTTGGAAAACGGGAACGAGGATAAATTGCGCGCCAGGCGAATTCGGCTCGATATCACAATATCCGCTTCGGGGCCGTGGGCGCGCAGCCATTCGCCGTTATTTTGCGTCAGACTATTCAGGTTCATCGGCTTTTTCCTTTATGCGAATGCGGTCGCGCAACCGGGCGGCGTCTTCATAGGCTTCCCGCTCGACGGCGCTGCGTAACTGTTGCCTGAGATCGCGAAGCTCTTCTTGCAGGGCGGCATGGCGGACGGCGTGGGGCGGAATCTTGCCGACGTGACGAACGCCGCGATGAATCCGCTCCAGCAGGGGCAAGAGCGGCTGGCGAAAGACCTGGTAATCGTTGGGGCAGCCGCACCGACCCGCCGCCTTGAATTCCATATACTTTATGCCGCACGAGGGGCAGGTCAATCGCGACAGCTCATCGGTCTGCCCGCCGACGTGCTGGCCGATGACCGATTGCAGAATCGCAGTCAAATTCAATTCCTGCTGCTTGAGCAATTCCTGCTTCTGAGCGCACTCCTGGCAGAAGTGCTTTTCCTTCTTCTTGCCGTTGACGATTTCCGTCAAATGCACCGTCGCCTGATGTTCGCAGTCTTGGCATTTCACAAAAAGAATCCTTCGCAAAATCTGCGCACAAATCCGAAACCTCAATTCATTTCTTGCTCGGATTTGGGATTTGTTTCGGTGTTCGCGATTCGGATTTCGGATTTTCAATCACGCTTCTTCCACCACCCGAATCTGATCGCGTAACTTGGCCGCTTCTTCGTAATCCTCCCGTTCCACGGCCCGCTTCAAGCGCTGGCGCAGTTGCACGAGTTCGGCTTCCGCTTGCTTGGTCTTCGGGTAGTTGCGTGGAGTTTTGCCGCAATGGCGGATTTCGCCGTGGATGTTTTCAAGCAGCGGCATCAATTCGGCGTGGAACACCTGGTAATCCCGGGCACAGCCGAGGCGATGGCTGTTGCGGAAATCGACGAACTTGATGCCGCAATCGGGGCATTCCTGCTGCCCGATGAGGGCCTCATCGAGATCGCCGCCGGAGTCGGTGGTCAGCGCCTTGCTGCCGGCGGGTTTGTCCTGGGAATCCTGGAGATATTTTGGATAACAAGGCTCGCAAACGTGGTGCTCCTCGAATTTCCCCTCGCCGAGGACTTCGGTGATGTGCACAGTCGCCGGGCTCGAACAGCACTTCTCGCATTTTTGCATGGCTTCCCCCGCTTCCAAAGCTAGCGCCATTTTAACAGGGGAGGCCAAGGTGTCAAGAAATAGTGGCGAGTGGCGAGTGGTCCCGATCGTTTCATGAATATAGCTTGCTTGGCGGTTTCGCATTCGGAAGCGCACCCGGATCTAAGGCTCCAACTTCCCATTAAAAAAAAACAGCAGCACATTGCTGGTTTCGATTTCTCGAAAGTCGAGCGACTCGTAGAGCCTGTGGGCGGGCAGATTGCGCTCATCGACGACCAGCGTCATGCGCATGGCGCGGTTGCGCAGGGCATGCAGGGCGTGCAGGGCCATCGATCGGCCAAAACCGTGGCGGCGCTGCGGCGGGACGATGCCGAGATAGGCGAGCTCCCAGGTGACGGCGTCGGCCATTTCATCGAGTAGGACGACGCCGACCGGCCGTTGACCCGCGTAAGCCAGCCACCAGAAATCCGGATCGAACCGTCCCTGCCCACGATGGCCGGCGATGATTTCATCGATGCTTCGCCGCCCATTCAATTCCGGGCAGTCCAGCGTTCCAGCGTAGGTCTCCTCCAGCGTTGCGGCAAACTCCGCGGCGATCGATGGCCGATACGTTTCGAAGCGCAGACCCCCAGCAGCGGGACCGGGCAAATCGTGGAGATGTCGTTCCAGCTGGCACAAGCGCGTGATCGGGCGAAATCCTCGACGCAGCAACGGCTCGGCAAAGACCAACTCGGCTTCAGCGGCAAGCGCCTGGGCCAGCTTGCAATTCCAGCCTCGGCACCAGTCCAGGCCCGCTTGCACGAGCGCGTCGGCACCATCGCCGCACGCCGGCAGCCAGAACAGACACGCCGAGCCGGCCAGCGGCACGCACATTTGAGCCGCGACGATGACGCCATCTTCCCTCGCTACCCACAAGCCGTGCGGATCGAGCACGCCGTTCGCCAGCAACTCGCGGCAATGAGCGACGTGCGCGGGGCGATCTGCCTCGGGCGTCCGCGCGAGGGCTTGCTCAAGGGCGGCAGTCCAATCCTTGGGGTCAGCGGGTGTGATGGTCAGCATGAGAATTGTCCGTGGCCCTTGGCCCGCGGTCCGTCGCCATCAGCAATTTAACCACGACGGACCGCGGACCACGGACAAATATCATACATCGAAGTGCGTGTGAATCAATCCGCACAAGCGGCCGCCCATGCGGCGCAGCGGTTGCGCGACGGCTTCGTGGCCGGCGGCATTGGCGCCGCGCGGCAACACCAGATAGACGCCGTCGGCGTGCGGCAGGTGGACGGCGAGGCCGCCGGTGTCTTCGGCGGTCGGGCCGTCCATCAGAATCAAATCGTAACGCTCGCGCAGCAAGGCGATCAGCCACGACATCGCGTCGGCCGTCAGGGGGCGCTGCATCTTGTTGGACGCGCCCGTGGACAAAAGATGGAGGGCCCCTATTTCCGTCTTCTGGATCGCTTGCTCTAACGCCGTGGCGCCGTCGAGCACGTCCATGAAGCCGGACGACGCCGCTTGTCCGAGGCGCTGGGCGAGATCGGGCCGTTGGGTGTGTCCGTCGATGAGCATGACGCGCAGCTTCTGTGTCGCAGCAAGCACAGCAAGATTCAGCAGCACCGTGCTGGTCCCAGCGCCCGGTTTCAGGCCCGCCAGCAGCAAGACGCCGTTGCCGTTCTTCAAACCGGCGCGCAACGTCTGCAATAGCGTGGCGTATTCCTTGCTGACCGCATGCTCGGGCTGATGATACGCAATGATTTCCGGACTGACCGCCAGCGGCGTCGGCATCGGGCCCGGCCAGGGTTCATAGGCGACCGCCATCGGCTTGACCGGCGTCACGTGGACCGACATCGGCTTGAGGGCGGGCTCGGCCGGCAGGTGGGCGTGCGCGGGGCGGCTTGCGGCGGATGCTTCACGAGCCCCGGCGACAGCTCCACCTTCTTGTTCGGGCCGCCCACCTCGATGTACGGCACTTCCTCAGCAATCTCCCAGTCGGTCACGCAGTCCAGAACCGGCGCGGCTTCCGGATTGCTGAGCTCCGCCGGCACGCGCCGATTTTCGCCAAGCTTCAACGTCTCGAGCATTCTGCCCATGGATGTTACCCTGCCGACTCCCGCCCGCCTCAAGAGACGGGCTTGAACGAAATCCTTCGATTACGCCGTGCGCATGAACTTCTGAATATTGGGATGCGGTCCCGCCGTTTCCGGCTCTTCCGAGTTTTCCTCAGGCGCCATTCCCAGCATCGACAGCGCCTCGAGCGCCGCCTCCGCATCGACTTTCGGCAATTCGCCCTCGTCCGCCAGCACCAGGGCCTGATGAGCCGCCTGATTCAACCGGCGCGGAATGCCATGCGTGCCTCGGGCAATGGCCTCCAGAGCGGTCTCATCGAGGACTTTCTCGGGCTTCACGCCGGCGAGCCGCAGATGGTGCAGCAAATAATCGTAGGCTTCCTCGACCCCCAGTGCGGCCAAGGTCGCGCGGACGGCGATGCGCTGCTGCAGCGATTCCAGGCCGGCCTGTTTCAACGCGGGCAAGATTTTCGGCTGGGCCAGCAGCACGATTTGCAGCGCCTTGCCGCTCCCCGCTTCGAGATTGGCGAGCAAGCGCAATTCCTCCAGAAGATCGGCATTCAGATGGTGCGCCTCGTCGATCGTCAACACGGTCCGCTTCTTGGCCGCGCAATTCTTAAGAAGCTGGTCCGTCAGCCGCAATCGCAAGCTCTGTTCGCCGGCGTTGTCATGCGGCAAGCCAAGATCGTAGAGAATCGCCTGCAAAAGGGCGGCGCGGTCGGCGAAATGGCTGTTGGTGAGGAATGCGCTGACCGCCTCCTTGTCGAGGCGTTCCAAGAGGACGTAACCGAGCAGCGTCTTGCCCAGGCCGGGGTCGCCGGTGACGAGCAAAATGCCTTCATCCTGGGCAATGCCGCGTGCCAGCGCCGTCAAGGCCGATTCATGCACGCTGGCAGGATAGTAAAGGGCGGTATCCGGCGCCGGCGGGAATGGCCGGCGCGTCAATCCGTAGCGGCTTTCATCCATTCCGACTCCCCCGATGAAGCGCGATGACACGCTATCCTTTGCATCGGAAGAACCTGCCGGTAAAGTTTAACAAAGGAGCACGAAGCGCAAGCAAGTGCCCATCACTTGCTTGCGCCGCGTGCTCGCAGATTGCCTCAAATCCACAACTTCACACGATCGCGCAAGCCCGCCGGCAACTTGGCCTCCACGAGCCGGCGAATCTCGTTTTCGTGGTAGCGCGTACTGAAGTGGCGCAAATGATCAGCTCGTTCTTGAAGCGGCCCTCTCGCTCAAGGAAATCGTCCAGGTGCATGTGCCCGAATTTGTGAATCTTCTCCCGGCGATGCTTCTCGCGGATGAAGCTCATCTCCGTGATCAGGACCTTTGCCTCGAAAACGGGTGGATACTTGTCCAGGCCAGCCGGGCTGGTGTCCCCCGTGTACGCCAGGATCGGCGTGCGGATTTCGCGCGTCACCGCCACCCCAGACAGCCGCAGATCGCGAATCTGCTCGCCGGGCAAGCCGTGATATTCTTCCTTGAGCTTGTTGCGGCGGTCCCAGACGAGATAGCCGACCGAAGGAATCGTGTGCGTCGTCTCGAACACGCTGATGACGTGATCGCGCGACAGCTCGATTTCCTGGCCCGGCTGAACGCCAATCAGATTGCACGTCTGTCGGCCGCGATCGAGCCGTTGCATGATAAGCAGCAGGCGGCGCACGTCCTCCACCGCGTATTCGGGCAGATAAATCGTGGGCGGCTCCATCTTCATCATGCGCCGCCGGGCGACATAGACCGGCAACGACGCCATGTGATCGAGGTGCGTGTGCGTGATGAACCAGCTCGCCGTCCCCATGAAATCCCACGGCTGAGCGCCCAGATCGAAGCCGAGCTTGAGTTCCGGGATGCGCCAGTAGCTCTGGACGGCCGCGCGCGAATAGCCTTCGATGGTCAAGCCGGCGTGATGGTGCGTCAGGATGGGAGCGTTGTCGAGCATGAACGGAATCAATTACCCAAGCCCCAGGATCAGCGCAGCATTCCTGGGGTTCGAACCCCCAGGAACGCTGCGCTTATCCCTGGGACGTGCGTTCACTTTTTCTTGTTGAAATCGCCGGCCCGCACGATGACGAGCCGCTCAGGAGAGAGATGCGCCGCCAGGGCGCGGTTCACGTCGTTCACGGTCAAGGCGGCGAATTTTTTCTCCAGCTCCGCGTCATAGGCGAAGGTGCGGCCCAGGTAAAGGCCGCTACGCAGCCCTGCTGCCAGAGTTGCGTCGTCACCGCGATCGAGCTGCATCTGCGCCAGTGTCGATTTGACGGCCAGCTTCAACTCGGCTTCGGTGACGCCGTCCTTCAGAAGTTTCGTCAATTCCTCCAGGGCGCCGTTGTCCACCTTGTCGATGACGAGCGGATTGCAGCTTGCGTGGATGCGGAACTGAGCCACCTTGTCCTTGGCGCCGACGGAAAGGCGCGAACCAGTGCCGTAGCACCAACCTTCCTTTTCCCGCAAGTGCGCCCAGAGCCGCCCCGTGGAACTGCCGCCCATGATTTCGTTGCCGATCATGACGGCGGGGTAATCGGGGTCGGTGTCCTCCAGGGCGAATTTCATGGCGGCGAGAAAAGTAGCGGCTTCCTTGTCGGGCGTGTTGATCGATTGCCGCGAGCCCTTGATTCCCTCCACCAGCACTGCCGGGATTCGCTTATAGGGAACAGTGGTTTTCCAATCGGCGAGAATGGTTTCGAGCTGCTTGAGCGTGGCGTCTGGCTCAAAGTCGCCGAGGATAACGAGTTCGCCGACAGCGCCGCCGATCTGTTCCTGATACATCTTGACGACATCGTCGCGCGTCACCTTGGCCAGGCGTTTCAGTGCTTCCTCGTGCGCCGGCACGTAATGGATGCTGGTCGGGGCATGCGGGTTGAGCTTGCGGTTGAGGGCGTTGGCTGCCAGGTTGGCCGGATCGACCATGGCGCGTTCGATGTTTTGCCTGTCGATCTGCCGGAGTTCTTCCAATTCCGCCATTGGGAAAGTCGGTTCGCGCAGGACCGCGCGCAATAGCGACAAAAGATCGGCGTGATGCGATCGCGTGCTCTCCCAGCTAGCGCTCAGGGCCCCGAGCGCTGCTGCCGACGGAAAGGGTCGATTTGAGGGCGTCGAGCTGTTCCTGGATTTGCTGGCGGGTGCGGTCCTTGGCGCCGCGCATCAACATGGGGCCGATGAATTCGGCGGCGGTCGTTTTCCCGGTCAGCGATTCTTCGTTGCCGAACCGCAGCGTCAATTTACCGACAACGGTTTCGCCGCGGGTTTTTTTGGGGAAGAAGGCGACTTTCAGGCCGTTGGACAGCGTGAAGCGTCTGACGCGCTTTTCGATATTCTCGGGCGTGGCGTCGAAATTCTCCCCCCGAGCGACCGCCTTGCCCCCCTTGAAATTCTTTAGCACGGCCGCAAGATTGGGCGTTTCCGGAACCGGCGTGCGCGTCACGTCGGCGGACGGGATGAACATGCCGACCGTGCGGTTGGATTGCTTGAGATACTTGGCGGCAACGCGGTTGATGTCGGCCGCCTTGAGCTTGGCGATGCGATCGCGGTGCACAAACATGAGCCGCCAATCCCCGGCGCCAATCCATTCCGTCATTTCTATGGTGGTGTCAACGCTCTTAGTCAGCGATTGCTCGCGGGACACGAGATATTTTTTCACCATGCGGGCGACTTCCTCCTCCGTGGCCGGCTGCTGCGGCAATTTCTCGACCTCGGCAATCATCAAATCGCGGACCTCCGCCGGCATCACTTTATCGGCGGCCTTGGCGGTGAAGCTGATGACGCCCGGATCGTACAAGTTGGTGACGTTGTAACTGATCGCAGACGCCTTCTTCTTTTCAACAAGCGTGTTGTAAAGCCGGCCGGAAGGCGTGTCGCCCAGGACCAGGCCCAGAATTTCGCAGGCCGCGTTGTCTTCATGGGCGACGGCGGGGATGTGATAAAGGAGGCCCGCCAGGGCTACTTTGCCGACGCGGCGCAGCGTCACCGAACGCTCGCCGTCCTGCGGCGGTTCTTCTGTGTAAGTGTCCTCCAGCCGCTCCTTCGGCGCGTCCAGGACGCCGAAATATTTGCTCACATGGGCGAGTGCCTTCTTCTCGTCGAACTTGCCGGACACCATCAGGACGATGTTGTCAACTCGGTAATATTTCTTATAGAAGGCTTGCAACTTGTCGATCGGCACGCGTTCGATGTCGGCCCGGTTGCCGATGGTCGATTTGCCGTAATTATGCCATTCGTAGGCTGCGGACCACATGCGTTGTTCGAGAATACCTGGCGGATTGTTCTCACCGTTCTCGAATTCCTGGCGGACGACGGTCATTTCCTTGGCCAAATCCTCGCGGCGGATGAAGGCGGTGAGAAGCCGATCCGCTTCCACGCGAATGGCGAATTCTAGATTCTCATCCTTGGCGGGAAAGCTCTCATAGTAATTGGTGCGATCCAGGTAGGTGGTTGCGTTGTAGAGTTGCCTGTTGACGCCATGGGCCTCCATCGCCTTGTCAAGCGCCAGCGCGGTCGTATACAGCTTGCTTCCCTTGAAGAGCATGTGTTCGAGCAGATGGGCCATGCCCGTCTCGCCGTATCCCTCGTGGCGTGAGCCGACCAGGACGACCATGTTGATCGTGACGGCGGGGGATGACGGATCGGGGTAGGAGAGAAAACGCAGGCCGTTTTTGTAGCGGTACTCGGTAATCCCTTCAATCGTGACGATCTTCTCAGGCTTTTCCAGTTCCTGAGAGCGTGCGCCGTTTGCGCCGATGGATAAAACGACGGCGCATGCGAAGGTGAAAAAGCGGTAAGCATTGGTGGAGCATTTCATTCCTTGACTCCTCTTTTGCCGATAGGAAAGACGGACCATGCTTGCATTGTAGAGGCGACGGGCCGAAATCGCCAGACAATCACCATCGCAGCTCGCTTGGCGGTTTCGCGCACGCCATCCGGCGCGGCGGCAAAATCGCTTGACGAAAACGCCGTTGCCGGGCATAACGTCGGCCCCTGCATTGCAGGCTCGTCCGCAAAGGAGGAGAAGATGCACAAGAAACGATGGCTGGCGATGCTGCTCATGGCCGGCTGCGGTTGCAGCAGCATGAACAATACGGAAAAAGACGGACTCGGAGGGGCTGCGGCCGGCGCTGGCCTCTTCGCTCTCGCGACCCGTGGCAACCCGGTAGCTACGGCTTTCGGCGAAGTCTTCGGCGGCGTGGTGGGCGCCGGTATCGGCAATAGCCAGGATCGCGTTGAAAACCGCGACAAGGCAATCGCTCAGGCCCAGGCCAATGCTGCCGCCTATGCCGCCGCCAATCAGATGAAAATCAGCGACGTTATCCAGATGGCGCAACGCAACACGCCCGACGACGTCATCATTCGGCAAATGGACGCGACCAACTCGGCTTTCAATCTGACGACTGCCGACATTCTCGATTTGCAAAACCAGGGCGTCTCAAGCCGGGTCATCAGCGCGATGCAGGCCCGGCGCTATCCGCGTCCCGTCGTGCTCGGACCTGGACCGGTTTACGGCCCGGCGTGCGGTCCACCGCCGGGCACTGTGGTCTTCGTCGATCCGGGGCCACCGCCTCCGGTGGTGGAACCGGTGGTCGGGGTCGGCATCGGCGGCCGTTGGCGTTGAAGAACTTAAATAGCGTTTTTTGAAGCCGCAGGTCCGTGTTGACCTGCGGCTTTCATTTTTGCTATAGCCGGCGCAACGTGGGGCCGGGCTTTCGAGCCTGGCCGACTTGCCGAGGGCGCTTCGGCCAGGCTGGAAAGCCTGGCCCCACAAGGAACTCTTCCACGGAAGGAGCCGAACGATGATGCAAACGCTATGGCTGGCCGGCCTGCTGATCGCCAATCTCTGGGCAGCGGGCGAATTGAATGGGAACAGTGCGGACGATCCCGCCGTGCGCATGGAACGGCTGCTCGTTGACGCCGAAAATCTTCGGCCAAAGCCGGACGAATCGCGACGGGGAACCGGCGAGCCTCCGGCACCCGAATCGCGCACACCGATCATTCCCGCGACCAAATACGAAGTAGACGACCACCCCATCGCGCGGGTATCGAATGTCATGCTCCCTCCGATGACCGCTTCGTACACGCCGGTTGTTCCGCCGATCAAGACCGGCGAGAAGCCATGTTGCGAGAATCCGCCGACCAATGAAGAAATCCTGCGGGCGTTGCCGACGCTGGCTCGCGGCATTCCGTATGTTTACGACCAATACCGCGATGACATGGAATTCACCGTCGAGAAGCTAGTGGACCGCGTCGGTGAGCCGCGTTTCTTCCCGCTGATCGGCCCGGCCCAGTTGCATCATTGCCATTGGAAGTGCACCGTAACTTTCACTGAAGTCATCGAGATCACCAATCCGTTCCCATTCACGAGCAAGACGCAGCGCGCCGAAGTCGTGTACATCGACGAGGATCGCCTGCATTTGTGCGCCGAGCCGAAAACCGACGTGGCGAAGGTTGCCGCTGAGATGACGCAGAGTTGCCCCGGCGGACATTATCGGCCCATGCCCAAGACCACGACCAACACCGAAACGCCGCGGCAGGTGCAGATGGAAATCAGGGTCTTCAGCATCAACCGCGCCGCCATTCCGGACGAGACCTATCAGCGCGTTCGCAAAGAACTCGGCTTGAACGGCAAGAACAACTCCGGCGTCACCAAAAATAGGGCCGCGGCCACCGAACTCCTGCAATCGCTGCGAAAAGCCGGGTTTGTCCAGGTGATCACCGACCCGCGCGTTACCACGTTCAGCGGACGGCCGGCCCGCATCGTCAACGGCGGTGACGACGACTACCTCATCGCCAATGCACTTCCCGCAGTCAAGGACGATGGCAGGATTAGCCTCGAGGTCGCCATGGAAATCATGGAAATCAGCGTCACGAGTGCCACCAAAGCCGGCCTTAACAACAAGAGTAAAAGGTCTGTGGATGCTGTCGCATTGATCGGCGCCGGCGAAGCTTTGGCTCTCGGCGGCCTTGCCCGGAAAGAAGTGACGCTGACTAGGAGCGGCGGAATTCCGCTTCTCGATGAGTTGCCATACATCGGCGAATATATCCAGCGCATCACGCAAACGGTTGCCGTCCAGGAAACGGAGCGCGAGCTGTTGATACTGGTGACGCCGCATATCGTCACCCAGGGTGACGCCGCCGAAACCGCGGAGCCGCCGCTGCACGATGCCAGGACGGCGCCGACACCGGTTCCGGTCAGCAGCAAAATCTACGTCATCGTGGACGCCGGCGAGGATGGCCAGCAGGTGACCGCTTTGCCAGCCGCCGAGCAAACCGTGCTCGATGCGGTGAAATCGGTCAACGCCGCCAATGTTCGCAAGGTGCCGCGTGAGCCGCGTTTCGTCGGATAACAACGGCGAGAGCGTGATCCTGCCGGTCGATTGGAAAGCAATTACACAAGAAGGCCACACGGCGAGCAACTACCAGCTCGAAGCCGGCGACCGCGTTTATGTGTATGTCGATGCTGCCAAAAGCGAGATAAGGACGGGCAGCGGGCGCATCATACCGATGTTGCCGGTCTCGGCCGCGGCCTTTGAGGCAGTGAGGGCCGTCTGCGAGATCCCCAACACGTCTGCCCCTTCCGGCCGCAAGGTTCTCGTGATCGTGGAAGACGGCAAGGAAACCCGCCTGGACGGCGCCGTTGCCTTCGAAGGGCAATCGGTCCTCGAATTGGTCGCCGGCGTCGATGCGGTGACGGCTGACAATGTTCAGAAGATTCGTGTAATGCGTCCCGCTGCGGACGGCAACGGCGATGGCACTACCTTGTCGATCGACTGGAAGCAGTTGACGCGCTCAGGCCGCTGCGGTGTTGATTTGTTGCCGGGCGACTGCCTGCGCATCACGCTGGAGCCGGCCAAGGCCTCGCGTCAGGGAATGAGCATCGACGACGTGGTCCGAATGTCGAAAGCCGGCGTCTCCGCCAAAATCATCCTGCGGCAAATGGAAATGACCAACGCCGTCTTCGATCTGACCTGCGACGACATCGTTTACCTGCGCGAGCAAGGCGTGAGCAACCGCGTCATCAGCGCGATGCAGGAGCGGCGGGCAGAAGACGAAAAATTGGTTGCGCCGCCGAAATTGACGAAGTATTCGACCACGGGCTATCCGGAGCAGGCGTTTGAACCAGACACGGACAAGGAGCGGAGGACAAGATTTGGCGTGAGGGGCGAACCGAGTGAATCCTCGCCGCTAATTGAGTTGTCCGTTCCTCGATCGCGAAGAACTGATGTTTCCGTTACGAATGTAACTCCATATTGGCACGATGGGCTGAGAATTTCGGTGGACGCCGATTCCAAAACATCGACCGGCCTGCTTGGTCACGTTTGGCTTAGCAACGATTGGAGGGGGGAGAAGCTTGACGCCAATGGCACTTTGCATGTCGAGGCGTATGATTTGACGTCGAAAACTCCGATAAAGCTATCTGAATGGCGGTTCGACATGGAAAGTCTGAAAAAGCTGAAACGCACGGAGGACATCGGCACAGGCTATGCGCTGTTCCTGCCATGGGAAAACCAACGGCCGGAGATCACGCAAGTCGAAATGCGCGTCCTCTACCTGCCCGAGACGAGTGGCCAACCGCAGCATGCCGAGCCGCAAGTGATTCGCTTACGGACGAATGCGGAAATGCCGAGCACCACCGGCGGAAAAGCTCTCAGCGGAACAGGCACAGTCACCGGCCCATGAAGCGGCCTAGCACATCGTCCCGAATAACCGAAACCCCGCGTTAACGTGGGGTTTCTTTTTGGCCGGCCTTCTTATTGCAAGCGCCGCAGTTCGCGCACGCATTGTTCCAGCATGGCGATCTGATTCATCAATTGCTCGTTTTCCTCACGGAGCAGCTTGCACGATTCGGCGAGCAATTCATGCAGCCGGCGCGACAGACGGAGCTCGACAAGCTGGGGCCGATTGAGATGTAAAAGATCGATGTGAAAACGCCCAGTTTCGCTGAGCGCCTCAATTCGGCCCGTTATTGGAATCTCATAGAGATGAGTGGCTATCTCGTCGTGAAGCGGATGCAGGACGCGGAATCCTTTTCGGCGATCCTCGGCGTCCGGATAAAAATCGGCCTTGTAACCGTTACAGCGGAAGCAGCAGTACACGAGATTCTCGTCCGTGTCGTCGCCGCCCGCGGACACCGGTTGATAGTGATCGACGGTCAAGTCGCCGCCCGACTCGCGTTCAATGACGGAACAATAGCCGCACCTGGCGTTGTAGCGTTCGCGGACTGCCGAGTGTTCTGGATGGGCCATCGCCGTCAATCCTTGACGCCGAGCGCCTCCCGGGTTTCCCGACTCAGCGATTTTTCCACGAGCCGGATTTCCTGATCGAGCCCGCTCAAGCGCGACCGCAATATCGCATTTTCTGCTCCGAGACCGGCCAAGTCCGTGCGCAACTTCCTGAGCGCACCGAGGTCGCCGTTCAAAGGCGAGGCCTGAGCATCTTGGCGAGTTAGTTCGGATTGATAGATTTGCATTTCTTCGGCGGACAAGGCTTCACCGCGCGCTCTGCGAAGATGCAATTCCCACCAGCCCGCCGGATTTTGGATGTCGTTCATGAGCCGTTCCTCCCCCATCGACATTTTACCGCAGATACTCGCGGTACTCAATGTTCATTACAGCGCCGCTCGCACCGCATCCAGCACGCGCTTTTGCGCCTCCGCCATCGGGGTGTGCAGCGTCGCGCCGGAAGCGAGGCGATGGCCGCCGCCGCCGAAGCTCTCGGCGATTTTGGCGACATCGACTTTGCTGCGCGAGCGGAAGCTGATCTTGATGCCGCCGGCGGGTTGTTCGAGGAAAAGCAGGCCGACCTCGGCGCCGGCGATGCTGCGCGTGTAGCCGACGGCGTCCTCGGTGTCTTGCGGGATGGCGCCGGTCTTGCCGTAATCGTCTTTGAACACCTCGGAGTACGCGATCTTGCCATTTTCGATCACTTGCAGGCGTTCAAGCACCAGGCCGAGCAGGTTGATGCGGGCGACGGTGTTTTGCTCGTAGATTTCGTCGTAGAGATAATTCGGGTCGGCGCCGGCCTGGGCCAATTTCTCCGCCAGCGCGAAGGTGGCCGGCGTCGTGTTCTTGTGGCGAAACCAGCCGGTGTCGGTCGCCACGGCCGCGAACAGGCACGACGCCGCCCGTTTGGAAAGCGTCTGCCCGAGCGCTTGTGCCGCTTCGAAGACGAGTCGGCCCGTCGCCTCGGCACTGGTGTCCTTGAGGTGAATCGCGCCGAGATCGTCCTGCGAAATGTGATGATCGATGACGACTTTTTTCGCAGAGGACGCTTTCATGAATTCGCCGAAGTTGCCGAGCTGATTCCAGGTCCCGGTGTCGAGAACGACGATCACTTCCACCTGTCCAAGAGCCAGGCCCGGCCCGTAGCGCTGAATCCGCCGTTCCGGATCGAGAAAATTGTAGCGCGGCGGCCAATCGCTGGCGATCACCATCTGCGCCTGCCGGCCCATGCCTTCGAGCACATCGGCAAGGGCAAGCTGCGAGCCGAGTCCATCGGGATCGGGCCGCACGTGCGTCGTGAGGAGAAAGCGCTGATGGGTGCGGACGAGATCGACAAAGGGGGTCCAGTTGATCGGCATGGTAGAAATCATCCAGCGGGTTTGCGGAACTCTCAATAAATTGTATGGGATGATTCACAGACGTGCGAATGTGAAGCTCGCTTGGCGGTTTCGCATACTGGTGGCATGTTGTGCGCGAAACCGCCAAGCGAGCATTGCATACGCACGCAGATGGAAAACGCGAATCACCTCTTGACGCATCGATATTGAAGTGATATCATATCAATAGCACAGGAATCCCACTCCAACCCACCAAGGAGCCCGCCATGAGCAAAGAACTACCTCGGCAACTCGTCAACGGCTATGCCATGCTGGTCACGGTCATCGTCGGTTTTCTCGCCAGCGGCGGCCTGTTCGTCTTCGGCGTCTTCCTCCTTGACAGCACAATCAGTCCGATCGGCGGATGGTTCATGGCGGCGGCGATTCTGCTCTTCGTCGCCACCATCATCACCGCCAACGGCTTCCTCATCCTGCTTCCCAATGAAGCGGGCATCCTCACGCTGTTCGGATCGTATGCCGGCACCGCGCGCGAGAGCGGCTTCTGGTGGACCAACCCGTTCATCGTCAAGCGTAAGATGTCGCTGCGGGCGCGCAATCTCGAAGGGGGCAAGCTCAAGGTCAACGACAAGCAGGGCAATCCGATTGAAATCGCCGCCGTCGTCGTTTGGCGCGTCGAGGACACGGCCCAGGCTGCATTCGATGTCGATGATTTCGAGGCGTATGTCCGCATCCAGAGCGAAACTGCGGTTCGGCACCTTGCCAATTCCTACGCCTACGATCACGGCGAGGAAAACGAAACCACGCTCCGCAGCGGCGTCGATGATGTCTCGGCCGCGCTGCGCAAGGAATTGCTGGAACGCCTGTCGAAAGCCGGTGTCCACGTCGATGAAGCCCGCCTGACGCACCTGGCCTACGCGCCGGAAATCGCCCAGGCGATGTTGCGCCGCCAGCAAGCGGAAGCCGTCATCGCCGCTCGCAAGATGATTGTGCACGGAGCCGTCACGATGGTGCAGATGGCGCTTGATGATCTGTCCAAGCTGCACGTGGTCGAGCTCGACGAAGAGCGTAAAGCTTCGATGGTCAGCAATCTCCTGGTCGTCCTGTGCGGCGAAGCGGAGGTGCATCCCGTGATCAATGCGGGAACACTGTACAACTAGAACCGTTGCCGGTCGTCTGTCGGCGGCCGGCGGTAATGCAGCCCGAAGGAGGACTCGTATGAAGTTGGGCACGAAATCGCTGATCGGCTTGGCGCTCGCTCTGACGTTGGCGGCCACCAGCCGCGTCCAGGCTGTCGATCCCGATCCGGCCGTGAAGAAGACCTTCGACAAATTGATGGACGCCGTCAAGGCCAACGACCGAGAGGCCTTCATCGCCAACGGGACCGATGCGGTCAAAAAGGGGATGACCCAGGAGATAATGGACGCCGTCAGCAAGCTGCTATCCCCGCGCCTGAAAAAAGGCTATGAAGCCACATACCTTTGCCAGCTGAAGCAGTCAGGGACCCAAGTTCATCTGTGGAAGCTCTCCTTCAAGGATGGCGGCGACGATGTCATCATCCGCATCGCTCTCAAGGACGGCAAGGTGGACGGCTTCTTTCTGCAATGACGGGCAAGGACCGATCACATGAAATCGCGCAAAGCATTCCTGCTCCGGATGGACCCAGCCCTCTACGAAGACCTCGAAGGCTGGGCGGAGCAGGAGCTGCGCAGCCTCAACGGCCAGATTGAATATCTGCTCAAGGAAGCGGTGGCCCGGCGTCGCAAGGGGCAGAAGGAGGATGAGACAAGGGAGAAATCGCCGCAATCCCCGCGCTGAGCGATCATCGGACGGCGCGTTCTGCAGGTTGCCCATCTTACGCCGCAATCCTTCGACCTTGATAATGATTGGATGCGAGGCTAAAACCGGGCCTGACGTCGGGCGGGTTAACAATTGGAGGACATCCGTATGATGGAACTCATGCTTTTTTTGACCGGCTGTACCGGCCTGCTTGGGCCATGCGCTGGGCCTGATGAAACTCCAAGCGTGCTTGCGCGCCAGCTTGTCGACGCGTTTTACGGAAACCAAGCTGCGGTCGAAGAATATTATCTGGAAAAGAAGGTGATCCTTTCGGGGACGGTTCAGCGGATTACCCGGGATCACGAAAGCTACACCGCTGATCTCCCAAAGGGATCTTATTATGCCATGGAGATGGATTTGGGGAATGTGCGCGAAAAAACGGGGCTGACTTTGGTGTTGGTCTTCGACCAAGCCCATCGAAAACAATTGGCGGCCCTCCGAACAGGTGAATACGTGACCGTATCTGGCATATGCAAGCGGTGGGGGCGCTCGGCAACCATCGAAGTCGTCGATTGCAAGCTAATCGTGTCCAAATAGCTGCGATCAAGCGCTGGACGGAAAAGAGCACTTCGGAGCGTGGCGGCTCCGCGCCGTCTTCTTCCTTTCCTTCCCTGGGGGCTGCCGCGCGGCGCAAATAAGAAAAAAAAGCGGCGTCGAGACGCGGCAGTCCAAAATCCCACAGACAACTCCCCTTGACCCGGTTCGCCTCTTTCCTCTATCTTAATACACCGCGCTTCGAGAAACGGAGTTCTCATGTTGACCCCCCTTTTGCGCCTCGCAGGCCGTTGGTTGAATCCCGCTCCGCCACACCACGACCGCCATCCCTTCTGCGTCCCCGATTGGTCCGAGCCGATGGCCGTGCATCATGCCGCGATTTGGCGCGCGGTGAAGCCTTATACGATGACCAGCGTCGAGCGCGTGGTGACGTTGTGCCAGAGCATTGCGTATCTCGAAAAGAAGCGCATCCCCGGCGCGATCGTCGAATGCGGCGTTTGGAAGGGGGGCAGCGTGATGGCGGCCGCGTTGGCGCTTTTGGCGCTGGAATCGACTCAGCGGCAGATTTACCTGTACGACACCTTTGCCGGCATGACCGAACCCGGCGATATCGATGTCGATTGGCAGGGCCGACCCGCGCGGGCTCTTTTGGGGCAAGACGAGGTGCGTGCTCGCTGTCCGCTGCACGAGGTCAAGCAAGCGCTCATGCGGACGCGCTATCCGTGGGAGAAGCTGATCTTCGTGCCTGGCCGAGTGGAGCAAACGATTCCCGAACATATGCCCGAGCACATCGCCCTGTTGCGGCTCGACACCGACTGGTACGAATCGACGCACCACGAGCTCACGCATCTGTATCCGCGCCTGGCCGAGGGCGGCATTTTGATCGTGGATGATTACGGCCACTGGCAAGGCGCCCGGCAAGCGGTCGATGATTATTTCAAAACCCAGGGCATCGCCGCCGATCTGCGCACGATCGATTTCACGGGGCGGTTGTTGATCAAGGGCGCCGCGCCGACGATGACGCTGGCGGCATAAACACCTCACGGATGATCGCGACATGGACTGCCTCAATCAACCTCGCCTGACAATTTCGCGCGAAATCTCCCGGCCCGCGGCTAAGCTGCGCATGTTGAATCTTGGCTGCGGTCAGCGCTTCCATTCCGCGTGGACCAGTGTCGATCTCGCGCCGGCCCATCCGTCGATTTGCCGGGTCGATGCGACCGAGCCGTTGCCGTTCGCGGACTCGGCGTTTGACGCCGTCTATCATTCGCATCTGCTGGAGCATTTGCCGCGTGCTAAGGCGTTGCCATTCTTGCGGGAATGTCGGCGTGTGTTGAAGCCGGGAGGCATCATGCGGCTGGCGATCCCGAACCTGGAGGCGATCGCTCGGCTCTACCTGTACGCGCTCGACGATGCCTGGAACGGCGACGAGGAAGCGCTGGCGCATCATCGCTGGCTGCTCCTGGAGCTTTACGATCAAACGACGCGGGAGACGCCCGGCGGCGCCATGCTCGGCGAATTGCGCGACCACTCCTGCGAACTCGCCTGGTATCGCCTCGGTTTGGACGGCACGATTATTCGCCAGCAACGCGAAACGCATCCCAAGCCGCCGACGTGGCGCGATTGCCTCAAGAGCTGGCTGCCCGGCTCCTGGCGCGAACGCCTGATCCGCTGGCTGCTGGGCAAGGAATATTCGCTTTTGCAGATCGGCCGATTCCGCCGGGCGGGCGAAGTGCATCATTGGATGTACGACCGGGTGTCGCTGCGGGTGCTTTTGAGCGAGGCCGGCTTCAGCCAAATGCGCTGCATGGGGCCGATGGATAGCGCCGTGCCGGACTGGAATTCTTATCATCTCGATGTGACGCCCGACGGCGATGTCTGCAAGCCTGATTCACTTTTTGTCGAAGCGATGCGCGTAACGGACCGCACGGACGGACCATGAACGTCGTCATTCTTTCGGATCACGCCTCGGAAGGCGGCGCCGCCACGGCGACCGTTCGTGTAGAGCTTTCTCTGCGACCTTTGCCGTTGCAAGTGCAACGTCTTTTCTTCTTTCCAAGCGATGATCCCGCAGGGCCGGGGCTTTCGCTTTACTACCAAGAATCGGTAACCAAACGGCAACTACTTCGGCCGCTTCGCAAGCTGCTCCCCGCATGGCTCCCACATCCCAACACGCCGGCATTCGCGGCCCAGCGATTGCGGCACGCATTGCGTCATCTGCGTCCCGACGTCATCCATGTGCACAACCTGCACGCGGCCGCGCCCTGGGGTTGGGGGCCGCATCTGATCGAAGTTTGCCTGGAATTCGCCCCGGTGGCCTGGACGCTGCACGATATGTGGAGCTTCACCGGCCGATGTGCGTACAGCTACGAGTGCGACAAATTCATCACCGGCTGCGATACCGACTGCCCCACGCCGAACGAAACGCCTGCGCTGGCTCCGGAGAAAATCCGCGCCGCCTGGGAGGAACGCTGGGCAATCTACGCTCGGCATCGCCATGATCTCATTTTGGTGACGCCGTCGCGCTGGCTGGCCGAGCAAGCGCGGCGTGGAATGTTTGCCGGGCATCGCGTTGAGGTCATTCCGTACGCGTTGCCACCGCGAACTGGCGCAACCTCGCCTGAGGACGCACGCCGCGAGCTTGGCATCACCCCCGCGGGCCCTGTCTTTCTTATCGCCGCGTTCGATCTGACCGAACGCCGCAAGGGGGCCGAGATTCTCCCCAGGCTTTGGCCGCATATCCAGCATCGGCCTCTTACCATTTTAACGATGGGCAAAGGCGACGTGCCGATTGCCGATCCGCTCATCGAAGTCCATTCGCTCGGCTATCTCGACGATGATCGCCGCAAGGCCCTCGCCTATTCCGCTGCCGATGCGTTGCTGCATCCCGCTCCGGTCGATAACTTCCCCAACGTCGTTCTGGAAGCGCTTGCCACCGGCACTCCGGCCATCGCTCTTCCCGTGGGCGGCTTGCCGGAATTGGTCCGGCCCGGCATTTCCGGCTGGCTCGCCGACGCCGCGACTGCCGAGGGGCTGGGCCACGCTGTCGATCGCGCGCTGCGCGACATCGGATTGGGCAAGGACCTGCGTGAATCTTGCCGGGCTTTGGCGGAAAAGGAATATTCGCTCGAATTGCAGGGCCGCCGCTACTTTCAGCTATTTCAGCAGTTGCAGCGGCGCTAGAATCATGCGACAATTATCCCTCGTGGCATGCGGCGTAGCAGATCCCCACTCCAAGGAAGAACACCATGAATCGCTTCATTCTCGGGCTCGGCATCGTCACCGTGGTCATCGTCGCGCTGGGCGGCGCCAGCTATCTGGTCGTCAAGAACGCCCTGGAGCAGGCGAACACGCCCGTGCGCGGCGGCCCAGCGCCGTTCAGCTACGATCAAATCGAAACGATGATGGACGCCAGAGACGCCCCGGCCGACAGCGAGATGCCCAAGCTGATCGCCTGCTTCGACCGCAACGACGAAGACCTGCGCGTCATCGCTTCGGAGGCGCTGGCCCGGATCGGTGCGCCGGCCGTCGAGCCGTTGCGGGCGATGCTCAAGGACAAGGACGCCAAGGTGCGTTTCTATTGCGTGCAGACGCTGGCCCGCATGGGACCGATCGCTGCTCCCGCTGCCGGCGATCTGCTGGCCTGCTTGCAGGATGCCGAGGCGGATGTCCGCTTCAAGTCGGCCTATGCCCTCGGCCAACTCGGCGTGCACACCGACGCGGTCATTGAGGGATTGGCCAAGGCGCTCGACGATTCCGATCATTTCGTTTCCCAGGCCGCCGTCGAAGCGCTGGAAAAGATCGGCCCCCCTGCCCTGCCCAAAATGTATCAGCTCGTCGCCGCCGCCAACGACCCGATGCGCGGCCGACTCATGGACGCTCTCGAAAAGATCGGCTCCCCCCCCGCCGACGTCCTGCCCCTGCTGGCCAAGCTGGCAAAGGATCCCAAGGATGAGGTGCGCCAACCTGCATTCAAGTTGCTCGCCCAGCTCGGGAAGCCGGCCGTCCCGACGTTCAAGGAATTGCTGAAAAAGCCACGCCCCTATGATCTCATTGCGTTGCCACACGCTGTCGCTCTGTTCCCCAAGGAGGACGCGAAGGAGCTATTGCCCGAGTTGCAAATCTTTCTCGTGGAAAATCGCTTTTGGGACGCAGAGCCGCAGTTGATGGGAACGCTCAAGAAGTGCGGTCCCGACGGTGCCGAGACGCTGACGAACCTACTCAAGACGCTGCAAGACCCGCGCACAGAGATCGTCCTTCGCACCCTCGGCGAAATGGGGCCCGACGCCAAGACCGCAGTGCCGACGCTGGTGGATTTGTTGAAGGAACGCAGCGGCCTGCAAGCGCAGATTCTCGACACCCTTGGCGACATCGGCCCGGCGGCGCGCGATCAGGCTGCCCCCGCCGTGCATATGCTGCTGGCCAAGCAGAGCAAGACCGATCCGGTGCTCGCCGAAAAGGCGCGCACGGCACTGGCCCGCATGGGGGTGTTGCAGGGAAAAGCGGGAACACCGAAGGCGGACAAATAGCGCTGAGTTGTCGCATGTGCTCAATGCTGACGCTTGTTCGCGGCCACGCCCCCTGGGTACAATAAAAGCATGAATGACATCATCGTCGAGAGCACTGGCTTGCCGCTGCGCTTTCCCGATGCGTGTGAGGAGGCCCGCGCTCGCGCCAGGGAGTTTCGTCGACTGCCGCCCCGGAAACGGCTCGAACACCTTCTTGATGTCATTGAAACGGGAATGATCCTGATTCGCGAGTCGCCGAAACGTCAGATCATGGACCAATTGTTCCTCAAGCGCGAGGCGGAATGGCAACGCATTCAGCAGGAGTTGTTCGTCCATGGAAAATGAACCGGCGGAATTACCCTCTCCGTTGCTGGATGCCAGCTT
Source organism: uncultured Planctomycetota bacterium (assembly GCA_963767835.1). Classification (GTDB taxonomy): domain Bacteria; phylum Planctomycetota; class Planctomycetia; order Gemmatales; family Gemmataceae; genus SIAQ01. The sequence continues at coordinate 62,290 of CAVYFY010000010.1, forward strand.
GCAGCTTGCCGGCGCCCTGAACCAGTTTCAGGTTCGATATGCGTTGATCGGTGGCGTTGCGGCCGGTTATCGCACTCACCCCCGGTTCACGCGGGATATCGACTTCCTTTTGAACGTTCCCCAACTCGTCCTGCCGCCGCTCCTGGAGGACCTGAAACGCCGCGGCTTCGAGTTCGACACTTTGGCAACCATTCGCGAATGGACCGAGCATCATATGGTGGTGCTTTCGTATCACGGCATCCGCGTCGATTGGCTCAAAGCGGGTCTGCCGGCATATGTTCACATCCTGGATCGCGCCACGGATGAAACCTGGCTGAATCAACCGATCCGGATCGCGTCGGCCGAAGGGCTGATTCTGATGAAGCTGCTCGCCTTCCGCACCCAGGACCAGGTCGATATCGAAAACCTGGTCGCCGCCAACCGCGACAGCCTCGACCTGGACTGGATCCGCACCGAATGGCAAACGGTGGCAAACCTCGACGATCCGCGCATGCGACGGCTGATGGAATTGGTGGGCGACGAGAAGTAGGACCGGTGTTACCAATGACAGAATCCCCCTCCATCAATGGCGATCCACTTGAAGAGCTCGATCTATTGCTACTCCCAAAGGCAGACCAACTCTGGACAGCGATCGGCGGCCACTTCGAGTTTTTCGGACAAGTTCTCTGCGAATTCGTTGATAATAGCATTTCCAATTTTGAAAAGTACGCAGTACGCAATCGGGAGATCATTATCACTGTTTCGGAGCTGGAGGGCGGCGTGGAGGTCTCAATCGAGGACAACGGGACTGGCATAGCTAACCTCGCCCCGGTGATGACGCTCGGCGACCTGTCAAAAAGAGAAGGCCCCTTGAACGAGCATGGCTTCGGGTTGAAGCACGCCCTGGCTCACGCAAATCCAGGCAACGACGCGTGGGAGCTACGGACTCGCACCGCCGCCGAATACGCGAAGGGCCTTTATAGATTACTACATAGCCCCTATTCGTTCGAAATGCGCGTCGGGGCGCGCGCAGCGAAGGCGTATCCCTGGCGAGGCGCCTTCTCCGGTAGTGGTACATGGATTTATTTTAAGTGCTCGGAAGCGCTGTTCTACACGCTTCGGAAGGGGATATCGGGGAGGGCGGGATTCGAGACGTGCTTGGAGTATTTGGTTCAGGACCTCGGATTTACCTACGCGGGCCTCATCGAATCCCGGAAAGTCGCGATCCGGGTGACCTCCGAATCGCACGATTATTCGAAAACCGTCGAGCGGTTAGTTCCAAATTGGCAGGACGGATTCCCCCACAGGCGCGAATACCAGCACGACCTCGGAGGGGGAAAGGTCGAAATCGCGCTCCACTGGGGTAAGGTCCAAAAACGACCCGAGTACAAACGGTACTATAAGGCCAATCAGGCAACGTCGGGCCTGGAAATACGATTTAACGGACGGGCGATGGGCTCGGGCCTGTTCCGGGAGGTGTGGGACACTGCGGTCCATAATCAATACAATAGTTTCCTCGCAATTCTGAACGTAATTAGCCAAGACAGGTCCGCGCTTCCACGAACCGTGACTTCCAAAATCAGGCCACGTAGCGACGATGGCAAGATGACCGCATTGCTTGATTTGGTGAGAAAAACAATAATAAAACCGCTTTCCGACGCGCTGGCTCACGACGCGACCGTTGACGAGTTGGTCCACGAGCTTGCGAATAAGAAGAGAGATCAAATTAGAGGCGGCGCGGGCAGGGTCGAGGAAGACATCAAAGTTTTTTCAGCGCTCAAGGCCAACATCCCCGCCGACCTATACGTGTACGACGGCAAGGAGGCCACGTTGTACAAGGCCAGGAGGGACATGGCCGATTTGCGAGACGCGTATCAGCTTCTACTGTTTTGGGACGGCGCGGTTGCCGACGGGCATCCACCCGACCGGGGAATTCTGGTTGCGGCGACACATTTGCATGGCGTTGACCAGATTTTCCAGATCTTTAACGAGCTAACGGATCAGGGGGGGAATAATTACCGGTTTGAGTATAGGACCTGGAAAGCAGAGGGCGTTGCATATCCACCCGATTCGGGCCCCACGAACCCCCGAGACGAAACAGCATAGATAGCTGACCGGGAGCGCACGTTTTCCACTCCTGTCACACAAACCAGGATCACGCCCGTTTCAGCTTGGCGATCAAGGCGTCTATTTCGATGGACGCCCAGCATATCTTCGCGAGTTCATTGCCATAGCCGTGCCAGGTGGCATTGATGATCTTGAAGTTTTTGGCTTGCAGCTTCTCCACGGCTGGAACGAAGTCGCGGTCGCTGCTCAGCAAAAGCGCTGTATCGTAGCCGCCTTCCCACGCCAGGCTCAGCATGTCAGTCACGATGCGCGAATCCACGGTCTTTTCGGCGGCTCGGCCAAGGTCCGTACCGCAATTCGGACAAGTCACCAGGTCATTGCCACATTTGCGGCAATGCACTGCGTGTTTTTTCCAGTGCCGCTCGACCGTGAACACTCGGAACCCCGGCTGCCGATCCAGGAAGTTGTGCAGCCAATTCTTGAGCGACCCCTCTCGTCCCGGCTCGTACGACGCGTAAACGCACGTTTCTTCCAGAACCAGCGAGCCAAGGCCACCGGCTTTCAACACCTTGTCGGCTTCATCTTTGAGAATCAGCGGCAGCTTCGTCCAATCCGGCTTGGCACCGCCGGCGCGATCATTCCAATTGAGCGAGAAATTCCAGAAGTCCACAAATATGCGCAAACGCATGGGCAACCACAGACGAAAAGAATTCGGGGAGTGCTGACGCACTCCCCGGGAGTCTAATACACGCCTCAAATGAGGCGTGGGAATGTAATGAGATTAGTTTACACCAACACTCGGTCATTGTAAAGTCCTACACGATCAGCATTGCCACAGAAATGGGATTTCGCTCCCTCACGCTCGCGCCGCCACCTGGCCTTGCTTGAACGCCTCCCATTCTTCCAGCGTGTACTGCACCTCGCGGGCATTGGAGCCGTTGTACGCGCCGACGATGCCGTCTTCGGCCATCCAGTCGATCATGCGCGCCGAGCGGCCGTAGCCGATGCCGAGCGATCTTTGCAGGAGCGATACGCTGCCCCGGCCCTCGCGGATCACGATCTCGATGGCTTGCTCGTAGAGCGGATCGCGTTGGCGCATTTGATCGACCGAACCGGCGCCGGCGCTGCCCGCCGATTGCAATTGCAACAGCTCCGTCGAGAAGCATGGCTCATCGGTCTCGAGATGCTGCACGACCTTGTCAATCTCGTGGCTGCCGACATAGGTGCACTGGGCCCGCACCAACGAATTTTGGCCCGGCACCAGAAAGAGCATGTCGCCTTTGCCGAGCAGCTTGTCCGCCCCCATCTCGTCGAGGACCACCCGGCTGTCCATCCGGCTCGCCACCTTGAAACAGATGCGGCCCGGCAGGTTCGACTTGATCAGACCGGTGACGATGTCCACCGTCGGGCGTTGCGTCGCCAGCACGAGATGGATGCCGGCCGCCCGCGCCTTCTGGGCCAGGCGGATGATGTACGTTTCGGCCTCGCGCTTGGTCTGCATGATCAGGTCGCCGAACTCGTCGATGATAATGACGATGAACGGCATCTTCTCCGGAATCCGCTCGCGTTCTTCCTCGTCCGGCTGGACGCGGCGCTGGATTTCCTCCATGCCGAGCTCGTTGTACTGGGCGAGATTGCGCACGCGGGCCCGGCTCAGCAAATCGTAGCGCTCCTCCATCTTGTCCACCGCCCATGCCAGCACCGCGGTCGCCTTCGATTCGTCGGTGATGACCGGGTGCATCAGGTGCGGAATCTTGCGGTAATCGGAGAACTCGTTCTTCTTCGGATCGATCAGCAGCATCTTCAATTCGTCAGGCCGGCGCGTCATCAGCATGGAAATGATGAGGGCGTTGAGGCATACGGATTTTCCCGTACCGGTGGTGCCGGCGATCAACAGGTGCGGCATGTCGGCGAGATCGTGGGCGAGCGGCTTGCCCTCCGCGTCTTTGCCGAGAAAGAGCGGGACCTTGCATTTGGCGAGGCGGCGGGCGGCGCCAAGGATGACTTCCTTGAGCCGAACGGTGGCGCGATGTTCGTTGGGGACTTCGATGCCGACGGCGTTCTTGCCCGGGATCGGGGCAACGATGCGGACGCTGGGGACTTTCAGGTGCAGCGCCAGATCATCGCCGAGCGTGGTGATCTTGTTGACGCGCAAGCCGGTTTCGAGCGAGACTTCATATTGCGTGATGACCGGCCCGGTGTTGATGCCGACGACGCGCACGTTCAGATCGAAGTCCTTGAACGTTTGCTCAAGGATCGCCGCCTGGTCGCGCAGCTTCTGGTCATGCTGCTCGAACGGGAACGGCTCCGGATCATCCAGCAGCGACATCGGCGGCAGCTCGTAGTTGTCGAAATTCTCTTCGGGCAGATTCGCCATGCCGAGCCGGGTGATCGGCAAAACCGCGGGCTCATCGGGCACGGTTTCCGGCTCGACAATCGGCTCCGGCCTGACCTCGAACCCGGTGTGCTGGATGGGAACGTGGAACTTCGGCGCCGCTTGCGGCTTCGCGCTCGCAGGTCTCCGCGCGAACACTATGCCGCAAGCGGCCGATATCACGCGCACAATAGCCGCCAACACGAAACTGAGCGCGAAGCAGACGCCGTAGAGCAGGTAAAGGCAGCCGGTGACAACGAAATCGGCGGCGAGAAAGACGCCCAGAAACGCGATGCCGGCGAAGGCGAGAATGCCGGGCAAGCCGGGGAGCTCGTCTTGCAGCAACTCGCGCAGGGAAGCGCCGAGAGCGCCACCGCTGCCGAAGATCGGGCCGGGAAGCCAATCGTGCCCGAGCCAGTCGAAGGCGATGGCGGTAGCGGGCAGCAACACCAGCCAACCCGCGAGCCGGCGTGTCCAGCGCAGCCAGCTCTTGCGCACCAGCAGCATCAGCACCAGCACGAACCAGGCGGCCAGGAGGACGTGGACCGCGCTGCCGAGCGCCGCGTAGAGTTCCGATGCGAACCAGTGCCCCGGGGTGCCGAGCAGATTCGGCGCGCTCGATCCACTAGCTGCGGGTTCATGGCTCAAGACGCACAAAGCCACGATCAGACCGCAGATCAAGAGAAGCCAGCCAGGGCCGTCCGTGGCGGGATAGCGACGCTCCGGCATATTCGAAATCATACCCAGCCGAAGCGCCGGGCGGTGCGCCGCTCAAGCGGATTTGGTAAAAAGGAAGAATCCAAGCCGGGACAGAAGCGGCACAACCGGCACAATCGGTTATTCAGGAGCATATCATGCTGCACATCGCACTCTGGGAACCGGAGATTCCGCCGAACACCGGCAACATCGCCCGGCTCTGCGCCGCCGCCGCGTGCCCGCTGCACCTCATTGGCCCGCTGGGATTCCGCATCGACGAGAAATCGCTGCGCCGCGCCGGCCTCGACTATTGGGATGCCGTCGAACTACATCGCCATGCCAGCCTCGCCGACTTCGAAGCGATGATGCGGGCACAAAACGATCGCATCTTTTGCCTGAGCGCCCATGCGAAGGCGCCGTACACGCAGATTCCCTTCGCGCCCGGCGACATCCTGCTCTTCGGCTCGGAGACGCGCGGCCTGCCGCCGGAAGTGCTGGAGCGGCATCCTTGTTTCACGATTCCGATGGTATCGGGAAAAGTGCGCAGTCTGAATTTAGCGACGGCGGCAGGCATCGTTCTCTACGAAGGCCTGCGTCAACTGCACGCCTGGCAAAATCCGACCTGAAAGCGGCGAGGGGCGAGGGGCGAGGGGCGAGTGAAGTCGCGTTTGAGCCGATATAAGCCTGTGGATTCCCACCACGAGGCGCACCCAACATGTCCGAAGTTGCCGCCCTGCCGACGTTGCCTGAGCTTTGCGAATACGTGTTGTCGATCCTGTGCCGACATGACCATCTCGATCCCGCCCAGACCCCGTTGCAGCACGCCCTGATCACGCGACGCGGCAAACCGTGCGGCCTGTTCTTCCAGGTGTCCGGCCCGCGCCTCCTGCGCAACTACGCCGTCTGGGCCGGCGACGAAAATCGCATCCTCTACTACAACTCCATCGGCGAACGCATTGCCGAGACCCGTCTGAGCGAAGCGCCTGACCCACGGGCGCTGGCGGCGTAACTTGGCCTTCCACGTACCCACGTACCCATCACCCGTGGGTAGCTCGAATTGCAAAAAAGCCAGGTTTTTATGCAGTCCCCAGCCCAGGTACCCACGAGCCCGGGGGAGTGAGGGGGGGCGGTGAAACGGGTCGCCAACGGACCTTGATTTTCGAGAAATGCCAAAGGGGCGAACGTAGCCGAAAACGGACGCGAATTCGTTTCCGCGCTTGACCGTTTTCCTATCCGTGCCGACAATGAAGATTGTGCCGGTGACCGGCGCAATTGGCGTGCGTGAAGGGTGTTTTTGGAGAAGTAGGCACGCGATGCCCGCAAGAGACAAATACCACAACCAGTTCAAGGCTGCACTGATCAAGGACGGCTGGGTCGTCACGGATGATCCGCTACGTCTGGAGTATGGCGGCAGGAACATGTACGTCGATTTGGGGGCCGAGGAGGTTATTGCTGCCGAGATGGGCGGACGCAAAATCGCGGTCGAGGTGAAGAGTTTCCTCGGTCCCTCCGACATGAATGACCTGGAAATCGCTCTGGGGCAGTTCGTACTGTATCGCAGTGTGATTGAAAAAACGGAGCCGGACCGCCAACTATTCCTAGCCGTGCCACAACTGGCCTTTGTCGAGTTGTTTGACGAGCCAGTCGGTCGCCTCCTGATTGAAGAGGAAAAACTGCTCGTGATTGTGTTCGATCCCCAGCGGGAGGAAATCAAACAATGGATACCTTAGATCGCTATCGTGAGATCATTTGCAAGGTGCTTTCAGATCTTGCCGACATTAGCAACTCACAGCCTGGGTTGACGAGCCGAGCCGTTTTCGACCGCGAGCACGACATTTACTTGGTAGTGACGACGGGGTGGGACGGATTACGCCGCGTCGATCACGTCATCGCTCATTTCGAAATCATCGAGGGCAAGATTTGGGCACAGGCCGACAACACCAACATCGGCATCGTGCGCGAACTTGAAGAGGCAGGCGTACCGAAACACGACATCGTTCTTGGTTTCCGGCATCCAGATGTGCGGTCACTCACGGAATACGCGGTGGCGTAACATGAATCTCGGTTATGACATGATGCCAGGATCAAAAGCGAAATCCCTGATCGCCGCCTCGTCCGCCGGCCTTCTGGTGTTGTTCATCGGCTCGGCACTGCCGATTTGGGACGTGTGGATTGACTACGGCCGGAATTCTGTTCCCTACCCTTGTGCGCTCTGGCAAGCGTTAGCTTGGTTGCCAGCCAATATTGATGCCTCGAAGAATTCTTTGGCTTTCCTCTGGAACTTGCACGAGGACAACGTAATTCGTGGAGTTGTATTGTGCGTGTTAACCTTTACTGTGGAATATATCGTTTTTCGGTCGATGGAGCGTCGCCGAAACAAAACCACTTGCCGGACCTCATGAGCATTAAGGCGCTATTCGTTGATAACCGACGTTTCGATTCTTTCCTGTCACGCAGGTTCTGATTTTGGCGGAAATACATGGACCACTTCACATACCGCAACCGCATCCTCCACTGCGACGACGTCCCCGTGCCGACGCTCGCCAAGCAATACGGCACGCCGCTCTACGTATACAGCAAGAAGACGCTCGAGCATCATCTCAACCAGCTGAAAACCGCGTTCAAGGCGGTCGAGCCGTTGATCTGCTATTCGATCAAAACCAACGGCAATCTGCACATCGCTCGCCTGATGGTCGAAGGCGGGGCCGGCTGCGATGTCACCAGCGGCGGCGAGCTCTATCGCGCCCTGAAAGCGGGCTGCCCCACGGACAAAATCGTTTTCGCCGGCGCCGGCAAGACCGATGCGGAGATTCGTGCCGGCCTGGAGAACAACGTTTTTCTCTTCAACGTGGAAAGCGAGGGGGAGCTGTCCGCGATTGCTGATATTGCCAAATCGATGGGCCGCGTCGCCAAGGTTGCTTTGCGCGTCAATCCCGATTTGCCGCCCAAGACCCACGCCAAGACCGACACCAGCGTTAAAGGCGTCAAGTTCGGGCTCGACATCGACACCGTCCTCGAATTCGCCCAGAACGTCGTCAAGAATCCGCATGTCAAGGTGGTAGGATTGCACATGCATCTCGGCTCGCCGATCATCACCGTCGATCCCTATCGGCAAGGCATCGACAAGGGGCTGGTGCTGATCGACAAGTTGCGTGCGCAGGGCCATGCGATTACAATCTGGAATATGGGGGGCGGCTTCGGCATCCATTACAAGAAGAACGAAGCCCTCCGCGCGACCGCTTTCGCCGACGTGATCGTGCCGGGCATCCAAAAATCGGGCTGTAAGCTGGTGCTCGAACCGGGCCGCTTCATCGTCGGCAATGCGGGGCTTTTGGTGAGCCGGGTGATCTACACGAAAGATTCGGGCGGCAAGCATTTCGTCATCCAGGATGCCGCGATGAACGATCTGATCCGCCCGACGCTGTACGATTCCTTCCATCGCATCTGGCCCGTGATGGGTACGCCGCCGGAGGATTTTCAGATCGAGAATCCGGGGACGAAGAAGTGCGACGTGGTCGGCCCGGTGTGCGAATCGGGCGATTTCCTGGCCAAGGACCGCTACCTGCCGCCGATGACACGCGGCGATTTGCTGGCCACCTTCAGCGCCGGCGCGTACGGCATGGCGATGGCGTCGAACTACAACGGCCGACCGCGCGCCGCCGAGGTGCTGGTGGATGGCGGCGAGCATCGATCTGATTCGGCGGCGCGAGACGTATGAGGATTTGGTGCGGGCGGAGGTGGAGATTTGAACGGCGGAAAACGATGAGCGACATCATGCTTGTTCGCGGAATCGATGCGTCGGTCGCCCAGCCGCTGTTCGATCTGTGGAAAAAAAATCGCAAATGGGTTCGGTCCGTTGCGCACTGCATAAACGATGGGAGCCGCAAGAGTTGGAAATAAACGGCGATGCCGCAGTAAAATACTTGAAGGGCAAGCATAAGCCTGACCTGGCCGAGCTGGTTTTACTGATTAACGAACATGGCGGGAGCGTGGTTCATTTAATGCTTCATCGAAGCCAAGCCGATGCGCATTGAGAAGGACTTACTCGAATGGGCAACTCGGTGGGTGGAGCGCCGCGAACCGTAGGGTGGGTCGAACAACGTGAGACCCACCATCCCTTGCAAGCGACGGTGGGTCTCGCGTTGCTCGACCCACCCTACGAGCCGACATTGAGACTGCCATGCCTAGAACAATTGGAAACGGCAAGTCGCGCCGCACACGGAACAGCGTTTGCGCGAGCCGGTGTGGGAGCTCGCCGCCATCATGTATCCAGCGCAAGGTGAATGGACCGAGAAGGATTATCTCGCGCTCGAACGTAACATCGGCAACAAGATGATCGAGCTGAGCAATGGACGCCTCAAAATCTTGCAAATGCCGAACCTGTACCATCAACGGATTGTGGGGATGCTGCTGCTTCTCTTGGACGATTTCGTTCGCCCACTTGCGCGCGGCTTGGTCGTGCAAGCACCGTTGCCGGTGCGATTGGGGAGAGGCAAGTTCCGCGAGCCCGACATCAGCTACATCGAGAAACGCCGCGTCAAGGACAGGCATACGCCGCCCGAAGGAGCGGATTTGTTGGTGGAAGTGGTTAGTCCAGGGAAGGAGAGCCGTCAGCACGATCTTGTGACGAAGCGCCGCGATTATGCCAAGGCCGGCGTGCGCGAATACTGGATCGTCGATCCGGAGGAAAAAACGATCACCGTGCTGGCCTTGACCGGCAAGTCGTTCAAGGTTCACGGCGTCTTCAAACCTGGCGAGGATGCCGGGTCGAAATTGCTCAAAGGCTTCAAGGTCGCCGTCAGCGACGTGTTCGCGGCCGGCGAAGGAAAATAACCATGTCTCACACGCATCCGCGCATCCTGCTCCCCATCGCCATCCTCGGCGTCCTCTTCGCGCTACGCATCCCCGCGCTCGCGCAGGGCGACAAGCCCGATCTCGACGCGATCAACAAGCGCAAGACGCAGGACTTGCTCGACAAGGCCCGCGATGAATATCGCGTCTTCTTCAAGAAGCCCGAAACCGGCATTGAATACTGGTCGGCCATCAAGTTCGAGATGGACCTCGGCAAGTTCGATCTCGCTGCCTACCATCTCAAGCTCATGCTCGAAAAGGAAGACAAGAACATCGACGCCGATCTCGTCAAGATCGAGCAGGCCGAGGGGATGTCCGCATTCTTTCGGCTCAAGGGCGTGCGGCCGAAGGATTGGTCCGATCACGAGCCGTTTCGCAAAGAAGCGGTCGCCAATGTCGAGAAGCTGCTCGAGCGCGTCACCAAGGCGGTGGAAACGCACCTGAGCGATCCCGAGCGCATCAGGAAATTCATCAAGAATCTCGACGCCCCGACTGAGGAAGAGCGCGGCTTCGCCTACGTCCAACTCGCCCGTTCGCGCGAACGGGCCATCCCCTACCTCATCGAAGCGATACGCACCAACTACGGCAAAACGCTCTTCCCGAAATTGCGCGAGACCCTGATCCGCATCGGCCCGGAGACGGTGCCGGTCTATCTCGAAGCGTTCAAGGCCGTCAACGACAAGGATTATCGCGATGTCGAGATGCGCCTCACGCTGCTCGACATCATCCAGAAGCGCGACGACCCGCGCGTCATCCCGTACCTTTGGCACATGTACGGCTCGAAACGCTACCCCGATGCCGTGCGCAAGAAAGCCAAGGAAACGCTGGCATCGCTGTTGCGCATCGACATCGACAATGTGCCGCCCGCCAAGGAATCTCTGACGGCGCTGGCCGAGCGCTACTATCAGCACAAGATTCCGTTCAAGCAACAAGGATGTGCCGATGTACGAATGGGACGGCGAGAAGATCATCACGCCCGCTTCCAATCTCACGCCATCGCAGGCGGAGGAATTCCTCGGCATCCGCCACGCGAGGGAAGCGCTCGATATCGATCCGAGTTGGCAGCCGGCCCAGGTCGTTTTCCTGAGCCTGATGCTGGAACGGCAATATCGGCCCAAACTGGACCAGGCCTTGCTGGCGCCGACGCCTCCGAAGATGCAAGAACTGTTGGCGACGATTGACGCCGACTTGGCCATGCGCGTGCTGGACCGGGCCATGGACGATCATCAGGTTCCGGTCGCGCTGCCGTTGATTCAGGCGCTGGGCGAGCGCGGCGAGATTCGCGCGGCCCGACTCCAGGCGGGCGGGCAGCCGCGTGGCGTCGTGAAGGCGCTCTATTATCCCGATCGCCGGGTGCAATTTGCCGCGGTCAAGGCGATGCTCAAGATGCCGACCATCACCATCCCGGCGGTGGCATCGGACCGGATCGTCGAGGTGTCGCGCCGCTTCCTGGCGAGCGATACCAAGCCGAAAGCGCTGGTTCTGCAAGCGCCGGTGGGCCAAGAACAGGCCGTACGCGATGTCGTCACCAAGCTTGGCTTCGAGCCGGTACTGGCAAAGAAGACGATGGAGGCGATGGATATCGCCAAGGGAAGCGCCGACTTCGATCTGGTGATCCTGCTCCGCGGCATCAGTGATGCGGAATTTCCGATCGCCTACGGGCAACTGCGTAGGAATTTCGACGTAGGCGGTTTGCCGATGTTGATCGTCGCGGACAAGGCCCGCGAAAAAGCCGTGAAGAGATTCGCCGCCAACGATCCGGGCGTCCTCGTCATCACTGAGGACCGGTTCAAGGCGGACGACGAATTGAAAGACAAGCTCGCCCGCGGCGCCTTCATCGTCAAGCTGTCGGAGGCCGAGCGCAAGCAGTTCGCGAATTCGTCGTTGGACATCCTCTGGCGCATGGCCCGCGGCGAAATCAAGGGCTACGACTTGACGCCTGCCATCGATACCCTCATCGACCGGCTCAATTCAAAGGACTACGCCGTCGAAGCGGTGGAAATCCTGGGCCGCTTACCGGGCAAGCAAATCCAGTACAAGCTGGCCGGCATCGTCGCCGATCCTGCCCACGACAAGCTTCGCTTGCCCGCTTGCGCCGAACTCAATCGCCACATCCAGGCCAATGGCGTCTTGATCGATCCGAAGCTGATCGGCGTGCTCAAGACCGCGCAGACGCAAGCCGCCGAGGGAACGCCGCTGCGGGCCCAGCTTAATGTCACCGCCAGCCTGGTCGCCGGCACTACCGCAGCGAAAACCGGCGGCGATCTCGGGCGATTCCAGCCCGACCCGCCGGCGGCGCCAAAGGAGAAAGAGAAGTAGGATAACTAATGGGGATGGCCATGCACGATGATCGCAGAACATTGGCAGTTGAAATCGAGCTTCAACCTGGCGAGAGGCTGTCGTTGCCTTCGGCTCTCATTGAAAAGATCGGCGTCGGCCGTTGGGTCGTGACCATCGAACCGATTAGCGACGAACCTACCCGTCGAGGCCACGGCGCATTTCTCAATGGCTACGCCGCGGAGGATGAGGGATTATATGACGACTATCCAGGCCGGTGACTTCTGGATTGCCGACATTCCTTTCACCGACCATACGGCTTCCAAGAAACGGCCGGTACTGGTCCTTTGGGTTGACGGATTGGACGCAATCGTTGTGGTAGTTACCTCGGCCGCGCCCCGAACGGCGACGGATATGGCGCTCACAGATTGGAAAGCCGCCGGCCTGAGAGTCCCATCCACGGCGCGCCTTTTGCGTCTGGTTTTGCCTTGAACAGTCCCTTCTGCTTCATCGTCTCGGCACTTTATCCCATGCGGACGCACAGAGAATAAAGAGCGTTTAGGACATTCACGTCAAACCTCACTTTTGACTCGCAGGTCCATCCGCATTCATCTCGAAAAGCATCGGCATCACCTCGCGGATCACCTTCTTCGTTCGCTTGAGCCGCGCCTTTGGCAACTCTTCATCGAGATGGTGCGTCTCGAGTTGATTGAGCACCTGCTGGGCGCGTTCGAGCACTTCGCCGGGAATGCCTGCCAGCCGCGCGACGTGGATGCCGTAGCTCTTGTCGGCGCTGCCGGGGGCGATCTTGTGCAAGAACACGATGTCGTCCTGCCATTCGCGCACCAGCACGTTGCAATTGCGCAGGTTCGGCATGGTCTCGGCAAGCTGGGCCAACTCGTGATAGTGGGTCGCGAACAGCGACCGGCAACCGATGTTGTTGTGCAGATATTCGGTGATCGCCCACGCCAGGGAAACGCCGTCATAGGTGCTGGTGCCGCGGCCGATCTCGTCGAGGATGACGAGGCTCCTCGGCGTGGCGTTGTTGAGGATGTTGGCCGCCTCGGTCATCTCGACCATGAAGGTGCTCTGCCCGCGGCTCAATTCGTCCGATGCGCCGACGCGCGTGAAGATGCGGTCGGCGATGCCGACGGTCGCGCTTTTGGCCGGCACATAGCTGCCGATCTGGGCGAGCAAGATCAAGAGCGCGACCTGGCGGATATAGGTGCTTTTACCTGCCATGTTCGGGCCGGTGATCAGGACGAACATGCCGTCGCTTGATCCGAACACCACATCGTTGGGCACGAAAGTGCCGGCGGGGAGCGTTTGCTCGAGTACCGGATGCCGGCCTTCGCGAATGGCGAGAATCGGCTCGTCGGACAGCGTCGGCCGCACGTATTGCCTGGAGACGGCCAGATCGGCGAGCGACAACAGCACGTCCAGGTGGGCGAGCACCTCGCCGGTCTGCAAAAGCCGATGCGTCTGACCGGCGACCTGATCGCGCAGGGAGAGGAAAATCTCGTATTCGCGGGCCTGGCTCTTTTCCTCGGCAGAGAGCACTTTTTCCTCGTATTCCTTGAGTTCCGGCGTGATGTAGCGCTCGGCATTCTTCAAAGTTTGCTTGCGCTGGTAGCCGTCGGGCACCTTGGCGGCGTGCGTGTGGGTGATCTCGATGTAGTAGCCGAAGACCTGGTTGAAGCCGACTTTCAGCGAATTGATGCCGGTGCGCGTGATCTCGGCGGCTTGAAAGCGGGTGATCCACTCCTTGCCCCCCTTGGCAATGTCGCGCAGTTCGTCGAGCTCCTTGCTGTAGCCGGGCTTGATGAGGCCGCCTTCCTTGGCCGATAGCGGCGGATCGTCGACGAGGGCGGCATCAAGGGTGGCGCGCAGCTCGGGGCACAACTCGAGGCTTGCTTCCAATTCGCGCAACAGCGCCGACTTGCGCGCAGCGATCTTCGCCTTGATCGTCGGCAGGAATCGCAACGTCCGGGCAATCGCCGCCAGATCGCGCGGCAACGCCCGGCCGGTGCTGGCGCGCGATGTTAAGCGTTGCAGATCGTGGACTTCGCCCAGTGCTCGCCGCAACTCCTCGCGCAACTGGCTTTGCTCCAGAAGCTCCGTCACGCCATCAAGCCTTGCCTCGATGGCAGCACGGTCGGCCAGCGGCGCCAGCAGCCATTCCTGCAGTAAGCGGGCGCCCATCGTCGTCACGGTGCGGTCAATGGCGGCCAAGAGAGAGCCGAGGCGGTCCCCTTCGCGGCAGGGTGCGCGTCAATTCGAGGCTGCGGCGCGTCACGTCGTCGAGTTGCAAGACCTTGTCGCCGAAATAGGGATTCAGCCGGCGGATGTGGCCCAGATCGGTCTTCAGCATCTCTTGCACGTACAGGAGCAGCGCCCCGGCGGCGGATAGGCACAATTGCTGATCGTCGAAGCCGAAGCCCGCGAAGGTCGAGACGGCGAAATGCTTGCCAAGCGCTTCCTGCGCGGTTTTGCGGTCGAAGGTCCAATCGGGCCGCTGCGTGAGCGAGGGAACGGTCGGCAACCGCTGCACGATGTCGCCGATGGCATTGGCTTGCGTCTCCGGGCAGATGCATTCCGCGGGGGCGAGCCGCGCAAGCTCTTCACGCAGCCGATCGGGCATCACATCGCAAGCGAAGAACCGACCCGTCGAAACATCGAGCCATGCCAGGCCAGTCGGCGCCGCGGCAGATGCCGGCAAGATCGCGGCCAGGTGATTGTTTGCCTTCGGATCGAGCAGATTGTCCTCGGTGATCGTCCCCGGAGTGATGACGCGCGTCACCTCGCGCTTGACCAATCCCTTGGCTTGCGACGCATCCTCGACCTGATCGCACACCGCGACGCGCAAGCCCTGCGAGAGCAGCTTGTGCAAATACGTTTCGAGCTGATGATGCGGAAAGCCAGCCATCGGCATTTCCTTGTCGCGGCTCGTCAAGGTCAAGCCGAGCACCTTGTGCGCGGTCTCGGCGTCAGTTTCGAAAAGTTCGTAGAAATCCCCCATGCGAAAAAGGAGCAGCATGTCGGGATGCTTGGCCTTCGCATCGCGGTATTGCTGCATCATGGGGGTGGTCATCGCGATCTCGGCTATGCGACACGGAATCAGTTCATTTCCCGCACCAGTATGATATGGCTGAACGAAGCGATTCCAATCGGGCAGAGCCATGCTCAATGGCAGGCACGGAGCTTCCCAGATCGCGACGATATTGCTGAATAATCCTGGCGGCGCCGGTCTGCTTCGTCCGTTCGTCTGGCATTTGATTTGCATCTGTCTTTGCAACTTTTCTTGTAGTTGCCGCGGGAATCGGTTCGCGCAGGCGCAAGCCAAATGGTTCATGTGAAGGAGAGTCGCAATGCGATGGGCAATTTTGGTCCTGGCGATGGCGGGCTTGATGGGAAACGTGGCGTGGGCTCAAACCGAATCCAAAACAGCGGGGGGAAAGGAGGCGCATCTGGGAGTTGCGGTGGCGATGGTGCCGCCGGCCGTTTATAGCCAACTCCCCGGCATGCTCTCGAAGGGGCAGGGAGCGCTGATCGTTCAGGTGGCGAAAGATTCCCCCGCCGCCAAAGCCGGCCTGGAAGTCAACGACATCCTGCTCAGCTACGGCGACCAGAAAATCAGCTCTCCGGAGCAACTTGTCAAGCTGGTGCGCGGCGATAAAGCGGGGCACCAGATCGCCCTCAGCTATCTGCATGGCGGCAAGGTCATGAAGGCCAAGGCGACACTCGGGGAAGCCGAGCCAGCCTTCTCCACGGAGCCGCGAACTTTCCGATTCGTGCCGGATGACAATCTGCGGCAGGTTTTTGAGGACTCCGACGCCAAGACCCATCCTTCCTTCTGGGAATCGTTCGACGAGTTGAAGCTCACCCGCCAGGACGACAAGCACTGCGCGCGCGATCATCGATTATCGCACCAACGACGGCAAGAAACAGCAGAAGACCTTCAGCGGCACGCGCGAGGAGATCCACAAGCAAATCGAAACGCAGAAAGACTTGCCGGCCAATGAACGGATGCACCTGTTGCGGGCCTTGAACCTGCACGATCCCATTTTCGAATTCCACTTCGCGCCCATGGAATTCTGGGATCACCGCTAGCAGGTCGGCAAGCCCGTGAAACGCAGCCGTGCTACAAATGCGGCCGCGTTTCACAGCTTCCTTGGGAGTGGCAGATGAAGGATCGTCAAAATGGGTCGGCAAACCTGGACCATCGGCGATCGCTGAATCAAGCGAGCAATTCCTGAATAACATGCGCCGGCTCCACTCCGGTCAACCGCTGATCCAAGCCCTGATAGCGATACGAGAACCGCGCATGATCGATGCCCAACAGATGCAGCACCGTCGCATGGAAGTCGCGGATGTGCACGGGGTCTTCGACGATGTTGTAGGAGAAGTCATCGGTGGCGCCGTAGATCTGGCCGCCGCGCGAACCGCCGCCCGCCATCCACATCGTGAAGCAGCGCGGATGATGGTCGCGGCCATAATTCTGCGGCGTCAATCCGCCTTGTGAATAGATCGTGCGGCCAAACTCGCCGCCCCAGATGATGAGCGTCGAATCGAACAGGCCTTTCGCTTTCAAATCCTGCACCAGGCCCCAGCACGCTTGATCGACGTCGCGGCACTGATCGGGCAAGCGGCCGGCGACATTGCCGTGCGTGTCCCAGTTGTTGTGGTAAATCTGCACGAAGCGGACGCCGCGCTCGACCATGCGCCGCGCTTGCAGGACGGTGTTGGCGAAGGTGCCGGGATTGCGGGCCTGATCGCCGTAGAGGCGGAAGGTGGACGCGGGCTCGCTGGCGATGTCGGTGAGCTCCGGGACGCTCGCCTGCATGCGGAAGGCCATCTCGTATTGCTGGATGCGCGTTTGCGTCTCGGGATCGCCGACGATTTCGTGGTTCATCTCGTTCAGGCGGCGCAGGCCATTGAGCGTCTGGCGGCGCACCTCCGCCGAAACGCCCGGCGGATTGTTGATGTAGAGAATCGGATCGCCGGCCGAGCGGAAGGAGCAACCCGCGTGTTCGCCCGGCAGATAGCCGGATTGCCAAAGCCGAGCGGAGATCGCCTGCACCTGTTCCTGATTGCTGGGCCGGGCGACGAGCACGACAAAGGTCGGCAGGTTCTGATTGAGCGAGCCGAGACCGTAGGACGCCCACGCGCCCAGGCAAGGCCGGCCGGTCACCTGATTGCCGGTCTGCATGTAGGTGATGGCTGGCTCGTGATTGATCGCCTCAGTGTTCATCGAGCGGATGAAGCACATGTCATCGACCATGCGCGAAGTGAACGGCAGCAATTCGGAATTCACCCACATGCCGCACTGGCCGTGTTGCCGAAAGCGGAATTTCGACGGCGCGATCGGGAAGCGCGCCTGGCCCGATGTCATCGTCGTCAAGCGTTGGCCCATGCGCACCGAATCGGGCAGATCGACGTTGTAGAAGTCGCGCATGCGCGGCTTGTAATCGTAAAGGTCCATCTGCGCCGGTCCGCCGACCATGTGCAGATAGATGACGTTGCTGCGCTTTCGCCGGGAAATGGGTTCGCGGCAAGGCGGCGTGGAGGCCGGTCGGATCGCCGTCGGCGCGAGCTTTCGATTCGCCCACCAGTAGAAGCGAGGGCCGCGAAGCCGACGGCGTTGACGCCACGGCCCAGGAATTGGCGCCGCGATTCGGATTGGAGCCAGGATTGGAAGGGGGTCATGGGATATTCCTCAAAAACCAACGGCCTAGTTTTTCTAGTACAGTCGGAGGTGTTCGCTGGACCGTGAGGTGCGGGTTATGCGCGAAACACCAGCAACTCAATGTTTCCTCATACGTAATGTTGCGATCATCGACAATTCGAACACGGCAGGAGGCCCGGTATTCCGCCACGTCGGAATTTCTCGGTCGGCCTCGTCGCAGAGCGAAATCAAAGGTCACATCGATCACCGCGCTCCGGACACGTTCCGGCGGTAGACCCTGCTTTTGCACTTGATCCCACAACATCTGCTGGTAACGTGGCGGCAAGGCTCTCAACGATTCGGAACCAAACGCCGTCGATGCCTTGCCCGAAACGCAGTCAATCGCAAATGCTGCCTCCCCCGACTGAAGCGAGTGTTCCAAATGGAAACCAAACGCCCAATATCCGCAGGCGTCGTTATTGCGGCTCATGAATGAAGCGGCAACATTGTGGGCGACGGACTTTAGTACCCTGTTCCGTGGCATAAACCCTTTGCGGCTTTGCGCCTTTGCGTGAGGAAGTCATCAGCCCACTGCCGTATGCTCCACGGTGAACTGCGGCTGCCCTAACGGGTTCGTTTGTTTCACGATGCGAAATTGCCGTCCGAAGATAGCCGATGGCAGCCAACCATGGACCGCTTCGACCGCGACGTAATCGTGCTCGGCATGGCGCAATATCTGAAAAGACGGTTCCGCTCCGCGCGCGTCCACCAGCCAAAATTCAGGGATGTCAGCCTTCCAGTAAAGCTCGCGCATGACAACCGTGTCCTTCCGCACCGAGTGCTTGCTCACGATTTCCAAAACCATGTCGGGGCTGCCGGCCAACTCGGTGTATCCATCGGCGCCATCGATCACGCACAGGCGTCCCGTTTGAATCGCGGCCCAATTGAAAAACAGCCCGTCCGGCTCCGTGCTGAGGTTCGCCGCTTGATTGGTCAGCAACATGCGGTCATGAACGTACAATCCGTTCGGCGTCGGGCCCAGGGTCGACATGATGGCGTAAACATACGCCCCCTTGACCTGGTTATGCGTGAACAGCTCTTCCATGTTCGGGTCCACGAAGATGGCGCCGTCGAGAAATGAAACCCAGGCCGATTGCGGATAATCTTCGGACCGGGCCCATTCGCGATACGTTTCCAAATCGACGACCCAGCCGGGCACGCGAATCCCGTCGGCCACGAGAACGTCCGCGCGATGGGGAATTCCGTTGGCATGGTCCAGTGCGCCGGGTGTTGCGGTGCCGATGCTCATGGTTTCCGTCTTCCAAGTGGCGATTCAACCTCACCAACGCTGCGCTTATGGTGGGGCTTGCGTGAAATCATTTGTTCAGCACTTCATCCAGGTTCATCAATTCATTGACCAACATGGTCCATGCCGCCAGCGTGCCCGCATCCAGCGACGCATCGGGCCGTGATTCGCCGACGGTGATGAGCTTGCGGGCATCGTCCGGGCGCGTCTTGTAGTGCGCCGCCAAATCGGCAAGCGACTCGCGCACCACCTTCAATTCCTCGGCGCGGAGCGGGCGGGCCAGCAAGCGGCGGGCGATGAAATCGATCTTGGCGTCATCGGTCGCGCCGCCGTCCTTGAGTGCGGTTTGCGCCAGGAAGCGGGCGGCTTCGACGAATTGCACGTCGTTGAGCGTCACCAGTGCTTGCAATGGCGTGTTGGTGCGGTCGCGGCGGGTGGTGCAGGTTTCGCGGTTTGGGGCGTTCAGGATGTCCATCGACGCCGGCGGGGCGGCGCGCTTCCAGAACGTGTACATGCTGCGGCGATAGAGCTTCTCGCCGGTGTCGCGCTTGTACTCGCGCGTGTTGGAGCCGATCATGCCGACCGCTTCCCAGACGCCGTCGGGCATGTACGGCTTTACCGATGGGCCGCCAATCTTGCGGACCATGATGCCGCTGGACGCGAGGGCGTAATCGCGGATCATCTCGGCATCCATGCGATAGCGCGGCGCTCGGGAGAGATAGCGGTCGTCGCGGTCCTTTTCGAGGCGGTCCTTGGTGACGGCGGACACTTGCCGATAGGTGGCCGACGTGACCATCAGCTTGATCAGGCGTTGTACATCCCACCCCCTCACCCCCGGCCCCTCTTCCCCGGTGGGGAGAGGGGAGACGAATTCGACGGCGAGCCAGTCGAGAAGCTCGGGATGGCTGGGCAATTCGCCGGCGACGCCGAAATCGCCGCTTGTCTTGACGATGCCGGTGCCGAAGATTTCTTGCCAGAAGCGATTGACGGTGACGCGGGCGGGCAGCGGCTGCTCGGGCGCAGGAGCCATTGCGCGAAGCCGAGACGATTCCTGGGCAGATCGGCGGGCATCGGCGGCAGGACGGAGGGCGTCGCGGCTTTCACCTGGTCGCGCCGCTTATCGTAATCGCCGCGGAAAAGGATGTACGCCGTCGGCTCGCTCTTGCGCTCGCTCATCACGTGGGCGATGGTCCCGCGCTTCTTGAGCGTGGCTTCTTCCTGCTGCGTCGCCGCCAGCTTGTCGTTGAGCGCCCGGTAGGAACCATCGCGCGACACGAGCCACCACGCGAACAGTTCTTCGCGTTCCTGCGGCGAGCGCTTAACGGCGGGTTTGGCGAGAAAGTCGGCGGCCTTTGTCGATTTCGCAAGCTGCTCCGCCTCGGCCCCCTTCAGCGTTCGGCCATAAAGCCGTAGGTCTTGCAGCGACACATCCTTGGCGCGTTCGGCGGTGTGGCGTTGGCCAATCTTGAAGGGCACATCCGTTTTGATCGAGCCGGTCAGCTTGTCGGTGAAGACATCGACTGCTTGCAACACGCCGTTGATGAAGACCTTGACGCCGGCCGCTTTCGCGCTTCCGTCGTAAGTGACGAGGACATGTTGCCATTGATTCGTTTGCAGCGGCGTCTTCGCCGTGACCTTGAGGGCGTTGTCTGCCCAGTCGTTGATGATGTGCATGCCGACTTTGTCTTGCTCGATCCAGAAATCCCAGCCCCGGTATTTATTCGTATTGTCCATGCGGGCGGCGATGGCGCCGGTGATGCCGCGGCGCGGAATCTTGACCCAGGCGCCGATGGAAAAGCCCTGATCTTTCTCGAAATCGCCAACGTCATCAATGGCGATGGACGAGCCAGCCGGCTTGATGGTGAACGCTTTCGGCGTTCCCTTGCCCGCGATCCAATCGTAGCCATCGTTCACGTTTATCGCGCGCTCCTCACCATCGACGCTGACAATCACCGATTTCCCCTGTCCTTCTTTTAGCCCTGCGTGCAACTTGAGGCTGTCGGTTGGAATCAACGCGGCGACCTGATCGGCCTTGGCGGATACGAGCCAGGCGTCGAATTCCTTGCGGGCTTCCTTCGTCCGCGTGTCGATTTGCGTCTTGAGCGTGTCGCGTTTCTTGGCGAGCGCATCGTAGCGCGGGCGGTCCTCGGCCTTGGGCACGAAGATGACTGGGGGCGTGTTCGAGATGTTGCCGTCCATCGCTCCTTGCGTGGTGTTGTTGAAGAACGCCGACATGGCGTAGAAATCCTTTTGCGTGAACGGATCGAACTTGTGGCTATGGCAGGTGCAGCAATTCATGGTGGCGCCCAGCCAGACCGCGGCGACCGTCTCCGTGCGATCGCGCGTATACATCACCAAGTATTCTTCAGGAATCAGGCCGCCTTCGTTCGAGGTGATGTTGCAGCGATTGAAGCCGGTGGCGATGAGTTGATCCAGCGTCGGGTTCGGCAAGAGATCGCCCGCCAGTTGCTCGATGGTGAATTGATCGAACGGCTGATTCTTGTTGAACGCATTGATGACCCAGTCGCGGTAGGCGTGAATCTCGCGGAAGTTGTCGAAGTGGATGCCGTGCGTGTCGGCGTAGCGGGCGGCGTCGAGCCAGTAGCGGGCGCGGTGCTCGCCGTAATGGGGCGATTTCATCATCAGATCGACGTATTTCTCGTAAGCATCCGGCGATTTGTCGTTGACGAACGCTTCCACGTCGGCGGGAGCCGGCGGCAGGCCCGTCAAGTCCAGGCTCAGCCGGCGCGCCAGCGTGCGGCGATCCGCTTCCGGCGATGGCCGCAAGCCGCGCTTTTCCAGCTCGGCAACGATGAAGTGATCGATCGGGTTTCTCACCCAAGCCGCCGCCCAGCGCGGCGGCTTAGGCAACGGCGGCCGCTTCGGCGCGAGCAGCGACCAATGCAGCTGATATTCGGCTCCTTGCGCGATCCAGGTCTTGAGCGTTTCCTTTTGGGCGGCCGTCAGTTTTTTGTTCGTCTTGGGCGGCGGCATGAGGTGCTTGGGATCGTCAGCGAAAATGTGCTCGATCAACGCGCTTTCGTTGGCCTTGCCCGGCGCAATGGCGCCCATCTTGATGGCGGCATCGCGGTCGTCAAGCCGCAACCTGGCCTTCCGCGCGGCGCTGTCAGGGCCGTGGCACGCGAAGCAATTCTCCGCCAGGATCGGCCGCACGTCGCGGTTGTACTCGATTTTGCTCTGTGCCTGGGCAAGCGCCGGGCCGACCAGCAAGGCGATGGACGAAAACAACGCGATGCGGGATAGATTCGCGGTCATGAAGTCAACTCCGGTCGCGATGAATCGATGGCGGCACGTTGAACGCCGTTGGATCGGCGGGAACCAAAGGGCTCCAACGGTGGATACGAGGTATGAGGTTATTCTAATCGGCAATGGCGCGAGTGCAAGCGTCAATCGGAGCCGGAGTGATGATTTGCGGGGTCATTCGCTTTTCAGGTCCCAGTTCTTTTCGTTGATGCCGGGCTTCACATCGAATTCCAGCTCGGTTTCTTGCGCATTGGAATACTTCCTGGGAATGGTTTCCTCATAGATGGGAACTTCCTTGCTCTCGGGCGTGTCATAGGCTTTCTTCTTACCGATGACCTTAAGAACGCCGCCGATTTGAACCCTCATATTGCCGATGGGAACGTCGGGGCAAGAGTATTTGCCGTTTTTGATGATTCCGCCAGCCGTGCCCCCTTTCGCCCCATCTACGGGGAAAAAGTTGATCGAGCCGGATTCGATCGGTTTGCCGTCGAAGGTGACGGTGCCTTTGACGGTGGCCGTTTTGCTCTCGCCGCAGCTGGTGAGGGCGAGCAATGTGGTGAGATAACCGGCGAGGCAGGCGGCGCGGTGGAATCGCATGGAGAGGCTCCGGTAGGTCAATAGTCGCTGCCTGGATCGTCATTGCCGTTCATGGTGCCGAGGGCCTCCCAGGTGGCGAGAGAGACATTGTTGGCGATCCAGCGGACCGAGCCGTCGCAGAAGGCGGCATTGACGCCGCCGGTATGCCGGCTGCGAGCGGCGTTGAATTGATTGCCGCTGGCATTGGTGCACGGCATGAGGGGGTCGCCAGTCGCCTGCCACCAGCCGGATTCGATCTGATCGGGGGTGCTGGTGTTGGGCGTCAGCAGCGTGTGGAAGCGGAACACGCCCTGATCGTTGTGGATGTCGCCGCGCCAGTCGTTGTCTTGCGTGCTCCAGGCCCGCAGGTATTCGGACATGAGGAGCGTATTGGACGAGCCGTCGGTCATTTGCACCAGGGTGGAGTAGTAGGGTTTCTCGGAGTTGCCGCCGACCAGGCCGAAGGGGGCATTGCCGACGGTCGAGGGGGTTCCGTAGTATTCGGCGTTACCCCAGTTGACGGCATAGTTGCCACGGGTGCGCGGATAGGTGTCGCTCAGATTGTCCTGATTGTGCCCCAGATTGTCGCTGGGGCAATAATAGACGGCCAGGATTTGGCCGCACAGGCCGGCCATCGAATTATTGATCGTGCAAGGGGATTCATAAAAGGGATCGGATAAATTGTTCTCGTTGGCAAGAGGCTGCTGATCGATGTAGGACCAAAGGTACATGACATAGGTTTGCCGCGGATTGCTGTTGGAGCCGAACGGGAATTCTTTCTTGGCATCGTGGTAGCTGTGCATGGCGATGGCCCACTGGTGGAGGTTGTTGGTGCACTGCAACCGGGCCGCTGCGCTACGCACCTTCTGGACGGCCGGCACCAACAGCGCAATCAGGATCGCAATAATGGCGATCACTACCAGCAATTCGATGAGGGTAAAACCGTGGACTCGAGAACGCCTCGAACTTACCATGAGACACCGCCCCTTTGACGAAGAAAATGGTAATGAGATAGGTCGGGGGACGGGTTCGATTCTACGCTGCCGGCGATCATTTGTCGAGAGTTTTCTTGGACCGTTACGGTTTTGCCAAAGTCGCGAACCAGAATCGAGCGAATTCCTGTAGGGTCCGACGAGCGGCTGATGCGCCATTGCGAGTTGTGCGGCGGGCAAAAAACCAAAATATCACTTGCGGCTACCTGTACGACCGAATAGACTAACGCGGTTATCGCTCATTCCAACGGTGTTCACACAGGGGGGAACGATGCTGAACATTCTGGGTAATGCGCAGAGATTCTGCGATGGTCTGAACCGCCGCCGCTTTTTGAAGATCGGCGCGTTCGGCGCCGGGCTCACCTTGGCCGACATGCTGCGTGCCAAGGCGCAGGCGACCACGGTGCCGGGGCGTGCAGCTGCTACTGCCAAGTCCGCGATCATGATTTACTTGCCCGGCGGCCCCTCGCATATGGATATGTGGGATCTCAAGCCGGAAGCCCCCGTCGAGTATCGCGGTGAGTTTCGCCAGATTCAAACCAATGTGCCCGGCGTGCAAATCTGCGAACACATGCCGCGCCAGGCTCGCATGTGGGACAAGCTGGCATGCGTGCGCTCGATTGTCTCCGTCGATGAGCATTCCGATAGCCTGGTCATGACCGGCTACAGCGAAAACACCAACCGCACGGCCCATCATCCGTCGTTCGGCTCCGTCGTCTCCCGCACGCGCGGCAACAGCGGCGATGTCCCTCCGTTCGTTAGCCTCTACGGTATGTCGATCGGCAATGAGCCGGGCTATCTCGGCGTCGCGCATCGGCCATTCAACCCGGGCGGCCAGGGCAACGCCAACCTTAATCGGCTCAATGGCGTCACCGTCGAGAACACCCATGACCGCCGCCGATTGCTCGACGAATTCGACTCGATCCGCCGCGATCTCGATTCCACCGGCACCATGCGCGGCATGGACACCTTCAATCAGCGGGCCTTCGACATGGTCGCTTCCGGCGCCACCCGCCGCGCTCTCGACCTGGGCAACGAAGACATCCGCACCCGCGATCGTTATCGCAATATCGAGCAATTTCTCACCGCGCGCCGGCTCGTCGAAGCGGGCGTCGGCTGCGTCACCATGACCTACGGCGGCTGGGACACGCACGAACGCAACTTCATCCAACTGCGCACCCAACTCCCCGAACTCGATCGCGGCATCGCCAACCTCGTGCAAGACCTGCACGACCGCGGCATGGCCAATGACACCGTCGTCATCGTCTGGGGCGAGTTCGGCCGAACCCCGCGCATCAACAACAGCATGGGCGGCCGCGATCACTGGGGTCCGCTGATGGGCTGCCTGATCGCCGGCGGCGGCCTCCGCATGGGCCAGGCGATCGGCTCCTCCAGCAGCCGCGGCGAATACCCGCGCGACCGCCGCGTCACCGCTTCGCAAGTCCTCAGCACCGTCTACCGCGCGGTCGGCATCGATCCAGCCCAGACCTTCCCGAACGGCGCCGGCCGGCCCATGTACATCCTCGACGACCGCGAGCCGGTCAGCGAGTTGTTGTGAACGTCATACAGTCAAGCACAACCCGGCAGCCGCAATGGTTGCCGGGTTTATTTTCTTGCCGCCTCCCACCGCATGCATCTCTGAAGCTCGCTTGGCGGTTTCGCGCACAGCGCGGCACAAGTGTGCGGAACCGCCAAGCGAGCTTCAGAGATGCACGAATCAGAATCGAGTTCCGCTTGAGCCGGCATTCGCGAATGTGATACAAGGGAGCGAATGACGAATGGCAAGGATGCGATCATGCTAGCTCCCACATTTCGGGCCCATATCGATTTGCCACGGCCGCGCTGGCTTGTCGCCTTGCTCGGCATCTTCTTGCTCGCCATCCTGATTCAGTACACGCTCAAGCTCAACCACTCCGAGCAGGGCATGCGCTCGGCGTTTTTGCGCTGGAAGCCGCAGCTGGCCGAACTCGATGATGGCGTCAACGTCTGGGACAAATACGCGTACCCCAACCCGCCGATCATGGCGATCCTGCTGAAGCCGTTCATGCAGATGCCGCCGGCGGTCGGCGCATCGCTGTGGTTTGCGTTCAAAGCGCTCTTGGCGATGGCGGCCATCTTCGGCGTCCTTGCCCTGCTCGATGATGCGCGACGTCCCTTCCCGCTCTGGGGAAAGCTTCTGACCATCGCGATGATGCTGCGGCCCATCGAGGGCGACTTGATGCACGGCAACGTCAACCTGCTGATTCTTTTCCTGATCGTTGCCGCGCTGATCGCATTGTGCCGACGGCGCGATGGCCTTGCCGGACTGCTGCTGGGATTGAGCATCGCGTGCAAATTGACGCCGGCGCTTTTCCTCGTCTACTTTCTTTATAAGCGAGCGTGGAAGACGCTGCTGGGCGCCATCGCCGGACTGATCGTTTTCGTGTTGGTGATCCCGGCAGCGGTTTATGGATGGAGCAACAACCTCGATTACCTGCGGAGTTGGCACCAACAGATGGTCGCACCATTCGCAGCCGGCGTCGTCACGAGCGAGCACAAGAATCAATCGCTGCCGGGCTTGTTGCATCGCATGCTTAGCGAGGAAGCATCATTTTCCGAATACGACGGCGAGCGCAAGGTGGTGCTTGAGACGCATAACCTCGTCGCGTGGGATCATCGTATCGTGCAAGGGATTCTGCTGGCGTGCATCGGCATCTATGCGATTCTGGGGCTGGCGTTTTGCCGCACGCCGATCGCTGAGCGCCCGCACGTGCCGATGCTGGCCGAATGGAGCGTCGTGATCCTGGGCATGCTGCTTTTCTGTGAGCGGACGTGGAAGCACCATTGCGTGACGCTGCTCTTGCCATTCGGCGTGATCGCGTATGGCATCTCGGCCCGGATGTTGCCGAAGTTGCTGCGCTGGCAGCTTGGTGTGATGCTGGGGCTGGCCGCCTTGCTGATGCTGTCCACGATTACGGGAATCCTCGATCAGAATATTGACGTACAAGATCGGCTCGGCAAGATCGCCCAGGTCTATGGCGCCTATGTCTGGGCGTTCCTCGTGCTCTTGGCGAGCATGTTCATCATTTTGTGGAAACTGCTGGGTCCCTCACCCCCCACCCCTCTCCCCGGACTACCGGGGCCAGGGGAGGCGTCCATCGCCCCTCGTCCTTGGATCACGCCTTCGTAAAACAAGCGGAAAGAGGGAGCCGACATGTCGAGTGATGAAGCGAGCTGGCCGGTGCTGACGATGATGGAGCGGCGCGTGCTCGGCGTCATGGTGGAGAAAGCCAAGACGACGCCGGACGTTTATCCGATGAGCCTCAATTCGCTGATGACCGGATCGAATCAAAAGAGCAATCGCGATCCGGTCATGAATCTGAGCGAAGAGAACATCGAAGACACGTTGATGGGACTGCAGCCGAAGGGCTACGTCACGCGCATCCAGGGCGGCCGGGTCGAGCGTTGGCGGCACAACCTGTACGATCAGTGGGCTGTCAACAAGGTCGAGCTGGCGATTATCACGGAGCTGTTGCTGCGCGGCCCGCAGACCGAAGGGGAGCTGCGCCAGCGTGCCAGCCGCATGGAGCCGATCGACGATCTGGACGCCTTGCGCGCCGCCTTGAAGCCGTTGACGGAACGCAAGCTCGCGGTCTTCCTCGGCGAACCCAGCCGGCGCGGCACGCTGATCACGCATGGCTTCCATGCCCCGAAGGAGCTGGAAATTCTGCGAACGCAAGCGCCAATTGAAGCCGCTGCCGCAGCCGCGCCGGCGCTATCGAGTAGCTGGGCGAGTGCCGACCAGATCGCGAAGCTCGAAGCCGAAATCGCCGAGTTGCGGGCGCAAATGCAGCAAGTGCAGGAGACTTTGCAATATACTAAAGAGCAGTTGAAAGCTCTCAAGGATTCGCTGGGCGGCTGATGGACCGAATCAATAAATTCCTGGCTCACGCCGGCGTCGGCTCGAGACGACATTGCGAAGCGCTGATCCGCGGCGGCCGCGTCTCGATCGATGGCCGCGTCGTCGTCGATCTGGCGACGCGCGTCGCGGTGGAGCAGGATGTCAAGGTCGATGGCGAGCCAATCCGTACCGAGAAACGCGTATACTGGCTCGTCAACAAGCCGCGCGGCTATCTTTGCACTAACCACGACCCGTCGCGCCGGCCGCTCGCCGTCGATCTGGTGCCGCAGATCAATCAGCGCGTCTACACCGTCGGCCGGCTCGACGCGGATAGCGAAGGGTTGCTCTTGCTGACCAACGACGGCGAACTCGCCAATCGGCTCATGCACCCGCGCTATGGCGTCGAGAAAGCCTACCTCGTGCTCGTCGCCGGCAATCCGGCGCCGGAAGATTTGAAAAAGCTTCTGGAAGGTGTCTATCTCAGCGAAGGGCACGTCAAGGCCCGGCAGGTCAAACGTCTGAAACGGCAAGGCAACAGCACCTGGTTGCGCATCGTCCTTTCCGAA
The DNA here is from genome assembly GCA_963767835.1 of uncultured Planctomycetota bacterium. Classification (GTDB taxonomy): domain Bacteria; phylum Planctomycetota; class Planctomycetia; order Gemmatales; family Gemmataceae; genus SIAQ01. The sequence goes on from CAVYFY010000010.1 coordinate 90,783, forward strand.
GGCAAGAATCGCGAAATCCGCCGCATGCTCGCCAAGCTCGACCACAAGGTCCTTCGCCTCAAACGCATCGAAATCGGCCCGCTCGAGATCGGCAACTTGACGCCGGGCAAATCGCGTCCGCTCACGGTGCAGGAGCTCAAGAGCGTCAAGCGACTGGCCGAGAAGCTCAAGCGTGCCGAAGCCCCCGCCGAGCAAGAATCTCCATGAGCTTTCAACAACATCACGCGCCGATCTTAGCGAACTACCAGCTCGCGCGCGGCACTTACCTCATTCGCCTGCACGCGCCGGTCCTGGCCGAAGCAATACGCCCCGGGCAATTCGTGATGCTGCGCTTGCCGAAATCCACCGATCCGCTGTTGGGCAGGCCGTTCGCGCTCTACGACACCGTGCTCGATCACGCCGGTAATCCGATCGGCATCGATGTCGTTTATCTCGTCGTCGGCAAGCTGACCGGGCTTTTGGCCGACTTGAAATCGGGCGACGCCGTCGAGACCTGGGGCCCGCTCGGCAACGGGTTCCCTGAGCCGCTCGGCGATCAGCATGTCGGCCTCGTCGCCGGCGGTATCGGGCAAACGCCGTTTCTCGCTCATGTCCGCGAACTGCTCGGCACACGCGGCTATGGTGGCCAGCAGCCGCGCCGGCGCGTGCAGCGAGTCTCCCTCTATTATGGCGTGCGCACCAAAGATCTCACCGCCGGTGTGGATGACTTTCGCCAAGCCGGCGCGACGGTCCATCTCGTCTCCAACGACGGCAGCATCGGCGACGCACGGCTTCGTCACCGATCTGCTCGCTCGCCATGAAGCCCCGCAGCACCTCTTCGGCTGCGGCCCCGAACCGATGCTGCACGCTCTCGCCATGCAAGCCGAGCGCCGCGGCGTTCCGTGCCATTTGTCGCTGGAAACGCCGATGGCCTGCGGCGTCGGCATCTGCTTCAGTTGCGTGACTCCGGTGAAGACGGAGGGCGGCTGGGATTACCAGCGCGTGTGCGTCGATGGGCCGGTGTTCGACGCGACATGCCTGCGGTGGTGAAGTTTTGGCGCGGCTTGCGGTATGATATTGGGATGAAGTGATGACCCCCAGGAACGCTTCGCTTATCCTGGGGCTTGGAGATGTTGTATGTTGGTGGTAATGCAAACCCACGCGACGCCGGAAGAAATCGATCACGTCGTCCGCGCGATTCGCGAGATGAAGCTGACGCCGCATCCGATGCCGGGGGCGACGCGCACGGCCATCGGCATCACCGGCAACGTCGGCGCCGTCGATCCGCGCACGCTGGAGATTTTGCCGGGCGTCTCTGAGCTGATCCGCGTCACCAAGCCGTTCAAGCTTGCCAGCCGGGAGATGCACGAAGCGGACACTTTCGTGAACATTCCCCTCGCTCCCTCTCTTACGAGGGGCGAGGGGGGTGTCGTGATTGGCCCCGGCACGTGCACGATGATTGCGGGGCCGTGCTCGGTCGAGAATGAGGCGATGATCCTGCGCACCGCCGAATTCATGATGGAAAACGGCGTGCGGCTTATGCGGGCCGGGGCGTACAAGCCGCGCACCAGTCCGTATTCGTTTCAGGGCATGGGGCTGGAGGGATTGAGGATTCTCGAGCGGGCCCGCAAGAAAACCGGCATCGGCATCGTTACCGAATTGATGGACACCGACAACGCCGACGCCGTCGAAGCGGCCTGCGACATCATCCAGATCGGCACGCGCAATATGCAGAATTTCAGCCTGCTCAAACGCGTCGGCAAGGCGAAGAAGCCGGTGCTGCTCAAACGCGGCCTGTCGGCGACCCTTGAAGAATGGCTGATGGCCGCGGAATATGTGATGGCGGGCGGGAACTACAACGTCATCCTGTGCGAGCGCGGCATACGATCTTTTTCGGATCATAGCCGCAACACGCTTGATCTGTCGGTGATCCCGCCAGCCAAGAAATTGTCGCATCTGCCAGTCATCGTCGATCCGAGCCACGGCACCGGCAAGCGCGATTACGTGCCGGCGATGGCAATGGCGTCGCTAGCTGCCGGCGCGGACGGCCTGTTGATCGAGGTGCATCCCGATCCCGATCGCGCAGCCTCCGACGGGGCACAAACGCTCGAGTTCATGGCGTTCAAGAAATTGCTGGCGGCGCTCAAGCGGTTGGCGGAGCCGTTGGGCAAGACGGTGAATTGAGCCCTATTCCATCGTGGAATAGGCCTTCGTAAGTTTTGCGAACAGATAGTGCAGCACATAGATCGGCAACCACAATCCGCAGGTCATATAACTTGCGTAAACATGGAAGTTGTGCGGGAATTCGGTCGGAACAGTGATTTTTACAATCGGCCGGTCCCCGCCCGTATCATTGTCGCCAAGGCCCAACATCGACGGTCTCCACGACGGTGATATGCCCCCTTTATTGTAACCGACGATCAAGTCGCAAGCGGCAGCGTCATTTTGGCAACTCAACGCAGATCAATTCCTTTGCGTCTCGGATATAGAGCCGGCCGTTGGCGAGGGCGGGATGCGCCCAGGTGTTGCCGCAGATTTTGCTGCGCACAGCTCCGTATATTCCTTGCGATTCGCACCGACGAGAACCAGCGATCCCTTTTCCTCAACCAGCAGGAGTTTGTTGTCGCCGGTGCGGATGAGTGTAGCGTGATAGGTGCCGACGGGGTTCTTCTCCCGGCTCCACAGTTCTTTGCCGGTGTCTGCATCGACGCAGCGGAGCACGGCCTTTTTCGATATCAGGCTTCCGGTCACCATGTAGAGCGTGTCCTTGCCGACGGCGACCGGCGTGGCGAAATAGCAATTCAGGTCGTTGGTCCATGTCTTCGCTGCTCCTTTCTTCGGGCCTTCTCTTACCATGAGGCTGCCGGCGGTGATCGAGCTGAAGAGGAGCTTGCCGTCGATCAAGGTCGGTGTGCAGGAGCTTTCGAGCAAGAGATCGAAGAAGTTAATTTGCCATTGTAATTCGCCGTCCTTGGGTGAGATCGAGGTTGCGGTCTTGGCGGTAAGGAAGGCGACGCGCGTCGAGCCGGCATGATCGTAGGCGATTGGCGAGGAATAGCTGGCGGCGTCATCGAGTTTCTTCCAGACTTCTTCGCCCGTGTTCTTATTGAAGGCGACGATCGACGCCCCCTTGGCGCCCATGTTGATCAGGACGTGATCGCCGACGACGATCGGCGAACACGAGCTGCCAAAGGTCAAGGTCGGGGCGTTATATTTCTTGACGCCGTCAACTTGCCAGACGATTTTGCCATCCGCGGCATTCCAGCAGGTGAGGATGCTGGTGATGCCGAAGGTGTAGATCTTGCCGTCAACGACGCACGGGACGCCGCGTGGGCCGTTGCCGAACGGGATTTTGGTTTCGGCGCGGGGATACGAGTTTTTCCATATCGACTTGCCGGACTCGGCATCGAAGGCTTCGAGTGTTTCCTCGTTCTTGCCGGCGGTGCGGTAGAAGAGGAACGTGTTACCCTTGACGACGACGGGGCCGCCGTGCGCTTCGCCGACTGGGACCTTCCAGAGAATCTTGAGCGGCTCCTTCCACGGCATGACGATTTCGGTCGTGCCGCCGTCTCGTTTGACGCCGAGCCATTGCGGCCAATCGGCGGCGTTGGCGGATGTTCCGAGCACGAGCACGCATAGAAGAGCGGCGATTTTTCGCATGATGGCCTCCGCGGGTTGATTCTACAAGCGAATGACGTTCAAACGCCGAGTGATTTCCTCGGGCGGGATCAGATCGCCTTGACCGGAGCCCGGGCAGATTCCGCAGGCGCGCTGCCAGTCCTTGGTGGTCTTCACGTTCGATTCCCAGAACGGCCAGGTGCGGCACTGGGCGGGGCGCGCGCCGTAGATCGTGCAGCCGGCGGCCTTGTCGTAAAAGACGCAATCGCCGTTGGCTTTCTCTCGTAAGCTGCGGCCACGCTTGGCCAGACGCGTGTGCATGGCGATCAGTTGTTCCACCGGCTCGGCGCGAAATTCGGCGATGGCCGCGATCTCGGCGTCGCTCACCCAGACGTAGCCTGGCGCGCCAGTGCAGCAATGGCCGCACTGGGTGCAGCGAAAGCGCAAGCCGGCTTGATACCAGGGTTTCGCGTCGGCAGTCATGCAGTTGATCTTAGCGGCTGAAGTGGAGGCCGAACATGGTCCAGCGTTATTTCATCATGCCGAGCAAGCGATCCAATTCCTCGACGGCCCGGTCCTGATAGGGATCGGCCATCATATCCGCCTGCGAAGGCATCATGGGGTCATCGATGAAAATGTGCGGGATGACGCCGCGGCCGGAATAAGGTTGGCCCTTGGGGGAAAAGAAGCGGGCGACCGTGAGGCGCATGCCGCCGGTCGGAACGCCGCCGCCGGCTTTGGGAAGTTCGAGAATGGTTTGGGTGCAGCCCTTGCCGAAAGTGGTCTGGCCGATGAGGATGGCCCGGTCATTGTCTTTGAGGGCGCCGGCGAGAAGCTCGGCGGCGCTGGCCGTGTTGCCGTCCACGAGCACCACCATCGGCACCGTGAGCGCCTTGGGATTCTTGGCCGCCTGATAGACGCGGTTAAGGGCGGGATTCTGGTGCTGGGTGGAGGTGATGATGCGGTCGCTCAGGAAGAGCCGTGCGGTGTCGATGGCGCTTTCGATGACGCCGCCACCGTTGCCGCGCAGATCGAGGATGAGTCCTTTCATGCCCTCTTTCTGCATGTATTCCAAAATACTATCCACATCCTGAACCGTGGCATCCGTGAAACTGTTGATCTCCAAATACCAGTAAACGGATTTCTTCGGCGACGAACCGTAGCTGATGCCGAGATCGAGCTGGCGACGGCGTTGCAGGCGCAAGATCCGGCTCGCGGCATCGCCCGGCGCGAGCAATTCGATTTCCACAAAGCTGCCGGGCGGCCCCTTCAGCATCTCCTTCACGGTCTGCAAGGACTGATCGACGACCGGCTTCTTATCAACACTGACGATTTGGTCGTTGGCCTTGGCGAAACCCTTGGCCTGGCTTTCCATCTTGGGTTCGAGAACGACGATCTTGTTGCCCTGGAGTTCGAGCGTCAGGCCGACATCAATGACTTCAGTTCGCGATAGAGCCTGCGTCAATTCGCGCAACTGGTTCGGCGTCAAGTACGCAGTGTAGTTGTCGATGGCGTAGCAGGCGCCACAGGCGAACTCCATGGCTACAATGGTGGCTTTCACGCCCAGCACGTCTTCGGCGGCCATGGCGATTTCGCCAATTTGCTTGGCGGCTTCTTTGCGTGACAAGCCATCCATGTCGCCCCACGTCTTCTTCAAAGCGGCACGGAAAGCTGGGATGTCGTTTCGTTTTTCCGGTGGAATGTGCTTGTCCACAAACGCGGGATTCGCCAAAGCGGCGTCGAATTCCTCCAGACCCTTCTTGAACAGCCTGCTCGAATCGATTTTCTTTTTCTCGAGCGATGCGTTGAGGAGCGTGTCACTGATGACATTGTAGACGCGTATTGCCTGGCCGAAATCGATGGACAGAACCTCCCGGCGATAGCTGTCGTCCTGATGCCGGCGGACCTGCAAGAAGCGGCGCTGAGCATGGTGATAGCGAGCGCGGATATTCAGGCCCGGATCCTTTTGGCTCAACAGGTCCTGATACAGGTCGCGGGCTCTTTCCCATTCGCCGATGGCTTCCAATTCCTTGGCGCGGTCGAGCTGTTGACGGATGTCTTTGTCGGCGAGAGCGAACACGCGCGAAGTAGAAAGCAGAAGACCGCTGCCCAGCAGCAGAGCCAACGTCCAATGCAGTTTCCGAGGCGAGATCACGGGTGTATCCTCCACCGAGGCAGAGCCAGGTTGCGGCGTTAGTATAACATGGAAAGAGGCTCCGTCAAACAGACGTTTGCGAAATCCGAAAAGTTTTCTTGGTTCCTTTGAAAACACCAATTTGTTTGTCCGCCGAGGCCAGGCCGATGATTGATCCCGTCCGTCAAGAAATTCTGTCGCAGGCCCAAACCATCGTGGTCAAAGTCGGCACCAACGTCTTGACCGGGGCGGACGGCACGCTCGACCCCGCCCGCATGCAATCGCTGGCCGACCAACTGCAGCGCATGCCGCGCTGCGGGCCGCAAGGTAGCGCTCGTGAGCTCCGGCGCTATCGGTGCCGGCGTCGGTCGGCTCGGGCTGGGCAGGCGTCCTGTTGATCTTCGCCAGCTTCAGGCTTGCGCCGCCATCGGCCAAAGCTTCCTGATGCGTGCCTACCAGCAATGTTTCGACCGCCACAACGTCCATACCGCACAGATTTTACTTACCGCGGGCGATTTCGATAGCCGATCGCGTTACCTCAATGTCCGCAATACCATCTTAACACTTTTCGAATGGAATGTACTGCCGATCATCAACGAAAACGATACGGTCAGCGTCGCGGAGATCAAATTCGGCGACAACGACCACCTCGCGGCGATGGTGACCAACTTGCTGCAGGCTCCGTTGCTTATTCTGCTGACAATCGTTGACGGCCTCTGCAGCGGCGATCCGGCGGTAGACCCCCATGCCAAAAAGGTCGCAACGGTAAGCAGCATCGACATTTCCGTCATGGAAATGGCTGGAGAAAGCCAAAGCACGTTGGGAACCGGGGGGATGCGGAGCAAATTGCGCGCCGCACGCCTCGCCGCGGCGGCCGGTGAATCGGTTATCATTGCGAATGGCTCCGCCCCTGGCATTCTCGATGCCGTTTTCGCTTGTGAGCCGGTTGGAACGCTGTTCTTGCCTCACGGGTCCGCCGTCCCCGCCTGGAAGCGCTGGCTCGGCTTCACTGCTCGGCCCAAGGGCAAGACGCTGGTCAATGACGGTGCCAAAAAAGCGGTGCGTGAACAGGGGAAAAGCCTTTTGCCGGTTGGAGTTGTGGCGGTGCAAGGAACATTCAATAAAGGAGACGTGCTTTCTTTATGCGATGCGGCGGGGGCGGAATTTGCCCGCGGGTTGACCAACTATTCATCGGAAGACGCCTGTCAAATCGTGGGTCTGCGTACGGAAAAGATCGGCGAGGTTCTGGGATCGCTGCCCTACGAGGAGATGGTGCACCGCGACAACCTTGTGGTGACCGCGTAATCGGGTAGGATGGGGAATATCACTCAAACCCCAGGATAAGCGCTGCATTCCTGGGAATGAAGGGTTAGAAATCCGCTGCCCCTTCGTCTTTTTTCGCGTAGGCACGGCGAGGATGACAGGGAATGAGGGCTCATGAAGCCGAGGCCGAAAAAGCCCCACCACCAGGCGGCATTTGAAGAAATCTATGATCGTCACAGCCGCGAAGTGTGGGCGCTTGTTTACGCTCGCTGGCTGAACGCGGACATTGCGCTCGACATCATGCAGGAGACGTTCCTGCGTTTATGGAAGCAATGGCAGGACGGCAGCGATATCGTCAATCCGCGGGCATGGGTGTTGCGGGTGGCCCGGAATCTTGCGGAGGATCACGCCAAAAGCGCTTTCCGCCGCAACGGCACGCAGCCGCCGCAGACCATGAACGGCGTGCAAGGGCGCGACATGTTGCCGTTGGACGGGTTGGCTCAGGCGGAAACCTTCGGGCAGTTGCGAAAACAGCTGGAGCATCTACCGACTGCGGACCGAGAGATATTGACCCTGCGCTACGCCCTCGATTACGACACGAACAAAATCGCGGACATGCTTGACATTAACCCGACCGCCGTCCACATGCGTTTGAGCCGGGCGCGGCAGCGGTTAGCGGAACGGTTGACGGCTCAGGGAGTAGAGGTGAATCATGACTGAAGTTTTCAAGAACGAGGAGGCCCGACCGGACGTGGACCATCTATTGCACGATTATTTCCAGGCCGAGTTACCGCACCCCTGGCCGAGGTTTCAGATGCCGCGCACGGCGCGATCGAATCGCCCGGCATCCGGCTGGTCGCGCTATTCGGGCCGCATCGCGCTGGCCGCGTGCATTGCGCTGTTGGCCGCCGGCTATCTGACGCTGGCAGGCTACTTCCCGCGCGTGCAGACGCCGACCGGCGTGCATGAGTTGCAAAATATCGGCCTCAAGGACAACAACGGCAAGAGCCATTCGCACCGTCCCGAATCCAAGTGATCCGAAATGAACCGCGCACGCAGTAAGCGACCGCTTACTGCGTGCGCGGCTCTTTGCGCAGAATGATCCGCGTCACCTCCGGCTTGCAGAAAAACCGCAAGGGATGCTGCCCCGACAAGCCGCGCCCCACGTGCATCACCGTCGGCGCTTCGTAGAATGTGCCGCAATCGTACTTCCGGCTGTATCGGCTCGGCACGAACACCGAACCGAGCAACGGCAAGCGAATTTGTCCGCCGTGGACGTGTCCCGCAAGCATCAGGTCGATTTGGTTCGTCCGCGCCCAGCCGATGTTGTCCGGCGTGTGGCTTAAGGCCAGGCGGAAGATGCCAGGCGGGCATTGCGATAAATCGGGAATCGGCGTGAACCACGGGCCTTCATGGCCGACCACGATCATCGGCTGGCCGCGCACATCGATCTGCTGCCAGCTATTGCCGAGCACCGTAATGCCGATGCGGCGCAGGCGTTTGCGGATCAACGTCACATCGAGCCACGAATCGTGATTGCCGAGGATCGCGTAAGCGCCGAGGTTCCAGCGCAACTTGCCGAGCACCGGCACGATCCAGCGATGGTGCCAATCGCTATCCACGACGTCGCCGGTGAGCATCACGAAATCGGGCACGCCGGCTTTCATGCAGCGCGCCATCACGTAGTCGAAGAATGGCCGATCGGGGGTGCCGCACAGGTGCAGATCGGTCAGGTGCAGCAACGTCAGGCCGTCCCAGGCCTCGGGCATCCGCAGCAGCACCAGCGTCTTTTCGGTGAATTCGACCTGGAAGCACTGATTGAGCGGCAACCCGCACTGGTGGGCGTCCTTCCCCTGCCCGGCCGGCGCATAACCGAGTTCCTTGGCGACATCGACGGTCTGGGCGCTTTCCTTGACGAGCTGCGGGGCGGTGCGGCGCGACAGGTAGAATATCTCGCATAGCGGCGCGACGCCGGCGCCGACGATCCAGCAGATCACGGTGTAGCCTGCCAGGTAACTGCGCCAGTGATCCCGGGCCCAGTAAAGCTGGCGCGTGTCGAATATATCCAAGGCGAGTGCGAACAGGACTGGTCCGCCCGCAACGATGAGCAGATCGATCTTGCGCGTGTAGCGCATCACCTCGTGCGGCCAGGGCCAGGCGTAGAAGACATTGAGAGCGATGATAAAGAGATAGCCGTGGCCAACGCAGGCGCCGACGAGCAAAAGCCACCACGGAATCGAATCGGCAAAGGATTGAAAAAAAGCGGCAAGCATCTCCGGGTTCATGCAATCCATCGCTTTCGTGCAATCGGTCCGAACATCGCTTGCGGTTTAGGACCCGCAACCAGCCGGGAGGGCGAGGCTCCTGCCGAGCCGGAACCCGCGAGGATCATTGAGTTTTCTCAGGCTTCCGGCTCGGCAGGAGCCTCGCCCTCCCGGCTGCGCCGTATTGAAACGGCCTCTCAGCGCGATCAGCCCCGGACGCTGCCGTTCCCGGAGGGCGGGGCGTTTTGCAGCGCGGCGAGCAGCTGATCGACGCGGAACGGCTTGTACAGGACGTAGCGCAGGCCATCGGTCTTGGCCTTGACGATGGAGTGCGTGGCGTCATAGCCAAAGCCGGTCATGAGGATGACGTGAGCGCTCGGCTGGGCCTGGCGCAGGGCGCGATAAACGTCGTAGCCGGAGAGATCGGGCAGGCGGATGTCGGCGAGCATGGAATCGTAGCGGCTCAGCTTGGCGAGGGTGACCGCTTCCTTGCCGTCGCGTGCCGTCTCGACGATGCAGCCAAGCCGGCCGAGGATGCTGTGGGCCGACTTGCGAACGCGCTCATCGTTATCGACGACGAGCACGCGCTGATTGAGCCGGCACTGTGATTCCCCGACGCTGACCAGGGGTTTGACGTTGGGGGCGATGTCGGCGCCGACGCGGAGAATATTTTCCTTGATGCCGCGCGCATTGGTGACGATTTTCTTGACGGTTTCCGCCATCTCGTCATCGTGGCCGATCCAGCGGTCCAACAGGGACGTCGCCGCGCTGAGGATGTCATCAATCGGAATGCTGACCGCGTGATGGATCGCCTCGATGGATTGGCTGGCAGTCGCCTGCCGTTCCACGAGGAGCAGATCGAGCGTGTGCAAGGCGGACGCCAACTCGCGGCAAAAGATCTCGGCAAACTGCACATCCTGCGAGCTGAAGCCGTGCAGTTGCGGGCTTTCCACGTTGAAGGTGCCGAGGATCTGCTCGCCGTCGCGCAGGGCGATGGTAAGCGAGCTGCGGGCGCCATCAGCGCCCTGGATGTAGTGCGGGTCATTGGCGGTATCATCGCAGACATAGGTTTTGCCGGTGGCCGCCACGAAGCCGGTGACGCCGTTGTCTTCGGTCTTGGCATAGAGCGTGCGCGCGGCTGCTTCCGCCGTCATCCCCTCGGCCAGCAGCGGCTTGAGCAGTTTTGTCGCCGGATCGAGCAAGCGAATCTCGATCACGTCGTAGTGGAGCAGATTGTGCGTGAGATCGCGGATATTGTGCTTGAGTACCGCGACCCGCTCCTCGTCGCTGAGATCGGTTTGCAAGCACGCCAGCTGCCGGCCAGCCTGATGAAGGGCATCGAGTTTTTGCTGCTGCTGAACTTCGGCGGTGATGTCGCGAAGAAGAGCGATGATTTGTTGAACATGGCCATTCGCATCAAGGGCCGGGGCCAGACGCATTTCGAGAAATTGACCGCGGCGCTGCAAGCGTGTCAGCACCGAGACGCCGTGCAGGGCGCTCGAGAGCGGGTTCATGTCCGGGCCAAGCACCGTCGGCGTGCCGAGCGCCTCGTAGAAGACACGGCCCGCGACCGGCCCGCCGCACCATTTCTCGAAGGTTGAGTTTGCCCACACAATGCCGGCCGCCGGCTGCAGCACCGCCACGCCTTCGCCGAGCACTTCAAGGATCGCCTCATTCTGCAGGAGAGCCTGCCAAAGGGCCGAATCCTGGCCAGACACAAAAATCCCCGCGAAACGCTCGGAGCGCAATCGCGCCAACGCCTCGGCGAAGGAACCGGCGGGCACCAACTCCTTGTCCTGCACCAAGGGTTGCAACGCTTTGACCGATTCATGCTCCGTCCCAGTCAGCACCAAAACTCGCGGCTTATCCGGCAAGGGAGGCCTTTCATCTTTGTGATTTTTTTCACAAGCATTATAACAACTGATGCCCAGCTCGCAATACAACCTCCTCGATGCCAGTATAACAGAATCAGGTCATCACTGTCGATGACGCCTTGATTTTCTGAGCCCGATGGGCGGCATCCTTTTTGCTCAGGTGAAGAAGACGCCGTAATCTAGCCACGGATGAAACACGGATCGAACAAGGATATGAGGTTAATCGCAAGAACAAAGAAACCTGCACACGGTTTCCTAGCCGTTGTTCAATCCGTGTTTCATCCGCGGCTAGATTACGAGTGTTTCACGGCAAAACAATCGCCAGTGCAGGCGAGCAATTGGTCAGTGCGCAACCAAAACCCTCACGGAGAACATTCGATGACGCGACATCAAGCGGGGCTTCTCGGCATCGCGCGTGCTCGTCAGCGCCGGCTTGTTTCTGAGCCTGGAACGGCCAGCCGACTCGGCGCAGGCCAAAAGCGGGCCTGATCCGAAGGAATTGCAGAAGGTCGTGGACAAAGCGGTTGGCTATCTCAAGTCGAGTCAACAAAAGGACGGAGCATTCACGCCGAAAGTCGCCGGCCCGGGCATCACGGCAATCGCCGTCGCCGCGATGCTGCGCAATGGCGTCGGCCCGCAAGAACCGGTTGTCGCCAAGGGGCTCGAATATTTGGCATCGCAAACCAAGGACGATGGCGGGATTTACAGCAAGTTCCTGGCCAACTACACCACGGCCGTCGCCTTGATGGCGTTCAGGGAAGCCAACGAAAAAGGCAAGTACGATCAGGTCATCAAGAAAGCCAGCGAGTTCATGAAGAAAATCCAGCACGACGAGGAGGACACCAACCTCGATCACGGCGGCTTCGGCTACGACAAGAAGAGCCGGCCCGATCTGTCGAATTCGGGGTTTTCCGTGGAAGCGCTTCTCGCCGCCGGCTTATCGAAAGACGACCCGGCGGTGCAGAAGGCGCTGGCATTCATTAGCCGATGCCAAAATCTGCCCGGCGAAAAGCAAAACCAGCCTTTCGCCAAAAAGGCAACCGAAGCCGACAAGGGAGGCTTCACCTACGATCCGCACCTGAGCGACAAGAACCAATATAAGACCGACGACGGCGGCCTGCGCTCCCTCGGTTCCATGACGTATACCGGCCTGAAAAGCTTCCTCTATGCCGGCGTCAGTAAAGAGGATCCGCGCGTCAAGGCCGCTGTCGGCTGGGTGCGCAAGAATTACACTCTCGACGAAAATCCCGGCATGGGCAAATCCGCGCTTTACTACTACTACCACACTTTCGCCAAGGCGATGGATGCGTTTGGCGAGGATCCGTTCGTTGACGCCAAGGGCACAAAACACGATTGGCGGTTGGAGCTTTTCCAGGCTTTGCAGAAGCGCCAGGCCGAGAATGGCAGCTGGCGCAACACCGCGTCCAGAGCCTACGGTGAGGACGACCCCGACCTCTGCACCGCCTTCGCCCTCTTGAGCCTGAGCTATTGCAAGGCGGGCAAACGCTGAGTTATTCAATGAGCCACGGATGGAACACGGATCAGACACGGATCGGAGATCTTACGTAATTCCCTATCCGTGTTTGATCCGTGTTCCATCCGTGGCTAAATTATTCCGCGTGGAGTCCCTCACGCCGCACCGCTTGCTTGCCATAATGGGCAAACTCATCCTTCCGAATCATTTCACCGGCGACGGCGGTTTCGCAAATTGCGTCAAATCTTGGGCGCGTTCCTGTGTGCGAAACCGCCAAGCGAGCATCCTATTCGCACGTCAATGATTGCGCGGACCGGCCCTGTTGCCGCAAATTGCGCATCTCTCCATCGCTTGCAAAATCTCGGTTGTGCGGCTATATGGGATTCCGATTCTACCAACGCGGGACAACGGAATTTGCCGATGACCTTGCTCAATCCGATTCTCAATCTGCGTGCGATCACGGCCCTGATCGCGCTCTTGTTCAAGCAGCGCGAGCTGACGGTCGAGATGACGAAACGCGAATTCTCCGAGCGTTATGCCGGGCAAATGCTGGGCGTCATCTGGGGTTTCGCGCATCCGCTGATTTTCATTGGCGTCTACCTGTTCGTTTTTTCCGTCGTCTTCCGCCCGCAGATTGATCCCGACACGCCGACGACCCTGAGCTTCACGGTCTATCTGCTCGCCGGCCTGGTTCCGTGGATGGGGCTGGCCGAAGCGCTGAACAAGGGGACGCTGGCGATCACGGCGAATGCGAATCTGGTCAAACAGGTGATTTTTCCGCTGGAGGTATTGCCGACCAAAACGATCATTGCGACGTTCGTGAATCAGTTTATTTTGGTCCTGTGCGTGATGATTTATGCCGGCATCCAGTCCGGAACGATTCCGTGGACGTTCGCCCTGGTTCCGATCCTGTTCGTGCTCCAGTTCATGCAGATGCTTGGGCTGGCGATGATCCTGTCATCCTTCGGCGCCTTCTCGCGTGATCTGAAGGAAGTGGTGCAGGTCTTCTGCTTCATCAACATCTACTTGATGCCGGTGCTTTACATGCCCGAGGCCCTGCCCGCGGCGGTGCGCTGGATGCTCTACCTGAATCCATTCACGTATCAAACCGTCTGCTATCAGGACGCGCTCTATCATGGCTCGATTGTCCACCCCTGGTCATGGCTCGTCTTCGGCGTCATGAGCGTTTCCTTTCTCGGGTTCGGCTACCGCGTGTTCATCAAGCTGCGGCTGTACTTCGGCAATGTGTTGTAAGCCTACCACGAGCGACCGCAGAGAAAGTCCAGCTCGGTTGCGACATATTTGCTCGCCGAGTGCCGCGGTTCATTTCATGGAAGGGGGTGTGGTTGCGTGTGTGAAACGCATCGGCACAACTCGTTGATCCAAAAGATGTTCCTGCACGAAAATTCGTTTCACGCCGACTTGGCGTCAATCGACGATTGATGAAACTGCCCTGTTGCGCAATCGGAGCCACATTTTGTTTGCATCGCCTCCCGGTTCATGTTAGCTTGCGATCTTGTGATTCACCGCAACACTCCGGGAGGAACATCGCATGCAACGCTGGATCATCGGCAGTTTTCTTCTGATCGCCGCGCTTGGCCTGACGTCGGCCGGCGCCGACCTGTCCGCCGGCGGCAAGGACAAGAAATCGGAAACCATCAAGCTCTTCAACGGCAAGGATCTCGACGGCTGGGAAGGCTACACCGATCTCTGGTCGATCAAAGACGGCATGATCGTTGCCAAGAACGAAAAGCCGCTCAAGTACTCGACGTATCTGTTTACCAAACAGAAATTCACGGACTTCCGCCTGATTTTCGCGGCCAAGCTGGTCCAGGCGGAGATGCACTCAGGGGTCGCGATCTGGGGCAAAAAGTTCGTGCCGGAAAAGGTCAAGGACGCCAAAGCGGAGAAGGCGGAATACACGTATCAAGGGCATCTCGTGATGTTCCCGTCGGGTTGGGGGCTGTACGATCTCTACCGGCGCAACGGCCTGGCGGTTCCGAAGGGGACGATCGAGGCCGAAAAGAAGGCCGGCAAGCAGCACGATTGGAACGACATGGAGATTCTCGCGATCGGCGACCGCATCCGCTTGGCCGTCAACGGGCAAGCCGTGCTCGACTGGCGCGATCCGCAGCCCAAGCTGATTGGCGCGGGGCCGATCGCGTTGCAATTGCACTCGGACACCGTGACGGAAATCCACTTCAAGGGATTGGAAGTGACGACGTTCCCGGAAGACAAGTTGGTGACGGTGAAGTAAGGATACCAACCCGAAGCGCAAGCGTGGCAGACACGATTTCACTCAGCGGACGCGATGTCCCTCGCTAGCGCTTCGGGTTGGTGGGTTCAATTGAACGGCAATGGCCGCATCAGCCCGCTGTTGTAGACGACATCCACCGAGCCGTCGGGCAAGAAGCGGGCCTCGACCACGTAATCGTTGTAGTTGTAAATGATCCGGTCCGCACGATGCTCCATGCGCGGCGTGCTGTCCGGCAAACGCAGCGGCACCGTCACGTTTCGGCCATTGGTGTGACGAAAAGTCACCATCTGCGTCGGCCGAACCACGTTCGCATACGGCAAGGCTCGAACGCCGAGGCCGCGCTTCAGCTCGCCCATGCTGCCTTCCGGCCCGATCGGCACCTGCGTCATGGTCCCGCACGCACCGGCCGGGGAGAAGCGAAAGCGAACCTGCTCGGCAGCCGCCCACGATGGCGCGGCGACCACGAACACCAGCAAAGCAAACCAGCGAACACACTTCAACATGATCTGACCCTCCAACAAGGAACGCCGGCAGCGGCATGGCGCTCGCGTGGGGAATGCGCGAGCGCCATGCCGCCATCGGCTTTTTATTTCGATGCAGTGATCCATTAGCGCGGCGGCAGCACAACGGCAGGCGGAGGCGGCACGGCAGTCGCACACGGGGCCGCGACCGGCGTCGTCGCCACTACGGCCGGCTGCTGACACGGCGCCCGATAGCTGGAACTGCTGTGGCAACCGCTCGTCATCAACAGGCCCAGCGCCAGAATGACCAAAATGTTCCGAAATGCCATGTGGCATCTCCTTCCCTTCGGCGCGGCAAAAATGCAATCCCATTGGCGCCGGCAACGGGGTTGAAGCTGAGTGTTCATCGCCGGCGATCGCGACACGGTTTGTCAACCGCCAACCGCGTTTCGCCGGGCAATGTTTATCGCTCGTCTACTTAAACGTAGGGCAATCCCTATAACTGCGACAATCAATTCTTGAGCCAGTCACCCGACTTTTCCGCGAATTGGGTCGGCCTGTGCCGCCTGCGCTGAACGTGCCGATCACGCCGACAGTTCCGCCTGGGTAATGTTTGCCGTGGGTAGCGATCTTGCCGAGAAAAGTGCCCGCACAATCGGCACAACCGGCAAACTCGGAAGTGATCACAATCGGAAGTGATCACAAGCAGACGTGCAAGCCGATGCCGTGATTTCCGGCTAAGCCACGGCCTGGGTAGGCTCCGACGCGCGTCTCTGGTGCAGAAGGTGCAGCAACGGATTCTCGGCGATCAGCTTGGCGCGCATCGGCGCGACGATCGCCAGTCCCGCCATGAAGCCGCCCACGTGCGCCACAAACGCGACCTCCGACTGATGGATGCCGGTCACATCGAGAAACGCGAACGCCGCTTGAATGACGAACCAGAACCCCAGCCACACCGGGGCCGGCACCTTGAATTGCCAAAAGATCAACATGAAGGTGAGCTGAGCCCGTGGATAGAGAAGAAGGTACGCCGCCGCCACGCCCGCGATCGCTCCGCTCGCCCCGACCAACGGCGTGTCACTGTCGAAGTTGGGCATCGCATAAGCCAGGCTGGCAACAACGCCGCAGACCAGATAAAAGATCAAATAGCGTGCGCGCCGAAGCGCATCCTCGACATTGTCGCCCAAGATGTAGAAAAGATACATGTTGCCCAACAGGTGCAGAAAGCCGCCGTGCAGAAACAGGCACGTAAAAAGCGTGGCCATCCCCGACAATGTGAACAATTGATTCGGCACAAAGCCGGCCCAGTTCGCAGCGGTTTCCTCGCCGACGATCAACTCGATGATGAAGACGAGCAGGCACGCCGCAATGATACCCACGGTGATGAGCGGAAAATGGCGTGGGGCGACGTTGAACTCCACGGGAAGGCCGAGAAAGAACTGCAATGACCATTCGCTCCAGGTGGTCGGGCGGTCGAGTTTTTTCTGCTCGGCCTGGAGCGAACGCAGGGCTGCGACTTCATCCCATTCGCCGTGGTCGAACCAGATGCCGCCGCACGAATCGCATTGATCGATCTCAACGGGAGCGGCGTTCGCGTTTGGTGAGCCGCCGATGTGCAGTGTGGTCAGCGCGGCCAGGCAATTCGGACAGGTAAGAAGGCTGCGTCCGGCAGAATGGACATCTGGCGCTCTTTCCTTTGAAGACGCGCCGTGTTGAGGCCGGGCGCCGAGTTTTTCCTCGTCCCACGACTTCGGCCGCATCCACAGGCCGGCACAGCGGGGACATATCTTGACGCGGTGGCCTTCGAACTGGCAGTCCTCCAGTCGCCGGCCGCAGCGCGGACAGCAGTCTCGTTGCTTCCGGGCGAGCCTCATCAGAGCACCTCAACTTGGCAATTCGGGTTTGTGATCGGCGTGCAGGTAGCTTATGGATCAGCCCCCCGCAATGGCCCCGATGATGAAAAACGGCTCCGCTCCCGATGCGATCGCTGCGGGCAACGGCGCGTCCGGCGGGTCGTGAGAAATGTCTTGTTCGCAAGCCCAGAACCGCAGCATCGGCCGGCGCTTCAGCGTGACATGATCGCGAATGGTGCCGCACAGCATCGGATAGCGGGCTTCGAGCGCGTCAAGGACCGAGCGCTGCGTGACGGGGCCGGCGATGTCGAGTTGGACCTCGGCGCCAACGTTCGCCAGCGTGCGCAGATGATAGGGAAGGATGACGCGGATCATGACAGCGTCTGCACCTCCACTGACAACACGGCTGGCAAATGACCCGCGACTGTTGTCCAATTATCCCCCGAGTCCGGCGAACAATAGACCTGCCCGCCGGTGGTGCCGAAGTAAACACCGCATTCGTCCATGGAATCGACGGCCATCGCGTCGCGCAGCACGTTGACATAGCAATTCTCTTGCGGCAATCCGTTGGTGAGCGGTTCCCATTCGTTGCCGCCTTTTTTGCTACGAAAAACGCGCAGCTTGCCGTCATGCACATAATGCTCCGAATCGCTCTTGATCGGCACGACATACACGGTGTCCGGCTCATGGGCGTGCACGTCGATGGCGAAGCCGAAGTCGGTGGGGAGATTGCCGCTCACTTCGGTCCAGAGATCGCCGGCGTTGTCGGTGCGCATGACATCCCAGTGGAGTTGCATGAATAGAGTGTTGGGCCGCTTGGCATTCATGGCAATGCGGTGGACGCAGAAGCCGACCTCGGCATTGGGATCGGGGATGTAATTGGATTTGAGGCCCTTGGTGATGACTTTCCAGGATTTGCCGGCGTCTTCGGTGCGGAAACAGCCCGCGGATGAGATGGCGACGAAGATGCGACTGGGATTGGCCGGATCGAGAAGGATGGTGTGCAGTCCCATGCCGCCGGCGCCCGGGGCCCAGCGATCGCCCTGAACGCTGCGCAGCGCGTGCATTTCCTTCCAGGTCGTCGCGCCGTCGGTGGACTGGAACAGGGCCGCATCCTCGACGCCGGCGAAAACGGAATTCGGATCGCTGTGCGACGGCTCCAGATGCCAGACGCGCTTGAAGACCCACGGCTTCTGCGTGCCATCGTAAAATTGGTGCGTCGTAATGGGTGTAGCGGGATCGTAAACAAATTTGTTGCTCTCCCCCATCGGCATCCCCTCCGGCGATTTGGGCAACTCCCCGCTCGGAGTGCCCGGCACCTTCCAGGTCTTGCCGCCGTCATCGGAACGCTGGATGACCTGCCCGAACCAACCGCTGGTCTGCGAACAGTAGATGCGATTCGGATCCGCCGGTGAGCCTTTGAGGTGATAGATTTCCCAGCCGGCAAACAATGGGCCGCTGATGTCCCATTTTTGGCGTTTGCCGTCGGAGGTGCAGATGAATGCGCCCTTGCGGGTGCCGACGAGGAGGCGGATGGCGGACATGGGTTTATCCTTTCTGAGCTTGCGAGACTTGGGGTTCGACAACAGCATTGAAATGCTAAGAACCGACGGCGGGCGCAGCAAGGGGGATTCACGCGGTCATCGCCTGAAGGCGATAACTCAAGGAAGCACTTCCACGGGGATGTCAGGGAAGCCAGCCAGGCGATGGTCATTCGTGAGAAACAGGCCGCAGCCGTTCTCGACGGCAGCCGCCAAGTGCAGCGCATCGCCGAGCTTGAAATTGTGGTGAGCTCGAATTCGGCACGCGCGGTCAAAAACCGTTGCCGGCATCGACACACGCAAGACATCGGAACCGCTCAAGAAAGCTTCCATATCCGCCAGGGCGACGGCGTCATTCAGACGAATCGGCTTCACGCGGCACTCCAACCACGTCAAGTCGCTGATGACGGGTTCGTCCTTGGCCGCAGCCATCGCCGCGAGTCGGGCGCGGGCTCGCGCTTGAAATGACGGGGCGCCTTCGACGGCATAGATGCAGATGACGCTGTCGAGGTAAACAAGCATCAGCGTTCGTCCGTGGAAGGAGCTTTTGTTTGGGACCAAATCTCCTGCCAACGGGCCTCCTCGTGGTTCGCGTCGGCCCGCATTTTCGCGATCTCGGCGCTCATCTCGTCTTCAGTCATGGGCGTGTGTCCGCGTTGCCGCTGGGCGGCCTGAATTCGATCAAGAGTTTCGAGCATCGTTGGGCCCGTGCTCGCAAACTTTCGCAGCACTTCGCCGGGCGGCGTGATCTTGTCGAGATTGTCGAGAGCCTGGATCTGCTTCATCTCCTCTTGCACGCTGACGGGCGGATCGTCTCGGAGCGACTCGGCGATCTCGTCTTCGTCCAATCGCATGCGGCGCATCCAGGCGATCCGCAACGCATGAGCTGCATCCGCCTCGCCGGTGCGCAGCCGATCATGTTCATCCTTGGGGACAAGAACATAGGCCGCTCCGGACGCCGGCTCGATCAGCGTCGGATTTTCTTCCTGGGCGATGGCCTGCCACTGTTCTTGCGTGAGTTCGATCATGGGTTTCTCCTTACCCGAATCGTAACAGGCGACGATGGCCGCGGCAAGGCAATCGAATCTCACCCTCCGCGTCGCCACGTCGGCCCAGCGATAGACGGCGGCCCTAGCCCTGCTCTCTGCGGAAACCATTCGGCATGAGTCCAATTGGCGGGCGATCCACTCAACAGCATTACAGACCGCTTCGCCACCTCCTCCGGCGATTCGCAGTTCCAATCAAGCGGAACCAGGATCTGGTATGGCCCGGTTTCGAAACCCAGCGCGACTGTAAACTTTCCAGGCCGCGCCCGTCCCGAAGCCCATTGAAATTTGAAGCCGTTCCCCGCGAGCAGGCGGTGATCCAGCATGGTGCGGACCAGGCGTGCAGCGGTTCTTTCCGGCGTCTCCCACGAGGTGTCTTGGAGGGCGCGTTCTACCTCGCTTTCATACCGACTGGCGTCGAACTGAAGGATGCGTCGAAACCGCTGGCCGCAATCGTCAACTTGGGTGGCGACGCTGCCAGGACCAGTCCCGGCGACAAATGTCCGCACTGGCGGGTTGTTGGCACCGCAAACTTCGGCCCATTGGACACGGCCGGCATCCCGCCACGCATCAACCACCACATCTCCGCATCCGAGGCAGCCGCAGTTGCACCGGGCGATCAAAGCCTCATGGGGAAGAGAGCCGACACGCAATTGACACGTGTCGTTGAGAATGTCGCTCGGATCGAGGCCCATCGAGCCATCCCAGAATCGGGCGATGATGTCTTCGTCATCCCCAAAGAACAAAACCTCATGGTCGTTTGTTTCAGGGGACGCCCGCACCTCGATCCGGAATTTGTTGTAATAGATTACGTTTGACATGCTCACGCCCCATATTTCGCCAGCCGCCCCGCATGCGCCATCGCCAGCGACATCAGGTACTTCGCCTCGATCTGACCCAGGCCGCCGCGCAGGCAATAGGACTCGCCAAATTCGACGACGCCGTCGGGGCGAACCGTCTTCGCGCACAGCACCGTCGGCACCGGGTGCCAGCTGTGGGCCTTCAGCTTGCTCGGCGTGCTGTGGTCGCCGGTGACGAGCATCACGTCGGGGTTGAGGGCGCGGATGCGCGGCAACTCCAGGTCGAGGGCTTCGATTTTGGAAACCTTGGCGTCGAAGTTGCCGTCCTCGCCGGTGCTGTCGGTGTACTTGTAGTGCAGGAAGAAGAAATCGTAGTTGGCCCACGCCTTCTTGAGCGTGTCGATCTGCTCGGCCAAGGTGCCGCCGGCATCGAGGATGTCCATGCCGACCAGCCGAGCCAATCCCTTGTACATCGGATAAACGGCGATGCACGCGGACTTCAGGCCGTAGATGTCCTGCATCGTGGCGATCTTCGGATAGCGGGCGAAGCCGCGCAGCGTGACCATGTTGGTCGGGGCGTCGTTCTTGAGAATCTTACCCGCTTCGACAATGAAGTGATTGACGGCCTTGGCGGTGTTTTGCGAATTGGCATCTTCTCCGACAGCGAAAAGCGGGGCGACGTTGAGGGCTTGTGGGTCGGTGTCGTTGACGTGATCGCCTAGGTTGTCGCCGCGAAAGACGACGACGAAGCGATGCTCGCGGACCGGCTCGACAAAGACCTCGACCGCGTTTTCTCCCCTCGCCCCTTGGGGGAGAGGGGCGGGGGGCGAGGGGGGAATTGTGATCGCCTGCATCTTTTTGCACATCTCGACACAGCGCTCGGTGCTCGGTCGGCCGGCGCGGCGATCAGTGATGAGACCCTTGTCGTTGACGGTGCAGAAGTTGCCCCGGACGGCGATATCGCGTGGCCCGACCTGGAAATTGATGCCGAGCGCTTCCAGGATGCCGCGGCCGATCTTGTATTCGAGCGGGTCATAGCCGAACAGGCCCAGATGCCCCGGACCGCTGCCGGGAGCGATGCCGGGCAGGACCGGGATCGACAGGCCGCACATGCCTTCGCGGACCATGGCATCGAGGTTGGGGGTGCGTGCGGTTTCGAGCTCAGTCTTGCCGCCCAGCTCAAGGGGCAGTCCGCCTAGTCCGTCTGCAACGACAAGAACGATTTTGCTGCCATTGTCTTCGCGCAAATCGCGCATGAGTTGATGGAGGTTCATAAAGTGGATTTACCGTCATGGGAATAAAGCGTAAGGTAGTATTGTTATAGGAATTCTAAGGTCCCCGTTTAGCGTTCGCGGTGCGCCTTGCAAGCCGAATGAACGCCAGGATGCCGCCATGCAGCTACCCGACGAAGCGATTGCGTACGACTCCAAGAATCTGCTCGTGCCGACGCTGGACGAGTGGACGCCCGCTGCGGAATTGCGGCAGCGCCACTTCCTTTCGCCGGCGCTGTTGCGCGATCTGATTCCGCGGGTGACGCAGGTGCGCAGCCAGGTCGCCACTGAGCGCGATTTGAAGCAGATTCCGCAGGAGATGCTGCCTCTCGATTCGGGGTTCATCGATTTGCCCCAGAAATTGCTCGATCAAAATAAACGGCAAGGCGACACCAGCACACTGGGCCGAATCCTGACGTTGGCCAACCGCATGCGCGAAGAGGTCGATCGCTTTGTGATCCTGGGCATCGGCGGCTCGTACATGGGCGCCCGGGCCCTCTTCGAAGCGATCAAGAGCGCCTATCACAATGAACTCTCCGCCAAGGATCGGGCTGGCACGCCGCGCATCTATTTCGAGGGCAACAACGTCGATAACGACGCCCTGCAAGAGCTGTTCGAGATGCTGTCGATCACCTGCGTCGATCCCGACGTGCGCGAGGAGCGCTGGGGCGTCGCCGTCATAAGCAAATCGGGGGGCACACTGGAAACGGCCGTCGCCTATCGCGCCATTCGCCGCGAGATGGCGGAATACTATGGCAGCCATTCGCCGCAGGTGAAGAGCCTGGTCGTGCCGATCACCGGGGCCGCCGGCAAGCTGCGTGCCCTGTGCCATGCGGATGGCGTTGCGGAAGAAAACATTCTCACGATCCCGGACGACGTGGGCGGGCGCTATTCGGTGTTCACGCCGGTCGGTTTGTTACCGGCAGCGGTCATGGGGCTTGATGTGCGGGCTCTCCTGCTCGGCGCCGCGGCGATGACGAAACGCTTCTTCGAGGAACGCTTCGAGAACAATCCGGTCCTGCAATTCGCTGCCGTCAATTATCTGATGAACACGCAAGCGCAGAAGCCGATCCGCGTCCTGTCGATCTGGTCGAAAAAGCTCGAAGCGCTCGGATACTGGTACGATCAATTGCTCGCGGAAAGCCTCGGCAAGCAAGGGCAAGGTCCAACGCCGCTCACCGCCTTGCAAACGCGCGACCTCCATTCGCGCGGCCAGCAGTTCCAGGACGGCACGCGCGACAAGATCATCAACAACCTCGTCGTCAAGGGCTGGTCGCACCCGCCGATGATGGTCGGCATGTCCGATCGCAACGAGGACGAGCTGAACGCATATAATCGCAAGAGCTTGCCGGACCTGATGAACGCCGCGTTGCAGGGAACCAATCAGGCCTATTACGCCGCCGCCCGCCCGACCGCCGACATTGTGCTGCCCGCGATCTCCGAGCACACGATGGGGCAATTGATGCAGATGCTGATGCTGGCGACCGTCGTCGAAGGGCGCTTGATGGGGATCAATCCGTATGGGCAGCCGGGCGTGGAGGCGTATAAGACGCATATGCGGGCGGTGCTGAAGGGATAATTGCGCCGCATACGGCATAATGGAGGTGCGTCATGGAGTCGGTATCCGCGACATTTCACAACGGACACGTCGAGCTGAGCCAGCCGGCCAAGTGGGCTGAAGGAACGCGCCTCTTGGTAACGCCGATGTCACCCAAAATCGGTCTTTCCGAAGCGGAGTGGCCGAAGACGGAGGAAGAGATTGCCGATTGGTTGGAGTGGTTTGAAAAGCTCGAGCCTTCTGCCATGGCCGCCGAGGAGCGTTCCGCATTCGAAGCGGAATTCGCGCATCCAAGGAAGAACAGAAACGATTGCTCCGCGAAAAGTGGCGCAAAGAGGATCAGAGTTGACGCGCTTTATCCTCGATTCTGGGATTATTTCAGATCTGATGGACCGTCGCAACGGCGTCTACGTGCGAGCTGCGGAAGCGGCCAAAAAAGGCGGAAGGATTGGCGTCGGCACTCCCGTCCTGGGCGAGTTTTTGTCGGGACTTTACAATAGTGCGAGCCGCGTTTCGAACGTTTCGAACGTGGAAGATTTTGAGCGGCTGCTGGCAAGGCTGACACTCTGGCCTTACGAGGAATCGGCGGCACGCGAATACGAGAAGATCGCGGGGGAGTTGCGCCGCCGCGGCGTCGCGATCCAACAAATCGATATGCAAACTGCCGCCATCGCGTTTGCTCTCGGAAGTTGCGTTGTCGTAACGAAAGACAGCGACTTCGATGAAATCGAGGGTTTGCAAATCGAAAACTGGGCCAGCGGTTAAGCAATCACTCCACGCCAATCTTCGGGCAAATCTTCCCCAGCGTGCATTCCTCGCACTTCGGCTTTCTCGATTGGCACACCTGCCGGCCGTGGAAGATCATGCGATGGCCGAAATCGGTCCAGTCGTCTTTCGGAATCAGCGCCATCAGGTCGTGCTCGACCTTGACCGGATCGACGTGCTCGGTCAGCCCCATGCGGCGCGACAATCGGCCGACGTGCGTATCGACGGGGATGCCGGGAACGCCGAACGCATTGCCGAGAACGACGTTGGCGGTCTTGCGTCCTACGCCGGGCAGCGGCACCAATTCCTCCATCGTCGCCGGCACCGCGCCGCCGTGCTTTTCGACGAGAATCTGGCAGCACGCCTGGATGCTCTTGGCCTTGTTGCGAAAGAAGCCGGTCGATTGGATCATCGCTTCCAGCTCCGCGCGCTCGGCGTCCGCATACGCCCTGGCATCGGGATAGCGCGAACAGCGCCGGCGTCACCTTGTTGACGCGTTCGTCGGTGCACTGGGCCGAGAGGATGGTGGAGACCAGAAGTTGCAGCGCGTTGGCGTGATGCAGGGCGCAATGGGCGTCGGGATAGAGCTTGACCAGACCGGCGTCGATTTTGATGGCGCATTTGCGCAGGGCCGCGGATGGCGTCGTTTTGCTCATGCCGGTGGTCCCTTTTGCTTGAAGCCGCGCCGCCGCATCTCGCTGTAGCGCACCAGCGCTTCCTCGATCACCGGCAACGCGGCGGCCTGGTGTTGCATCTCATCGACCTCCACCGCCTTTTGCTCCAGCGTCTTGTAATCCTGAAAGAATCGCCGCAACATGCTCAGCCGATGCGGCGGCAGCTCGTCGGCCTCGTTGAACGGTGCGTATTCCGGATCGTTGAGCGCCACCGCCAGAATCTTATGATCGCGCTTGCCCGAGTCCATCATCGTCATCAGGCCGATCGCCCGTGCCGTGACCAGCGTCAACGGCACCACCGGCTCCTGGCATAGCACCAGCACGTCGAGCGGATCGTCGTCCTCCGCCAGCGTCTGCGGGATGAAGCCGTAGTTGGCCGGATAGTAGACCGCGGAATAGAGGATGCGGTCGAGCCGGATCATGCCGGTTTCCTTGTCGAGCTCGTACTTGACGCTGGAGCCCATCGGAATTTCGATGACGGTGGTGAAGACGCTCGGCAATTTCTCACCAGGCGTCACATCGTGCCAGGCGTGCCACATGAGGATTGTCTCTTTTGCAGATGGGTTCCTATCATCATGTTGCTTTTGCGCAAATTGCCAACCGGGGTCAGGGGAATTTCCGTGAGCGTCAATGTTCCGCGCGGAACAATTGCATGCAGTGCTAACCTTGACATCGGGAAAAATCGTCGCTTACGCATCCGGTTCGTGAAATCGACACCCGCCAATTCAAGCCGGCCAGCGCATATGATAACTGAAACGGAGATCGCCCGCTCATTTTCGCGAAGGAGCCACCTGTGCCGCGCCGCATTCTGCTCTTCCTTGCCGTCCTAACTTTCACCCCGAACGCCTTCGGCCAGCCAGCCGCCGCCAAGACGTACCTGTGGGATGTCGCCAGCGGATTGCCCAACGACACCGGCACCGATGACACCAAAATCTCCTTCGCCGAGAAAAGCGAGCTCGGCGGCAAGGCACTCAAGGTCGATGCTCGTCGATAGCTTCGGCGATCGCTCCACTCGCGTCAAGGACTGGCGGCCCTTCACCACGCTCGGTTTCAACGCCTTCAATCCCGAAGCCACGCCGGTCAAGCTTGGCCTCAACGTTCGGCACAAAAGCTCGAAGGATTACGACACGCGCATCGATTTTCCGATCACGCTCAAGCCGGGCAAGAACGAGATTCGCCTCGCCGTGTCCGAATTGACCAACACCAACGGCTCCGCGGCCGACCTGGGCAACATCGAACGCTGGTACATCGCCTCCGATAAGAAAGTCACCCTCTATTTCGGCGACATCTGGCTCGAAGGCGGCAGCGGCGGCAAGGCCCACGGCGATCCGGCCCGGCTCGCCCGCATCAAGGCCGCCAAGATGCCGAAGGTGGACAAGGTGATCGAATTCAACACGCCGGAAGCCGACGCGATTTGCTCGGCCCTCGAAGTCTATCCCGAGAACAATGCGTGGAACCTGGTCGTCGAGGATTGGCCGGTGCATCCGAATTCCAAGGCGATCGTCAACCGGGCCGGCGCCAAAAAGGTGTTCCGCTACGATCCGGACATGAGCTTCATCATCGTGCCGCCGGATCAGAAGCGCGTCGAGGTCAAGAACGTCGGTTATGCCGATGAATCGGATGCCGGCCCGTTCCCCGTCCCCGCGAATGTGCCGATCGAGGGCTGGCCCGTTTTCTACCTGCGCGGCGGCCCCAAGCTCAAGGCATTGACGCTCGACGACGTGCAGCGCGACAAGCTCAACGAGAACGGCGATCGCCATGCCGTCGTCCTCGATCCGACCAACCGCATCCTCTACGAATTCTATCAGCTCAAGAAAACCAACGCCGGCTGGCAGGCCGGGCAGACATCGATCTTCGATCTCAAGTCGAACAAGCTGCGGCCCGACGGCTGGACCTCGACCGACGCCGCCGGCTTGCCGATCTTCCCCGCGACGGTCCGCTACGACGAGATCAAGCGCGGCATCGTCGAACATGCGATGCGCGTGACCTTCGAGAAGACGCGCCGCGCCTACGTTCATCCGGCCACGCACTACGCCAGCAAGTTGACCGACACCGACTTGCCGCGCATGGGGGAGCGTTTCCGCCTGCGCCAGGATTTCGACATCAAGGGCTTCTCGCCGGAAGTGCAGGCGATCTTGAAGGGCCTGAAGAAATACGGCATGATGTGCGCCGACAACGGCAACGACTGGGCGATCTCGGTGGCCCCCGACCCGCGCATCCCGAACATTCACGAAGAGCTGCGCAAGATCAAGGGGAGCGATTTCGAGGTGGTGACGCCGCCGCCGGGGTATGTGCCGGCGCGGTGATTCATGTTCGCAATCTAAGTCGAGGAAAATCCGGATTCTCCGTGCACGGGAATCCGTGTTTCGATACTATGGAAGCGGAGTGTAGAATCACTGGTTCGGCGGCAACATCGATGAGGGCGATCCATGAAATACCGCTGGTTTTTTGCCTTTGCTCTCAGCACATTGTTCGGGTCCACATTCGTCTGGTCGCAAGACACAAGGCCTCAGCCGGCGCGTTTGCCTCGCAACATGCGAGATGTCGAGAATCCCAGTTTTGCGAAGATTGACCGAAAAATCGGCAAGGAGCCGGTTTACAAGAAGGAACCAAAATATTGCCTCGTTGTTCTCGGCGCGGAAGCGAAGACTCGCATTTGGGTCGTCGTGGATGGCGGTACGCTCTACGCCGACCTGAACGGCAACGGCGACCTGACCGAGAAGACGGAGCAATTCAAGGAAGGGAATGACCCGAACGGGCACACGTGGCAAATTGGCGACATCACCGAAGGGAAAAAAGAATTCAAGCACGTGAATTTTGCCGTAGATAAATTCAACGATTACGCGTTCCGGATCGGGGTCGAGGCTGCCTACGAGGGAGTCCCCAACCTCTATGGGTACGCTCAGCTGAAGTTTGGAACCAGGCGGGGACAAACACGACAAACGCTCCGTTGAAATAACGTTGTCGTTCCCGGAGCTGCGGGCTGTCAGTATATCGAGTCGGATCTTCTCGATGCCCATTCTTACCCTTGAGAAGTAGGTTTGGCCGCCGAACGGGTGAGGCAGTTTGTCGCCAGATGGGTTGCGAACCGCCGGTAATTTGCACGCCGACGGAACTTCTTGAATCGGGAGAAAAATCATGAATGATGTAGATATGCTCGCCCAACTGAGGGCATGGCGCGACGAATTCGCGAAGTCGCATGGCTACGATATCCACGCAATGGCCGCAGCATTGCGTGAATTGGACTGTGGGAGTAAACGAGAAGTCGTACGCGGCGAGCCACGGCGACCCGTGTTGATGCGAAAGCCGAATCCGGCGCCGCCGCGGACCGGGGCCGCTGCGCCGGTTACTGAAAGTTCCAAGGTTACTGTGGCGGCCCCGTCGGCCGAGAATTAGGTCGTTCGCCCTAACTCCAGCTCCTCTCCAGGAAGGAGAGGCGAGCCGGGGACTCAGCGGCACCAAACAGCCTAGCGAGGTCGATCCATGGCCCTCCCAGCGTTCAACCAGGATGGAGACCTGCCACCGGGAGTGCATCGCGCGACCCTGCCAGATGTTCTGGAACGTTTCGGCCACGGTTCGGCCCAGCGTTGTGCGGTAGCGGATAGGCTGAATCGTGTTTACGACCTTGTGAATTCAACGGGCCACTTGGCACGCTTTGTCGTGTTTGGATCGTTCGTCACTGCCAAGGAAGAGCCGAATGACATTGATATCATATTGCTCATGGAGGATACGTTTGACCTCGCGGCAGTGACAGGTGAAGCTGCCTTGCCTTTTCAGCACATGGAAGCGGACGCCCATTTTGGTGCGAGTGTGTTCTGGACGCGCCGTTCCGGGGTAATCGGCGGCGAGCAGGTCATGATAGAATATTGGCAGGTCCGCCGCGAAGGTGGCAGACGCGGCATTGTCGAGATCGTGAGGGAGGAAACATGATTGCCAACGACCAGCAACTGGAAACTACCTTGGAGCGCATTGGCTGGTTCCAAAGGCAGGTGGCTCATTTGCGCAAGACCGAGACCAATCCAGTGAATTACCGCGCGGCGGTTTCAGGCTTTTTGGCCGAGATCGACCGCATGCAGCTCGAGGTTCGAGAGTATTTCAGTTTCCTTCCCGCCGAGAAAGCAGGGGCGGCATAACCATCAAACATTGAATGAGAACGCTAAACGAACTTCAGATATCTTTCCAGCACCTGCACGCCATCCGGACAAAACGGCTCGCGCTTTATGAAGTCGAGCACCTCCCAGACCGGCGCGAATTCGCCGCGCACGATTTCCTCGGCTTGCAGCTCGAACGGCCCGTCATGATACAACCGATACGCCATGCCGTGCGCGAAGGTGGCGTCGTCGGCATAATCAAATGGAAACAGCGGCTCGGCGTCGGCGTCGATGCCGAGTTCTTCCTTGATTTCACGCCGCACGCCTTGCTCGAAGGATTCGCCGGCTGCGAGAACGCCGCCGATGCAGACATCCCAGTGGCTCGGATAGACATCCTTGGTCGCGGTGCGCAAATGGATGAAGAGATCGCCGCGCGCATTGAACACGAGCACATAGGTGCAGCGGTGCGGCAAGCGCTTGGCGCGCATTTCACGCCGGGTGACGACGGCGATGGTGTTGCCGGCGGCGTCGATAACATCCACGAGCTCGTCAGCGGCGGACATCTGGGACATAACCTCTTGTGGAGTAAAGCATAACAACATTTTCGCGATTCGCGATCAAACTGGGCGAGATTCCGAACGATGAATGTCGTTATAATACGGTATGGCATCATTCCGCGAGGCAAAAGCATGAAAAGCTCCATCACCAACAACATTCGCCGACCGTACCTCATGGCCGTCGTGCTCGGCACGGCTCTTGCCGCCATGGGCTCCGACGCTCAGGCCAACGCCGAGGAGATTTCGCCCCGGGCGATCACGAACATCAGCAAATATTGCACGGTCTGCTGGCGCAACGCGCGCTTGCCGCAGGATCAATGGAACGATTGCACGCAGGAGGTGCTGATCCGGCTATTGCAGAATCTGCCGGCCCAGGCGTGGGAGCGCGTGTTGGGCCCGGAGACCGAAGAGCGGCGGGAGTTCATCCGTGCCATCGACGCGGTGAAGAAGCGCTATCAGCGCGGCCGCTGGCAGTCCGCCGCGTTGCCGGAGCTGGTCGCCGATGTCCGCGCGGAGCAATTCCGTAGCCGCAATGACGAGCGGGCCGAGTTCGAGCAAGCCGCTCAGCGCGTGCTCAGCGGCCGGCAGCAGCGCATCTTGACCTTGATCTGCGATGGCCACAACGTCGCGGACATCGCCAATGAACTGGCGATGACGCCGGAGCGCGTCAGCGATGAGAAGTACAAGGCGATCCAAAAGCTGCGATCTTATCTCAACGTCGAAATGGCAAGTTGAATTCACGGCACGAGCCGGCAAGCCGAGCCGCGGGAGCGGCCGGTTTAGTCAGCTTCATTAACCGGCTTCTTACGGCGCTCGGCTCGCCATCTCGTCCACCCCGAAGTGCTTCAGGATGAAATCGCGTACCTCGGTCTGATGCACGATGGGCGACGTCGGTGGCGGGCCGGAGCCGATGAACACCGGCTTGTCGAGCGGATCGGGCACGCTCAAGCCGTGGCTGCCGCGCACCAGGCTCGCGTCGAGCGGGATGACATCCACCAGCGTGCGCAAGCCGAGCTTCTTCATGAGCACCTTCGCCATTGCCCGTCCCTTGGGCCAAAGCAGCTTTGGATCGAAGAACAGCTCGCACGGATCATAACCCGGCTTGCGATGGATATCGACGGTGCGGGCATAATCGGGCGCTTTGCGATCATCGAGCCAGAACGGATACGCGAACCACGCATTCGGCTTGGCGTGGACGACGAGATCACCGGCGCGGGGATGGTTGAGGCCGATGGCGGCGCGCTCTTCGCCGACGTAAACGCGATCGACGCCGGGCAATTCGGCGATGATCTGATTCACGAACTCGGGCGCGACATGCGCCGGCGGAGAGAGGTCCGGAGCAACCTTGTGCATCACGGGATAATTCACATAAACATGAGCTACTTGATGATCGCAGACGGCAAACACTCGGCTCGCGAACGGGTCGAGCTGCTCGCCGAACGGACCGTCCCGTACCGCCAACAGCGTTAGTCGGCGCAGGGATTGGTTGATCATGATCGGTTGGTCGGCCTGGACGTGAGCGTATTCGTTGACGACCCAGACAGCGGCCCCGATCTTTGCGGCCGCGTCCAGCACCGGTGAACAGGCAGCATCTAATTCGCCGACAATTCGTTTCCAGTCACAATCCGCCGGGCCGACGCGCTGTGGCTCATAATCGAGGTGCGGCAAATAAACCAGCGTCAATTGAGGCAGACCGAATGGCTGCAGCAACGGATCTTGACGTACATCCAGAATCTCTGCTGCGCATTGTGCGATCCATGTTGTGGAGGCCATTCCTGCCATCGGCCCCCAGAAGGCAGAAAATGGGAACCGGCCAAGACGCGAAGTAAGGCGCGACGCCCACCGTTCGGGATAACTCTGGATATCGAACGCCTTGCCGCCATCCGCCCCATAATGTGGTTTTGGCGTGACAGCGAGATCAACTTCTGCCCCCTGGTTGAACCACCAAAAAAGCTTCGCGGTACGGACGCCGTGCTTGCCCAAGGTCTCGTATACTGGCTCCGCCTGGATTAGCCGATTGGATTGCTGCCAGAAGCGGACTTCCATGGTGTCGCGGTAAAGCCAGCCGTTGCCGACAATGCCGTGCTCTTGCGGCAATTTGCCGGTTAGCATTGACGCCTGAGCGGTGCAGGTGACGGCGGGCAGCACCTCTTGCAACGGCCGCGACCATTGCGCTTGGGCGAGGGCGTGCAAGCGCGGGGCCAATGGCAAGAGGCGTGAAGTCAAGCCGACGGTGTTGAGAATTACGAGAGGTTGCACATCCAAGCCCAGGGGTGAGGTACTCCGAACCCCTGGGGTTCGGCTCTCTGGATCACTTCCAATTCTTCGCCACCGCTTCCGCATCGCGCATGACGCGCAGCACATTGCCACCGAGAATCTTGTGGATGGCCTCACGCTTATGGCCGCGGTTGAGGAGTTCCTGCGTGATGTACGGATAGCAGGAAACGTCTTCGAGTTGCTTCGGGCAGCTGCCGATGCCGTCGAAATCCGAGCCGATGCCGACGTGATCGATGCCGGCGATCTTGATGATGTGCTCGATGTGATCGACGACATCGTGCACGCTCCCGGTCGGCATCGGGTGCTCGTTCTTCCATGCCGCATAGGCCGCCTTGAATTCCTGCTCCTTCGGGTATTGCTTCTTCAGATCGCGGTACGCCTTGACCATCTCCGGCCCCAGCCGCGCTCCTTCCTGCGTGATGAAGCCGGAGTAGAAATTGACCATCACGACGCCGTTGTTCTTCGCCACCAATTTCAGAACATCGTCCGGCACATTGCGCGGGTGCGACGCCAGTGCGAACGCCGACGAATGCGAAGCGATCAACGGCGACTTCGTGACCTTGAGCGCGTGCCGCATCGTGTCGGCGGAAACGTGCGAGATATCGACGAGCATGCCGAGCCGATTCATCTCCAGGACGACGCTTTCGCCGAACGGCGTCAAGCCATGATGCTTGGCGACATCGGTCGCGGAGTCGGCCCAGTCGAGCGTGTCGGTGTGCGTCAGCGTCATGTAGCGGGCGCCGAGGCCGTGCAAGCAGCGCAGAACGCCAAGCGAATTGTCGATGGAATGGCCCCCCTCGACGCCGATGAGCGACGCGATCTTACCCGATTTGCGGATGCGCACGATGTCATCGGCGGTGTAGGCCATCTCAAAGGCGCCGGGATAGCGCTTGACGATGCGATGGATGACATCGATCTGCTCCAGCGTTTCCTTGACGGCGTGCTTGCTGTCGGCTTCCACATACGCCGCCCAGAACTGCGCTCCGACGCCGCCTTTTTTGAGCCGCTCGATGTCGGTGTGCAAGAGCGGCTGCGGCCTGCCGATGTCGAAGGTGCGAAAGCCGAAGTCGTCATGCTTGCGGAATTGCCAGGGGAGATCGTTATGCCCGTCGATGAGCAAGGCATCACGGTGAATCTTGAGCGCTTCATCGGTGAGCTTGACGACGCCGCGCTTGGCGGGTTTTTCCTGGGCCAGGAGATTATTGCTTTGGAGAAAGCAAAATGCTGCGGAAATAAAGATGAAGTTTTTCATATAAGAAGCAGTATAGCGATCCCTGTCGGCCAGTCATACAAGATCAATGCTCGCTTGACGGTCTCGCGCACAGTGAAACGCCGGGTCGCGAATCGCCGCTTGCGAATACAGAAATCGTAAAGCACGCAGTGCGCGAAACCGCCATGCGAGCATTGATGTTGCACGTCTGGGCGACTTAAAAAACTGTGAGATTCATTCATGACCCTGCGCACCATCCGCCGCGCCTTGCTTTCCGTCAGCGACAAAACCGGCCTCATCGATTTCGCGAAAGTGCTCGCCGGCTTCGGTGTCGAGCTCGTCTCCACCGGCGGCACACGCAAAACGCTTGCCGACGCCGGGCTCAAGGTGCTCGACATCAGTGAGATCACCGGCTTTCCCGAAATGCTCGATGGCCGAGTCAAAACGCTGCATCCGCGCGTGCATGGCGGTATTCTCTTTATCCGTGACAACACGCAGCACCAGACGACCATCAAGGAACACAAGATTGTGCCGATCGACATGGTCGTTTGCAATCTCTATCCGTTCGAGGCGACGCTCGCGAAGGCCGGCAGCACGCACGAAGAAATCATCGAAAATATCGACATCGGCGGCCCGTCGATGGTGCGCTCGGCTGCGAAGAACTATCACGATGTTGCTGTCGTCACCAATTCTACGCTTTACGAATTCGTCGCCCAGGAAATGAAAGCAAACAAGGGCGCCTTGACGTTGCCGACTCGCGAATGGCTGGCGACGGCCGCGTTTGCTCTAACCGCAGGATATGACGCAGCCATCGCCCGCTATTTTTCGAAGAAACTGGACGAACGGCCGCCCGAGCGACTGAACTTGTCGTTCTTCCTCAAGCAGCAATTGCGATACGGCGAAAATCCGCACCAGACGGCGAAGTTCTACGTCGAACCCAATGTCAAGCACGCTTGCGTCGCGTCGGCGGAGGTGTTGCACGGCAAGGAGCTGTCGTACAACAACATCCTCGATCTCGACAGCGCCCTGAACCTGGTGCGCGAATTCGCCGAGCCGGCCGCCGTCGTCATCAAGCACAATAATCCCTGCGGCACCGCCATCGCAGCCACGCTGGCCGAGGCATTCTCCCATGCCTACGAAGGCGATCCGATCAGCGCGTTCGGCGGCATCCTCGGCTTCAACCGCGAAGTCGATGAAGCCACTGCCCTGCAAATCACCGAGCCCAACCGCTTCATCGAATGCGTCATCGCGCCGGGTTACAATAAGGCCGCGTTTGAGATTCTGACGACCCGGCCCAAGTGGAAAGCGAGCGTGCGGCTATTATCCACCCCTCTCCCCACCGGGGGAGAGGGGCCGGGGGCGAGGGGGCCGGTGTTCGATTACCGCCGCGTCGATGGCGGATTGCTTGTTCAAGATCGCGACCTACCCGCCGATGATTTCGCGAAGGCCGAGGTCAAGACGAAACGTTCGCCGAGCGAAGCCGAACTGGCCGACTTGAAGTTCACGTGGATCATCGCCAAGCACGTCAAATCGAATGCCATCGTGCTCGGTAAGGATCGCAGGATCGTCGGCGTTGGCGCAGGGCAGATGAGCCGAATCGATTCGACGCACATGGCAGTGCGGAAAGCGAATGGCCGCGAGAAGGGGAGCGTGCTGGCGTCGGATGCGTTCTTTCCGTTTCGCGACAATGTCGATCTGGCGGCGGCTGCGGGCGTTACGGCCATCGTGCAGCCCGGAGGCTCGGTGCGCGATCAGGAATCGATCGACGCCTGCAACGAGCATGGTATCGCCATGATTTTCACCGGCGTGCGGCATTTTCGGCATTGAGCGCCGTCACCATGGCCACGTGGCCCATGGTCCATGGCCAAAAGATCGTTGACAGGTGCAGCACCGGACATTAGATTAGCGACGCGGCGCATCCCAGCTCGTAACTTCCTGCTGACCGCCATAACGAATCACCGCCGTCATTCACGCTACGGTGGTGGCGCACTCGGCCACTCAGCGATCGCGCCCACCTGGCGATCCGCAATAACCGGGGCTCATCATGAAAATGAACGCTAGCCCGATGGAACGATTCGACGGATGGTTCGTCAGGGCGATCGAGAAACTCAAGGAGATGCCGGAAGGTGATAGTGCCTTCGCCGCTCTGATGATTGCCCTTCCGTTATATGAGCGGTACATCAACGCCAAGCTCAAGCTCGATGGGAAACTCACAGGCGAGGATGACATTCGCGATGCGATCGCCGCCGATTTGGCGCTGGACAATTGCCAGCGGCGAATATTCTGGGAGATCTTTCGGGTGGG
The DNA here is from genome assembly GCA_963767835.1 of uncultured Planctomycetota bacterium. Taxonomy (GTDB): domain Bacteria; phylum Planctomycetota; class Planctomycetia; order Gemmatales; family Gemmataceae; genus SIAQ01. Next base: position 126,054 of record CAVYFY010000010.1, read on the forward strand.
TTTTATGCATCAAGCGATGGGGAAAGGTGGAAAAAACAAGTGGGCCGTGAGCCAAGGGTTCCGAGAAATGCCGGAATTCAAGACCGTTGACGGCGACAATTATGTTCGCCTCGACCCTTGGAAATTCGCGGATCGTGTGCTGGACATGTTTAAAAAAGATCCCCGCTTGATAACTGTTTCAGCGAGTTTTCCGTTAGCGGACGTGTTCGCCCTATGACCTACCCAGTGGTGAGACGCCGAAAAAACCAGACGCCGAGGTGACACATGGCCGCCGAATGGTATTTTCAAGAGCTTGGCAAGGAACATGGACCCGTGACTGCGGCGGAATTGAGACGGCTTGCCCAAAGCGGAGACATCGGTCCCGAAACCATCGTCCGAAAAGGTCGCAAAGGCAAATGGGTCATCGCCTGCGTGGTAAAAGGCCTCTTCCGAGACCAGCCCGGGATGGGAGCAATTGAGCCGGCCACTGCCCCGCAAATTTCCGCAACCAGGACCAAACTGCAAAGCCGAGAAGGCGGTGGGCAGCCCATTGGCGACGAACCTAGCAGAGTTGTGTCTGCGAACGTATTTCTCTGGGCAATGGGTGGCTTGGTTTCTGCTTGCTTCATCATCGTGGTCGTTTCGTTGGTGTTGGTAAAGCGTCCATGGAGCGGCGTACGGCACGACGGCAAACAGGCCGCAAACGCCAAACAAAAGCCGAGTGTCGGAGAAGATAGCACAAACGAGGCGAGGCTCGCCAAGCTGAAGAAGGAACGACTCGCGCAGGAAGCCGTTCAGGAAGAGGAATCGCGAAAACAAGCTGAAGCCGTCTCAGTAGAGCGCGAAAAGAAGCAGGAGGAGGATCGAAGATCAGCCGACCTCGAGCGTGAGAGGCGGGAGGCTGAGAAGCCGTTAAAGGTTTTCCTCGGTGGGGAATTGCGCGGTATTCAAGCCGCGTATTACCGTCAGCTGCCCAGGCCGAAATTGCAAAGCCTGGCCAAAGGAAAAGGCGGCTCCGTATTTGACAAGGCAGACCAACCGGATTGGGATTCGAAATATGCAATCGAAAAAATCCCTCTGGCGCCGGGAGCGACCATGGACCTCAAGGTTGCGAATTACCCCAAGGGTGTCATCGATCAACACTGCGAGTGGTCCTGGTCAATTTCACTCGCGGTTCCGCCTGGAGTGACAACTTACAAAGGGGTCTCATTCGAGTATGCTTTTGGCGATAAGATTGACCGATACGGATTTGAATTGGTTGGTGTTGCTCGTGTCGATGGCATGTCCTTGGCTTACTCCGAATTCCACGAGCAATGGAACCCGATACCGACCTTGAGAGTGCATCGGCCTATAGATAAGATCGTAAACAGAATCATCACTGAAGGGTCAGGTAAGTACAGAATCATCACTGGGCCCAGGGATTACGCCCGAGCTTCGAGGGGGAGTTCTCGACGGAGACGGCACAAGCTATTTCAGCAATCCTCCGCAAAGCAGTTTACAAGAACTGGATGGATAGGCCGGAATATGGAGCCGAATGGATGAAACATTAATCGGACGCGGCACGCTTTGCCGGAGAGAAAATTCCTCGCAGCGTTCCGACGGGAGGCAGAAATGCATAACGAATTCACCGCCGTCATTGAACACGACGGCAAGTGGTACATCGCGTACTGCCCAGAAATCCCCGGAGCGAACGGGCAAGGGCGGACGAAAAAGCAATGCCGGAAAAGCCTGGCTCAAGCCATCGCGCTGATTCTTGAGGATCGACGAGAGGATGGTTTGCGAGGCGTACCCAAAAGCGCCGTCCGCGAAACGGTGACCGTCGAATGAAACGCATCGCCCTGATCAAGCACCTGCGCAAGTTTGGTTGCGTGCTGAAGCGCGAGGGACGCGGCCATTCGCTCTGGCTCAATCCGCAAACAGGCCAAAGTGAAGCCGTTCCGCGCCACACGGAAGTTCCCGATATCCTGCGCGCAAGATCTGTCGCCGCCTATCGATTCCGGAAATCGGCAAATAACCTCGCAAATCCACCGGTCAGATGCCGGCGGCAGGCCGTGGGAGCTGCTCTTGTTCCCGCGGCAATTGCGCATCCTCCTTTTCTCCGCAATGCACCGTGTCCACAGACTGGAGTGTCACCTTCAACGCGGACACGCTACTCGCCTCGCCTTCAATGTGAATCAACACGTCGGCCATCCGTCTCAGTTCCGCTTCGGGGATGCCGGGATAACAGGGAACCAGAATCATGTGCGGCAGCGAATCGGCAACGCGCAGCGGCGTCAACTCGGGCCGGTCAGGCGGCGCCTCGATCGGACGCATCGTTTGCACCTGAGTCGCGTCAAAGCCGGCTTCGGCAAGGGCGGTCAGCGTCTTGGTGGGATCCGTCGCCAGCACCGGAAAAAGCCAGTAGTTGTGCGGTTCGACCTCAGCGCCTGGACAAACCAACTTGCCGCGCAAAAGCGATGTCAGCAGCTTCCCGTTCGCGGTTCGCTGCCTGATACGTGCGTGATCGAAATTGGCAATCCGCCGGGCCAGCGAAGCCAGCAACGGACCGCTCGGTTGCTGGCGCAGGCGGCCCATGATCTCGTCTTCGCGGAAGCTCTTCGCGGTGTGATGGATCATTTTGTCCACGTCGCCGACGATCATGCGGGCGAGCCGGCGCGTCGTCGCGAATATCCAGCGTGCGCTGAATAGCTTCATCGTACCATACTTGCACAGGCGATTGAATTGATCGAGGCGGCTCTGAATCGGCCAGCGCTCGTGAATGGCCCGCATGCGCGCGAGCAATTCCGGATCGCGCGTCCGCAGAACGCCGCCGGCCAAGGATGTCGCCGTCTTGAGCGGGCCGAAGCTGAAAAGCGACAGGTCGGCATCGGGATGGCCGGTGTAGACGCCGTCAAAAATCTCGGCGGCGTCCTCGATCAACATCAAGCCATGACGGCGCGCCAGGGCTACAATCGGCTCCAGCGAAACGGAATTGCCGTACAGGTGCGCGATCAGGATCGCCTTGGTGCGCGGCGTGATCGCTTGTTCGAGCAATTCGAGATTGGGCGCCAAACGCTCGACATCCAAATCGGCCGGCACGGGAACCAGGCGATGTTGCCTGACAACCATCGCCATGTCGGGGATGTTCAGGGCCGAGCAGACGATTTCGCTACCGACGGGCCACTGCATGGCGTAAGAAATAGGTCAAAGCCACTGCGCACGGAAAGGACCGGCAGCACGTTTTCTTGAGGGGACCAAGTTTTCACAATCGATTCAATGCAAGCAGTTCGATCAATCGGCAGGGTAAGCCGGGAGATTCCGTAGCAGAAATCCCGCGAATCGAAATCGAGCTGGAGCCGAACCCACATGAAACAGCGTACTCCGATAAATCTGGAAATGTGGGAAATACTGACAACTTGGGAATTTAACGAATTCTTGCCTTCCTGGTCAAGTGTGAATGAGGCGACAAAGTGCCGCCGCTAATTCGTTAATATACGAATGAAACGTCGTTCCAAGAAAAGCCCCAAGACCAACCCACCGACCCCGAATCTGCGTGAGCAGATCCTCGCCGACTTCACGACGCTGCGCGTCCCCGTGACCGCTGACCAGCTCGACGAAACGCTGAAGCAAGCTCAGGACGCCGGCTGGTCGCACCTGGAGTTCCTGCACCGGCTCCTCGCCGATCAGGCTGGGAGCTGCACGTCGAGCGTTTTCGCAAGAGGTTGAAAATGGATGCAGAAATGCAAGCCGCCGCCGCCCGTGTCCTTCATGAAGCCAGTCAATCGCGTCAGCTCACTTCGTTGCCGGATGGAGCGATTCCCCCGCCAGCGAAAACAGATGACGCAAAGGAGATTCTCATGTTTACCTTATCCGAGTTTTTCACCAGCGTCAGCGACGCATTCACGCGACGCAAAAAAACCGTTGCCCAGAATTACAATGAGCTTGTCGCCGCCGTAAGCAATGGCAAGGCGCCGGACCCGGCATCAGCCGAAACCGTGCTGCATGACGCCGGGAAAACAGTTGGCGATTTGGAAGCCGACGTATCGCGCATCATTGACCGCCGCCGACTTCGCAAGATGATGGAATCGGCCGCCGGCATCGAAGCCGAACGCGAGAAACTCGCCGCCGTCGAGGCCGAAGTAGACGTGAAATTTCAACGAGCCGCGGAGGAACGCGAAAGCCGTATCTGGAATCTGTCGGCTCAATTCCGTGAACTCGACGCTAAAGCGACGGCACGGGACGCTGCCAAAAATGAACTTGAGCGAACCGCCAGCGAAGCAACGAAAACCGCGTTGAAGGAAGCCGAGACCAAACGCGGCGAAATCGGTCAAGCCATTTGAGACGCGACGCACGCCTTGAACAATGCCCGAAGTGTCCGCGATTCCTGCAGCCCGATGGTGAAGGCCGCCGGCAAGGTCTACGAGCAACCTGAGAAGTACGCCGACCAATGGCAGAAGTTGGGCTTTCCTTCGATGGAGCAATTCGCCGAGGCCCGCCGTCAGTGCCAGGCCGCCGATGCTCGCATCAACGAGTTGCAGGCGACAATCGAGAAGTTGCAATCGCAGCTTCCCGCAGCGGAGACCGCCGTCGTAACCGCCCGTGTCGCCCTGTTGACCGCCGATTGATCGTGCGGGCGTGTGCGTGCCCGACGGTAAACCGTGAAGCTGTCGCGGTCGCCACGCCCGCCCTTTTCTCGCGAAAGGAAAGCACCATCATGGACATCGAGTTTGATTATGGGCACCCGCTTTACGTCCGCAAGTTTAGCCATTGGCTTAGAGCCAAGGGGCTTGACATCGACACTATCAGCGACGCCGCCCGGCATCGGCTTGAAGGCGAGTTTCGATACAGCTTGGTTTCCATTCACGGGACGACCGATCCCGATGAAATGGATTTGCTGACATAAGTAATTCCTACATAGGTAATTACACTGTTGCGGGTCCTGGAAAATCGACCCATCGACCGACCTTGCTCCGCAAACAGTCGCTATAACCCATTTTGTTTTTTGAGAACCAGCGAACACAAAGGCCCCATGCAAAACATAGCACCCATAACCAATGAAGCCGATTTTCGCCGGTTGCTGGGCTTGCCCGATCGCAGCATCGACCGCATCGAAGGCGAGCTTGCCGGGATGCCCCACCTCGACAGCGACCGTCGGCACGAGCGGCAGATCGGCCACGTCGAAACCCGCGATGCACGGCAGGCCCGGACCGCGGCCGAGGCGATAGGCAGGATACCCGGCCCGACCGAGGCATTCCACGTTGTCATAGATCATTGGGGGGCGTCATGCTTAGCCCTCTCGAAAAGTGCGTCCACCCATCCACGATGAAACGAAAAAACGGCGGGATCACCGATCAGGGTGGCGTTTTCGCAGTTCTTGCAGCTCCGAAGATTCGCCGACGATTCCACGGTCATTTTCCGGTCGTCCTCGAACGAGAGCAACAGCAGCTTGGCATGGGTGCGAAGGGAACGATATTCCATGCGGCCGGGGTGTGCCTCGAAGGCGCCCACCATGCAATCGTAAATCTGGCGGGAAGTGCCTTTGAAGTAATGCGAGCAAAGCAACCGTAGCCGCTTGATCTGGCCGGTGGCGATGGCCTGGGCCATGCGTTCGATGTTCCGCTTGGAAAATCCCAAAGTGCAGATGTGCAACATGTCGATCTTGCAACCGGCGATGGCGAGGCTGGCCTCTACGAAATGCCACAAGGCAAATTTGCCGCTGATCGGCCGATGCGAAACAGAAGTGGGAGGAACTCACCGTCGCCCTCGACGATGACGCCGCACCCCTCGACGCCGACGCCCTTGCTGGCTACTGCCGAGCGTGGGGCGAAGAGCAACAGGCATTGCGGCTATTGGCGGAATGTTCCAACCCGTTTCTCGTAGGCACCGATGGGAAGATCGGCGTCAATCCCTTGCGATCCGTCATCGACCGGGCGAGAGCCGAGCAGCTTCGCTTGCGTCGTGAGCTTCGAGGATCCCAGATCAACGTCGGCCGGTTCGTCTGTAGCGGAACACCACGGAACTTCGGAAAGCCCTTCTGAAACGTGGTCGATTCGACCAGGTCTTTTAGCTTTACGCTTGCTTCACGCACCCAATCGATTTCAGGCATTTCGCATCCTCACTTTCAGCCGAATCCGGTTCAAGTGTTGCATCCTTGTTGCACGCAATTCGCTTCCCGTTCGCCGAAGGCCGTTTTTTCAAGCTGGGGTACAAGGATTCGAACCTTGACAAACTGATCCAGAGTCAGTTGTGCTACCGTTACACTATACCCCAAGGATTTTTTCATCATAGCGTTGACGTGGCGGGAAAACAAGGCTTAACGAACGCGCGAAACCCGGGCGTGCTTTGGAAAGCCTGCCTGGGTTTTGGCGGTTGAACACGATGCTTTACGCGTTGCCTGCGAACAGGTCGGCGATGGGTCGGCCGTTCATGCCGGCGATGCGGAAGGGGCGGCCGATGGGGTCGCGGACTTGATTATCCGGGTCAATGCCCAGGGCGCGATAGATGGTGGCGAAGACGTCGCCGATGCTGGCGCGATTGCGGGCCACGTCCATGCCGTCTTGATCGGTGGCGCCGTAAGCCTGGCCGCCGCGGATGGCGCCGCCGCCGACCACGACCGACCAGCAGCGCGACCAGTGATCGCGGCCGTTGTTGGCGTTGATGCGCGGGGTGCGGCCGAACTCGCCCATCCAAACGAGGACGGTGTTTTGCCACATGCTGCGTTCGACGAGGTCGCGGACCAGGCTGCCCATCGCCTTGTCGAGCGGTGGCAGCTGGCGGGTGGACAGCGCATTGAAGTTGCCGCCATGCGTGTCCCAGCCGCCCAGCGACAATTCGACGGCGGAGACGCCGGATTCGAGGAGCCGGCGGGCCAGCACGGCGGAGCGGCCGAAGTTGTTGTTGCCCATGCCCGCGGCGCCGTAATCCTCCATCACCTTCTGTTTCTCGCTCTTCAGATCGAAGACCTGGCCTTCCTTCGAAGCGACCAGGCTGAACGCCTTGTAGTAGACATCGCGGTGGGCCTTGGAGGCGTCGGCGAACTTGGCGCGCTCGGCCAACTTGGCGTCGCGCTCGGATTGGCTGGAATAGGCCATGCCGGCGCTCAAGTGCGGAACGCGGCCGAACATGAACTGGTCTTCGATCTCGCTGAAGAGCCGACGGCGGCGTTGGATGCGGTCTTCGAGTTCGTCGCCATTGCCGACGGATTGCGGCGGGCGGATATTCTCGGGGGGAGTGCCGGGGTTTTGGACGCTGAAGGGAGCGTAATTCATGCCGAGGAAACCGCCGCCGTTGCCCATGCCGCCGCCGCCAATGGTGATGTAGGCGGGCAGAGAGACGGGCTGATAGGTGGGGAACTGCTCGCGATTGGTGGCGACCTTAGCCATGATGGAGCCGAGGGTCGGGAACGCGATCGCGGGGTTGGGCGTGTAGGAGGTGTGCATCAGCTGGGTGCCGCGATTGTGATCGCCTTCGGAAGTCGAGAGGGAGCGGATGATGGCGAGATTGCGCATCTGCTCGGCGACCTTCGGCATGTGCTGTGAGATGCGAACACCTGAAGCCGCGGTCTGGATTTCGGTGAATTCGCCGCCCGTGGGTCGGCCAGGCTTGAGGTCCCAGATGTCGATGGTGGCGGGGCCGCCGCCCATCCACAGGACGACCACGCTTTTGTTGTTGCGTCGCAAGGTCTGAGCGTTCGCCTGGATCGTGCGAACGAATTCCATGCCCGGCAGCGCCAGCGCGGATGCCGCAGCCACGTGCTTGAGGAAGTGCCGACGATTCATGCCGCTCATGGATGGACTCGCTTTCTACAGGTAATCGGACCTAGAAGCCGCGATCTGGCTGACCGCATATAGTTTCGTCGATTTTGGCGGCGGTGTCAAGTTCCGGCCCCGATTTCCCTAATATCTTCCTTTTGACGCCTATTGCGTGAGAAAGTTCCAGAATAAGTTTAGCCGGCGAAGCGTGCTCGCCGCTGTGAACCGGCCTTGCGGCGAGCAAGCTCGTCGGCTAAACGTGGGAGCACCATGACCGCTGACTGGCAATTGCCGAGGGGTGTTTCACGTTCGTTGTGGGATTATTTCCATGATCCCACGATTGCTCAGGCTTACGACGCCACGTTGGAAGGCACGCCGCTTTTGCACATGGATCGCGAATTTGTGCTCGAACATTGCCGGCCGGCGGGGAAGATTATCGACCTTGGCTGCGGAACCGGGCGTTTGGCGATTGCGCTGGCCCAGGCGGGATATCAGCCGATCGGCGTCGATCTGTCGTTGCCGATGCTGCGCGTCTTGAGCGAAAAGGCGACGGCGCTGGGGTTGCAGATTCCTTGCGTGTGCGGCAATCTCGTCGAGCTTGGGATGCTTGCCGATGGTAGTTTTGACCATGCGGCTTGTCTGTTCAGCACGCTTGGGCTGATCGTCGGGGCGGCAGCGCGGGGCGGGCCGTTGCTCATGTCCAGCGGTTGCTCAAGCCGGGCGGCGTGTTCGTGGCGCATGTCCATAATCGCTGGTTCAATATTTGGACGTCAGCGGGGCGACGCTTGTTATTCCGTGAAGCGCTAGCGGCGTGGCTCGGCCGCGGCACTCCCGGCGACTACGACATGCCGGCGCACCAAGGGGTGGGAACCATGACGATGCACCTTTTCACGCGCAGCGAGATCGTGCGGTTGTTGCAAGGAGCAGGTTTCTCGATCCTTGAGGTGCGGCCGGTGAGCCTGCGCGGCGATGGCCGCCTGGCGCGGCCGTGGTGGTTCGGATCGCTGCGCAGTTATGGCTACTTGATTGCGGCGCGAAAACGGTGATTCCTTAGTAGTTTTGGTGGCCTTCGATTTTTGTAGGGTGGGTCGAGCGTACTCGCGAGGCCCACCACGCGCTTGCAAGAATGGTGGGCCTCGCGAGTACACTCGACCCACCCTACGACAGACCGATGATTCGGGAAGTTATTTTCCGAACGTCACCTAGCCCTTTTTCTTTTTCGTCATCGCGATCAATTGAATCGCGTTCTGGATCGTCTGCCCTTCCTTTGATTTCTTGGCGTCAAAGGTCTTCAAGTAATCGCGCAGCGGCGGCAAGGCGTCCTTGGCGGCGGGGCCGTACTGCCCCAGAGCGACGACAGCAGCCATTCTCACGTCCTTGGCTTCGCTGTCGGCCTTGAGACGCTCGATCAAGAGCGGCACGGTGCCCTCCGCGTCGGCCTGGATGGCGCCGAGGGCGCGGGCGGCAGCGGCGCGGGCCTTGGCGTCCTTGTCCTTGTCCAACATCATCTTGAGCGGTTCGACGGCGCCCTCTACATCGCTGGAGCTGATCCCGCCGCGTTTGCCGAGCATTTCCGCCGCCTTGGCGCGCTCGGCCGCATTGCTGGATGTTAATTGCTTCATGTATTTCGGCACGTCTTCCTTCTTCGGCACGCCGAGGCCGCCCGCCAGCAAAAGGCTGACGCCAAAGAAAAAGATGCCCACGCCCAATGCTTGCACGAATTTCATGGCACGATCTCCAGGCTTGGCGGATATCCAGTTGGGACTGCTGCCGGAGCGCAAAAGTTGCATGATCCAGCTTACGACATCTCCGTTCACGCCGCCAGGCACAGGGCAAAATCCTCTTCCTTGTTAAGTCGTGCATCGTGCTCTAAAATCAGACCATGCTCAGAAGAAAGCTAACTCTGGGGATTGGCACGGCGTGCCTGGCCATCGGCATCACGGCGGGCACGGCGCTCTGGGGCCCTTGGCGTTCTCGTGACGATGTCGCCTCGCCATGGTTCGAGGATGCGACGGATGCGCTTGGACTGAAGTTCACGCATGACGCGGGACCGACCGGGTCGTATTTCTTTCCGCAGATCCTGGGCTCGGGGGCCGCTTTGTTCGACTGCGATCAAGACGGACGCCTCGATATCTTGCTTCTGCAGGGCGCCGGCCCTAATTCGCCTTCCCGGAATCAATTATTTCGGCAGAAGAAGGACGGCACTTTCGAGGATATCAGCGCCGGCTCAGGCCTGGATGTTGCCGGGCATTTCACCGGCGTGGCCATTGGCGATGTCAATAACGACGGCTGGCCCGATGTGGTTCTCACGGGGTTCCGCACGGTTCGCTTGTTTCTCAACAACGGGGATGGCACGTTCACGGAAGTGACCAAGGATGCAGGGCTGGAAAGCGGGCAATGGGCAACCTCGGCCAGCTTCATCGATTTCAACCGCGACGGTTGGCTCGATTTGGTGATCGCCAATTACGTTGACTACGATCCCACGCAGCATTATCTCCAGTCCGGCCATCGGCGCGATTTTTCCCATCCCAGCACGTTCAAAGGCACGGTCGCGTCGTTGTTCCGCAACTTGGGCAAGCAGGCCGACGGCAAGGTAAAGTTTCGAGATGTCACGGTGAGTTCGGGGCTGGGGCGGCGTCCCGGCGCGGGCCTGGGCGTCTTGTGCGCGGACTTCAACGGCGATGGCTGGCCCGATATTCTCGTGGCCAACGACGCCAGGCCCAATCATTTGTGGATCAATCAGAAGGACGGCACATTTCTGGAGGAGGCCGTTTTGCGCGGCGTTGCCTACAACGCGGCCGGCCGAGCCGAGGGCAACATGGGCGTTGCCTACGGCGACGTAAATGGAGATGGCTTGCCCGATTTGATCATCACGCACCTGACCGAGGAAACCAATACCTGTTGGCAGCAAGGGCCGACCGGATTTTTCACGGACCGCACCCAGGAGGTCGGCCTGGCGTCAACGAAATGGCGCGGCACCGGGTTCGGCCTGGCCCTGGCTGACTTCAATCAAGACGGGCATCTCGATCTGGCAATCATTAATGGTCGCGTTTCCCGCATGCGTGATGCCGCCTCGACGAGCTTCGATTGGCGCGATTACGACGAGCGAAATCAGCTGTTCGCCAACGACGGCAGGGGGAAGTTTCGCGACATCTCCTCCCCCAATCCGGCGCTCACCGCCGCGCCTCGTATCGGCCGCGCTTTATGCATGGGCGATATCTGCGGCAACGGCCGAGTCGATCTGCTCGCCACGTATGTGAATGGTCCCGCCTGCATCTATCGCAACATGGCTCCCGGCGCGGGTCATTGGCTCATGATTCAGGCCATGGTGCCGGAATGGAAGCGCGATGCCTACGGCGCCGTCGTCACCGTCACGGCGGGGAAGCAGAAATGGATGCGCTTGATTCAACCCGGCTCGAGCTATCTCAGCAGCAACGATCCCCGAGCGCATTTCGGTCTTGGCTCAGCCGATCATGTCGATGCCATTCGGATTGCCTGGCCTGACGGCGCCCTCGAGGATTTTCCGGGATGCACGGCCGATCGCCGCCTGATCCTGAAAAAAGGCGACGGCTCGAAAGTGCAGGCGGCGCCATGACGATTTCGACATCACCGTCCGCGCCGACGCCCTTCCTCAAGCGCCGCCGACTTGCGCTGGCCGCGCTCGGATTGCTGGTGGCTGCCCTTGTTGTTATTCGAGTGTATTGGTGGCCGACGATCATCGACCCGCCGGTATTGGACCTGGACGGGATTGATCCGGCCGTGCGCCGGGCCATCGAAGAACGCCTGGATGCGGTGCGCAAGACCCCGAGGTCGGCCGATGCCTGGGGGACGCTGGCCATCGTTCTGGACAACAATCAATTCGAGCAAGCCCTGAAGTGCTTTGAGCAGGCCGAGCGGCTGGATGCCACGGATCCGCGCTGGCCGCATTTGCAGGGCATTGCCCATCTGCGCAGCGATCCAGAGGCGGCGTTGCCCAAATTCCAGCGGGCGACGCTTCTTGGCGGCGCTGCGCAGACGGCGTCACGGTTGCGCCTCGCGGAACTTTACTTGCGTCTTGGGCGCTTCGATGAAGCGCGCGAAGAATTTGAGGAAATGCTCAAAGCGGACGAGAATCATCCGCGCCGCATCTGGGACTCGCGCGCCTGGATTTTCACGACGGCAAGCTGACTCAAAGCCGGCGACATCTGCGCGCACCGCTGGCCCATCCGGTGACCGCCAAGGCGGCTCTTTTGCTGTCCGCCGAGATCAACGCGCGGCAAGGAAAGTCTTCAGAAGCTCGGCAAGACATGGCGAAAGCGATCGAAATGCCCAGGACGCCGGATTGGCAGGATCCATTTGTCAAGGAAGCGTCGAAATACAACGTGGGTGAGGTGGCCCTGATGAAGCGAGCGGAAATGCTTTGCGACATGCAGCGTTTCGCTGATGCCATCAAGCTCTTGCAGGACCTCGTGCGTGAATATCCCAGCGCCAAGGGCAGCTGGACTTTGATGGGGTGGGCGCAAAGGCAGCAGGGGCAATTTGCCGATGCGGAGGGATCTCTGCGGACGGCGCTCGTCATCGATCCGGATGCCGCCTTGCCCTTGCTGTACATGGGCCTCATCCGCGTTGCCTTGAAGGATCGCACGGGCGCCAAAGACTATTTCGGTCGGGCCATCGACAAGAAGCCCGACTTGTTTGAGGCGTACCTGAACATGGGCCTGTGCTTGAAAGAGGAAGGCAATCGGGCCGGCGCCATCGAAAAGCTTCACAAGGCGGTGCAATGTCAGCCGTTCAGCGCGCGGGCCCACGCGCTGCTCGGGCAACTCCTGCTGGAAGATCATCGCGAGGACGATGCCGCCTTTCACCTTCAAGAAGCCATTGCGCTGAATCCAGACTTGCAGGACGCCCGGACTCGCCTGGAAGACTTAAGAAGAAAGCAAGCGGCGCTGAAAAAGTCTTCGTGAAGCCGCTGATTGGGTGGGCGGCGGGCTTCGGCGTTCACGCCGGAGCATTCCCGTACAATGCCCCAATGAAACGCGACTGGAAACGCCTGATCTGGCGAGGCGGCAAACTCCTGCTGGCCGGCTTGATTCTCTTCTGCATCGGCTGGCAATTCAAGAAAGACCTCGAACCCAAGAATGATCCCGATCAGCCCGACATCACCAAAATTCAACTGCGTCCCGCCTGGTTGGCAGCCTCCGGCGGTCTCTATCTCCTGAGCGTCTTCCCCGCCGCCTGGTACTGGCGCCACCTGCACGCCCACTTCGGCTATCCCCTGCCCTTCTATGCCGCCCTGCGCGCTCACTATATCAGCCAGCTCGGCAAATATGTGCCCGGCAAGGCGCTCGCTATCGCCATCCGCGCCAATTTCACCCATCCCTATGGCGTCCCCTACGGCGTCTCCATCATCATCACCTTCTACGAGGTGCTCACCGGCATGGCCGCGGGAGGCATGGTCGCCGCGTTGATCTACGCCGTCGAGCCGCCGGGCGACCTTGGCGTCGAGGTGCATCCCGTCGCGATTGGAGCCATCCTGATTGCGATGTGCGGCGTTCCGCTTTTGCCCGGCGTCTTCAATTTCATTGTCGGCAAAATGTCGGCACGCATCCAGGCCGTGCAGCTCTATCGCTTACCCCCGTTGCGGTTCGGCGTCTTGGTCACCGGATTGCTGATTACCGGCGCGGGCTGGTTGGTGCAAGGCCTGAGCTGGTGGGCAATGCTGAATGCCGTGCTGCCCGAACCGCCCGGATTGACTTTTTCGCTCTGGGCCCAGTGCACCGCCAGTATCGCCTTCGCCACCGTCGCCGGCTTCGTCCTGGTCTTCATTCCCGGCGGCCTGGGCGTGCGCGAACTGATCCTGAGTAGATTATTGGCACGCTTCATCGGCCCGGCCGCGTTCATCTCCGCGGCAGCGATTTTGCTCCGACTCGATTGGATCGCCATGGAAGCACTCGTTGCCCTGTGTATTTACTGGATCAAGCCCGCCGGTGAGCGCACCGATCCTGCGGGGGCAACGCCATGATCTCCATCATCATTCCCGTCTGCAACGAGCAGGATAGCCTCGTCATTCTTCATGACGAATTGAATTGTGTCGCGCAGACCGCCAACCTCCGCTTCGAGATCATCTTTGTGGATGATGGCTCCGCCGACGGCTCATGGGACGTGATTCGCAACTTGAGCGAACAGCATCCCGATGTGCACGGCATTCGCTTTCGCCGCAATTTCGGCAAGGCGGCGGCCCTCTCCGCCGGATTCGCGGCCGCCCACGGCGACATCATCCTGACGCTCGACGCCGATCTGCAAGACGATCCCGCCGAGATTCCGCGCTTCCTGGCCAAGCTCTATGAAGGCTTCGACGTCGTCAGCGGCTGGAAGCGGACGCGCGTCGATCCCTGGCATAAGGTATTGCCGAGCCGGGTTTTCAACTTCATGGTGAGCGGTTTCACGGGCGTCAAGCTGCACGATCACAATTGCGGCATGAAGTGCTACCGGGCGGAAGTCTTCCGTGAAATTCGGCTGTACGGCGAATTGCACCGCTTCATCACGGTCCTTGCCGCGGCGCGCGGCTTCAAGATCGCTGAGATTCCGATCAACCATCGTCCACGTAAATTCGGCCAAAGCAAATACGGAGTTCGCCGGTTCGTGAAAGGTTTTCTCGATCTGTTGACCGTCAAATTCCTGACCGGATTCGGCCAACGCCCGCAACATCTTTTGGGCAGCATCGGCCTGTGCAGCTTCGGGCTTGGCCTGCTCGGCATGCTGGAGCTGGCCGTCGAATGGATTTTGACCCGTCTGGAGATCCACCCGTTTCCACCGCTGCACCAGCGACCTCTCTTGATCTATGCGGCGGCCGCCACGCTGCTGGGCGCTCAGGTAATGTCGATCGGCTTCCTCGCGGAGCTGATGACCGCATACATGAGCAAGGATCAGGACAGCTACAGCGTGAAGGAGCGAACGGCGCCACGGCGCGATGCGGAAACGGGCTAATGGTGTTTTCTCATGTCTGCAAACGTGGTAGGTTAACGGCAAACGAATCCGATGCGATTTGAGGCTAATCATGGCGACCGCAGACATCAAAGAAGCCGACGACGAACTCACGGAAAACACGAAGCCGCCATTTCTTCGCCGCGTGCAGATTCGCGGCTACAAGAGTATTGCGTTTTGCGATGTGACGTTGGAGCCGTTGACGGTGTTGGTGGGGCGGAATGCGAGCGGCAAAAGCAATTTTCTGGATGCGCTATCCTTTCTCCGGGACGCAATGGAAGTAAGTGTAACCGAGGCCGTCAAGCGACATGGCGGGTGGTCTTCTATCGCGTGTCGGACCTCTGATGCTCCCTACCTGGAATTTGAATTTGAAGGCAAGGTCGCCGCTGCGGGTGCCACCCAAAAACCCAATTCCAACGGCGGCGTGACCGCTGTTAAAACGCCAGCAAATGATGAGCGTCGAGACTTGGAGGCGAGATACCTCATCACAATTTCAGGCGGAGAACGGAGAACGCCGCTAATCGACGATGAAGGCTTGGAGATAAGCGGTGATGTCGGTGAAAACGCGCGTGGATTCAAGGTTCATCGATTGGTTACAGAGTCGCGGTCCGAATCAGTCCTGTCTTTGGCCTACGGCAAGGATGATCCCAAGTACCCGGCCGATACGAGCCGAGTTGATCTATTCCGTGCAGATCATTGCGCGCTTGGTAGCATCGGAGATCCATTGTTCGCGAACGTTGCCCAAGGTATTCGCCACATGGGATTCTACAATGCCCATCCTGACGCCATTCGCCTCGTGCCAAAGCCAAGCAACGGAGCATTCCTGGACAGGGATGCGGCTAATCTCGCAAGTGTCATTCGACCTCTGAAGGAGGTCGATCCAGCATTGCTGGAGCGAGTGAAACAGTATGTCTGTCACATCGTAGAAGGGGTTAGCGATTTCTGGGTGCAGGCGTATGGAGAACGCGAAACGATCCGCTTCCGCATGCACTCCGCCGTCGGCGACAAGCCGTTGGAATTCGATGCAGAAAGCATGTCCGATGGCACCCTGCGCGTCCTTGCCAACATCATGGCGGCCTTCCAAAACGTGCCGCCCTACGGCCATCCAAGTGTCGTCGGCATCGAGGAGCCGGAAACCGCGTTGCATCCGGCCGCGATGAACGCTCTCGTTGATGCCTTGGACGAGGCGACGACGCGCACCCAGATTCTGCTCACGACCCACAGCGCAGAGCTTTTGGACAATCCGACCATCAAGCCGGAAAACGTGCGCGTTGTGCAGATGATTGACGGCCAAACCGTCATCGGCCCCGTTGACGAGGCCAGCGTGGAAATCGTGCGGCGGAGGCTGAACACGCTTGGTGGGTTGGAACGCGACAACCTCCTGGAACCTGATCTCGACGATTTGGAGCGGCAAAAACACCTCCAAAATGGGCGACAGGAATTGCAAACATGACGCTCTACATCGCCCCGATTGTAGAAGGGCATACCGAGGTTGGCTGCGTCGCTGGTTTGCTTGGCCGGGTATGGACGGAACTGCTCGGCTACTCGGAACCATTGCATGTTCTCCAACCGTCACGCGGAAATCGGGACGCGCTAATCGATCTGTTGTCATCGAGCCTGGCGGTGAAGGTAAATGAAGCCTTCGCCAACTTGACCAAACGCGTTCGCCGTGATCCAGCGGGACGTGGCTTACTGCTCCTGTTGCTCGATGCCGAGAACGACTGCCCGAAAGATATGGCTCCACGGCTACTGGAGGCAGCACGGAAGGCACGCAGCGACGCCAGTATCGCCTGCGTGTTGGCCAAGAAAATGCTGGAAAACTGGATCGTCGCGGGCGCATCCACACTGGCCGGGGTGAACGGATTGCCGGACCCATTGCCGCCACGAAGCCAATTCGAGGATCGTAGCGGCGTAGTTTGGATCGTCAAACAGCTGCAAGCCCAGGACCGCGCAAGAACCTATAAGAAAACCGTGGATGCAAAGGTGTTCGTTCAATCCCTTCATCTCGCCGAATGTCGGCAAAACTCGCCGTCCTTTGACAAGCTCTGCCGCGAATTGGAGCGATGGTCCGCATCGAACGCTTGACGGTTTTTTGCTCTGCATGCGGATTGTAGCGGCTCTGACGGCGCTTCGCATGGCGATGCACGGATCATGCCGCAAATCAGCGTTCTGCCGGATCGCAAGTCTTGGTAGGATGGGAAATCGGGGAAAGTTTTCACGTTGTGGGAGCGGCTTTCATGACGCGCAATTTGCAGGGGCGGCGCATTCTCATCACCGGAGCGTCGAGCGGCATCGGCAAGGCGCTGGCGAACTGTTGGCCCCAACCGGTTCCAGGCTAGTGCTGGCCGCCCGCAGCGAAGATAAGCTGAACGACCTCGCGGATTCGTTGCCCGGACCGCGCGACGGCATTCTGGTGGCGCCGGCCGACATCACCCAAGAGGAAGATCGGCAACGGCTGCTCGATCGCGCGGTCGAACGCTTCGGCGGCCTCGACGTGCTCATCAACAACGCCGGCATCGCGAGTTGGGCTCATTTCGCCGACTCGACCGAAGCGATCATGCGGCAAATCATGGAGGTGAATTTTTTCGCCCCTGCGGAGTTGATTCGCAAGGCGATCCCGATCCTGGTTAACGGCGTCCAGCCCGCGATTGTCAACGTGGCGTCAATGTGCGGCCGACGCGCCATGCCGGCCTGGAGCGAATACTCCGCAAGCAAATACGCCCTGTGCGGCCTGACCGAAGCCTTGCGCGGCGAACTGGCCCGCTTCGACATCGACATCCTGCTGATCGTGCCGGGCCTGACGAAGAGCGAATTCTCGCAGCACTTCCTGAAATCGGAGGGGAAGGCGAAGATCGAATACGATAAAGGCATGCCGCCGGCGGATGTCGCGGCACGGATCATCCGCAGCTTGCAACGGAACCAGACGGAGACCTGGATCGGCAGCGACACGCAATGGATGCTGCGCGTGAACCGCTGGCTGCCGCGGTTTGTCGATTCCATGCTGGCACGGAAGGTGCGCAAGTTGTATGAGAGCGCGTAAATCTTGACGCGTGCCGGCGTGTGGAATTGTAATACCACAAAGCAGAGGTAGCCCGTGCCATTCAACTCAATTCTCTAGCTAATCAACGCGTTCCGGCCCGCCGACCCGCGGCTCGTAGCTCGCGTCTGTCACTCGAACTGGATTCCGTCCAACCAGACAACGAACGGGTCGCTTCCCCAGGAATCAAAGCCGAGCGAGAAGCGCTCAATGGACCGCGGCAATTCGCCCTCGGTTGACCAGGCGGCGTCGCCGCGGAGAGGAATCGCAAGGCGTAGCCAGCCCTCGCGAGCTTCGCTGTCCGTCGGCGAAGTCGAAAGTTCGTTTTTCGGTTTGAGGCGATAGACCTTCCCCTGCGGACCGTACAGTGTCACGATCGGATTGCCATCCTGCCAACCGGGCACGTTGGGATTCCGCGCTCGCAGCCAAAGCGACAGATGCGTTTTCTTGGCCGGATCGATTGCTGCGTTGCCGGGCAGCGTGTAACGAAGTTCGGTGCGCCCGCCGCTGTAGGGAGGCCCCACGCTCGCCTTGAGGCTCGACTTCCCGGCCAGTACGAATTTGGTGTCATCCGTGAAGACAACCTTCGACCGTGGATCAGCCCAATCCCACTTCGCGGCTTGCCCCTCAGTCCCGATTTCGGGGCCGTCCGAAACGGCGTAGACGTTACGCCACGCAAGGGTCGAACGCGATCCGTTGGTGGCCGTCACGCCGACGCGATAGAACCCCGGCTTCGCGAACGTATGTTCCACCTTGGCGTTCGTGGAGACGGCGCCGTCGGCGAAGTCCCAACGAAAGGAAACCGGCTTGCCAGCGGGACCATTGGTGAGGCCGACATTGAACTGCATTTTCTGGCCCACGCGCACGTACTCCGGTCCCGTCGTCGTCAAAAGCGGAGCCTCTGTGATGCCGGGGTCTGCCGGCCGCTCGGTGAAGTTGGTGACACCGGCACCCTTGTGTACGTCGCTGGTGTTGTCCTTGAAGACGTTGGCGCCGGCCTCGATCCAGTCGGCGTATTCAGCGAAGATGCCCCAGCGATTTCCCGTCAAGACGTTGGCATCCACGACCCAGTGGTAGGCTTTCCAGTTTTTTCCCTTGCTGCCCTGGTCGCCAATGGCGGCGATGCCGGCGCCATTGTTGTCGGCGCAGTTATTTCCGCGGACCACGATGTGCGACGCCGAGCCGAACATGAAAACGATGCCGGCATGGCCGTTCTTGGGAAGGTGGGGCGAGTTGTGGTTGCCCTTGGGAAGGCCATTGAACGAGGCTTCGTTGCCTTCCAGGACGGTGCGGTCCGAGCCGCCCATCCAGAAGCCATAGCTACAATGGTTTGCCTTGTTGCGGTAGAAGGTGTTGCCTGGCGACCAACACTCGAAGCCATTGTTGTTGGCATACGAGCAGTCGTTATCCACGAAGTGATTGCGAGTGCTGATCCAGTTGTTGAGCGAGCGGATGAAAATGCCGTCTCCTCCATGAGTGCAGGAATTCTTGGTGAAGCGGTTGCCATCCGAGCCGGTCTCGATGAGAACGCAGGTCGAATCGCGGGCATGGACCTCGCCGCGCTTGATGCGGATTCCGTAATCGAGCTTGTTGTCGCTGATGCGATTATCGCAGGCTAGCCAGAGTCTGAGGCACGTGTTGGAACAGTGGGAGAAATCATTATTGCTTAGAGTGTTGCCGTCCGAATGATCGAGGACGCAGCCGTCCCAGACACGGTTGGCCTTGCAGTTTTTGATCGTGGATTCGTGAACATTGAGGAACAGGATGCCGCCGCGCCGCCCGTTCTCCCCCCAACCGAATTCCGGGTCATGGAAGTTGTCCGAGAAGTTGCAGTTTTCGATCATCCATTTCTTGCCGGCCTCGACGCGAAGGCCCATCTCGAAGCCGCGGACGTTGAGGTTCTTCAACGTAACATTTGACACGCCTTTCCCCTCGATACCGACGCCCTTGTAGGTTTTCGGAATGCCGCCATCGATGCCGATCACCCATGCTCCCTTGCCGTCGATGGCGAGGTTCGAGCCCTTCACGATCAGGCGGCCGTATGTCTTCTTGGCATCAAGCGTCGTGTCCTTTGTCACTTCGAGAACCGGCACGTCTGGCTTGAAGTCCCCACGCGCGTCGGCCGAGACAATGTCCGAACAGAGGAAGAAAGAACCGAGGAGGAGGAAGGAATGCTTCATGATGGAACCCTGAGAATCGATATATTGTTCCCCCTTTTTAAGGGGAGATGCACTTAGATGGTCGGCGTGAAGCCGGTGAAGTTTACGGTCAAGTCGTTCTTGAATTGCACGCTGTCAGCGCCATTGACGACGCCGTCGTCGTTGTAATCGAATGCCGCGTTATAGGTCGCCAGCGCTTGCTTGAACTGCGCGTTATCCGCCGCATTGACGACCCCGTCGCCGTTGATGTCGCCGAAGAGCCTGTAGAAGGATTGTGTGGCGCCCCCGAAGCCGCTGGTGGCGAGGCCCAACGTCTGGCCGTCGGATTCGGCGGTGATGGAATCAGGATCGCTGACGGTGATCGTGTAGGCGCCATTCGCGATCGAGCCGCCGCCGAAATCCACTTCCCACTGCGCATTTCCCGACCCGGCTACCGGCGCCCATCCAATCGTGGCCGGCGCGGTGCCGGTCCATCCCGAAGCAACCGCGATGGTGAACACGTTCGGATCGATGGCGTTGCTAAGGATGTTGACCGGCTCGCTGAAGGTGTAGACGATGTCGTTCACCATTGACCGCTGCGTCCCTGGGGCCGGCTGGCCCGCCGCCTCGTAAAGCGACGGGATATCTTGGTTGATCGCCACGTTGGTGATGCTCGGCGTGTAGTTGACGGTGAGCGTGGGCACAAACGATGACGTCGTGTTTTCACGAGTATCGAATTGTTTCGCGGTCCCGCTGGTAGTTTCATTGCCGATCAGGATCCAGCCGAAATTGGTGCTTGGCTGATTGACCCATTGTTGCACGTCGGAATTCAACCCGCTGCCCGTCCACGAATAGAAGCCGACGTCATTGACCGAGGTCGTGGCACTGACCGTGGATGAGAAGGCGCCCCCTGCCGTCGTCCAGAGCTGAGGATTGGTCGAAGAATAGAAGGTATCCAGCCAGGTGACGTCGTTGGTCGTCGCCGGCGAGCCGTTCCCTCCGCCGGAGCCCGAGTTGGAAGTTCCTTCGCCCCAGTTCTGCTGCAAGAGGTGGAGATCGAAGTTCTCGGCCCCTGAATTGGTCATCGACATGTGCAAGGTCAACGTCACGCTGTTGATTGTTGATCCAATCGGCACCGACGACAAATCGAACATGAGCACGCCCCGGCGAAGATTGCTGCCCGCCGCCTGGTTCGTTTCACCGGCGTAGAAATGCTGTCCCAAAGCGTTGCTGAGCTGGTTGGACTGATTCAAGGCCTCATACAAGGTGTTGTCGGCCGTCGAAGTAAGCACAATCTGCGTCGGCGTGCATCGTTCTTCAAGGTTCTCGATTCCCGGCAAGAAGGCCAATGAACGCTTGTTTTTGCCAATGGAATCGATCCGAAAAATCGTCTGAAGGAGAATTCTTGACCACGTGGACCCATATCGGTAAAGCATTTGGAAACTCCAGGTGCGAAGCGCAGCGCCGAATTGCGGTTGGCACATCGAGATAGTAAATCCCTATTGGCAAGTTGTTGGGCACCAAAGGTTGCGAACGGCCGACGCGCTGGGGGATCTCCACCCAGCGTCGCCCGGGCGGTAGGCATCCGAATCACGCCGCCGCCCCCTCCCCAAACCGGTGGGCGCAGGCGCGCCTTAGATCGTTGGCGAGAAGCCGCTGAAGTTCACTGTAAGGTCGCTCTTGAATTTAATATTGTCTGCAGCATTGACAAAGCCGTCCTGGGTGTAGTCGAACGCCGCGTTGTACGTCGTCAGGGCTTGCTTGAACTTCACATTGTCCGCGGCGTTGACGAACTCATCTCCGTTGATGTCGCCGAAAAGCCGGTAGAATTGTTGCGTGGCGTAGGCGGGGTTGCCGGTGCCGGGTGCGAGGCCGGGAGTGACGGTCAGCGCTTGGCCATCGGATTCGGCGGTGATGGATGCAGGATCGGTGACCGTGATGGTGTAGGCGCCGTTGGCAATCGAGCCGCCGGTAACCCCATTGCCGCTGAAGCTGACGGCCCATTCCGAGTTGCCCGACCCGGCGACGGGCGCCCAGCTAAGTGTCGGTACGCTCCCGGTCCAACCCGAGGCAACTGCGACACTGAATACGTTTGGGTCGCTGCCGGGATCAAGAATGCTGACCGGCTCACTGAAGGTATAAACGATGTCATTGACCATCGAGCGCTGCGCGCCTGCGAAAGGTTGGCCAGCGGCGTTGTAGAGTGTCGCGATGTCTTGATTGATCACCACGGAAGAAATCGTGGGGGCAGGTTGCACGTAGGTGAACTGGTCGGCGGTCGAGGTTGCCGACGTGCCGCCGACTGGGACAGTGACGGTGACATCGACGACGCCACTCCCCGCCGGATCGATTGCCGTGATCTGCGTGTCCGAGCTGACGATGAAGCTCGTGGCAGCGGCGGCGCCGAAATGCACGCTCGTGGCCCCGGTGAACCCGGTGCCGCTGACGATCACGCTCGTGCCGCCCATTGCGGGGCCTGTATTCGGGTTCACGCTGGTGACCGTCGGAGGGGCGGTGTAAGTGACAACAAGCGTCGGCCTGTCGGCAGCGGTGGTGTTCTCACGCGTATCGAATTGTTTCGCGGTTCTGGCGGTGGTTTCATTGCCAATCACGATCCAGCCGAAGTTGGTGGTAGACTGGTTGACCCAACTTTGGACGTCAGCGGTCAACCCGCTCGAGTTCCATGAATAAAAGGCGACGCCGTTTACGGACGTTGTGGCGCTGACGGTCGAAGAGAAGGTGCCGCCTGCCGTCGTCCAGAACTGCGGATTGGTCGGATCATAGAACGTGTCCAGCCAGGTGGCGTCGTTGGTCGTCGCCGGCACGCCGTCGCCTTCGCCCGCTCCGGTGCCGCCGGTGCCGGCGTTAGAAGTTCCCTCGCCCCACGCCTGCAACAGGGCGTGTAATGAAATGTTCTGCGCCCGGCTCCCCCGGCCGTTTTCGACATATGCAGGGTCAGTGTCGCATTGGTGATCGTCGATCCCGCGGGTATCGCCGAAAGGTCGAACCGAAGCACGCCACGGCGAATATAGATCGATGACACCTGGCCGGTGTCGCCCGCGTAGAAGTGCTGGCCTGCCCCATTGCTGAGTTGGCTCGATTGGTCCGTTGCCTCGTAGAGAGTGTTGTCGGCCGCGGACGTGAGCGTTATCTGCGTCGGCGTGCAGCGTTCTTCGAGGCACTCGATTCTTGGTAGAAAAGCAGACAAGCACCTTTGGCCACGGCGCCGGCGTTGTCGAGACGTTGAAAGGGACTTTCCTAACCATTTGAGCCAAGGTTCCTGCAACACGAGGTACCTCCAATCGTGAATCGCTAACATTCCATAAATCCGAGGCGAGAACCAGCTACCCAGCATCCACTAAACTCGCCTTTGCTGAAAAGTCAAATGAAGAATTCACGAAAAATTGATTCAAAACTCGCCACTATTTTCCGGCGCGAGCCAAAACTCCTTGCAACCGTGCCCTAATTCGAGGCGCCGATTTTGGATGCGTAGGGTGGCTTTCATAAGATATTCATCCGGGCAAGTTCTCTTGGGTTGGAGAGCCACTGCATGTGCGGCATCGCGGGAATCGTCAATCTCACCGAGCCGGCAGCCATCGATTCGCAGATCGTGCGCCGCATGGCCGATGCGATCACGCACCGCGGGCCCGATGAGGATGGCTATTTCTTCCGTCCCGGCCTCGCCCTCGTCAATCGCCGCCTTTCCATTGTCGGCCTCAAGGATGGCAAGCAGCCAATCTCGAACGAAGATCGCTTCATCTCCGTCGTCTTCAATGGCGAATTGTTCGATTATCCAGAAGTCAAGGCCCAGCTCCAATCCAAGGGGCATCAGTTCCGCACCCATTGCGATACCGAATTGATCCCGCATCTTTACGAAGAGCATGGCGAAGGCGTCTTCGAGAAGCTGCGCGGGCAATTCGCCGTCGCGCTCTGGGACGAACGCAAGCAACAATTGCTTCTGGCCCGTGATCGCTTCGGGATCTGCCCGCTCTTCTGGACGCGGCAAGGCGATTGGCTGCTCTTCGCCTCGGAGATCAAGGCGCTGCTGGCGTCGGGGTTGGTTCCAGCAAAGCCCGATGTGCGCGGCATCAATCACGTGTTCACGTTTTTTGCGCTGCCGGGGCCAGTGACGTGCTTTGCGGGAATCAATTGCTTGCTGCCTGGGCGATACTTGCGTATTCCCCCCTCTCCCTACCGTGGGAGAGGGGCCGGGGGTGAGGGGGCGGAAGCGTCAAACGGAACCCCCCCCCTCACCCCCGACCCCTCTCCCAGGGGGAGAGGGGCGCAAATACAGGAAAAGGTCTATTGGGAAATCGATTTTCCTGACGCGGGCCAGGAAGAGCTGCGCGATTTCCGCCGCTTCGGGTCGAACGCGCATTCGCCGGTCATCGATGAATTCGAAGCGATCATGAAGAAAGCGGTTGAGCGCCGGCTGCGCGCCGATGTGCCGGTGGTGTCGTATCTTTCCGGCGGCGTTGATTCCAGCCTTGTGGTGGCCCTTGCCTGTGCCCAAAGGCGGAGCGAAGGCAAAGGGCCGATTCCGACATTCACGATTTCGGTGCAGGATGATCCGACGCTGAACGAAGAGAGTGAGGCACATGTCGTCGCCAGGCACGTTGGCTGCGAAGAGATTATCGTCAATTGCGGCCGCGATGAGGTGCTCAAGACCTATCCGGAGTTGATCCGGGCGGCGGAAGGGCCGGTGATCGATACGGCGTGCGCGGCCTTGCTGATGCTGGCGCGCAAGGTGCATCAATCGGGCTACAAGGTCGCGCTGACCGGTGAGGGGGCCGATGAATGGCTGGCGGGCTATCCGTGGTACAAGGCGCATCGGGCCCTCGGCATGCTTGATGTCATTCCCGGCTTGCCGCTCGGCGGTCTGGCGCGGCGAGCGTATCTCAAGCTCACCGGGGCGCCGCCATTCGCTTGGGATGCCGTCCGGCGCACGATCGACGCGATCGGCGGCGATAGCGCCTGGCTTAACATTTACGGCCTGTTCGGCTCCGCCAAGACGCGATTCTTCAGCGCCGGCATGTGGGAACAGCTCGGCGATCATCTGCCCTATGCCGACTTGAAGCTGAATGTCGGACGGGCCAGGAAATGGCATCCGCTCAACCGGTCGCTTTATTTGGGCGCCCGCGTAATGTTGCCGGGCCTGCTGTTGGCGTCGAAAGGCGATCGCGTGGCCATGAATTCATCGGTGGAGACACGTTATCCGTTTCTCGATGAGGAGGTGTTCAGCTTTCTCGCTAAATTGCATCCGAATTGGAAGATGCGAGGCCTGCGCGACAAGCTGATTCTGCGTTATCTCGCGGATCGCTGGGTGCCTAAGGCGATTGCCTGGCGGCGCAAGGCGATGTTCCGGGCGCCGTTGGACGGATTTCACACGACGACGCTGCCGACGTTCGTCGATCAGCTGCTCAGTCCGGAATCGCTGAGGAAGACTGGTTATTTCGACGTCGCGGCGGTCGCGCATTGGCGGCAGGCATTCCGGGGAATGCGCGGCACGCAGCGGACGATGATCGAGATGGGGCTGGTCGGCGTTGTTGCCACCCAGCTTTGGCATCATACCTATATCGATGGCACGCTGGCGGAGTTGCCCGCATGGGAACCGCCGCTCGTTCAAGAATCGCCGGCTTGCGCTTAGAGAGGGATCCTGTGTCCTACGCTTTATCCACGCTCTGGTACGAACGGCAACGCTACATCCCCGCAGTGCTGGCCGTGGCGTTCAGCTGCATGCTCATCGCTCTGCAATGCGGCCTCTTGCTCGGGCTGTTCTCGATCACGTCGATTCCAATCGACGAATCGCGGGCCGATATCTGGGTCGGGCATCCCGATGTGCCAAGCGTCGATCTGGGCATTCCGATTCCGGAAGCGTGGCAATCTTACCTGGCGATGCCGGAAGTCGAGCGGACGGAGCCTTACATGGAAGGCTTTGCTTACTGGAGGAAACCGACTGGCGGCATGGAACTTGTTCTCGTGATCGGCACGCGGCTTGGGCCAGATTCGATCGGGGCCGTCAAGGAGCTGACGCCGATGTTGCGCACGCTCCTCTCCGAGCCGAACTCCATCGTGATCGATGAGGGCGAATTTGACCGGCTCGGCATCCACAAAGTGGGCGACACCGCGGAAATCTTCGGCAAGCGCGTCCGTGTGGTGGGCACCGTGTCCGGCTTGCGTAGCCTGGCCGGGCCCTATCTTTTTTGCTCGATCGAGTCGGCCCGCACTATATTGCGCTCGCCGCCCGATCAGTGTACATTCATTCTCGCCAAGTGCCATAAAAAGGAGGACGCTCCCATCGTCGTGGATCGGCTGAAGGTCTACCCCAGAAAGATTTACGCCTCGACGGCTGCCGAATTCTCGAGCCACAGCCAGCTTCATTGGTTGACCAAAACCAAAGCGGGCATCGCGCTGGGTCTGGCGGCGGCCCTTGGCTTGCTTGTCGGCGCCGTCGTGACCAGCCAAACGCTCTATTCGGCAACGGTTGCATCGCTCAGGGAATATGCCGTGCTGCGTGCGCTGGGAATCCCGCGCTGGCGCATGGCGATGATGGTGCTGTCGCAGTCATTTTGGGTCGGCGTCGCCGGCGTCATCGTCGCCTTCCCGCCTATTTTCGGCATCGCCTTGCTCGGCGACTACGTCGGCGCCAAAGTCATGCTCCCTTTCAAGCTGATCATCGGCGCCTGTGTGATCACGATGTCGATGGCCATGCTGTCGGGACTTTATGCCTTGCGCAGCTTGCGCCACATTGAACCGGTCACGCTGCTGCGCTGAAACCGCGAAAACACGCGCGGTCCTAACGATCCTGCCGATTGCACGGCCGTTCACCAGTGAGATTCCCCCCGCCCTTGTAGAAATTACAACGTCAAATTGGCGACCTTTGGTAAAATCCCTGAGAAGAGCACAGTCCTTTTTCATATAACAGACGACCTATGCTCGCTACATCCAACCCGCAGGTATCCGTGATGGCAACGGACGGTGTATTGGCGACCCCCACGCTCAAGGCCTGGGGTGTGACGCGCAGTTTTGGCAGCGGTGAAACCAAGACCTACGCCTTGCGCAACGTCAGCCTCGAACTCTACGCCGGCCAACTTACCCTGCTTATGGGCCCTTCTGGCAGCGGTAAATCGACCCTGCTTGCCGTCCTGTCCGGCCTGTTATCCCCCGACACCGGCACTGTCCTCGTCCTCGACAAAGACCTCTGGGGCATGACCGAACGCCAGCGCGAAGCTTTTCGCCTGGAACATTCCGGCTTCATCTTTCAGGGCTATAACCTGTTCGCTTCGCTGACCGCCCGGCAACAGATGGAGATGGTGCTTCGCTGGGGCACCGGCACGCCGGCGCGCGAGGCTCACGACAAAACCGACGAGATGCTGGCAATGCTGGGCCTGGCGAAGAAGGCGGAATTGCGGCCCTTGCAGCTGTCGGGTGGCGAGAAGCAGCGGGTCGCCATCGGGCGGGCGCTCATCAAGCAGCCGGGTTTCGTCTTCGCCGACGAGCCGACCTCCGCGCTCGATTGGAAGCACGGTCAGCACGTCATCGAGCTTTTGCGTGCCGCCGCTCACGATCAGGGTTCCACTATTCTCGTGGTGGCTCACGACTCGCGCATCATCCCCTTCGTCGATCGCGTCCTGCACCTGGAGGACGGCATCCTCTACGAAGGCGCGGAAAAGCCGATGGAGCTTATCGGCGACAACCCCGTGCAATCCAGCTATTAAGAAGTTTAGCCCCGTCGCGCAGAGGCGGGCGGGCATGTCCTTCCACCAAGCGGGGCTAAACGGATGGCAACGCCCAACGCCAAGGAGAGGATCATGAAAGGCGGCTCAATCTGGTTGATCGGCATTGGCGTGCTCATTGCCAGTTTCATCGGATATAAGATGTTGGTCAGCGGATCGTCCGCCGCGAACGACAAGGGCAAACATGACATCGATATTCCGCCGCCTGACATGGTCGTTTGCTGGGGCTATTTCGACGGCGAGAAGGGGGTCATCCCGCTCGATCCGCAACAGTTCGGCCAGGTGGAATTCGTCGTCGCGGAAAATGCCGAAGTAAAAAAGGGGGACGTTCTCCTTCAGGTGAATGACAAAATTGTCAAGCTCAAGGCCAAAGCGGCGCAGCTCCAGCTTGATGGGGCAAGGCAGTTGCCCCGCCTCTACAAATTGCAAGAAGATGAGGCACAGGCATCTCTCGACGCCGCCGTGCGCGACGCCACTGCAGCCCTCAAAAGGGCCAAAGACGGCGGCGGCAGCCCTGCCGCAATCCAAGAAGCCAAAGATCAACTGGCCGACAAAAAGAAGGCCGGCGAAGCCAAGATCGAGCAAATCAAGCTGCAGAATGCTCCGCTTAAAATTGCTCAGGCCGAGACGCAGCTCAACGAAGCCGAGACGATGGTCAAGTACTTCCAGGTCGTAGCTCCCGAAGATGGTATCGTATTGCGCGTCAATGTACACAAGGGGGAGACGCTGGGGCCCAATGCAATGAAACACGCGATCGAATTCCTGCCCAAGGCGCCGATCATTGTCACGGCGGAAGTCATTCAGGAATGGGGCCGCTATGTCAAACTAGGACAGGAAGTCATCATCGAAGACGACGTTTACAATGGGCCGAAATGGACCGGCACGGTGAAATCGCTTTCGAAATGGTATGCGCCGATTCGCAGCGTGGTGCCGGAGCCGTTCCGTTTGACCGATGTGCGCACGATGAATTGCATTATCGAGGTGAAGAACGCGAAAGACGCCCGCATCGGCCAGCGAGTGCGGGCGAAGATCAACATCGGCCCCGTTGCCAGCAAGTGAATAAGGCGAGCGTCGCGGCGTAATCTACCCCCCTCTCCCTCCGGGAGAGGGGTTGAGGGCAGAGACATCGAAAAAGCTTGTCAAGCCCCTCACGCCCGGCCTCCCGGAGGGAGAGGGGAGAAAGACTCCTGCTGCGCGCCGGTTATTGCGATTCTCCCGGCGTCGGCACACGCATCTCACTGCCAACGCCACCTTTTAGGTCGTAGTTGCGGACGTACGGCTTCATCGGCTTTTCGGGCAAGGCGTTTTCTTCTTCCTCCTCCGTCTTGGCCACCTCCTCCGGCAGCGCCGCCCGCAGCGACAGCGAGATGCGCCGCGCCGCCGGGTCGATGCTCAGCACCTTCACCTCGACATCCTGGCCCGGCTGAACCACATCAACCACGCGCCACACCTTGTTCCGCGCCAGCTCCGAGATGTGAATCAATCCCTCGACGCCCGGCTCCAGCTCGACGAACGCGCCGAAATCCATTGTGCGCGTAACCTTGCCGTTGACGGTGTGCCCGGGCGTGAACCGGTCCTGGATGTTGTCCCACGGGTTGGCTTCGAGTTGCTTGAGGCCCAGGCTCAGCTTGCGATTTTCGCGATCGATCTTGAGAACGACCACCTTGATCATTTGGCCGGTCTGCAAGATCTGCGTCGCATCAGGAATGCGTTTCCAGCTGATCTCGCTGACGTGGAGCAAGCCATCGACGCCGCCCAGATCGACGAAGGCGCCGAATTCGAGCACGTTGCCGACGACGCCCTGGCGGACCTGCCCTTCGGCCAGCTCGGCCCACAGCTTTTCGCGCGCTTCCTCGCGTTCCTTCTCGAGCACTGCCCGCCGGCTCACGATCAGGTTGCGATCTTCTTTGTCCACGTCGGTGACCATGCAAATGAGCTTCTGATTGACGAATTCCTCGGCATTCTCGACGCGAAAGCGGTCGATCTGGCTGATCGGCATGAAGCCGCGAATGCCGTTGACGCTGACGGTGAGGCCGCCCTTGTTGGTTTCAAGCACGCGGGCCTCGACGATCATCCCCTCGGCAACGCTGGACCAGTCGGCATGCACGGCGGCGCCGAGACGCGACAGGATTAGCAGGCCGTTGACCGAATCGTAACCCTCGATGGAGATTTCAACTTCGTCGCCGATTTTCGGCGCCCCTTCGGGGAAATGCTCGAGTGTGATGACCCCCTGCCCTCGCCCGCCGGGGATTTCGATGAACACATCGGGGGCCCGCACCGAAATGACCTTCCCCTTTTTGCGGCCATGATCGGGCTCGGCGGCAGCCTGGGCGCGGACCTTCTCGGAATTGTCTGCGGCATACAGATTCTTGTCGTCGATGCCCTGCAGAGCCGCCTCGAGCTCGGCGGCAATCTCCTTGTCGAGATCGCGCACGTTCGGAGCGACTTTGTGCTTGAAGTCCACGCCGGCGTCGAGCATGGGGACCGATTCGCGAATTCGTTTGCGCGGTCCGCCCCGGTCGTCGCGCGGCGGCTTGCGTTGCTGCTGCGGTGGGCCGGCGGGCTTGTCAGCGGGCTTGGTCGCCGGAGCGGCGGAAGGTGCGGGAGCGGTCGGGGTCGCGGGCTGGGGTTGGCTGGTTTCGTTGCTCATGGGATTAGCACCGTTAAACGGATCATGCTGGATGTATCGACTGGCTGTCATTGTACAGATTCCACAGTACGATTTGCAGAATGTCACCAGACTCACTGAGCGCTTACCCGACACATTACCAAATTGTGGGCACACATGAATTTTGGATGCGCTGATCGCGCGAAACCAGCGTGACACCGACGCCACGCGCCGTCGCAGCGATCATGCGATCCGGCATGTCGGGCAGCACAAGCCATGGAATGCTCCGCAGCACGTCCGCCATTTCCAGCGTGAATGAAATTGCCGTCAGCACCGTTTGGCCTTGCTGCAGAATCAGATTGATGCGATCAAAAAGGGGCGCCGGCAGCTTGCCTTTCTCCATCAAATAGGCGATTTCAACCAGGCAGATGCTTGGCACATAGATCGGCTCGCCCAGCGCGACGGCAATTTGCAACGCAGCCAGCGCGGGACCGGAGAGCTGCGGCGATCCCTCGACGCACCAGACGAGTGCATGCGTGTCCAACGCCAGGCTGGCCATCAGATTTCCTTTTCCGTGGCGCTGCCCCACATTTCTTGGCGGTTCTTTTGGAATTCGTCAAATGATAGGTCGCAACGAAGGTCGGCGCAAATGCCATGTGGATCGACGGGCCGGGTCTTGTGGCCGCCGGCGAGTTTCTCGGCATAGGAGAGAACGTCGCGTTGCTGGTCCTCCGACAGACGTGAGACCATGGTCATCAGCTGAAGCGCGGTCGACATGATTTTCCTCTCCTCGCGTTTGCATTGACCAATGTTCGATTAAAGCCAACGTCAACGCCACGGGCATTATCATTGTAATCGCCATCGCGGAAGCGCGAGCAAAAGAGATTTTACCTTACGGCCGGCAGGAATGTTAGCAAAAAAAAAGGATCTCGACCAGCGAGCGTCTACTCTTTCCTTCGCATCGATATTACCGTCGCCATCGTTGCTCCTTGGCACGAGCGGCGTAGGCATCGGCAACTTCGTCCGACGCAAGCACGCGCATGGCCATGACCGCTGCGGTGAGGTTGGCCAGGCTAGAAATACAACACATCGCGACCGCCGTCCCCGCGGGCAGGTCCGGGGCGGGTAGGAAGAGAGAGCTGATTACCGAACCGCCGCCGAGGAGCAAGAGAACAAAGATGCTCATGACGATCGCGGTGACGATCAGGCCGCGCGAACCGAGCGTAAACAGCGATCTGGCCCCGAGTCCCACGAAGGCCAGCATCGGCGCATAAAGTAGGATGTGGCAAACACTCGTTGCCGCCGTAACCACGGCACCTTCGGCGCCCTTGGCCATTCCCAAATTATCTGTGGCCATATAGATCGCTGCATCGCCGAAGATGTTGATCGTGGTGAAAATGAACGCTATCAGCATGGCATAGCCAGCAGGCCGCGCAAGCGATTTGGCGCGCTCGATCAACTCCCGGCTATCGCGGTAATGGATGGACTCGTCGCAGTCCTCTTGGTCCTCGAACCGCCCCTGCTCCTCATGGCTAGGCTCCCGCCTGACGGACGCTGATTCAGGCGAACCAGCTTGAACGCTCTCCTTGGGCGCTTCTTGATCGGCCCAAAAGACGTGTCGGCAGATCTGGCATCGCACCTGCTTGCCTTCCACATGCTCCGGAAGATTCAGCCGCGCCTGGCAATGCGGACATTCAATAATCATGATGGCTGCTCCGAATGGCCGATGTTCATAGTTGCCAAATGTCGTGGAGCAGCCGGGAAGCTGTTAAACCGGACAGAACGCCGCCAATCAAAACCATAAGCACGGCAACCCCCGGCTGAGTCTTATCGCTGGGATCCTCCCTCCCGAGGAAAGCCCTGACTCCGCCCCACAGGAAGCAGCAACCAACAATAAACACGTCACCATGGATTTCAGCCATAGGATCGTCCGAAAAACGGAATTCGGTCATTCATTATACACTATCCGGGGTGCAAGTTCATCCCAGTCGTTGAACAGCGACGGGAGGACGGGGGTGGAGGCGATTCGGGATTCAGTAGTTCCAATTCAGAACGATTTGGACAATCCCGCACTGCATTTTACACCGAAGGGGTTAAACAATGTAGCCCAGGGCAAGCGAAGCACTGAAAGTGCGAGTCCCGCCCTGGGTGTTTCGGGGGCCAACGCCAAGCCCTGAAAGGACGGAACGAGCCGGGGGTATTTCGCCCTTTCAGGGCTTGTCACGGATGGCGATCTTCACCCAGGGCGGCGCTCGCACTTTCAGTGCTTCGCTTGCCCTGGGCTACATTGTTTGACCCCTTCGGGGTAACTTTCTTGGGTAGATCCCTCTCCGTTTGCGAATCCGGTGCTGCTGGAATTGCAATGTCTGTTAGGAATAATTCGGCGAGCGCTCAAATTCGCTGGATTTTGGCGAAGATCGTGCCTGATTTCGCAAAGATTCCTAGCGCGAGGGGGCAGGTCTCAGCGTATAGCGCTAGGCATTTTCCGAAGTCACATTGCCGGTTAGGGTTAGCGCCGTTTTTGGCCGCGCTGAGGAAAGTGGCGCTACGACTGCTGCATCATTCGTTCGATCTTTTGCCGCACGCGCATGAAGGCGTAGACGCAGTTGGGGTCGAAGTGGATGCCGGCTTTGCCGATGAGTTCGAGGAAGGCGCGGTCGGCGGGCATGGCGGGACGGTAGGGGCGGTTGGAGGTCATGGCGTCGAAGGCGTCGGCGACACTGACGATGCGGGCGATGTGCGGAATCTGATCCTGCTTGAGGCCGTCGGGGTAGCCGCTGCCGTCCCAGCGTTCGTGATGATGGCGGACGATCGGGATCATCGGGCCCAGGTGCGTCATGTTGTCGAGCAGGACCGCGCCTTTGACGGTGTGCGTTTTCATGTGCTCGAATTCACCGAACGTCAGCTTGCCCGGCTTGCGGAGAATGGCGTCGTCGATGCCGATCTTGCCGATGTCGTGGAGGGGCGTGCCGATCTGAATCTGGTATCTCTCGTTGGGGGAGACCTTGAGTTCCTCGGCCAGGAGCAGCGAGTAATCGGTGACGCGCTTGGTGTGATCGCCGGTGTACTGGTCCTTGCATTCGACGGCGCGGGCCAGGGTGGTGACGGTCTGGATGAACTGCTCGCGCTGCTGCTCGACGAGCTGGGCGGTCTCGATACCGACGGCGACGCTGGCGGCGATGGCGTCGGCGTAATAAAGCTCGTTCTCGGTGAATGGATCGTCGAGAAAGCCGCGATCGAGGTGCAGGATGCCGATGCGGTTGCGCGGCGTGCGCAGCAAGGCACAGATGACGGAGGCCATGGCGCCATAGCGAATGCTCCGGGAGAGCACCAGGCTTTCATCGGCGCTGACGTCATCGCACAGGATCGATTCGCCCATGCTGAAGCAGCGCTGCACCAGCGTTTGGCTAAACGGACGACCCCCCTGGATGCCCGGCCTGATGTCGGGCGCTTGCGTGGCTTTGAGCGTCAATTGGCCGGTGATCGGATCGGCGAGGATGATGCTGCCCCGTTGTGCGTGCAGGGCGCCGATAGTGTCCTCCAAGATCGATTGGAGCAAATCCTCCAGGTGGGCGATGTGGGTCATGTGGTGATTGGCCCGCACCAGCGCGAGCATGGCATGCTCTTGGTGAGGCTGGCCGGCGGCGTCATGCGTGACGAGTTCCAGGGCCTTTTCCCAGGTTTGCTGCGTCTTGGCCTTGACCAGCATTTGCACGCCGCTGGTCATGATCTTCGGGGCTGCGTTCATGCCGCTGAGCTGGGCCGGCAAGGGAGTGCGCGCTGCGGCGCCTGCTCGACCGCCAGATCCAGCACCCGCAATTGCAACTTGCCAAATTGCAGCACGTCCTCGGCCGCGAGCACGTGATCCTTGCCGTGCATGGGGCTGTCGTTGATGATGGTCGGGTAAGATGGATTCTGGGCGAGGTCGCGCAGGACCCAGCGCAGGCCCTGATATTTGACTTCCGCGTGGACTCGTTCGACGGAGTAATCGCGTAGGATCACGTCAAGATTCGTCTGCCGGCCGATGCGCAGCACCTTGCTGCTCTCCCAGGTCAATCCCGCCAACTTCGGTCCCATACCTGCCAAAACGATACGCGGTTCGCTCATCGGGGAGATCCTGAGAATTAACGAATGACCACGGTCGAGAAAGCATAGCTTATCTTTGAGGAGTTTGCGGAAGATTTCAGGCGAATGAAATGAACAAACGAACAAACGTCCCGATCGCATCCCGCGGAAAA
The DNA here is from genome assembly GCA_963767835.1 of uncultured Planctomycetota bacterium. Taxonomy (GTDB): domain Bacteria; phylum Planctomycetota; class Planctomycetia; order Gemmatales; family Gemmataceae; genus SIAQ01. Next base: position 160,483 of record CAVYFY010000010.1, read on the forward strand.
CCGGCAAAATAATCGGCCATCATCAAAACGCCGGCCAAAATATCTATGCTATAATCAAACCGAAGATAACCACTCTCATATGGCTGGCCGAAGCCGTGGGGTCGCCGTAGGCATTGGGCGACGTGCCGAGGATCGTATGAACCAAGGTATCCCTCCTGGAATGCCTGAAAAGGCTGCCGGCAAACCCGCGGCGCTTCCGCGCACCCCAGACACGAAAATGGCGCACGACACCGTGACCCCTCACGAAAACGACCCGGCCTGGGTTCATCTCGAAGCGACCCGCGTTACCGATGAGCCAAGCAATTCCTCCGGCGCCAACAGCGGCATCGATTCCCCGGCCAATTACACCCAGATGGCCTCGCGAATTCTGGGCAAAGAAATCGTCAAGGTAGGCGACTTCCATCTGGTCAAGAAACTCGGCGAAGGCGCCATGGGGGCCGTTTACAAGGCCCGCCAGGTCACCATGGCCGGCGAGACGCTCGAAAAGCCGCGCACCGTCGCCCTGAAAATCCTGTTTCCACATGTCGCCGGCAATCCCAAACTCATCGAACGGCTCTACCGCGAAGGCCTGGTCATGGGCCGACTCGATCATCCCAACATCGTCAAGGCGTACGCCACCGACGAGGCGGATGGCTTTCATTACGTGGCCATGGAATATGTGTCCGGCCAAAGCATGCAGAAATGGCTGACAAAGTTGGGCCGCATCCCGGTCAGCGATTCCGTCCGCATCGCGCTCGAATGCGCTCGAGCTCTGGCTTACGCTCATGCGCATAACGTGGTGCATCGCGACATCAAGCCGGACAACATCCTCGTGACGAAGACGGGCCGCGTCAAGGTCGCTGATCTTGGCATGGTCAAGATCGACAACGAAGAGATGTCGCTGACGCAAACCGGACACGCGGTTGGCACGCCGTGGTTCATGCCGCTGGAGCAGGCCCGCAACGCCAAGGAGATCGACGGCCGCTCCGATATCTATGCCCTGGGCTGCACCTTGTACGCCTTCCTCACGGGCAAGCCGCCCTTTCTTGGACACACCATCGTCGAGGTGATTCAGGCTAAGGAGGTCGGCACCTTCACGCCGGCCCGACAAGCCAATTCCGATGTGACCGAACGCCTCGACTTGATCCTCATCAAAATGACCGCCAAGCTCGCCAAGAACCGCTACCAGACCTGCGACGAAGTGATCAGGGACCTGGAGAGCCTGGGGCCGGCAGGTGCGAATCTGAGCTTTGTCACCGCGAAAGGTCAGCAAGTCGCGGGCGCCGGCGACAATGCGGACACGCTGGCCAAGTCGAAGGTCAGCGGCACGCCGATGAAATCGCGCGCCGACGTCGATTTCGCTGGCTCCGCCGCGCCGGCCCTCGATCTCGACCTGTGGTATGTCCAGGTGAGGATGCCCGACGGCACGATGAAGACGCGCAAATACCATACTGCCCAGCTCATGAAGATGCTCGCCGAAGGCACGATCGCCGTCACGGCGCGCGGCAGCCACACGCCCAATGACAACTTCCGCTCGCTTTCCACCTACAAGGAATTTCAGGGCCTCGCGCTGGGCAAGATCACCAAGAAAGCCGCTGACGAGAACAGCGTGCGTACGCGTGGGCTGTTCAAGAGAATCGAGGAAGCGGAACGCAAGCGCGAAGCCGAAGAGAATGTCCGCAAAGGGGAAGACGAGACCGCCGTCAGTGTGAACATGCGCTACTGGGGATCCTTCTTCCTCAAGGTCGTTCTGCCCATCAGCATCGCTGGCGGTTTGCTCATTTTCTTGATCGCCTATCTGGCTTCTCTTTTCGCGTGATTCTCGCTATCAGAGCCGCGCACGGAGTAAGCGGTGTGCTCAGCCCGCTTACTTCGTGCGCGGCTCCTTTATGTCGTTTTGAAAATCCATATGAATACGGAAGAAAGGAATCACGAATGGATGCGGTGTTGCTGGCTGCCGGACTGGGAACGCGTTTGCGTCCGCACACGTTGACGACGCCGAAACCGCTGCTGCCGGTGCAGGGTCGGCCGATCCTCGACTGGACGCTCGGTTCGCTGCCGCGGATGGTCGATCGGGTCGTCGTGGTGACGCATTACCTGGCCGAACAGGTCGAGCAATATCTGCGCGGGCAGAATTTTTTCGCGGAGTGGGCGACGGTGCCGCAAGGCGATCCGCGTGGCACCGGGGATGCGTTACGCAAGTGCCGGGGGCAAATTCGCTCTGACCGATTTCTCGTCATCAATGGCGACGACCTCTTCGGCGCCGCCGATTTCGCTCGCCTGGCTGAATGCCCGGCCGGATTGATCGTGCAAGAGGTGCGGGAGCCGAAAAAATTCGGCATCGCGTTTTTGAAAAAGGACGGCACGCTGGAGAAGCTGCTGGAGAAGCCGGACCTGCCGCCGCCGCAGTTGGCCAATACCGGCGCCTATGTGTTTCCGCGCGAGGTGTTCGACATCGAGATCGGCCTGTCGCCGCGCGGCGAATACGAGATCACCGATTACGTGACGAAGCTGGCGGCCCAGCAGCCGGTGCATGTGGTGCGCTCGACGTTCTGGTTCCCGATCGGCAATGAGGAAGCCTGGAACGTCGCCCAGAAGATGGATTTGGCGAAGGTGCTGGCAGGCCGTTAAGCCAGGATGTGCGCAGCGATTCCTGCGTATTCAGGAGAAAAAATGCCATGCGAATGATATCTGGATTGATTTTGCTTTTGGGCGTGACGAGCGCCGCTCGCGCCGACGATTGGCCGCAATGGATGGGGCCGAAGCGCGACAATGTCTGGCGGGAAAAAGGTATCCTTGAGGCGTTCCCCAAGGGCGGGCCCAAGATTCTCTGGCGCGCCAAGGTCGCGAACGGCTACTCAGGAGCGGCCGTCGCCGACGGCCTGGTGTTCCTCACCGATTTCCTGACCGATGCCGATGTCGGCAGCAAAGATAATTTCAACAAAAAGAAATACCCAGGCAAAGAGCGTGTCCTCGCCTTCGACGCCAAGACGGGCGAGTTGAAATGGAAGCACGACTACAATTGCACTTACGACGTCTCCTATCCCAACGGGCCGCGCTGTACGCCGAATTACGACGCAGGCAAGCTCTACACGCTCGGCGCCCAGGGAGACCTGATTTGCTTCGAAGCCAGGACCGGCAAGGTCGCCTGGGCCGTCGATTTCAAGGAACGCTACGGCGTCAACGCCCCGCTCTGGGGTTTCGCGGCCCATCCTCTCATTGATGGAAAGCGTCTCATCTGCCTGGTTGGCGCCGAGAATGGCCTGGTCGTTGCCATCGACAAGACCACCGGCAAGGAAATCTGGAAAGCGCTGAAGACGGGCGCAGACGGGACCGGGTACAGTCCGCCCGTCATTGTTGAATCTGCCGGCAAACGCCAGCTCATCATCTGGGAGCCCGCCGCCCTCCACGGCCTCAATCCCGAAACCGGCGCCGAATACTGGTCGATTGCCCAAGCCACCGTCAATGGCACTTCCATCATGGCCCCGCGAATCCTCGGCGACAGCCTCTTCATCGGCGCCTGGCAAAACAAGGGCGGCCTCTTCAAGCTGAATGCCGACAAGCCCGGCATCAAGCGCGTTTGGAAAGGCGACGACGACAGTTCCGTCTATCCGATCAACAGCACGCCGTTTTTGGAGAATGGCTACATCTACGGCGTCTGCACCGAAGGCGCACTTCGCTGCGTCGATATGAAGAACGGCGAGCGCCTCTGGGAAACCTATGAGCCCGTTGGAGGCAAGAAGCTCGGCAGCGGCACCGCCCATCTCATCAAGCACGAGGATCGCTTCTTCATCGTCGGCGAGACCGGCGATCTGGTCGTCGCCAAGGTTAGCCCCAAAGGCTACACCGAAATCAGCCGTTGGCACATGCAGGATCCCACCAGCTCGGCCTGGAAACGCCCGGTTTACTGGAGCCATCCGGCCTTCGCAAACCAGTGTATCTTTGCCCGGAACGACAAGGAATTAATCTGCGCGTCGCTGGCGAAGTAAATCCACCTGGCCCATTCGAGGAACCGCATCATGATCCGCCGCATCGTGGCCGCGCTCGCCGCCATCGCCCTGATTCTGCCCACCGCGTACGCCATTGACGATTACAAGCTCGGCCCGGAGTCCATGGAGCAAAAGGATGTGCCCAAGGGGACCGTTGAGCAATTCCGCCACAAGAGCGAAATCTTCGCCAAGACCGAGCGCGATGTCTGGGTTTACACGCCAAAGCAATACGACGGCAAAACGCCGGCCTGCGTGATGGTCTTTCAAGACGGCGGCGGCTATCAGAATCCCAAGGGCAGCTATCGCGCCACCATCGTCATGGACAATCTCATCCACAAAAAGGAAATCCCGCTGATGGTCGGCATCTTCATCAACCCCGGCGTCTTCCCCGACAAGCTCGACGGCAAGGGCAAACCCGCCAGCAATCGCAGTTTCGAATACGACACGCTCTCGGACCAGTACGTTAAATTTCTCGAAAAGGAAATCCTGCCGACGGTGACCGAGAAATACAAGCTAAACCTGCGTCAGGACGCTACGGGCCGGGGCATTTGCGGCGCATCGTCGGGCGGCATCTGCGCGTTCACCGCCGCCTGGGAGCGCCCCGACCTGTTCAGCAAAGTCTTGAGCCACATTGGCAGCTTCACCAACATCCGCGGCGGCGATCGCTATCCCGGCATCATCCGCGCAGGCCAAGAAAAAAGACATCCGCGTCTTCCTGCAAGACGGCTCCAACGATCTCGATAACCAGGCCGGCAACTGGTATCTCGCCAATCTCCAGATGGAATCGGCCCTCAAATTCAAGAACTACGATCACAAAGCCGTCTGGGGCGACGGCCGGCACTCCGGCATCCACGGCGGCGCCATCCTCCCCGACTCCATGCGTTGGCTTTGGCGCGACACGCCCGTCGTCAAAGAAAAATAGCAGATAGCAGATAGCGGATCACCAATTACGGATTGCTGCCTGCTGTCGGCTGCCCGCTGCCTGCTTTTCTGGGCCGCAGCTTGACATTGAACAGCCCGAAAATCTCTTCCTCGTTGAGCCCCAGCGCCGGCGGCTCGCCGCTCTGGCCGATCAGTTCCTCGAAGAGTTGCCGCTTCTTTTCCAGCACCTCGGCAATCCGCCCCTCGATGGTGTTCACGCAGATGAAGCGTTTGACAAACACGGGCGCCTTTTGGCCGATGCGATGGGCGCGGTTGATTGCCTGATCCTCGATGGCGGGGTTCCACCAGCGGTCGAAGAGGAAGACGTAGTTGGCGAATTGCAAATTCAGGCCGACGCTGCCAGTGCCATAGCTCATCAGCAATACGTGTTTACTGCTATCGGCCTTGAAGCGGTCGAGAATCGGCTGCCTGTCGCGCTGCGGAATCTTGCCATGATATTGCAACGGCCCGAACGCGGATAGCGCCCGCGCCATCGTCTCCAGCGGCTCGACCCATTGCGAAAAAATGAGCGCTTTGCGGCCATTCTCGGCGACCTCGTCCAAGTCGGCGCTGAGCTGCTCAAGCTTGGCGCTTTCGCCGGTGCGCGGATCGAAGTTGCAAATCTGCTTGAGCCGAAGAACGAGTTCGAAGACGTGCTGCACGCTGATGGTGTCGCCCAGCTCATTGAGGTGGATGATGCCATCCTTCTCGGCGAGGTCATAGCTGGCGCGCTGGGCCGGCGACAGATCGAGGTAGACGTCCTGGATCGATTTGGCGGGCATGTCGGTCATCACGTCTTCCTTGACGCGGCGCAAGATCGCGTCCGCGGTCAAATCGGGCAGCAGCTTGGCCGGCGTGTCGGGGGGCACGCGCTCCGGATCGACGAAGGCGAAGATGTTGATCAAATCGTCAATGCGGTTTTCGATCGGCGTTCCCGTCATCGCCCAGCTGCGGTCGCGCGAAATGGATCGAACGACGCGCGCGGTCTTGGCGTCCCGGTTCTTGATGCGCTGGGCCTCATCGAGCACGACGATGTCAAAATGCACTTCGCGATCGCCGACCAGTTCCTCGTCACGGGTCAGCAATTCGTAATTGACGAGCTTGACGGGACAGCGCGACGCAAACCACTGCGCCCTGCGCGTTGCCGCATCGCCGCCGATGACTTCGTAGGGAAGGTCGGCCGCCCACAGTTTCAGTTCACGCGTCCAGTTGACGACGAGCGGCTTCGGGCAGACGATTAAGGCCCGGCGGATCAGCCCACTCTGGAAAAGCAGGCGCAGCGCGATGATGACCTGCGCCGTCTTGCCCAGACCCATCTCGTCGGCCAACAGCGCCGCATGGCGCGGCATCAGAAAGGCGATGCCCTTAATCTGGTACGGATACGGCGGAAACGGCAGCTCGATCTGCTTGTTGGCAAAGAGATTTTCCAGTGGCGGCTGCAATAGGTAAAGCAACCGGTCCTTGAAGATTACCATGTCGCTCGGAGGCCGAACGCGCGTCTTCGGACGCGGCGGCTCGCGCGGGGCTTTCGGCTGGTCCTCTCGGCGCGGCAATTCGGGCAGCGGATGCTCCGGCGACGGGAACCGCCAACCGTGCGTGCTGACCTCGATCGACAGCTTGCCGAGCGTGCGCACCCAAGGCGCCGCCTTGATGAGTCCCACTTCACGCGCCGTCGGTTGCAACGGCCGCTCGAACGCGCCGATCGTCTTGACGCTCAGCGCCGGCGTTAAATCGATGCAGTCGATGATCGGTTCATCCATACCCATCCCTTCGGGCATTGGTGCAGACGACTTGAATTCGGCGCACGGCGTAAGCGGCGCAACCGTTGGCTCACGGCGCTGAGCGCGCCGGAACGTCCTTACGTCTTACCCAGACTGCCGCGTTTCGCGTTCTGGACGGTCAATTCCGATAAATGCGACTGTGCCGATTAAATAAGCCGTGCGGAGTTTGCCGAATATAGCAGTAAGCGTGCGTCTTCATTCAATCGGGGTGCGGGCGAAAAGCTCAAGGAAGCATCAACGCGCCACAGGATGAGGCATTCTTTTTTTCCTCGTCGGCATGACGGTTCGCGGAAACGGGAGACACTCATGGCCAATCGTGATTCCAGGAAGACCACGACGCTACTGCTTCTGATCCCTGGCGTGCTTTGTCTGCTCGCGGCGGGCTGTAAATGCACGATGCCAACGGATGTCCCCACGGAACTCAACAAGATTGCCGCGCCCGACTACACCATTTCTCCGCCCGATGTTCTGCTTATTGATGCGGCCAATCTGATTCCCCGCCCACCATACCGCATTGCTCCGCTCGACGGCCTTTTGATCCGGGTAACGGTGCTTGCCCCGAAAGTCGACCAAAAAACCAACGAGCTGCTGCCCAACCAACCCATCGACGGACTCTATCGCGTCGAGGTGAGCGGGGACGTCAACCTCGGCTTCGACTATGGATCGGTCGCCATTGGCGGCAAGACCATCCCGGATGCCAAAAAAGCGATCGAGGACAAGTTGAAGCAACGATTCAAGGTGGAGTTCAATGTCCTCGTGGCGTTGGTCGAGTCCCGGGCCTTGCAACAAATTCGCGGTGAACACCTGGTTCGCCAGGACGGCAAGGTTACCCTCGGGATCTATGGCAGCGTCTTTGTCTGGGGACTGACCATGGAAGAGGCCAAGCAGGCCATTGAGACCAAGCTGTCTGAGTTTCTATTCGAACCGGCGGTGGCGGTCGATGTGATCGGTTATAACAGCAAGGTGTATTACCTCATCTTTGATCAGGGTACGGCGGGGCAGCTAATCAGCCGCCTGCCCATCACCGGAAATGAAACGGTGCTGGATGCCGTTTCCCAAGGCAGTACACGAGGGGCCACGGGCAATGGTTTGGCGGCGGGATCCGACACCCACCGCATTTGGGTGTGCCCGCCGGTCTGCCCCCGGAGAACCCTGCCAGGTCCTGCCCGTCGATTGGAATGCGATCATCAAAGACGGATCGACCGCCACGAACTACCAAATCATGCCCGGTGATCGGGTCTACGTCGGTCTGGATCCATGGATACGTACAGACCAATTCCTGGCCAAGGTTATTTCGCCGTTCGAACGCATCTTTGGCATTACTTTGCTGGGCGCTTCGACGTTACAAACCGTGGCGATCCCGTTGAATGCGTTTGGGAGTGTTGGGGGTGTCGGGGGCGTAGGAAGCACCGGCGGCGTGCGATAATACGGCTTGATGGGTGGCACTGGCGCCTCTGTGATAATGGCCCTGGCCGCGCTGGAGAATTGTGCTAGTCTTAGACACAGGCTAACTCAGAGCTTAACGGAATACTATACTACACAGTTCTTGCCCGTTCAATCGGGCAAGGAGACAGTTATGAAGGGCTGGACTCGTGTCGCGTGGTCCGGGTTGGGACTGGGGGTGTGGATGACATGGGCTGTTGCCTCTGCCCATGCACAGATGCCGGGTTATCAATTGAATCGTGCACAAACGCCGGGGTACAGCCCCTACCTCAATATCCTGCGCGGTGGCAGCAGTCCTGCCGTCAATTACTACGGCCTTGTCCGTCCCGAGATCACCTTCGGCAACTCACTCTATCAATTGGGGGTGGAACAAAACGTGTTACAGGGTCAACAGGCCTTGCTCGGCAATCAACAGTCTGCGCTGGCAGCGTACACGGCGCTACCCCCCACGGGGCATGTCAGCGGATTCATGACCCAATCGAAAT
>CAVYFY010000011.1:0-235291 GCA_963767835.1 uncultured Planctomycetota bacterium
TTCGTCGCAGGCATTTGCCGTACGAGTCATGGCCAGCGGTTCGACCCCCAGCGAGAGCTTGAACCGCGCAAAATTACGCTCCGATAGATTGTTCGTCGCCTCCACCTCCGGATCCAGCACGAACGTGAACAATTCCTCGGCCAGCAACAAGCGCTCCAACTCGTCGACCAAGTTCGCGAAGTCCTGCTCGTGCGGCGTCATCTCGGCGTCGTCTTTCCTTGCGGATGTCGCACGCACACATCCAGCAGCCGACTCGACAATTCATCGACACGCTGCTTGCGGCCGACTTCGCCCAGGCGGCCATCCGCGGCGGCCCGTTTGCCGTCGCGATAAATCTGCGAACAGCTCGTCCAGGAAACCTGGTATTTTTCTTATGGGATACAGCAGCGCCAGCTTGATCGCCTTGCGCAACAGATGCGCCAGCATTTCTGCCCTTGCTTGAAGCGGTTTTCATACACCGCCGCATCATCGCTCACACCAATGCCGTCGAATATGTCCGGCGGCAACATCTCGTCCAACGTGGCGTCGTCCTTGTGGCAGCCAAACAAAAACACCCGCTGCAACTGCGACGCAAATGCCCACAGCGAACATTTCTCGTTGCCGACCTTCCAGCCGGTTTCATCCATGTACACAATGGCCGCCTGCGCGATCAAGGCACAAGCGTGTCGAACTCTTCATCCCAGTGCGTCGCCAACTGCGCAACAAAGCATCGGCCTGTGATTTGCTAACGGCAACTGGCAGAAAAACCCCATCACCGCGCAGGCTTTGTCGAGCGAGATGCCGATGAGGTAAACCAGGAACGCCAACACCACCAAGATCTCGATGCCGTACTCACAGCGCGGCGTGACGCCGGGAATGCGTGGCTCCTTGCCATCCGGGCCCGCGAAGATGCGATAGCCGACGCGAATGGCCTTGCCGTCTTCGATGACGCCAGGGGCGATAGACTGAAGGCTGGCTGCGCCGGTGAACGGCCAGCGGAGAAGAGTCTATGAAAGCGCCTCGGAGTGGAGTTAGCAGCTCCGCTCCGAGACTTGACCGAGCGGGAGTAAAGGCTCCCGTGGCCCGTAAACAGTATCACGCCGAGGGTGCGAACGATCAAGTCCCTTGTCGCCGAGCCCGGCGTCGCAAATGCATTTTGAAGGACTGCGAGTGCTGGTTTCAGCCGAAGCAGCCGCAAGAGCGTTATTGCAGCGACGTCTGTCGGAAGGAAGGGGAGCGTTGGCGGCGTTGGCGAGCGAGCCAGGGTTGGCGGGCCAGTGAGCGGGGCAAGGAGTGCCGGCGTTGCCAGAGCCGACGGTATCGGGAACGGCAGCGGCAAAAACGCGAGGCGTTGCAGCTGACGTGTTTGCAGGCAAAAGGCGAGGGCGAGGGCCAGCGCGCAGCAACAAATCCTGGAACCATTTCGTGCGGCCGACCTGGCTGCTATGTGTTATTCAACATCACGTCACGAAGTCCCTTGCAGAAGTATTGTTCGTGCGGTTGCCGCCAAGCGATGCGTCGGGTGCGGCAACGTGAAGCACGCTGGCGTCGGCCCGCGCCGAGCTGTCGTGCGCCGCGTGGTCGGGGGCCGCCTGAGCAAGCTGTCTGATCGCCGCATATTGCAGTGGGATGCCGCCGTTGATTAGATTCTGCTTGCCCCAAACGGAGAGGGAAGCGGGAGGGGTCGTTGGGATCCCCCCGTTTCCTTTCTCTGAGTGTTGGGTTCGTGGAGAGAACGCGCATGCTGGCGGAATGGCCGACCGGTGAAGTGCGTCCGTTGCCGTTGACGACGTTGGGCGAGCACTACCGGCGTTATCGCTTGCCGGACCCAGAGGGGGAAGCGGCGATGGCGCGGTCGCTGGATCGCTATGGTCAGATCGCGCCGATCGTGGTGTGGTTGCGTGAAGAGACGCCGGAGGTGATCGACGGGTTCAAGCGTCTGGCGGCGGTGCGGACCATGCCACGGCTACGAACCCTGTCGGCGCGGCGATTGCCTGGGGATGAGCGTTCGGCGAAGGCGGCGATCTACGGCTTGAACCGCGAGGGACGGCCGACGCGTGAGTTGGAGGAGGCGTGGATCGTGCAGGCGCTGGTGCGTGAGGACGGGTTGACGCAAGTGGAGGCAGCGGAGCTGCTGGGCCGGCACAAGAGCTGGGTGTGTCGACGGCTGGCGTTGTTGGAGAAGCTGGCCGTCGAGGCGCGGGAGGATTCGCGGCTCGGGCTGTTGAGCGTGACGGCGGCGTGGTCTCTGGTGCGGTTGCCGGCGGGCAACCAGGCGGAAGTGCTGGTGACGGCGCGGCGTGAAGGTCTGACCAGTGTCGAGCTGCGCGACGTGGTCGAGTTGCTGGAGCAAGCGGCGAGTCGGGAGCAGGAGGAGTACATCCTGGCCAAGCCGCGTGATGCCTTGGAGCAAGTGCAGGGCCACGAGCGTCGCGCGTGGGATCCACGTCTGAGCGCGGCGGGTAACCGTATCGGTCGGCAAGTGGGAATGCTCCTGGACCTGTTGGCACGCATGGAGAACTGGTTGCGGTATCGTGGTCGCGCCGACCTGACGGTGCACGATCGCAGCTTGTTGGCGCTGCGCTTCGTGCGGCTGTCGCAGGATGCAGGCGCGGTGTCGGAGTTGGCGAACGACTGGGCAAGCGAGACGGAGCGGCCATGAACGAACAAATCCGCAACGAGATTGTACGTCGCCGCCATGCCGGCGCCTCGATGCACAGCATCGCCGAGAGCCTGGGCATCTCGCGCCGCACTGTCGGCCGCGTTCTGATCGAGGTCCAGACGCAGCGTGCCGCCCCACCGGCGTCCAAGCCGAAACGGCCGACCAAGCTCGATGCGTTCGTCGAAGCAATCAAGGAACTCCTGGAACGTTATCCCGACATGACGGCGCAGCGCCTGTTCGAGGAGTTGCGCATGCGTGGCTACACCGGGAAGTACACGATCGTGCGTGACTTGGTGAGCCGGCTGCGGCCGCGGCCGACGCGCACGCCGGTGATTCGCTTCGAGTCGGGCCCTGGGGTTCAAGCCCAGATGGATTATTCGGTCTTCGACATCGACTTCACGCAGGAAGGCCGACGCCGCGTCAATCTGTTCAGCTACGTGTTGGGCTACTCACGGCGACAATTCGCTCGCTTTGTTGAAGCTCAGGACTTCGCAACGACGCTGCGCGAACATGTGCGTGCCTTCGAACATCTCGGCGGCGTGGCGGCGAGCTGCCTGTACGACAACTTCAAGGTCGTGGTCGCCGGCCACGAAGCCGACGAGCCGATCTACAATCCACGCTTCCTGGCGTTCGCAACGCATTACGGCTTCCGGCCGATCGCTTGTCGTCCGCATCGCCCGCAAACCAAGGGCAAGGTCGAACGGCCGTTTCTGTATGTGCAGACGAGCCTGCTCAATGGCCGCAGCTTCCGCACACTGGAGCACCTCAACGAGATGACCGCCTGGTGGCTGGAGAACGTGGCCGACATCCGCACCCTGCGCCCGAGCGGCAAGACGCCGCGCGAACTGCACGCCGAAGAACAGCCAAGGCTCATCCCCTTGCCGACGCATCCCTACGAGACGGCGCTGGTCGTCTATCGCACCGTCAACGCCGAGGGCTTCATCACCTATCGCCAGAACTGGTATTCGACGCCGTGGCTGTACATTGGCCGCGTGTTGCCGGTGCGTATCACGGAAGACGAGGTGATCATCTACGGCCCCCAGGTCGAGGAGTTTGCGCGGCACCGCTTGTTCCCGCGGACGGTCACCGGCCAACGCAGCGAGCAGAAGTGCATCGCCCGGCGGAAGATCCACGCCGGCGTCATGCCCAGATGCAAGAACGCTTCTTGGAGTTGGGAGCCGATGCGCGTTGCTTCCTTGACGGCCTGGTGCGCACCCAACGTTACAGCAAAGATCATGCGCACAAGGTGCTCGCCTTGCTCGGCACCTATGCCCGCGCCGATCTGATCGCCGCGCTGAAGCGTGCCGTGCATTACGGCGCGTATTCGTTCAACGCGGTCGAACGCATCCTGGCGGTGCAGGCCCGACCCAAGACCGTCTTGGAATCGCTGGCCGAGCAGGAGCGTGAGCATCTGCAACCGTTCCTGGATGACAACCCAATCGGTCCGCGTCCCACCGCCGACTATCAACCGCTGATTGATGAGGAGACTCCCGACGATGGCCCGCTCAAAGCCCCCGACGACTTCCGACCTGCGTGAGCAGATCCTGGCCGACTTTGCGACGCTCAAGGTTCCGCTGGCGTCTGAAACGTTCGACGCCGCTTTGGCGCGCGCCGATCACGAGGGCCTGTCGCATCTGCAGTTCTTGCACCTGGTGATCGCCGAGCAGGCCAACCTTCGCCGCGAACGCAGCATCGCCCATCGCCTCCGCGAGGCTCGCTTCCGCGATGTGAAGACTTTGGCCGGCTTCGATTGGGACTTCAATCGTTCGATTCAGCGTACTCAGATCGAGGAGTTGGCCGCCGCCGAGTTCGTTCGCCGCCATGACAATCTCGTCCTGGTCGGCCAAAGCGGCGTCGGCAAGAGCTTCCTTGTTCAGGCCATTGGCCAAAGGGCTTGTGTGCTTGGCTTGCGTGTTCGTTACACGACGAGCGCCGATTTGCTCAAAGACTTGACTGCGTCGCTGGCTGACCAAACCTTGCCGCAGCGCGTCCGCTACTATGCGCGTTTCGATCTCGTGATCATCGACGAGTTCGGCTTCGATAAGATCGAACGCGCTGAAGCCCCGCAAGCCGCCAGCCTGCTCTACAAGATCATCGACGCCCGCAGCCAGCAGCGCTCAACCGCACTGGTCACCAACATCGACTTCGAAGCTTGGGGCGAATACCTCGGTGATCCGCCGTTGGCAATGGCCTTCCTCGACCGCATCGTGGACGGCGCCATCATCCTGAAGATCAAGGGCAAGTCCTATCGAGCCCACCGCGCCCAGCAACCGGATCGCAAGGCAACGAAGTAGCTAATCTGTCCTCGTCGCCAACTCGCCTCCTTGCCTCACCTTGCAACTCCCATTGTGGCGCGTTCAAGCCATCAAAATGGCGCCATTGCTCGCCGCCATCAACACATTGCTGGAGTTGGCCGCGTGGTGCCAACAGAAGCTTGACCAAGATCACGGAGGAGACACATGCACGAGCACAAGGACGAGCAACGATCCCCTGAAAAAAAGGGGCGCGGCAGGTCGCGCTGAATCAACTCTGGACGCAACTTCCGGACACCGACCGGGAGGAGCTTGCGAAGATCCTGGCGCAGATGATGGCTCGGCGGATCCTTCCTTCGGAGCGAAAGGAGGGGTCGAATGAATAATCACCTCGGGGCTTTGTCTGATGAGCCCAAAACCCATCAGTCGGCGCAAGGCACGTCGAGCGTCTGGGCGTCCACGAAATTGCAGGCGCACCACCGAGACCGCTTGGCGATCGTTTACGTGCGCCAGTCCACTGCGCAACAAGTACTCGAAAACAAGGAATCGACCGCCCGTCAGTATGCCCTCGTTGAACTTGCCATCGAACTCGGCTGGGCGCCGGATCGGATCGAAGTCATTGATGAGGACCAGGCCCGTTCGGGCTCGACGGCCGAAGGCCGTCATGGTTTTCACCGATTACTCGCGGAGGTCGGCCTCGATCATGTCGGGATCATCTTCGGCATCGAACTGTGTCGGCTGGCGCGGTCGAACAAGGACTGGCATCAGTTGATCGAGTTGTGCGGCATTTTTCGCACCGTGCTTGCCGACCATGACGGGTTGTACGATCCAACCGATTTCAACGATCGGCTGCTTCTGGGGCTTCGCGGGATGATGAGCGAGGCGGAGCTGCACATTCTGCGGGGACGGATGTATGAGGCCGTTTTGAACAAGGCCCGTCGCGGCGACTTGTACCACCTGCCTCCCATCGGCTACGTGAAACTACCGGCAGGCGAATTCGCCATTGATCCGGATGAACAAGTGCAAGGCGTCGTGCGGTTGGTGTTCGACGAGTTTGATCGACGCGGCACGGAGCGCGGCGTGTTGCGTTATCTCTTCCTGCAGGGGATCAAGATGCCTATCCGACCGCATGCGGGGCCCAACCGTGGGAACCTCGAATGGCGCCGACCGACGCGCGATGCGGTTAACACGATTTTGCATCATCCGCTTTACGCCGGCATTTATCGGTACGGACACCGGCAAGTCGATCCGCGCCGGAAGGATCCCGAAAGGCCCGGGTCGGGACGTGTGGTGGTAGAGCCGGAAAATTACCACGCCTTGATTCCGAATCGCTGTCCGGCATACATCACGATGGAACGGTACGAGCGGAATCAGAAGCGGATTCTCGACAACCAATGCCACGCCGCGTCCAAAGGGGCACCGCGCGCCGGCCCGTCGCTTTTGGCTGGCGTGGCGCACTGCGGACGTTGCGGGCGGCGACTGATGGTTCACTACAGCGGCAAGGAGGGAATGTTGCGCTATACCTGCCGCTACGCAAAGGATACCTGCGATACCGCGCCATGCATGAGTATTTCTGGCAAAGTTCTGGACCAGTTGGTGGCCGAGAAGATTCTGAGCGCGCTGGAGCCCGCGGCCTTGGAGTTGAGCCTCCGCGCCACAGACGATTTGCAAAAAGAACGAGAGCAACTGGACCGAAATTGGAAGCAGCGATTGGAGCGCTGTCGATACGAAGCCGATCGCGCGGAACGACAATACCGGGTCGTCGAGCCGGAGAATCGTCTGGTGGTCCGTGAATTGGAACGGCGCTGGGAGGCGGCACTCCAGGAACTGCAACAACTGGAAAAAGAATACGCCCGCGTTCGCCAAGCACAGCCGGCCACGCTGACCGTCAAGGAGCGTGATTTGATTCGGTCGCTTTCCAAGAACCTGCCGTTGTTGTGGCATGCCCCGACGACGACTCCCGAGGATCGGCAGCGAATTGTCCGCTTGCTTCTCGAACGGGTGGTTGTGCTGATTCAGGGATCATCCGATCGCGCCGATGTGACGATGCACTGGGCCGGTGGCTTCACGAGTCAACATGAACTCACGCGCCCGGTGCTTCGTTACGATCAAATGGTCGACTACGAATGTTTGCTTAGCCGGATTGAGGAATTGCAAAGCCAGGGATTGTCATTTGCGAAAATCGCCGAGCAACTCAATCAAGAGGGCTTCCGCCCGGCCAAACGAGCGGACAAGTTCCACAGTGATCTCGTCAGTCGGCTGGCGCGCAAGCTACGAGGCCACCAACCCGGCGCGAAGGCTCACGCGCATCGAGAATTTCTGAAGGAAAACGAATGGCTCGCCATCGACTTTGCTGCCAAGCTCGAAATGCCGAAGAACACTCTGTTCAGTTGGATCGGGCGGGGGTGGGTTCACGTGGTGCGGCAGTTGCCCGGCTACCGGGGACGCTTGATCTGCTGGGCCGACGCCGACGAGCTCGATCGGCTTGGGCGATTGCGTCAGACGAAGCACGGCTGGTGGGACCCGCCGTTGCCTGCGGAATTGACGACGCCAAAGGTGCGCGCGACACCGGCCGAGCAGGGCTGAGCGCGGCGTCGAATCGATGCACATGTTCAAAGGCGGGCGTCAACGAGATCCGCTGTCCGAACCAGTCCGTGTTGGTATGCTATTCTCCATTATTGCCCAGTTTGAAATTGGATGTCCTATGGCGGGATCCCACCGATTTGTAAGCTCCGTGGAGCTGGAGCCCCATCTCGAACCCGGTGATCGCCTCGAAGTCGAGCGTGCCGGCCCGGATCAACTTCGACTGCTGACGGAACTCGGCAGCGTTGACCTATCCATTCACGCCCTTCAGGATGCGCAAGGCCGAACGTTGCCGGCGTGCTTCGATCCGGAGAATCGTCTTCTGACGGTGGAGGATTTCGATCAAGCGCCGCCGGATCGTTATGCGGCCTTGTGGCTGGAATATCACGAGCCGGGCCGATTCCGGCTCGTGATCGAGCCGATGCCGCCGCACGGTGCCGACACCGAGCAGACCACGGAGCAGGGACTGCGGCTCGTCTTCGACCAGCGCGATTGGGAGCTGTTGCGAACGGCGCCTGCCCGGCCGACGGCAACGCTGGCGGAGCTCGATCTGGCCCTGCGCACCGCCCGCCTGGCGACCCACGCGGGTTTCGATCGGCTCATCTGCTTGCCGATGGTGCGCGACATGGAGCTTCTGGAGCACCAGATCCGCACGGCCAAGACGGTCTTGCAGCGCTTTCGCGGCCGAGGCGCTGCTGTGCGATGAGGTAGGTCTGGGCAAAACCATAGAGGCCGGGCTGGTGCTCTCCGAACTGGTCATGCGCGGGCTGGCGCGCTCCGTGCTGGTGCTGACGCCCCCTTCCTTGATCGAACAATGGCAAGGCGAGATGCGGCGCAAGTTCGCGCTCGAAATCGTCAATCAGGACGATCCGGCCTTCCGCCAAAAAGGCGCCGACGCCTGGATGCAATTCGATCGGGTGATCGTGTCGCTGCACACGGCCAAGCGCGAGCCGCACCGCTCCGCCATCCTGGCCCGACAATGGGACCTGGTGATCGTGGACGAGGCACATCACCTGCGCAATCGCAACACGCAGATGTGGAAGTTCGCCAGCGAGCTGCGCAAGCAATTCATTCTGCTTTTGACCGCCACACCGGTGCAGAACAATCTCGACGAGCTCTTCAATCTGGTGACCCTGCTCGAACCGGGTCTGTTGAGCACGGCGAAGCAGTTCCAGCGCCGATTCGTCGATCGCAAGGACAAGCTGACGCCGAAGAACGTCAGCGAGCTGCACACGCTGCTGAGCGAGGTCATGGTGCGCAACCGGCGCAGCACGGTCGGCTTGCAGTTCACGCGCCGCTCGGCGCGCACCGACCGTGTCGTGTTGACAGCAACGGAACGCGGCCTCTACGACGATGTCACGCGCTTCGTTCGGCTTCATCTCCGGTCTTCCGGCGCGAAGGGCGGCATCGCTCGCATGGCGCTCATCGCGCTGCAGATGGCGATGGGCAGTTCCAGCAAGGCGGCGGCAAGCACGCTGCAAAACATGGCGGAAAACGATAAGCTCGCCGCGGCCGATCGGGAAGCTCTCACGCAACTGGCGGACCAGGCTCGCGGCCTCAGCGACCACTCCAAGGTCGATCGGCTTTTGCAATTGCTCGACGAATACCCCGACAAGCTCGTCCTCTTCACCCAGTTCCGCGCCACACAAGAGTTGCTGCAGCGGCGCTTGACGGAAGCACGGCACGACGTCGCGGTCTTCCACGGCGGGCTGTCGCGTCTGGAGAAAGAAGCCGCCGTCGAACGTTTTCGCGGTCCGGCCCGACTGTTGCTCGCCACCGAAGCGGGGAGCGAAGGACGTAACTTGCAGTTCGCCCATGCCGTCTGCAACTTCGATTTGCCCTGGAACCCGATGAAGATCGAGCAACGCATCGGTCGGCTCAGCCGCATCGGCCAAACCCACGACGTACACGTCTTCAATCTTGTCGCCGCCGACACGGTCGAGGCCGCCGTCCTGCACTTGCTCGAGGCCAAGCTCAACATGTTCGAGCTGGTCATTGGCGAGATCGACATGATCCTCGGCAATCTGGAAGAGGAGCGCGAATTTCAAGAGGTCGTCGCCGACCTGTGGGCAGAATGCAACGATCAGGACGACTTCACACGCCGCATGGAAGAGCTGGGCAATCGCCTGCTGGCCGCCAAGGACGCATACGTGGAACAACGTACCCACGACGACAAACTGTTCGGCGACCGCTTCGCGCCCGAGGCGTGATCCTTTGCCGCTTGCGGCTTAGCGCTCGCATGGCGGCTACGAGAAAGGACGATTCATCATGGCAACCGCAGCCGTGCACTCACCGCTCGAAGAATTCGTGCGCGATTATGTGGACGTGACGGGAGGAGTCTGGGACGAGATCGAGCCGCAAGTTTACGATCTGCTCTTGCCCGCGGAAGGCGCCGGTGCGGAGACGTCACGCACCGTTGACGGGCGCGAAATCGTCCGCGTCGCGTTCGATCCGGAGGCCATTCCCGAGCATCCCGCCGCCCAACTCGTCAGCTTCGGCACGCCGCTCATGGATCGGCTCTTTGCCGACGCGATGCAGCGCGGCCGATTCGCACGGATGTACATCGTCGGCCTGAACCTGACGCCGCACGATCTCGCGGGCCGAGTGCATCGTGCCTTCACGATGCCGGCGGACACGCGTCTTCATGTCGGGCGCGTCCGTCCCTTGTCCTTCCCACAAGCCGTCTTCTGGTTGCAGGGCACGTTCGTCAGCGATCAGAAAGAGCAGGAGATTGTGCCCATTGCGCTCGATCTACACTACGGCCGGCAGGTCCGTCATCTCGACGCGCTCTTGGATCACGCCCGGTTGTCCGAGACGCCGGGGCTGCCGCTGCTGGAAGCGCGGCATATGAGCCTCGCGTCGGCCTATCCGCTGGCGCGTGAGCAGGCTCTGCGGACGGTCGCGGCGTTGGCGAACGCGCGTCATCGCCAGCAGAGCGAGCACACAGAGCGTCAGATCGCCCGCATGAACCGCTATTACGCCGACCTCCTTCACGAGTTGCAAGAGCAGGTGCAGCGTGCCACGGACCGCGGCGACGACCCCGGCAAGTTCGCGGGCCGGCGCGAGGCACTGGAACGCGAGGAGAAAGTGCGCGTGGCCGAACTGCGTCAGAAAAGCACGCTGCATGCCCAGGTTCGGCTCTTGAATGTGCTCGTGATCCAGCAAGCCAAGTTGCTGATTCAGGCGACGGTGCGGACGGACAAAAGAGATGTCGAGCCACTGGAGTTGGTCTGGGACCCTCTCACAGAAGGGCTCGAAGCCGTTCCTTGCCCGCAATGCCAGCGTCCGACGTTCGCCTTTGTCCTGACGCGTTTAGGCCGATTGGCCTGTCCGGATTGCGTCTCGTCCTCGCCGATACCGGACAGAAAATCGCACCGGTGAGAACGGCGGCCCAGCGCCGCCCGCCCGCGCCCGTGAAAGCGCATAACTCGTTGAACCGTTTCGCCTTTCCAAGGCTGAATACTCTCGCACGAAGGGCACTTTCTCAAAACGCCTCGGTAGAGGGGGTAAGCACTGGACAGTTAAGGGGTGAACAGCTGGAATAACGCGGTAGATGAAGACTGCGTTAGCCAGGAGTCACCCCATGGGCATGGTAGCCCCGCCGCAAGGGATTGCTAGTGCGTATGTCGTTTTCTTCGGCGTCTATGGCGACGTCACGCGACAATCTCTGAAACGCAATGTTTCGCGGCAGACACTCTATCGCGAAGCAGCCCAGACTTCGGCGTTGCTGCAAGGGGCCGCGCAGCGCGCACACGTCGAGCGTTTGCAGGAGCAAGTGCAACAACTGCAGCAACGCGTCGTCAGTCTCGAAAGCGACTTGAGCCAGGCGGTGGTGATTGGCGACGAGTGTATGGCTCGGTTGGCGGCGGAGGCCCAGGCGGAAGGTGTGAGTCTACCCACCGTGCAAGGATGGCTGCAGCGTTTACTTCCCGGTCGTGCGCCCAGCGTGGCCAAACTCGGGCGTTGGACCCACGAAACGGCCGCTCACGTCAGCACGTTGTTGCCGGTGCTGGACGAATTCGCGCGAGCGCGGGCCAAGCAAGTGGCGGCCGACGAGATCTACGTGAAGGCGCCGGTGCTCATGGTCGTGGAACCCGACAGCATGTGTTGGCTGGCGGGAAGCTTGACGACGCAGGCCACCGGGGAAGTGTGGGTGGGGCAGTTTGCCGCCTATCCCGCGCTGGAGCAAGTGACGCGCGACGCCGGCACCGGTCTGGGCAAAGGGGTGGCCTTGCTCAACGAGAAACGCGTGGAGAAAGAATTGACCCCGGTGGCGGACCAACTGGATCACTTTCACACCGTGCGTGAAGGAAGCCGAGGCCAACGCAAAGGCGCTCTGCGTTTGCAGCAGGCGTTTACCAAAGCGGAGAAAGCCCAGCAAGAACACGATCACCATCGGCAACAAGGCCAACACGTGCCCGGTGCCCCGCGGAACGCGACGCCGACGACGAGTGGTCAGCATCGACTTGCATGAGATTCCTTATCATGGCGACACCGATAACCAAAACGACCTGCTGCACAAAAAACCCCGCGCGGGCACCACGAAGTTTTTTGCCTATGCTACCGCCTTTATCTCTGAGCAGGGACATCGCTACACGCTGGCCTACACCTGGGTGCGGCGCAACGAATCGACCGTGAAAATCCTGGGCCGACTGCTGGCCCAGATCGAGCGCAGCGGCGTGAAAATACGGCGTTTGCTGCTGGATCGGGGCTTTTTCAGCGTGGCCGTCATGAGTTTCTTGAAAGGGCAAAATGTGCCGTTCCTCATGCCGGTGGTCTTTCGTGGCCGCAAACCCAAGAAGGGTAAACGGCACACGGGCTGGCGAGCTTTCCTGCAAAAAAATGCGGGCTGGTACACGCACACCCAGCGTTGGCAGAAAGATGAAGTGACGGTGCGCGTGTGCGTGACGTACAAATCGTACCGCCACCATCGCCACGGCAAGCGCTGCCAGAAGAAGCTCGTGTTCGCGGCGTGGCGTGTGCATGGCCAGCCCACCTTGGTGCGTGAATGGTATCGCAAGCGCTTCGCCATTGAAGCGAGCTATCGCCAACTGGGCCAGGCGCGCATCCGCACGAGCACGCGCGATCC
Source organism: uncultured Planctomycetota bacterium (assembly GCA_963767835.1). Taxonomy (GTDB): domain Bacteria; phylum Planctomycetota; class Planctomycetia; order Gemmatales; family Gemmataceae; genus SIAQ01. The sequence continues at coordinate 12,566 of CAVYFY010000011.1, forward strand.
GCTCTTGCGGTTGTACTACGTTGGCGTCGCCCTGCTGCTGCGCAACGTGTGGGAATGGCTGCGTAGCCTCGTGCCCGATCAGCGAGCAAGCAAACGCTTCCTGTTCCGGCGTATGCTGCAAGCCATCGCCCGTTGGATCAACCAAAGCATCCCCGCGCCCACGGATGCGACGTAACCCCTGATGCTGCAACCTGCCCAGCAAGGCATGAACTTGGAACTACTGGATTTAGCACTCGACACACGGAAATCTGAGATCGATTTGTAATGGAAGCGGGCGACGTTTGAACGTTCGCCGTCAGCTGCAACGACATTCGGCCGCAGCCCGGATTTTTTGTAGAACACGTCACCGAAAAAACCAAACCTCGATAATTGTGCCGGGTCAAATTGTGGTCGTAGTTGTTGCCGAATTAAGGGTGTATAGATTTTGAGGTAGCGAAGGGCGTATTGCCGAATTGTTGAGAATTTTGGAGGAGTAGCGTCGTCGGTTGGCGGCGAGTCGCCGGTCGCGTTGGTTGCCGAATTTGCGCCACGAATTTGGCTACGAGGGGTGCCAGACTAAATGGTGGTGGCAGTTGTTGCCGAATTAGCGCGACGAATTTGGCTGCGAAGTTCATGGAGCCGATCGTTATGGATTGGCAGGTGATTGTCCTTTGAATTGCTTGGCCTGGTGCTCGTTGAGCAAGCGTTCGAGCAAAGCAACGGCGTCGCGGAAGTCGTAGTCGAGCGTCATCAGCAGGTCGATGTTGTTGAGGTTTTTCTTGCAAGTGAAGCAATGGGCGAGGTTGTTGCGGGGGTTGACGGTGGCGCGCATTTCGCCGCAGTGGGGGCAAAGGAAGCGGAAGTAGCCTTCGCTCATCTTCGAGGGTGGCCCGTCGCGGCCGAGGGCGGCGATGGTGACGGGCATCGGCAGGTCGTTGCGAAGTCGGCGGAGCAGGTCGGGGTCAATCATGATTTTCTCCGAAGTTAGAAGTCGCCGAAGTCGGCATCCTTTTGCCAATGGGGTTGCATGAGGACGCGGTTGACGTTGTCGATGTCGATGGTTTTGTTGGCGGCGCGGACGGCTTCGATCATGCAGCCGACGCAGAGGTTGCGGGCCTTGCGCAGGACGCCGTCGGCGGAGCGGACGATGAGATCGACGGCGGGCTGGGTGAAGGTGTTGTGGCCAAGGCCGACGCGGTCGAGTTCACGCAAGATGAAGTCGCGCATGGCGTCGGGGCCCAGGCGTTTGGTGATGACGGAGTAGGTGACGCGGCTCTTGATGTCGTGGTTGACGCCGAGGTCGAGATTGGCGAGCAGGCTGGGCCGGCCGATAAGGACGAGGTTGTGATTCTTGGGGAAGTCCTCGAAGAGCAGCCGAAGCTTGCGGAGATTGCCGAGGTCCATGAGGTGGGCGTCGTCGAGGATGGTGGTGAGCGTCTTGCCGGCGTGATTGAGGTTGAAGGCTTGTTCGATGAGCCGGCGTTCGCACTGGAAGGCGGAGTGGTCGAACTCGATACGAAAAGATTCGCACAGGCCTGGAAGATCGGCTGGTCACGCGCGCCTACGTCGGCGAGGGCCAGATGTGCCGGGCCAAATTGTAGTCGCAGTTGTTGCCGAATTAAGGGTGTATGGATTTTGGGGTTTCGACGGTCGTTTTGCCGAATTGTTGACGCACCCGACAAAACCAGCCCGCTTTCGGGCGAACGGTTTCGGCGGAATCGATCAGCCAGCAACTCGCGCGGGCCGTCTACGGCCGATCGCCGTCAGCCAGGCCCGATAGGCCAGGTAAAAACAGAGCGCCACCCGCAAACGGGCCATGCCACGGGCCACTCGGCTCCGCAACTTGCCCGAGGCCGCCGCACGCAGCAGGTTCCAGCCCGCCACTTTCAAATAGATCGCGTGGTTCACGGCCCGACGGCCACGCACGCGCAATGCGCCCAGGCCCAGCCGACGTTTCACGCCGCTGTTCGTCGACTCCAAACCCGATCGCTTCGCATAGCGTTGGCGAAACACGTCCGTCGCTTGCTCCTGCCGTCGGCCTTCTAAGCGTTTTTGCTTATCCGTGTAACTCACCGTGCAGGTCGGTTTTCCCGGCTCGATCGGACACGACGCCCGAAACGGACACGCGTCGCAATCCTCGGCCGACATGTGAATCGTCGTCGTCCCCGTCGCCTCGTCTCGCACAACGTTCAGCGGAATTCGGCCCGTCGGGCACGCTTCGACCTTGCCCGTTCGCTCGTCCACCGCGAAGTCGTCGATCGTCAGCGACGCGATGACGGCACCTTTGGCGTCCGTGCTTGCCGTCGTCGCGCTTGGCGTTGGACCCGACACCGGGCTGACGACCTCGACATCCAACGCCGCCGCCTGCTGCACGTTGTCGTCGCTGCCGTACGCCGTGTCCGCCAGCACTTCTTCGGGCAACAAATCACGCTTCTGCAAATCTTCCAACACCGGCATGAGCGCCTTGGCGTCCGACTCGACCGCCGTCTGGGGCAAGGCGCTGACGATCAACTGCACGTCGTTGGCCGCGCTGCACGTCTCGCTGAATTGGGCTTGATAGCCTTGGCCCTTCTTGCCGTCGTAGGTCGCGTCCAGGTCCGACGGATTTTGCACGCAGGCGCCGCCGGTCTTGGCCCGCACTTGCACGCGATTCTCGACAATCTCGCACTGCTGCGTGAACACCGTCAGCAACGCCTGATAGCTGGGCCGATCACGCAAGCCCGCATGGTCGGCGAAGCGCTCGACGAGATCACGCATATCCTCCGCCACCTGCTGTCGGCTCTTGGCCCGGCCGTCGGCGTCCTTGCTCTCCTTGGCCATAAGCTGGGCCTGCGACGGCGCATAGCGTTGCCGCAGTTCGGCAGGCAACGCCTCGAAGTCGGCCCGGTGATGGCGTTTGACCTGCGTCAAAAACCGCTTGATGGTGACCGCCAGCAGCCGAGTCCGGCCGAACGAAGCCATGTTGCTGAAGACGTGGGTCGAATCCAGGCGTTGCTTGGCGATGTCGAGTTCGAGCAGATCGATGAGGCGATCGGTGACGTCCTGCATGACTTGGCCCGCGCCTTCGTCTTCGAGAAATAAGGCGCGATAGCGTTCAAAGGTGCGATCGCACATCTCGTCACGGCCTGGTTCGAGGTTGAGAGCGAATTGCACGTCGGTGTGGAAGAGGTAGGCCTCGACCGCTTGGGGGATGGTCCAGTTCTGAAACTCTTGCAGAAAGAGCAAGCCGGCGACGGAATAGAGTTCCTTGGTGTGCCGACCGATGTTGGGGCTGAAATGTTTGCCGAGTTGTTGGGCCGGCATGAGTTCAAGAAGGGCGGTGCGAAAGACGCCCTGCCAGCCGTGGCGAATGCGTTCGAGTCCGAGGGGCGGAATGAGGCCCTCGAAGGGGTCGAAGAGCCGTCCTTGTTGCGGATTGACGGTGTGGCGCATTATCCATAACTCCATGCCAAGTTAAAGGTTATGGATACGGCGATCGGCCGGCATCGTCAAGGAGAAAGCCGTAAGTCGGCGCGATACAATAGGTTGTGTCGAGGGGGAATTCTGTCGGGAACGTCAATTGTTGAGAATTTTGGAGAAGAAGCGCGTTGTTTGCCGAATTTGCGCGATAATTTGGCGACGAGGTGCGGTGTCGGCCCCGTCGGTTCGCGGCGCAGTTCGGATCAGCGGCGAGGCTGTTGCCGAATTTGCGCGACAAATTTGGCTGCGAGGCGTGCTGGATCGAGCGGTGGTCGCTGTAGTTGCCGAATTAGCGTGACGAATTTGGCTACGAAGTTCATGAAGTGGATGGATTGGTAGGGGTTTTGCTCTTGGGTTGCTTGACCTGGTGCTCGTTGAGCATGCGTTCGAGCAAAGCAACGGCGTCGCGGAAGTCGTAGTCGAGCGTCATCAGCAGGTCGATGTTGTTGAGGTTTTTCTTGCAAGTGAAGCAATGGGCGAGGTTGTTGCGCGGGTTGACGGTGGCGCGCATTTCGCCGCAGTGGGGACAGAGGAAGCGGAAGTAGCCTTCGCTCATTTTGGCCGGGGGTCCTTCGCGGCCGAGGGCGGCGATGGTGACGGGCATCGGCAGGTCGTTGCGAAGTCGGCGCAGCAGGTCGGCGTCGATCATGGTTTTCTCCTAGGTAGAACTCCCTTACCCCGGCCCCTCTCCCCGAGGGAGAGGGGAGAAGGCGGTTTAGAAATCGCCGAAGTCGGCATCTTTTTGCCAGTGGGGTTGCAAGAGGATGCGGTTGACGTTGTCGATGTCGATGGTTTTGTTGGCGGCGCGGACGGCTTCGATCATGCAGCCGACGCAGAGATTTCGGGCCTTGCGCAAGACGCCGTCGGCGGAGCGGACGATGAGATCGACGGCGGGCTGGGTGAAGGTGTTGTGGCCGAGGCCGACGCGGTCGAGTTCACGCAAGATGAAGTCGCGCATGGCGTCGGGGCCCAGGCGTTTGGTGATGACGGAATAGGTGACGCGGCTCTTGATGTCGTGGTTGACGCCGAGGTCGAGATTGGCGAGCAGGCTGGGCCGGCCGATGAGGATAAGGTTGTGATTTTTGGGGAAGTCCTCGAAGAGCAGGCGGAGCTTGCGGAGATTGCCGAGGTCCATGAGGTGGGCGTCGTCGAGGATGGTGGTGAGCGCCTTGCCGGCGTGATTGAGGCTGAAGGCTTGCTCGATGAGCCGGCGTTCGCACTTGAAGGCGGACGATTCAAACTCGATACGAAAAGCATCGCACAGGATTTTTACCGTATTGGTGTAGGTGTGCAAGGTGCGTGCGACGGAGGCGACGAGGTGTTGATTGTCGGGGAGGCGTTGCAAGGATTGCTTGATGACGGACTTGCCGGAGCCGGGGACGCCGAGCACGAGGCAGAGTCCGCCCTGCTGGCAGTGGACCTTGAGCGTGTCGTGGATTTCTTGCTGATGGGGCAAGAGCACGAGTTCGCGAAGGTCGAAGGGATTCTGGGTGAGACCGTAGAAGGATCGGATCATCATGGCTGTTCCTTTCGTCGAGCGAGTCCGTTGGCGACGGCGTCGAGGAGTCGAGCGGCGCCGATGCGTTGGCCCTTGTAGTAGATGACGACGGCGACAGCATCGGTGCGGTGGCGGTCGTAGCGGAGTTGGATTTCCCTGTCGCGCAGGTCGGCGAGCGTTTCGTAGCGTCGGCCCAAGAAGCTGAAGGTGTTGTCCTTTTTGACTTTGCGGACGGCCTCGGCGAAGAAGAGTTCGTCGTTGTGTTCGGAAGGAGCCAGGAAGCGGACACGCGCGAGGTCGATGCCGAAGCGGTCGATGGGTTTCATGCCGAGGGCGTCGTGTACGGTGGCGTTGTAGTCGTGTTCGACCCAGTGGGTGAACTGGCGGTTGAGGATGTCGAGGGAAGCGAGATCGAGCTTGCGCACCAAAAACTGATCACGGACGCGGCGGAAAAAGCGTTCGATCTTCCCCTTGGCGGCAGCATCGCGCACGGCGGTGTCCATCTGCCCGCACTCGACACCAAGAACCGCAAGGAAGCCGAGTTGCCATTGGCCGCCGAAGTTGCCGACGTTCTCCGCGACTACTTGGCAGGCCGGCCCGTCGATGATCCGGTTTGGCCGGGAACGTGGAGTAATGCGGCATCGGCCAAGATGATCCGCGGCGATTTGAAGGAAGCCCGCAAGAGTTGGTTGCAATCATTCCAGGATGCCCGCCAGCGAGCCGAGGCCGAGCAAAGCGACTTCCTCACCTATCGCGACGCCGCGGACCGTGTGGCTGACTTCCATTCGTTGCGGCATCTTTACATTTCGCGGATTGTGCGAAGTGGTGCGACGCCAAAAGTTGCCCAAAGGCTGGCCCGGCATTGCGACGTTCGCTTGACGCTGGGCCGCTATGCCCATGCCGAGCTACCCGATCTATCCGCCGCGATGGATGCCCTGCCCGACATGCTGCCCGCCGCCGGCGAGCGTGAAGCCCTGGCCGCCACGGGAACCGACGGCAAGGCGGACACGAAGTTCCCCGTACAGATGGGCAAAAATTCCCTTGGCCCATTCCTTGGCCCAAGATCGGCGAAAAGCCCGGATTCTGGCGGACAAACACGGATCGAAAACGGGAAGGTAGAGAAGGGCGGAAACCACGCAAAAATCAAGGTTTCCGCGTGTTGTCCAGGGGGAAAAGAGAAAGAGGCCCCTCCCGGATTCGAACCGGGGATAGCGGATTTGCAATCCGCTGCCTTACCACTTGGCGAAGGGGCCGCCGATCGTTACTTTCGTTATATTCGGCACATTCGCGGCACGACTTGAATCCTGCCTATAGTGCCGGACTTTGGCGGGCTAATCATGGTGATGTTAAGAATTGATGTCCGCCCTGGCCAGAGCCTGCGCGTGCCAAGCGGAATTTTCTCGGCCCTGTCGACAACTGCTTGACCGGCGCGACGCTTCTGCGATAATCACTTCATCTCACCGAACTCACACCTTGATTCGAGGATTCTGCTATGCCCTCGCTTGCCAACCTCATTCGCCTGGCCTGCTTGGGTGCTGCCCTGAGCCTGAGCGATTTTGCTCGTGCCGACAACTGGGAGCGGTTTCGCGGGCCCAACGGCGCCGGCATCTCCAGTGACAAGAATATTCCCGTCAATTTCAGCACCACAAAAAATGTGCGCTGGAAAGTGAAAATCGACGGCACGGGCCACTCCAGTCCAATCGTCTGGGGCGACCGCCTCTTTTTGCAGACGGCCAGCTCGGACGCCTCCCAACGTTCGCTGCTTTGCATTGACGCCAAAAATGGCAAGGAAATCTGGAAGCGAAGCATCAAGGCCACGAAGCCGAATCAATCGCTCCGTGCCGACTCCTCCCTCGCCTCCGCGACGGCGACCACCGATGGCGAAGCGGTTTACATTCCTTTCTGGGACGGCAAAGACATCATCATGACGGCCTACAATTTCCAGGGCGACAAGCTCTGGGACCGCAATCTCGGCGAATTCGTCAGCCAGCACGGGGCCGGCGCCTCGCCGATCCTTTACAAGGATCTGCTGATCTTTTCCGTCGATAAGGACGCATTCAAGGAAGTGCCCGACACGACCAAGAAAAAGGAAGCGGGAGCCAAGAAACTCCCGACGGTAAGGGTGCCGGTGCCCAATCCGTCCACGCTTTATGCATTCGACAAGAAGACGGGCAAGACGGTGTGGGAACAGCCGCGCGAGGCGATCCGCGCGTGCTATTCGATGCCGTTCGTTCTCGAAAAGCCGGGAGCGCCGCCCGAGCTGATCGTCACGAGCACGTCGGCCATCACCAGCTACCATCCCGAAACGGGCAAGTCGAACTGGTACTGGACGTGGAGCTTCAAGAAGGATCCGCTGCGCACCATCGCCTCAACTTCCTATGTGGATGGCCTGCTCATGGCGATGTCCGGCGATGGCTCAGGCGAACGGCTCATGGCCGCGGTGGCGCTCAAGGATAAAGGCCCCGAGCAGATCTGGACCAACCACAAGGAATTTCCCTATATGACCTGCCCGCTCATCAAGGGGGAGCATGTCTACTTCGCCAACGACCTCGGCCGGGCCGGCTGCTTCGTCGGCAAGACCGGCAAAAAGGTCTGGTTCGAAACCATCGACTCAGCGTTCTACGCCTCGCCGATCATGATCGACGGCAATATCTACGCCGCCAGCGAGCGCGGCGCCGTCTACGTTTTCCCGGCCGATCCGACCGAATATCAACAACTCGCCCGGAACAACCTCGGCGAAACCATCCGCGCCACGCCGGCGGTCGCCAACGGGGCGTTGTACATTCGCACGGAGAAGCATCTGTACTGCATCGGGAAATGATGGGCGGTCAGCTGCTCGCACTGCGATAGCGTTGCAGCGATGCCCGGAACACGCGCCGGCTCACCCACGCCACGAGCAAAGCGGCCCCGAGCGCGTAAAATACCAGCCACGACTCCACTTCCAACGGCTTCACCATCACCTTGGCCGGCACGTTCGTCACCAGCATGATCGGCACCACGAAGAAAAAAAATAGCCCCGCCGGCGACGCCCATTTGTTAAAAATTTCGCGCGGATAGCGCATCAGTGTCGAGAACAGCCACCACACCTCGAACAGGCTCTGGTTCCGCATCAGCCAAATCGATGCGGACATCAGCATCACCAAGAAGCCGTACGCCATCACCGCGCCGCTGCAAAACAGGAGGACGAACACGAGCGCCTGGCCCAAATGCAGCGGCCAACCCCCCGACCAGAACGCGATGCCCATGACGACGATACCGAGAAGGAAATTGGGAACGCACGACCAATCCACGTTCTTGCAGCTCACGAGAAATTGTTCGTCGATCGGCTTGAGCAAAACGAAATCCAGATCGCCCGAGCGCACCAGGTCGGCGAACTGGTTGCAGTTGTCGAGGAAGAGCGTTTCGATCAGGCCGCCCATGGCGAAATAGCAGCCGATGAAGAAAAAATATTGATCGGCGTTCCAATCCGCGACCTCCTGTGTTTGTTGAAAGACGGTGTAGTTGAAGAGCAGGAGCAGGCCGATCCAGAGTAGCTCGACGACGACTTTGATGAGAAAGTTGCCGCGAAACGCCAATTCGCCGAGCAGGCTGAACTTGGCAAGCGAGAACCAGAGTTTGAGACAACGCAGAAGCATGATTATCCGCCGTACGCACTGTAATGCCGCAGGCCGAGCCGATACATCCATCGGCTCAGGAGCATCAGTCCGACTGCCCAGGCCAGCTCGATCCCGAGGCCCACGATCAGCTCGTCGCCAGTTTTTTTTCCAAGGAACACCATCGCTGGGAAATACGCCAAATATTGGAAGGGCAAAATCCGCAAGATCGGCGTGATCAGCGGATATTGTTCCAGCAGCTCGAGCGGGAACATTTGCCCGGAGACGAAGAAATTGAAGATGTTAATGATGTAGGCGAAGGACGTGATCTCCAGCAGCCAAAAGCCGGAGATGCCGATGCACGCCTCGAAGTAAAAGCCGATGAGGAACGCGAGAATCAAGGAGACGGCATAGGCGAGCCAGGTCCAGGCGTCGGGCAAGTCGGTGAAGACATCGTGGAACAGTGCGAACAAGACGGCGTAGGGGGCCGCCGCCGTGACGATGTAGGCAATCTTGTGCGCCCCGCGGTACGACAGCAGATACGTAAGCATATCGATTGGCTGGAGTAGATATTTCTTGAGATTGCCGTCGCGGATGTCGCGCGCGATCCCGGTCGATAGCCCCGGCATGCTCGAGAACATCCGGCTGATCTGCACCAGCAGCAGATAGGCGATCATTTGATTGCGATTGAAGCCGACGATCTCTTCCTTGCCGGAGCCCGCGTAGATCGCTTCCCAGAGCAGAAATGTCGTGATCAACGGCAAGAAGCGGAAGAAGGTGGTGACGAAGAAGTCGGCGCGGTACGTCAGCCGCTCGACGAGCGAGATGCGGAGAATCTTCAGGTATTTGCGGATGCTGCCGATCACAATCTTCTCCCGCCAAGCCCCACCATAAGCGCAGCGTTGGTGGGGGTAGTGCCCGCAGTTCAACCCCCACCAACGCTGCGCTTATGGTGGGGCTTGAACTGGCGCCTTCCCCTGTTCAAACACCTTCGCGATCATCTGGTCCAGCGGCGGATCGTGGATACTCACGTCCACCACGGTGTATCGGGCCAGGATCGCTGCCAGCACATCAGCGACGCGACCGCGATCCACCTTCAAATCAACGACCGGCCCCTCCCGGCTCGTCACCTCGCCGAACTGCCCGAGGTCCGCCGGGCTGTCGGTCCCCGCGAATTGCAGCTTGACCAGCTTGTCGCGGCCAAAGCGCTCGGTGATGCCGCTCAACGGGCCGTCGTACACGACTTTGCCGTGCGCGATCACCAGCACGCGCTTGCACAAGGCTTCCACGTCGCGCATGTAGTGGCTCGTCAGCAGAATCGTCACGCCGCGCGTCTCGTTCAGGTCGCGCAGGCACTTCTGGATCGTCACCTGCGCGATCACGTCCAGGCCGATCGTCGGCTCATCGAGCAGCAACAGTTGCGGCTGATGCAGCAAGGCAGCGATCAGCTCCATCTTCATCCGCTCGCCCAGCGACAGCTCGCGCACGGGCTGCCGCGTCAATTCCTTGACGCCGAACAGCTCAGTCAAAGTCGCCGAGCGTACGGTTGAATTGCTCGGTGGGGAGCGAATAGATTTCGCGATGCAGCTGAAAACTGTCGGCCGCCGGGAGGTCCCACCAGAGCTGGTTCTTCTGCCCCATGACGAGGGCGAACTGCCGGCGAAAGGCGTCCTCGCGCTGCCAGGGGACGTGGCCCAGCACCGTCGCCGACCCGCTAGTCGGATAAATGAGGCCGGAGAGCATCTTGAGCGTCGTGGTCTTACCGGCACCGTTGGGCCCGAGAAAGCCGACGATCTCGCCGGGCTCGATGCTGAAGCTGACGTTTTCGACGGCTTTGACTTCCTTGTATTCGCGGCGAAACAAGCCGCGCAGCGCGCCCATCAGGCCGTCTTTTTTTTGATAGACGCGATAGGATTTCGATAGGCCGTTGGCCGCAATGATGGGCATGGCGGCTATTCCCGCACCAACTGGTGATAGGCGTCTTGCAATCGCTTTGTGATCGGCCCCGGCTTGCCCGTGCCGATGACTCGGCCATCGCACTTGGTCGCGGGGATGATCTCGGCGCCGGTCCCGGTCAGGAAGCATTCGTCGGCAGTGAAGACATCATGCCGGGTCAACGCGATCTCCTCGACGGCGATGCCCGCGGACTTCGCCAGACCGATCACCGTGTTGCGCGTGATGCCTTCGAGAATCCCGGCGTCGATCGGCGGCGTGCGCAGGACGCCGGCCTTGACGAGAAAGACATTGTCGGCCGAGCACTCCGCGATTTCGCCCTTGTGGTTGAGCATGAGCGCTTCGAGGCAGCCGGCCAGGTTCCCCTCGATCTTGGCCAGAATATTGTTGAGATAATTGAGAGATTTGATGCGCGGGTTGAGGGCGTTGGGATGATTGCGGATCGTCGAGACCGTGGCGATCTCCATGCCGCTCTCGTACAACTCCGGCGGATACAGGCTGATATCATCGACGATGATGATGACTTGCGGCTCGCTGCACTTGCGCGGATCGATGCCAAGCGAGCCGGCCCCGCGCGTGACCAGCGGGCGAATGTAGCCTTCGTGCTTGCCGTTCTTCGCGATGGTGTCGTTGATCGTTTTGCACATTTCTTCCGACGTCAACGGGATTTCCAGCTTGATATGGCGAGCGCTTTCATAGAGCCGGGCAACGTGCTCCTTCAGCTTGAATGGCTTGCCGGCATAGATGCGTATGCCTTCGAACACGCCGTCGCCGTAAAGCAGGCCATGATCGTAGACGCTGATCTTGGCGTCGGGCTTATCGTAGTATTCGCCGTTGATGTAGACTTTGGAAACTGAGGCCATTTGCATTTTCCAAGGTAGGTTCTGAGTTACTTGTGTTGCAGGGGTTCGGGCAACGCACGCGCCAATTCATCCGGCGAATTCGCCAGCGCGTGTGCGGCGGGCTTGGCCCATTCCCACACGGTGGGAGGCATCCACCCGAAAAACCGACGCGGATCGTATTCCGAAACGAAAAACGGACCTGTCTTTGTCTGCTCGTTGATCCTGTCCGCGTAATACAATAGGCCCTTGTCACCCTTAAAGAAAATCAATCCAGGCCAAGCCTGCATCCATTCGTCAATCCCTGCCTTTTCCAATGCGTCGAGCATGTTCACCGGTATGGCCCAATGATATGTTAGTACATATGTCTTCATGTCTTTTCCTTTTCAGCGTCGTCAATAACCTTCGCATCCGGGTTGGTAATCATCTCGATTGATATCGGTTCGATTTTTATTCTACCGCCTTTGCTTGAGATTATCTGGAGTAATTCCTGGCGAATCTGGTAATCCTCGGATTGCAATTTTTTATCGGTCTTTTGAATACCGAAAAAGACGAACATGGCACAAGCTACCAAAATCGGGAGAACGCCGACAAATCCGAGAAGTCTGCTCAGAAACGCATCCTCTCTCAACATATACGCCGCAGTGAAGCAGCATGGCGACGTCAGACACACAAGAATGATTGGCGTCATCGCGCTTCTGACAATTCGCCGACTCATAGTCGAATGCGATGCGTGGGCGATCTCGGCGAGCTTGTCGATGTTCATTCGCGGTCATCCCCGTGTCATTATTTTAGTTTTCCATCGCCGCGGCGGCGAATGGCAGCACCGAAATCTTCTCCGGGGCTTCGACTCGGCCATCCGTCAGCTTCACCACGCGGTCGGTTTCGTGCACCAAATCCAGATTGTGCGTCACCATGACGATGGTCAAGCCCTCGGTGCGGTTCAGGTCGCGCAAGAGCTGCATGATGTGCTGCCCGTTGGCGGTGTCGAGGTTGCCAGTCGGCTCATCCGCCAGCAGTACGCGGGGCCGATTGATCAGAGCGCGGGCAATGGCGGCGCGCTGCATCTCGCCGCCGGACAGTTCATTCGGCTTGTGCGTCAGGCGATGGCTCAGGCCGACGCGCTCCAGCAGTTCCAGCGCGTGCTTGCGCAAGGTCCGCCGATTGACGAACCAGCTCCAGACGCCGTGCGTGATCATCGCGGGGGCCAGCACGTTCTCCAGCGTGTTGAATTCCGGCAACAAATGGTAGAACTGGAAGATGAAGCCGAAGGTGCGATTGCGCAATTCATCGCGCTGCTGGGCCGCCAGGTTGTCGATGCGCCGGCCTTCGAGGTGGATGGTGCCGTCGTCAGGCTGATCGAGCGTTCCCAGGAGGTGCAGCATCGTGCTCTTGCCGGAACCGGAATTGCCGATGACGGAGAGGAATTCCCCCTCGGCCACGTCAAGGTCGAGCCCGCGCAGCACCTCAATGCGGTTGGCGAACTTGATGTAGATTTTCTTCAGGTTGAGCGCGGAAAGCAATGGCGTCGTGCCGTGCATGGAATTTCTCCTGTATTCGTTTAGCGTTCGCAGGGCGCCATGCGAACGCTAAACGAAGAGCCGGTCTACTCATACCGCAGTGCCGCCACCGGATGCAGCATCGCCGCTCGCAATGCGGGCAGGATGCTGAACACCGTGGCAATAGCGATGGAGCCGAGATTGACGATTGTCACCGCCCACGGCGAAACCTGGGTCGGAATCTCGTTGAAATAGTAGATTTTTTCATCGAACAGCTTCGAGCCGGTCACCACGGCGATGAACGATTCGACTTGATTGATGTGCCAGGTAATCTCCAAACCGAGAATGGTGCCGAGCAGTGCCCCGATGGCGCCGAGCAACAGGCCATAGGTCAGAAAGATTTTCATGACGCCGCCGGAGGACGCGCCAAGCGCTTTGAGAATGCCGATGTCGCGCGTCTTCTCGGAAACGATCATGCTGAATATCGCCAGGATGCCGAAACCGGCGACCGCGATGATCATGAACAGCAACACATCGAGGATGCCCTTTTCGATGTCGATCGCCTTGAGCAATGAACCTTGCTTCTCCTCCCAGGTGCTAATGCCGAGTGGTTCATGCCCGAAGATCTTGGCGAGGGCGTCGGTCACGTTCTTGGAATCATTGTAATTCTTGAGCTTGATGAGGATATTGGTGGCGCGGTTGTCCATGTTGCGTAGCGTTTGCAGATGATCGAGCGGCACAAAAACGCAGTTGGCGTCGTATTCGCTCATCCCCGACCTGAAGAAATCGACCGCGACAAAGCTGTCGTAGACCGGCGTCAAGCGTTGGCCGCTGACGGTGGTCAGCACGATGTTGTCGCCGGGATGGATCGCTTGTCCCTCTTCGGTTTTTCCGGTTTTGGGATCGCGATATTTGTAGAACGCGATCAGATGGCCGACCACCGCCCCCCTCGGCACCCGCGCCACGTGCGGCACTACCATCGGCGGCGGCAACGGCTTCGCGGCCGGATCCTTCTTGAACAGGCCTTGCAGATCCTCGGGGATGCCGAAATTGCCGTCTACCTTCTGCGGCGGCGGGAACAAGTTTTCGATTGCGCGATCCTGGTTGAGCCGTTCCTCGGCATTCCTGTACGCATCGGCGAGGTGCTTGGGAATCTCGAAGCTGGCCGGCGGGATCGGCTCGTTCTTGTTCTTATGGTTCTGGTAGCTGCTGAGATTCTCCCAAAAGCCGCCAACCTGCGTGCGTGAGTTCATCTCGATGCCGATGACTCGCACCGGGCGGGTGGCGATTTCGCCATTCGTGTGCCGAAACTGGATCATGGCAAAACATTCGAGAGTCACCGCCATGGATTCGATCTGCTCGTTGAGAAAGGGATCCTTGCGTATCCGGGCGATTTTGCCGATCGGGTCGTTGAAGCCTTCCATACTGTGCGCTTCGATGACCATATCGGAAAGGACGCTGTGCAGCAGCGTGCGCAGCTTGGTCGAGAAGCCGTTCATGACGCTGTTGACGACGATGAGCGTCGCCACGCCGAGCATGACGCTGATGATGCAGGCGAACGCGAGATAGCGCGTCCGGAGATAACGCCAGCAGAGGATGAGCTTGTACATGAGGGCACTTCCTTGCGATCTGCCGTTTACGTTTAGCGCTCGCGGGGCCATGCGAGCGCTAAGCGTAAACAGCGGTTGATTACTTCTCCGGCCGCAATAACGGAAACAAAATCACATCGCGGATCGTCTGTGTATTCGTGAGCAGCATCACCAACCGGTCGATGCCGACGCCGAGGCCGCCCGCCGGCGGCATGCCGTGACGCTGGGCGCGGATGAAATCGTGGTCCATCTTCGCCATCGAATCTTCCTCGGGCAGCCCGGCGAGCTGCTGCGAGAACGTCTGCTCCTGCATGATCGGGTCGTTCAGCTCGGTGTACGCGTTCGCCAACTCCATGCCATGCACGTACAGCTCGAAACGCTCGGCAATCGACGGATCATCCTTTTTTCGCTTCGTCAGCGGACACAGCCCGGCTGGATAATCGTAGACGAACACCGGCCGAGCCGATTTCTCAAGCTGCGGCTCGACTTTGTGCTCGAAAAGCGTGTGGACGAGCACGTCGTGATGCTTGCCCTCGATGTCGATGTGCGCCTTCTTGCGCCGCCGATGTGACACTGGCTTCATCGCGCATCTCGACGCCGACGTGCTCGCGGAACAGATCGCCATACTTGGCGCGTTGCCAGGGCGGCGAGAAATCGAGGGTGCGATTACCATAGGGCCGCACGTAAACGCCGCCGATGGCATCAATGCAGGCGATTGCCATGCCTTCGGTCAGCTCCATCATCGTCTCGTAATTGGCGTAGGCCTGGTACAACTCCATCATGGTGAATTCGGGATTGTGCTTCGGGCTGATTCCTTCATTGCGAAAGACTCGGCCGATCTCATAAACCTTCTCCATGCCGCCGACCAAGAGCCTTTTCAAATGCAGCTCCAGGGCGATGCGCAGAAACAGCGGGATGTCAAGCGCGTTGTGGTGCGTCTTGAACGGGCGCGCCGCTGCCCCACCCGCAATCGCGTGCAGCGTCGGCGTCTCGACTTCGCAGAATCCCTTGGCATCCAGGTATCCGCGAATCGTGCGAACGATCTTGACGCGCTTCAGCGTGATGTCGAGCAGCTGCGGATTGTACGTCAGATCGAGATAGCGGTGCCGCAGCCGATATTCCATCTCCGACATGCCGGCCCACTTGTCGGGGTGTGGCTCCAGGGATTTCGACAGGAACGTCAGCTTATCGGCGAAGATGGTCGGCTCGCCGCGCTTGGTCTTGCCGAAGCGGCCTTCGATGCCGACGATGTCGCCCAGATCGAGTTCCTGGGCCAGCTTCCAGCCGAGTTCGCCAATTTGCTTCTGCCCAAGCATCACCTGCACCCGGCTCGACCAGTTGGTGAACTCGCTGGTTTCGTGCTTGTCATCGTCGCTGGTGGTTGTGCGCGTGGTGAGCTGCCCGGACCAATCGCGGATGTCGAGCCAATGGACCTTCCCGCCGATGCGCCGGCTGACGATGCGCCCGGCCGCCTTGACCGCGGGACGCTGATCCTCGGGCAGATCGGCGGGAAGTTGCAGGATCGCCTGGATCGGTTGCTGTCCGTCAAAGCGCTGGCCCCACGGATCGAGGCCGAGTTGCTCGATATTGCGCAATTTCTCCAGTCGGCTGCTTTCGACGGCATTGTCCACGACGGTTTTCGACTTTCGTTAATCTGGGAAAGGACACATCCGATGCGAGAATATGGATTGTAGTCGGGGCGAAAATCCTGTCAATTGCGAGTGGCGGCGTCTTGGCCTCACGCAAAGCCGCAAAGACGCAGAGAGGAAGAACGTAAGAATCGTAAGAATCCCCCCATCCTCGGCCGACATGTGAATCGTCGTCGTCCCCGTCGCCTCGTCTCGCACAACGTTCAGCGGAATTCGGCCCGTCGGGCACGCTTCGACCTTGCCCGTTCGCTCGTCCACCGCGAAGTCGTCGATCGTCAGCGACGCGATGACGGCACCTTTGGCGTCCGTGCTTGCCGTCGTCGCGCTTGGCGTTGGACCCGACACCGGGCTGACGACCTCGACATCCAACGCCGCCGCCTGCTGCACGTTGTCGTCGCTGCCGTACGCCGTGTCCGCCAGCACTTCTTCGGGCAACAAATCACGCTTCTGCAAATCTTCCAACACCGGCATGAGCGCCTTGGCGTCCGACTCGACCGCGTTGGGGCAAGGCGCGACGATCAACTGCACGTCGTTGGCCGCGCTGCACGTCTCGCTGAATTGGGCTTGATAGCCTTGGCCCTTCTTGCCGTCGTAGGTCGCGTCCAGGTCCGACGGATTTTGCACGCAGGCGCGCCGGTCTTGGCCCGCACTTGCACGCGATTCTCGACATCTCGCACTGCTGCGTGAACACCGTCAGCAACGCCTGATAGCTGGGCCGATCACGCAAGCCCGCATGGTCGGCGAAGTGCTCGACGAGATCACGCATATCCTCGCCACCTGCTGTCGGCTCTTGGCCCGGCCGTCGGCGTCCTTGCTCTCCTTGGCCATAAGCTGGGCCTGCGACGGCGCATAGCGTTGCCGCAGTTCGGCAGGCAACGCCTCGAAGTCGGCCCGGTGATGGCGTTTGACCTGCGTCAAAAACCGCTTGATGGTGACCGCCAGCAGCCGAGTCGGCCGAACGAAGCCATGTTGCTGAAGACGTGGGTCGAATCCAGGCGTTGCTTGGCGATGTCGAGTTCGAGCAGATCGATGAGGCGATCGGTGACGTCCTGCATGACTTGGCCCGCGCCTTCGTCTTCGAGAAAAAGGCGCGATAGCGTTCAAAGGTGCGATCGCACATCTCGTCACGGCCTGGTTCGAGGTTGAGAGCGAATTGCACGTCGGTGTGGAAGAGGTAGGCCTCGACCGCTTGGGGGATGGTCCAGTTCTGAAACTCTTGCAGAAAGAGCAAGCCGGCGACGGAATAGAGTTCCTTGGTGTGCCGACCGATGTTGGGGCTGAAATGTTTGCCGAGTTGTTGGGCCGGCATGAGTTCAAGAAGGGCGGTGCGAAAGACGCCCTGCCAGCCGTGGCGAATGCGTTCGAGTCCGAGGGGCGGAATGAGGCCCTCGAAGGGGTCGAAGAGCCGTCCTTGTTGCGGATTGACGGTGTGGCGCATTATCCATAACTCCATGCCAAGTTAAAGGTTATGGATACGGCGATCGGCCGGCATCGTCAAGGAGAAAGCCGTAAGTCGGCGCGATACAATAGGTTGTGTCGAGGGGGAATTCTGTCGGGAACGTAAGAATCACTCGGATTGATGAGCGCGAAGTTCGACAGCAGAGATCGTCGCCGCGTTATTATCTTTGCGTCTTTGCGCCTTTGCGTGAAGCCTTGAAGTCAACGAAAAAGCGGAAATGATTTGAGCGCGGATGGCATCGGCATTATAATCCACCCTGTGTCAGTTCAAATTAATCCGGCAAGATTCATTGTTCGGCCTCGATAGTTTATGCAAACCGTGCAAGAAATCACATTGGACCAGCTCCGTGAAGTTACTGCGGCCGTCTATGCGCAGGGTCCCGTGGTTGTCCGGCAGGCATATTCAGACTATGGCTGCGCTACAAAAGAGTTTGCTGGCGCCGAAGCCTTGCTTGGCGATTTGCATTACGAACCCGGCGTGGGGGACGTTTTTCGCCAGTACACGCTGTGGTATCCGGAGGCCAAAGGCCATACTCGCGAACGGCGAATCGCCCTGAAGCCGAAAGCGTGCAATGGACATACCTTCCGATTCTGCCAGGAAGGCTGGGGGTTAATCCAGTTGTAGTGCGACTTCCGAGAACACCCGCTCATCGAGTGCCGGATCGCAGTTAATTCAAAGAGTCGCGCCAACACTTGGAGCAGCGCTTCTCCCGGCTTGAAAAGTCCGGATTCCTGGGATTGGACAGTTGTGGAAGATAAGGCTGGGCGGCTGGTTCGTATGTTGCGTCGGCTGGGTAAGGGCGGCCGAACAAGGCGTCGCACTTGATTATTATCGGATGCAATACATTGTGAAAAGGTGTCAGGACTCTTTCCGGCAGAACTTCACGAACCGGCACAGCGTCGCGCCGAGCGGATACACCTGGAGCCGCATATGATTCCTTTCCACCTCACCGGCGAAGCGTTGTGGCAACGCATGGAGCGAGCAGTGCAAAAAATCCAAGAGCGATTGGAGCGGACGGCGGCAACCCTGGAACAGGCGAACATTCCGTACGCCATCATCGGCGGCAACGCGGTTCGCGCCTGGGTGGCCCAGGCGGATGAAGCTGCGGTTCGCACCACGCGCGATGTGGATATTCTCCTGCGCCGGTCGGATTGGCCCGCGGCGGTCGCGGCGATGGAACGGGCCGGGTTTGTATTTCGGCATGTCAAAGGGATCGATATGTTCCTCGACGGCCCCGGGACCAAAGCGCGCGATGCCGTCCATGTCCTGTTCGCGGGCGAGAAGGTCAAGCCCGAGGACCCCGTGCCGGCGCCTGACGTAACCGAGACCGAAGCCATTCAGCAACACCGTATCCTGGGCCTGGACGCGCTCGTGCGGATGAAGCTGACGGCGTTTCGCGACAAGGACCGTATGCATTTGCGCGATATGATCGACGTCGAGTTGATCGACGAATCCTGGTGCGGGCGTCTGCCCTCCGACCTGGCGGCCCGGCTCAAGGAACTCTTCGATAACCCGAACGGTTAGCCGCCGAAACGAACATTTTTTTCTTGATCTTCGCGCCGAATCCGTTAAGCTGGCTTCAACCCTTGGCGGCGCCGTGTGGCACTGTCCGCGTCCGGACTCACGGCTACTGCTCCAGCCCGGTACACCTACCCGTTTTCCCGGAGGATTCCATGAATCGCCTCGCGCTACTGGCCTTGTTGTCGATCGGCATTCTATTCACGACGTCCGTGGCCCAGGAAAAAGGAGACATCAAGCCACCCCTTAAGGACAAGGGAACCGCCAAGGACAAGGTGGACACGAAGAAAGGCCCCGTTGCCAAGGGCAAGATCCGCGAAGGGATTCCGGGCGAAGTTGACATCCATTTTCTCAATGGCAGCACCGTCCGCATGATTATCCAGTCCGAAAAGCTGGAAATCGCCACCACCTACGGCAAGCTGTCGGTCCCCATCAAGGACTTGCGAGCAATCGAGTTCGGCCTGCACTTCCCCGAGGGAATGGAAGAGAAGATCGAGACCGCGGCCAAGGGGCTGGGCAGCGGCGATTACCGCACCCGCGAGAAGGCCGGTGCCGAGCTGGTCGAGCTGGGTCCGTACTCCTACCCCGCCATCATCGACTTGACGCATGCCAAGGAACCGGAGATCGCCCAGCGGGCCAAGGAACTCGCCAAGAAGATGCAGGCGGCCCATCCCAAGAAAGACCTAAAGGTCACGGTGGACGATAAAGTCGTCACCAAGGCCTTCACCATCGTTGGCCGCATCCAGACCCCCATCGTCAAGGCCAAGACCGAATACTTCGGGGACATCGAGCTCGGGCTGGCAAAGATGCGCACCCTGAAGGCGGTCGGCGGCGGCAGCCTCGACATGGAATTCGCCATCGACGCCGGCAAATACGCCAATCAAGGGCAGTGGATGGATACGGGATATTACGTAGACGGCCGCACCCCCATCTCCATCACCGCCAAGGGCCTCATCGACGTTTGGCCGCAGCAGGGCGGACAGTACCTGTCCGGCCCGAACGGGTTCCAGGCCATGCAACGCGGCGGCGGGATGCCGTTCGGCGGCGTCGGCCGCAAGATTGGCATGGTCAACCAGCAGCAACACTGCGGCATGCTCCTGGGCAAAATCGGCGATGACGGCGAAATCTTCAT
Source organism: uncultured Planctomycetota bacterium (assembly GCA_963767835.1). Taxonomy (GTDB): domain Bacteria; phylum Planctomycetota; class Planctomycetia; order Gemmatales; family Gemmataceae; genus SIAQ01. Next base: position 32,733 of record CAVYFY010000011.1, read on the forward strand.
CGTCGGCGAACGCTATGAAGGCAACCCCGAGCACGAAGGCAAGCTCATGCTCCACATTGGCCCCAGCCAGTGGAACCAAGGATCCGCTGGCAGCTACGATGTCAAGGTCGCCCGCAAGGATTGAGCCCAAAAGGCCAAAAGCCAATTAGCCACGGATGAAACACGGATTGAACACCGATAAATGCCAACCATCGCTTCTGGCATTATCCGTGTTTCATCCGTGGCTAAGAGTTTTTTTGTATTCACTCCGCCGGTGCCGGATGTGGATAATCTTGCGGCAACACCATCCGCTCCAGCCGGCGCTGCCCGCGCAAGAGCGTGATCGTCGCCGGCACCTCGATCGGCAATTGCGTCAACAGCTTGTGCAAATCATCAACGCTCGTCACCGGGTGATCGCCGATCGAAAGGATTTGATCCTCCGGCTGCACGCCCGCTTGGTCGGCCGGGCCATCCGCCTCAATCGACAGCACCTCGACGGCAGTCTTCTGTTCGACCTCCAATTGCAATTGCAAAACACGCGGGATCGGCACCGTGCGGACGTGCAGGCCGAGGTAGCCGCGCAGCACCTTGCCGTGCTTGAGCAAAAGCGGCACGATGGTGCGGGCCATGTTGATTGGGATGGCGAAGCAGATTCCCTGCGCCGGAGCGATGACGGCGGTATTGATGCCGATGACATTTCCTTGACTATCAACGAGCGGCCCGCCCGAATTGCCCGGATTCAAGGCGGCATCGGTCTGGATCACATCATCGACCAGATGGCCGGTGATGGTGCGCAGCGATCGGCCCAAGGCGCTGACGACGCCGGCGGTGACGGTAGATTCGAACCCGAACGGGCTGCCGATGGCGACGACGAGCTGGCCGACGCGCAACTTGGCGGAGTCGCCGAGCGTGGCGTGCGGCAGCTTGTTGCCCTGCGCTTGCACCACGGCCAAATCGGTCCACGGATCAGTGCCAACCACGCGGCCATCGATTTCCTGCCCGTCATTGAGACGAATGCGCGCAGCCGGGAAACGGCCGACGACATGGGCGTTGGTCAAGAGGAACCCGTCGGGGGTGAAGAGGACACCCGAGCCGCTGCCGCCGTTGCGCCGATCGCCGACGCGCAGATTGACGACGGCCGGCTGCATCCGCTCGGCCACGGAGACGACGACGCGCGAATAGGCATCGAGCGCGTCGATCTCCTGGCGCGGCGGCTGCGGGGCCGACGCGGACAACGGCTCGAAATCATCATTGATCAGATGCGGCAGGATGCGCGACATGGTTGGTCTCCCCTGGAATGGCCGGTTCATCTCCATTGTAGGGGGCCAGGTCAACGGCCGTGGGACTGATGGCGTCCAGACCTTGGCGAATCTGACCTTCGCCCGGCCTGGCTAGCTGGAGCATCACCTTGCCGTCGCGGAGGAATACGAGAGATGGCCAAAGCTTGACGCGAAACGATCTGCCGAGCGGCCGCCCCTTGCCGTCATGGATCTTGATGTGCTGAACGTGCGGATAGCGCGACAGCAACTCCGCCAAGATCGGCTGCACCGCCGCGCAATGCCCGCACCACGGCGCTCCGAATTCCACGACGAGGGGGCCTGGGATGGCGTTGATCTCAGTCCGCGTGGGCTCGCGGTTGGTGTATGCGCCGGTGAATGGCATGTCCGCGCCTCCTGAATGTATTCTACGCTTTGGGACGAGGCGTGCGTCGTCAAATCCGCTCGATGGTCAGCGCATTGGCCCGCAGGAACACCTCGCACTCCGCGCGGGTGAAGACGCCTGGCGTGGTGCCGATGGCGCGGACGCAGCTCGCCCCCAGGGCACTGGCGATGCGCAAGCAGTCCTCGGGGCCCAAGCTGCGCAACAGGCCGGAGATGAAGCCGGCGTCGAAGGCGTCGCCGCTGCCGGATGCGTCCACCACCGGCGTGGCGAAGATGTCGGCGCGCAGCCGCAGGTCTCGCTGCACCAGGATTGCGCCGTCGCCTCCGGCGGTGATGATCGTCGTGCCGGCGCCGAGCCGTTGAAAGATGGTCGCTTGTTCGAGCGGGTCATGAACGCCGGTGATGATTTCGGATTCCTGCTGGTTGGGCAGGAAGACATCCACGTGAGGCAACAGGCGCTCGAACTGCGACAGGTCCGCATTACCCGGGATGACGATGTCGAGCACCGTCTTGACGCCACGGGTCCGGGCAGCAGCGAACAGCGTCGCCAGGTCGGTCTGCGTCAGGCCGGGCAATGCGAGGTAGCCGCCGACGTAGAGCACTTTGACGTGATCCAGCATCGCCAGCGGAATGTCGGCGGCGCTGAACTCGCGGTTGGCGCCGAAGGTGTGAATGAAGCGCCGGTCCTGGCCCCGCACATTAACGATCAGCGTTTGGCTCGTTTCCAGCGTTGCGCTCGTCTTCAGGCAGGTGCCATCGACCCGGGCGTCGTGCAGGATGTCGGTGACGACGCGGCCAAAGACATCGGCGCCGATGCGCCCGGCAATGGCGACATCGATCTCCATCTTCGCAAGATCGACGGCCGTGTTGGCGGCGCAGCCGCCGATGCTCAGCAGCATGCCGTCCGCCATCACCAGTTCGCCGGCAGCAGGCAAATTCGCTATCGGCGTGCAAACATGATCGGCGACAATGATGCCGGCGCACAGCACTTCGGGCATGGTCGGTCCTCTGCGATGGTTAAAGCTTAACACGATATCATGCTTCATCTTATGGCAGAAGCACTTGGAATTCCTTAAGCACCCTGTAAAACGAGCGGATGCCAAAAAATCCGGCTTTCACGGAACCATAGCTGAATAACGGGGTTAGTTAGAGCCATGTGAACACTGCCAATTGGGAAGAGGATTTCTCATCAATTTCAACTCACGGGATTGATAACCTCATGGTGAGCGGTGGTGGTCGGCAATTCATTGAAATGGCAAACTCTTGGAGAAGCCGGTCTTATGACACGAATTGGAATTGTTGGCGGAGGTCCGGGGGGCTTGTTCGCCGCTCAGATGCTGGAGGAATTTTGTGCCGGGCTTTGCGAGATCACGCTTTTCGAAGCGGGCTCGCGCCTTGGCGGCAAGGTGCTCACTGAGCAATTCAAAACCGCCCCGGTCATGTATGAGGCTGGCGTCGCGGAGCTTTACGATTATTCCCACTTCGGACCCGATCCGCTCAAGCAGCTGATCAAGAAGCTCGGTCTGGAAACCGTCAAAATGAACGGGCCGGCGGTGGTGCTTGGCGACGCCATTCTCGTCAACAACCGCGACATCCGTTCGCATTTCGGCGCCAAGACGCTCAAGGCCTTGCAGAATTTCCACCAGCGCTGCAAGGAAATGTGCACCCCCGATGATTATTACGAAGGGCACTGGCAGGACGACAACCAGAATCCCTGGACGAACAAGACCTTCCGCGAAATTCTTGACGAAATCCCCGATGAAACCGCCCGCAAGTACGTTGAAGTCGCGTGCCGCAGCGATGTCGCCACCGAACCGCATTCGACCAGCGCCCTCAATGGGCTCAAGAATATTCTCATGGATGATCCGCGCTACCTCAGGCTTTATTCCATCGTGGACGGCATCGGTCGGCTGATCGAAGAAGTCGGCAAGCGCATCAAGGCGCCGATGGTGCTGAACTGTCCCGTCGTCAAGGTCGGCAAGCACGGGGCCGGTTATCGCCTGACCACGCGCAAGGACGGCAAACACCAGGATCACGATTTCGACATGGTCATCATGGCCTTGCCGAACTACTGGCTGCAGCGCGTCGAATGGGGTGGCCGCGATCTGCGTGTCGCCATGCAGAAACACCTCGCTCACTACGACAATCCGGCCCATTATCTGCGCATCAGCATGCTCTTCAAGGATCCGTTCTGGCGTTCGCAGATTCCCGGCGCCTATTTCATGACCGATGCATTCGGCGGCTGCTGCGTCTATGACGAAGGCATGCGCCATCCATGCGAGCCCTACGGCGTTCTCAATTTCCTCCTCGCCGCCACCGATGCTCTGGCCCTCAGCAATCTCGACGATCAACGGCTCATCGACATGGCTCTCGATGCACTCCCCGAATCGCTGCAGGATGGTCGCGACCTGTTTCTGGAGGGGCGCGTCCACCGCTGGGTCGGCACGATCAACGGCCAGCCCGGCGGCCGACCAACGCATGAGATTCGCCAGCGCCACCTCGTCGATCCGCATGGCCATCCGAATCTCTACTTGACCGGCGATTATCTCTTCGATTCGACCATCAACGGCGTTTTCGATTCCGCCGATTTCGTCACCGACATGATCTTGACCGAGCTGCGCCGGAAAAAATACGCCCGGCAACTGTCGGCCTCAACTGCCTATCGCGACATCGCTGCGGAACACACCAACGGCAAACTCCCGCACACCAATGGTAAGGCGGGAAAGAACGGCGCGCTCAACGACAAAGTCGATCCCCGTTATCACGATTTCTACTACGGGGACATCTCTTACGAAGAAGCCTTCGCGGAGAATCTCTGCTTCAACCTCGACTGGACGGTGCAAATGATCGAGGCGGTCTGGGGCCGAAAGCCGCCGTATCGCGTGCTCGATTCGGGGTCGGCCAATGGGCTGACACTCGAAGTGTTTGCTCACGCCAATATCGAGGCGTGGGGGATCGAGAACAGCGAGTACATTCATTCCAAAACGCCGGCCAAATGGAAGCAGCGCAATATTCTCGGGGACGTGCGCAAGCTGCCGTTCCCGGACAATTACTTCGATTTCGTCTATGACACTTGCCTGGCCCATGTGCCGCCCGAGGGGTTGGACCAGGCGGTGCGCGAGCTATTCCGGGTGTGCCGATATGGCGTGTTCCACAGCGGCGTCACCGCCGACATGACCAGCGAAGTCATCGAGGATTACAATCTCTTCCAGGGGGTCAACTCCCTCTACACGCTCTGGGAATGGTCCGAGATCTTCATGCGCAACGGCTTCCGCATGGCCGTCACCGATCAGAAGATATTGGATAAGATTTGGGATATCGAAAGCTCGATCGAAGAGGACGACTGGTACTGGTATCCCGATCCGGAAAGCATGCGCTATTGTTTTTACTCCAAGCCGGCCGCGGTGCTGGAAAATGGTCGAGCCAGGCCGATAAAAAAAGGTGGGGGCAAGCGGGCGCGCTCACGCCGGCTTCGCAGTGGCTGAGTCAGGATTTCGGGGCGTGGTCGTGGACGGGGTCTGTACCCAGACCCCGGTTCACCAGGGTCCGCCGGGGGAGGAGTACCGACCCCGGCCACGACAGTTGATAGCTGATCGCAAGAAACCATCCGGCCGGTAGCACCATGTCCACCGATCCAGCCGCAATAGCGCCGCCACCCATCGCTCCCGCGGATTTACAGGACGACGATGACGAAGAAGAAATTCATGCGCGCGATTTGTGGGCGATTGGGCGGTTCTTGATGCCCTACATAGTACCCTACCGCCGGCCGTTGCTGGGGTTGGGTCTGATCCTTGCAATTGAAACGGTCATCAATTTCAGTTTCCCGCTGGCGACACAATACCTGATTGACAAGGGCTTGGAAGAGCACGAATTCACCGCCCTGAAGGAAGTTCTCATCTACCTGGCGGCGGCGGCCGTGAGCATCACGATACTCGGCGTGGCCCTCGATTACCTGAACGCTCGCATCTTCACCGCCATCGTCGCGGACATTCGGCAACGGCTTTTCGTGCATTTGCAAAGTCTGTCGATGCCGTTTTTCAGCCGCACGCGCGGCGGCGAAATCCTCTCGCGCTTTTCCGGCGACATGGTGGCCACCGAGGGAACGCTGACCACGATGGTGCCGTGGTGCGTGGTTCCACTCTTGGAAGTGCTTTATTCCGTCGTCGTCATGTTCTGGTTCAACGGCTGGCTCGGATTGATCGCGGTGGTGATCTTTCCGCTCAGCTATCTGGGGCCTCGCTTCTTCGCCGGCTGGGCGTTTGCTTTGAGCTATGACAAGCGCCGCCGCGAGGCCGAAGTTATGAGCGCCGCCCAGGAGAACGTGTCGGCCCAACCGGTGGTCAAGGCGTTCGGCATGCAATCGGCGGCGCAGCGCGCTTCGGCATGTTGAATCTGCTTTGGCTGTTCGTCGCTTTCCGCACGCACTTTTTCGGCGCTCTCGTCGAGCGCACGTCCCATACTGGGGTTTATTTCGTCCATCTGTTGATCTTCGGCCTGGGCGCCTACTGGGTGTTCAACAAGGAAATCACCATCGGCACGCTCGTCGCCTTCGAAACGACCTTCCTTTCCATGGGCTATGCATTGACCGAGGTCAATCATTACATTCCGACGCTCGCCCAGGCCGTCGGCAGCATCCATCACCTGGACGACCTGTTCCGCGAGTCGCCACAGGTTGTCGATGCGCCGGATGCGATTGCATTGCCACGCCTGGAGCGCGACATCGTGTTCGACAACGTCTCGTTCGGCTACGCGGAGGGCGCCTTTCAATTGCAGGACCTGAACGTGCGCATTGCGAAGGGTTCGCTGATCGCGTTTGTCGGCGCCAGCGGCTCGGGCAAGAGCTCGGTGCTGAATCTGCTTTTGCGGCTCTACGATCCGAGCCGGGGCGCGGTGCGCGTGGATGGCCGGGACATTCGCACGGTGACGCAGGGTTCGCTGCGCAAGCAGATGGGGATGGTGTTCCAGGAGTGCTTTCTGTTCAACACGAGCATTTTGGAGAATATCCGCATGGGGTTACCGGACGCGACGCCGGAGCAGGTGGCCGCCGCTGCCCGCGCGGCCGAGATACACGACTTCATCGCATCGTTGCCTCAGGGCTATCACACCATTGTCGGCGAGCGCGGCAGCCAGCTTTCCGGCGGGCAACGGCAACGGCTGGCGATCGCCCGGGCCCTGGTGCGTGATCCGTCGATTCTCGTGCTTGATGAGGCGACGAGTGCCCTCGATTATGCCACCGAGGCCGCCCTCAATGAGACGTTGCTGAAGGTCGCGCAGAATCGCACCGTCGTCATGGTCACGCATCGGCTTTCCAGCGTCACCTCGGCCGGGCACATCGTGGTGCTGGATGAGGGCAAAGTGAGCGAGAGCGGCACGCACCAAGAGCTGCTGGGCAAGAACGGCGCTTATGCCGCGCTGTGGCGGAATCAGCTCCAGCGAGCCGAACCGGTGGCGGATTTGTGTGCGGCCGACAGCCGATTGAATCAGCCCGATCCAGTGTTGGCGGGGGAAGCGCGGGGTGATCGCCGGCGCGCCTCATCGATCCCACGTCAACGTCACGGCCAAAATATCCACCGCGAGTCGTAAGCGGACGAAGCCGATCTGGTCCTCGCCCGAGGTGGCGCGTTCGACCTTGACGCGGTCGGGGGAGGCGCGCATGCCGGGCTGATAGTGCATGCTGAGCTCGACCACGCCATCGACCGGCACGACATTGCGGAGCATGATCTGGTGTCCATCCGCCAGGATCACGTCGGCCTTTCCCTTGATGGCATAGCTCGGCGTGCGATTGACCTCGAACAGCCAGCCGGTCTCGACGTCAGTCAGCTGCTGAAGTTTCTTGGCGGCGGGCCATCTTTCCAGGCGCTCGATCACCGTCGGGGACCAGGCGACGATCCAGCGCACGTTGTAGCGCCGGCAATATTTGGCCCAATCAGCGTCCGTGGAGCGCGGGATCAGTTGCGTCTCCTGCGTCTGCTGGTTCAAGCAGATCGACGAGTGCTCGATGAAGCCGTCCGGGTCGAGAGCGCCGATGTAACGCCGCTCGGTCAGGATCGGCAACAGCGCCGGCCAGCGCGACGTTTGGCGTTGGGGTGTGCGATCTTCCCAGAGGATGCGGGCGTCTTCGTTGGTGTGGGCGATCAGCGCTTGCACGATCGCTTGCCGATCCGCGTTCAAGCCGATCTCCATCGGTTCAACGGGCAGGCAGCGCGTGAGCAGGGTACAGGGCGTTTCCGCGAAATAGCCGAAGCAGCCAACCGCGGCGAGCAACATCGCTGCCGCGATGACGCGTCCCGGTTTCCCGCATCGGCATAATCGGCTCAACACGCTGATCCAGGCATGAGCCGCCGGCACACACGCAAACCAGAGTCCCGGCGCGAACAGCGCTGCCGTCCCCAGCACGCCGAGCGGCTCCCACGAGATGCCCAAGAGCGACAGCACCAGAGCACCCAGAGCGGACAGCCCCAGCAAGCGGGCGGCAGGGCGCTGCTGCGTCTGGTTGAGAATGCCGACCCCGACGCAGGCGCTCACCATCAGGAAGACCGCCAGAAGCCGATTTCCTGGGCCGCCCCAGAGCGGCGCGTTCCACACCGTGACGAGCGTGCGATGCTCCAGCATGCCGCTTGGCGAAGGCAGTGACGCTCGCAGCCACCACGAATCGAACCAATCGATCAGCCACGGTAGATTCATCGCGATCGCCAGGAACTCCGCCCCCCAGAACGCGAAGTGCCAGGTCAGGAAATCGTGCTTCGTGCCGACCGAGAGATAATACACCAGCAAGATGGGCAACGCGATGGGAAACAAAAGCGGTTGCAGGAACCAGCAAACGCAACCGGTGAGCCAAAGGCCGAACCAGGCCCGCACGCTGGCGGTCCTGTGAAAAGAGATCAGAAGGCCGACGTGCGCCAGGCCCGACAGTGACGCCAGGAAAAGCTCGTAATCGCCGCTGACGAGTGCAGCCCGGCCATGCGGTCCCCACCAAATCATCTGACCGAGGAAAGTCGCCAGGAGCGATGCGCCGTTGCCCAGACCGACCGATTTGCACGCGCTTAGGAGAAACACGGGAACCAGCAAGCACGACACCGCGAAACCGAGCTTGTAGGCTGTCGGCTGGTACGATCCGCCTCCCAAAAGCAAGAAGAGTTCAGCCAGACGTCCGCCATCGAAGATTGGCGTCTTCGGCCAACCGGCTTGAAACGCGAAGTCGTAGACCACCGTCATCCAGTGCGTCGTCAGCCCCTTGGCGCCGAGCGAGCCAATGTAAATATGCTGCGGATGAAACCCGGAGACAATCGGCTGATCATTGAGAATCTGTTCCCAGGGATCGGGGCCGAAAAGCGCGACCGTCAGCCAGCCCTGCCAGGCGCAAAGGACCGCCATTCCGAGCCAAAAAGCCCAGACCGGGAGCGTCCAGGACGCCGATCCGTCGGCGTTTGGTGTCGTGCGTTCCATCGTTAGGCATGGTAATGCTTTCGGAGTTTGCGTACAAGGCGAGCCGAGAGTTTAGTCGCGGATGAAAAAAGGCCTGCCGGCTTGGCCAACCAACGAACCGCGTCGCGAATTCGCACCTTATCCAGACAACTCATAGCCCCCACGACCATCTGCGGGTTGATGTGGAACAGCTGAAATTGATAATTGCTAAACATCAATTCCCAGCGAGGACGGAATGCCGCGCAAAAAGAGAGGCGCAGTTGCCTACGCCTCCTCTCTATGGGGATCGGCCGAAGGAACGGCCGGTTCAGGAGAATGGGCCAACTCGTTGAAGTATTCCAGATCCTCCTTTGCGACGGGAGTTTCGATGCGGTAGAAACCGCCCAGCCAGCGACTCAGATCGACCATCTTGCAGCGATGGCAGCAAAACGGCCAGTCCGGCCATTCCTTCGGTCCATGTGAATCCATCCGCTTTTCGCAGATTGGGCAACGTACATTCTTCATCGGAATCTCCCCGTCACGACTTGGCCTTTTTCCCTGCTGATTTTGAATCCGCGGGCTTCGCGGTGGCGGACGTATCTTTGGTATCGGTCGATTTCGCCGCGCCGTCCGTGCCGGCTTTATCGCCCGCCGGCTTGGCTTCATCGGCCTTGGCGGCGCTCTTATACGATTCGCTACGGTAATCGGTCTGGTAGAACCCGGACCCCTTGAAGATGATGGCCGCTCCTGCGCCAATCAGCCGCTGCAATCTCTTCTTCTTGCACTTGGGACACTTCTTCAACGGGGCGTCACTGAACGCTTGCAGCTCCTCGAAATGATGCTTGCAGGCTTCGCACTGATACTCGTAGGTTGGCATTCGTTTGAACTCCAAATTCATCAGTCACGGAAGATACAATCGGCCGGCGCCGCGCACACGGTCGATGTCGAGCAGGTAGTCGTAGAACTGTTCCACGACGGCTTCCGCATAGGACCTACTGGCGCGAAGGCGGTCGAGGTTCCCGATCGTAAATACGGGCAAGCTGGTTGGCGTGTTTAACGTGCGGATCGCCGTCTCAAGTGAATCATCCGTGTGCTGACTTCGATTGTTTGTAACGAGTACAAGCTGCTCGGCTTGGCAGCAATCCCATATTTCCATGTCTGTCGCCTCGGGCGCAAGTCCGACATCCTCGAATTGGTAGAGCTGTACCTTGATCTCGTTCCAGAAATCGGCCCAATAGTCGGACTGCATTTGGCGCACAAGCGATTCGACGTAGGGACCCATGTGTACATCAGCCAGGATGCCCTTCACCGTTCTTCTCCGCAATTCGTTTGCGCAATTTTTCTCGAAGCCGCGCGATTCGTTGCTCTCTGGGGATGCTCTCGTCGATTCCGGCGAAGATACCACCGCGTGCTCGCTGCTCAGCGATGCGCTTTTCCTTGTATTCTTCCGCGCGGAGGTCCGCTTCCACCAATTCCTCGTGGTGCTTTCCGACGTATTCCTTAACCACGTCGATTTCCTTCCGGCATAGGGTCGGCAAGAGATCGGCAATTTCTTCCCAGCCATGGCCACGGTGGATCCAGTAGAAAACGTCCAACACGGTAATGCGCGTGGTCGAAAGCTGCGGGCCGCGGCCGCGATCAATGATTTCGATGGTTTCGGTTTTCATGATTCCTCCCCGCGTAATTATACTCCATCAAGATCACGCCTTCGCTGACACGATCACCTTCGCCGGGCGCAGGACTCGATCCTGATTCAAAAAGCCCTGTTCGATCACCTGCACGACGGTGTTCGGCTCCACTTCCGCGCTCGGCTTCTGCATGACGGCTTGGTGCAGGTTCGGGTCGAACGGCTTGCCTTCGCAATCGATGCGCGTGATGCCGTTTTTCTTGAGCAAATCGAGAAATTGCGCCTGCACCATGGCGACGCCTTGCACGAGCGGCCCGGTCTCGCCGGCTTGCTTTCCGGCGAACACCGCGCGATCGAGATTATCCAAGATCGGCAGCAGGCTCTCGGCAATCGGACCGAAGGCGTACTTGCGCTCCATTTCGCGCTCGCGCTGCATGCGCTTCTGATAATTCTCGAACTCGGCGCGCGTGCGGGCGGCCAGATCGAGATATTGATCGCGCTCGCCCGCTGACTTGCGGAGCTTTTCCAGCTCCTCGGCGCTCACGAGCGGCATTTCAACTTTGACGGCTTCGTCGGCCATGATTTCTACCCCTCACGCTTGCAGCGTAGCCGAGGCTTGTTACGCCGCAAGCGGCAATGTTACTTCTTCTCTTTCGCATCCGGTTCCGCGCCGGTGAACATTTCGCGCAGCTTCTCGAAAAAGCTCTTGCGCTGCGGCGAGACGTTTTTGTGGTCAAGTTCCGCAAGTTCGCGCAATAGCTCCTCCTGGCGGTTCGACAGGTTCTTGGGCGTTTCGACGACGAGGACAACGTGCATGTCGCCGCGCCGGCCTCCGGCGCCGAGGATGGGCATCCCCTTGCCCGGAATGCGGATGGCTTCGCCCGATTGCACGCCGGGCTGAATCGTATGCACCAGCTTGCCGTCCAGGGACGGCACCTCGATTTCGCCGCCCAATGCCGCCTGGCTGAACGTGATCGGCACCTGGCAGATCAGGGCGTCCCCCTTGCGGCGAAACAGATCGTGCTCGCGCACCCGGATTTCGCAAATCACCTCCCGGCCGCGCGAGAACGGCTGCCCCGATTCGATGCCGGGCGGGATGCTGACTTCCAGATTGCTGACCACCTCAATTTGTCCGTTGCCCCGGCAGCGCGGGCAGGGATCGCGAATGATTTTGCCACGCCCCTGGCAGGCGTTGCAGCGCACGCGCATCATGCCCAGGGGCCCGGCCGCCAGAACGCCATGCCCATTGCAATGATTGCAGCGCGGCGCCTTCGTGCCGGCCTTGGCGCCGCCTCCCCGGCATTCCCGGCATTGTTCCAGGTGGCGATGTTCGACTTTCTTGGTGCAGCCGCGAAAGGCCTCGATCAGATCGATGTCGATACGAGGCACGTTGCGCTGGCCGCCGCCGAAAAAGCTGCCGAAGGCGGCGCTGAAGATATCTCCCAGACCTGCGCCACGAAAGATCGATTCGAAATCATCACCGCTCGGCATGCCGCCCCGGCTTAAACCCTCGTGGCCGTATTGATCGTAAACCTGGCGCTTGTCGGCGTCGCTCAGGACGGCGTAAGCCTCGGCGGCTTCCTTGAACAAGACGGCGGCTTCGTCGTCGCCGGGATTGCGGTCGGGATGGTGCTTCATCGCCAGCCCGCGAAACGCCTTCTTGATCTCCTCCTCCGAGGCGCCACGCTCCACGCCCAGCACTTCGTAATAGTCCCGCTTGCTCATTGCTGCTCCGCAGTGCCAAGTAAAAAGTTAAAAGTAAAAAAATAGAAAGTGATGCCAGGAGCTAACACTCCATCTTACCACTTTCTACTTTTTTACTTTTAACTTTTTACTTGCCCTACTTGCCTACCGGATCGCGCCCGAGACCTTGTTGCCTGGAGCATCGGCGTCGATACGCGTGATCATGACCTCCGTCGTCAGCATCAGGCCGGCGATGCTGGCGGCGTTTTGCAGGGCCGAGCGCGTGACCTTGGTCGGGTCGATGACGCCGGCCTTGATCATGTCCTCGTACTCGCCGGTCAAGGCGTTGAAGCCAATGTTGAAGCTCTTCTCGCCGCGGATGCGCACCTCGTCGGCGACGACGGCGCCGTCCTGACCGGAATTTTCCGCGAGGATACGGACCGGCTTTTCCAGAGCGCGGGCGACGATCTCGGCGCCGGCCTTCTCATCGCCTGGCAGCTTCTTGGCGAGCTCATCCACCGTGTCGATGGCGCGAATGAGTGCCACGCCGCCGCCCGGCAAAATGCCCTCCGCCACGGCCGCACGGGTCGCATGCAGGGCATCTTCGACGCGCCCCTTCTTCTGCTTCATGTCGGCTTCCGTCGCTGCCCCGACGCGGATGATGGCGACGCCGCCGGTCAGCTTGGCCAGGCGTTCGCTGAATTTTTCCTTGTCGTATTCGCTTTCCGTCTGGTTCATCTGGGCGCGAATCTGATCGATGCGCGTCTTGATGTCTTCCTTCTTGCCCGCACCGTTGACAATGGTGCAGCTTTCCTTCTCCACGATCACCGTCTTGGCCCGGCCCAGTTGCGTCAGTTCGATGTTCTCGAGCTTCAAGCCAAGATCCTCGCTGATGAACTGGCCCGCGGTCAAGGTGGCGATATCCTGCATCAGCGCCTTGCGGCGATCGCCGAAGCCCGGCGATTTGACGGCACACACCTGCAGGCCCATGCGCAGCCGATTGACGACCAACGCCGCAAGGGCTTCGCTTTCGACGTCGTCGGCGATGATCAGCAGCGGCTTGGCGGAGTTGTGGACTTTTTCCAAGAGCGGAATCATGTCGCGCACGCTGGAGAGCTTCTTCTCATAAAGCAGGATGTAGCAGTCTTCAAGAACGGCCTTCATCTCGGTGGCGTCGGTGATGAAGTAGGGAGAAATATAGCCCTTGTCGAACTGCATGCCCTCGACGAAATCGAGGCTGGTTTCGGACGTCTTGCCTTCCTCAACGGTGATGACGCCGTCCTGGCCGACCTGCGAGAACGCCTCGGCCATCATCTTGCCGATGACCTCATCGCTGTTGGCGCTGATGGTGGCGACATTGGTGAGCATCGCCTCGCCGCCTTTGTCCCACGGCGGAATGCGCTTGGAGTTGGTCTCGATAAAATCGACGACGGCGTCCACGGCCTTGTCGATGCCACGCTTGACGAGCATGGGATTGGCGCCGGCGGTGATGTTGCGCAGGCCTTCTTGATAGATCGAAAGCGCGAGGATGGTCGCGGTGGTGGTGCCGTCGCCGGCGATGTCGCTGGTTTTCTGGGCGACGGCGTTCACCAATTTCGCGCCCATGTTCTCGAAGGGATCGGGCAGCTCGATTTCCTTGGAGACGGTGACGCCGTCCTTAGTGACGGTGGGTCCGCCGAACGATTTTTCGAGGATGACATTGCGGCCGGTCGGTCCGAGGGTCGAACCGACGGCCTTGGCGAGCTTTTCAGCGCCCGACAAGAGCTTCTTGCGGGCCTCGTCGGTGTAGAGCAGTTGTTTTGCCATATTTTGAACTCCTGATTTTGTCCGTCTTCGTTTAGCGCTCGCAACATCCCTTGCAGCGGCATGATGACGTTCGCGCGGGATACTCCAAGCGCTAAACGGGGAGGGTGATAGTTACTTCACGATTTTCGCCAGGATGTCGCTTTCGCGGAGGATTTTGACTTCCTTGGGGCCAAGCTTGACGTCGTTGCCGGCGTATTTGCCGTAGAGGACTTCATCCCCTTTGGCGATGGCGAGGGCGGCGCGTTTGCCGTCGTCGAGCAGCTTGCCGGGGCCGGTCGCGATGACGCGGCCACGCTGCGGTTTTTGCTTGGCGCTGTCGGGCAGCAAGATGCCGCCGGCGGTCTTCTCCTCCGCTTCGAGCGGCTCGACGACAACGCGATCATCCAGGGGTCGAATCTTGTCTTTGTCTTTGCTCATGGTTCCACCTGTTGAGAATAGTGTTCGGGTTTGAAAATCCCCACCAATCGCTCTGCTCACGGTGGGGCTTAGAATTACATCATGCCGCCCATGCCGCCCATGCCACCCATTCCGCCCATGCCCATGCCACCCATTCCGCCCATGCCTTCGCCGCCGTGGTGATCGTGATGATCGTCCGGCTTCTCCTTCGACGGAATGTCAGCGATTAGCGATTCGGTGGTCAGCAACAGGCAGGCGACCGATGCGCCGTTTTGCAGAGCGGAGCGCGTCACCTTGACCGGATCGACGACGCCCGCTTTGCGCAGGTCGCAGTATTCGCCGGTCAGGGCGTTGTAGCCGTGGTTCTTTTCCTTGGCCCGGCGAATGTTGTTGACGACGACGGTGCCATCGACGCCGGCATTTTCGGCGATGAGCCGGCACGGCATATCGAGGACGTTGGACAGGCAGCGGACGCCGAGCGCTTCATCGGCGTTGTCGAGCTGGAGCTTTTCGAGCGATTTGCGGGCTTGCAACAGGGCCACGCCGCCGCCGGGGACGATGCCTTCGGCGATGGCGGCGCGGGTGGCGTGCAGCGCGTCTTCATAGAGGGCCTTGCGTTCCTTCATTTCGGTCTCGGTGGCGGCCCCGACCTTGAGCTGCGCGACGCCGCCGGCCAACTTCGCCAGCCGTTCCTGCAGCTTTTCCACGTCGTACTCGCTGTCGGTCCGCTCGATCTCCTTGCGGATCATCTCGCAACGGCCTTCGACGGCCTTCTTGTCGCCGGTCCCTTCCGTCACCGTTGTGTTCTCGGCATCGACCTTGACCTTCTTGGCCCGGCCCATGTCGCTCAGCTTGACGTTCTCGAGCTGGATGCCGAGGTCCTTGAAGATCGCCTTGCCGCCGGTCAAAGTGGCCAGGTCTTCGAGCATGGCTTTGCGGCGATCGCCGTAGCCCGGCGCTTTGACGGCACAAACCTTGAGGATGCCCTTGAGCTTATTGACGACCAACGTCGCCAGCGCTTCGCCTTCGATATCCTCGGCGATGATGAAGAGCGGCTTGTTTTCCTTGGAAAGCGTTTCCAGCAGCGGGATCAGGCTCTTGATGGTGGAGATTTTTTCCTCGTAGATGAGGATGTACGGGTTCTCCATCTCGACGAGCATTTCTTCCTGATTGGTGACGAAGTGCGGCGACAGATAGCCGCGATCGAATTGCATGCCCTGGACGACGACGACTTCGGTTTCCGGCGTCTTGCCTTCTTCAACGGTGATGACTCCGTTGGACGCGCCGACCTTTTTCATGGCCTCGGCGAGCTTGGCGCCGATTTCCTTGTTGTTATTGGAGGCGATGGTGGCGACCTCGGTGATTTCCTTGGCGTCGTTATCGTCGATCTTCTCGGCCATCTTGTGCAACTCATCGACGACGCGTTCGACGGCTTTCTGGATACCACGCGTGAGTGCCATCGGATCGGCGCCGGCGGCGATGTTCTTCAGCCCTTCGCGGTAAATCGCCTCGGCCAGGACGGTCGCGGTGGTGGTGCCATCGCCGGCCACGTCGCTGGTCTTGCTGGCGGCCTCCTTGACGAGCTGGGCCCCCATGTTTTCGTAGGGATCTTCCAGCTCGATCTCCTCCGCGACGGTGACGCCGTCCTTGGTCACGTTCGGGCTGCCCCAGCCCTTGTCGATGACGGCATTTCGGCCGCGCGGCCCAAGGGTCGCCGATACAGCCCGGGCCAACTTGCTGACCCCAGCAAGCAGACTTTGACGAGCGTCGTCACTGTAGGAGAGTTGTTTGGCTCCCATCCGCGGATCTCCTTTCGAATGTCAATCCGATCGATAGCGTTATGCTCAAATCACGATTTTTTCAACGCAAGCTCCGAAAAGGGAATCCCCCTCGGAGGTTGGTGGTTGCAAAGCAACAGCCGTGCCATGACGTGCCTTTCGCGCAACCATAAATACAATTGCGGCTTACGGCATTGTATGGATTTCGGCGTGCGCGAAGGCAGATGTCAAACTGGCAGCAAGTAGCCCGAGGTCTGTCAAATTTTGTCAAAGCGAGCGCTGGTTTCGCACGTGGATCGTCGTTATGATGGGATGATTCGGGCGACCAGCAAACCCACGGAATGAGGCAACGCATGCGCGGACGATTCACAATTCTCGCGGCGGCGATCCTGGTATTGGCCGGCACGCACGCCCACGCCGTGATCACGGCCAAGACGCCGCTCAAGGCCATTGTCGGCTCTTCCACCTACATCCTTGTCGGCAAGGTGGACAAGTATTTTCCCGATAAGCCCGCGATGCTCGTTGTGGTAACTGAGGACATCAAGGGCAAAGCGCCGTTTCGCCAGCTGCCCGTCAACTGTAAGGTCAAAGACGAAAAGCAATTTAAGGATAACAAGATTGAGCCGCTCTTGAAACGCTTCGGCCCGGACATGGAAATCATCATCTTTCTCGCGCCGCGCGATGACGGCTACATCACCTTCGGCTTCGCGAACGGGACATGGTTTCAACTTTCCGGGACCCAGGTCGAGAAAGACAAGGTCGTTTTCAGCTTGCACTCCGCGGAGCCGTATTTCCGCAAGACGTTCAAGGGGACTACGGCGGAGTTGCACAAATTGCTGAAGGATCACGTGCAGAAAAAGGCGGAGCTTCCGCCAGTGGACGACAAGGTCGAGCCCGGCTTCGGCCCGGAATATGAGCCGAAAAAGGGGGCAGCCAGCCGGGGGCAGTCGGGCGCCATCGCGCGATTGCTGATCGAGCCGCAGCCGGGCGGCGGCCCGCTTTTTGGCGTCATCCCCACGATTGGGATCGGCGCTCCGCTCGCGATTCTCGCCCTGCTGTTCCCCAGCATTTTTGGCGGCGTCTTTGTCTTGTTTCGCCAATGGCTCGCGTTCATTACGCTCCTGAGCCTCAACAGCACGCTGCTGATCGTGCACTGGGGTTTCGCCGATGAGTTGCCGCGTGGGAGTTGGTGGAGCACGCCCGCGGCGCTCTGGTTTCTCATGACGATCAGCACGTCCGCTTGTGCCATCTGGGCGTGGCGCAGGCAACTCAATGCTCTTTCCGACGGGGCCGACGACGCGCCGGCGCGGACCGAAGTGATGGTGCTTTGCTTCATGGCGGCGAGTTGCGTCGTTACCACGCTGGGTCTCTGGCTATGGGAAGGGCAGGTTCGCTGGTCCGATGCGAATTGGACCCTGGTCGTCGTACTGACCGTTGGCATCCTGGCCGGCACATGCTACCGGATATGGAACCTGTTCCAAAAAACGACGCCGTTCGGCTCGATGCCCCTGGCCACCGAAGGCGTCATCCTCGGCGCGATGCTCCTTGGGCAAGTCGCGTTGATTCCAGCGATTCTCGGCGGCACTGTCAGCGCGGCCGGCGCTGCCGAGGGGGCGGAGCAGTCCGGCAACCTGTCGGCGAAAGTCGCCCCGGTGATAACCAAGTGGGTCTACACCGCTCCGGAAAATTATCTGGGCATGTTCGCTTCCTCGCCTGCCGTGGACGGCGATGCGGTCTACGCCTCGTTTTCCGATGCTCTGAAAAGGGGCACTCTCGTCAAGCTCGATCGCAACACGGGGACGCCGGTGTGGACATTTTCGGGCAAGAAGCCTTCCTTGCGGCAAATGATCTCGACGCCGTGCGTGGCCGACGGCAAGGTCTATTTCGGCGAGGGCTTTCACGATGATCCCGATTGCCAGGTCTTCTGCGTCGATGCGCAGACCGGCAAGGAAGTCTGGCGTTTCAAGACCAACGGGCAGACCGAATCGAGCCCGTGCGTGGTCAACGGCAAAGTCTATATCGGCGCGGGTAACGACGGCATCTACTGCCTGGACGCCAAGGACGGCAAGAAAATCTGGCGTTATCCCGACGATGGCATCGGCGCCGTCACGCGGAAAAACTACAACGCCCGCATCGAGCGATTCTGCGGCGGCATGGTCGTCATCGGCGATCGCCTCTACTCCGGCACCGGCGTCGATCGAAACGCCGTGGGAGACAAGGGCGAGACCGCCGTCTTCTGTTTCGAGGCCGCCACCGGCAAGATGATCTGGAAATCCAAGGCGCCGTATCCAGTCTGGTCCACCCCCGTCATCAAGGACGCCATGATTTTCGTCACATCGGGCAACGGCGATGTCTTCACCGATGTCGCCCCCCCGGAAGAACCCGGCGGCGCGCTCCAGTGCCTGAATCTCGAGAACGGCAACGAAATCTGGCGCCGCGCTTTCCCCAACGGCATCATCGAGGCGCCGGCGGTGGACGCCCATCGCATTTACGTCGGCTGCCGCGATCAGCATCTCTATTGCGTGAACCGGGCCGATGGCAAGGACCGCTGGACCACCCCCTATTTCCTCGGATCGCCGATCATCGGCTCGCCCGTGCTTGACTGCGATCCGGTGTACGAACGCAGCGTCAGCGTGTTCGTCGCGACCAGCGCCGGCAAAATCTGCTGCATGAACCCGCAGACCGGCGACATGATCTGGCAATTCACCCCCGAGCAGCCCACCGCGATTTCCACATCGCCGCGCCTCGTCGTCACGCGCACCGCCGACGGTTATCGCCGCCGACTCTATTTCGGCTGCGGCTCCGGCGGCGGGCCCGACCCCGCCAATTTGTACGACAATCGCCCCGTCTTCTACTGCCTGGAAGACACCATCCGCGTAGAATGAGCCGATGACCCAACGCTGGATCTATTTCTTCGGCAACGGCCACGCGGACGCCAACGGCGATTGCAAGCACCTCATCGGCGGCAAGGGGGCGAGCCTCGCGGACATGACCCGCGCCGGCCTCAATGTGCCGCCCGGCTTCACCATCTCCACCGAATGCTGCGACTACTTCTATCGCAACAATCAACGCTGGCCCGATGACCTTGAGGCCGAGCTGCGTGCCAACCTCGATCGGCTCGAAAAGCTGGCCGGGCGCTCGTTCGGCGTAGGCGGCCAGCCGCTCTTGGTCGCGGTGCGCTCCGGGGCAGCCCAGTCGATGCCCGGCATGATGGACACCATCCTCAATGTCGGCCTCAATCCCGCCTGCGTCGCCGCCATGGCCGAGCGCACCGGCAATGCACGAGGCGCCTGGGAAGCGTATTTGCACTTCATCCGGATGTACGCTGACACCGTCGGCGGCATCGGGGACGATGCGATCGAAAACTGCATGCAAATGTTCCGCGCGGAACATTCCGCTCCGCCGCCCAGGGCGGCGGCTTGGGATGATGCCGAACTCGACGCCGCCGCACTTGAGAAACTCTGCGGCCGCCTGCGCGATTTCCATGCCGAGAAGATCGGCGTCGAATTCCCGACGCATCCGTGGGCCATGCTCTACGCCAGCATCAATGCCGTCTTCGGTTCCTGGAACAGCGATCGCGCCATCACCTATCGCAAGCATCACAAGATCGACGGCCTTCTAGGCACCGCCGTCAACGTGCAGATGATGTGCCCGTCGGAAGTCTCCGGCGTCATGTTCACCGCCAACCCGGTGAGCCAGGCGGCCGAGATCATCATCGAATCGGCTTACGGCCTGGGGGAAGCGATCGTGCTCGGCAAGGTCACGCCGGATCGCTTTGTGCTCGACAAGAATTCCCTCGCGCTCAAGGAATCGGTGATCTCGCGCAAGGAAACGCGCGTCGCCACGCTGGCGGAGGATGGCCGAGGACAAACCGGGGCGATGGACGCCGCCTCGCTGTCGGGCGAGCAAGTACGACACCTTGGCCCAGCTCGGGCAGCGTGTCGAGGCGTATTTCGGCCATCCCTGCGACATCGAATGGGCGCTGTCCCACGGCGATTTCTTCCTGCTGCAAACGCGGGCGATCAAGTTCAAGACGGCGGGGCCCAGCATCGACCCGGCCGAGCTTGCGAAGGTTCGGCAAGAGGAAATCGCGGCGCTCAAAGCGATGGCCGAGCCCGCGGGGACGGTGTGGAGCCGATTCAATCTTGCGGAGATTCTTCCCGAGCCGACGCCGATGACCTGGGCCATCGTGCGACAATTCATGTCGGGCCGCGGCGGGTTCGGGCAAATGTATCGCGATCTCGGCTTCGATCCCGATCCAGCCCTCGATGACATCGGCATGTTCGATCTGATCTGCGGCCGGCCCTATTGCAATCTGAGCCGGGAGCCGCGGATGCAGTATCAGAATCTGCCGTTCGAGCATCGCTTCGATCTGCTCAAGAAGAATCCGAGCCTGGCCCTGTATCCGCAGGCGACGTTCAATCCGCGCCGGGCCGGGATGACGTTTTTCGTCAAGGTTCCGTTGCTCTTCTTCAAGATGTGGTGGTCGCAGGTCAAGCAGAAGCAATTGATCGAAAGCTTCGCGGACGATTTCACGAAGATCGTGTTGCCGAATTATCTGGCCGAGATCGACAAGGCGCGCAAGGAAGACTGGAGCAAGCTGTCGAGCAAGGAAGTGCTCCAGCGCATGCACGAATGGATTCAGCTCACGCTGTTCGACTTCGCCCGGCACAGCTTGAAGCCGACGGCGCTGGCGGCGCTGGTGCTCGGCAATCTCGAACGGGCCTTCGCGGCCCGCCTTAAGCCGACGAACGTCCCTCCCGCGGAGGCGACGGCCGTCGGCATGCAAAAAGCCCAGGCAGCCTTGCGCGAGCTGGTCATGGGCGTGCATCCCGATATCGAGACCGATCTGCCCGCCGCAATCCGGGCCCTGAGCGAACGCCGGCTGTCCCGCGCGGCTTTCCTCGAACGCTTCGGCCATCGCGGCAGCCAGGAGATGGAGCTGGCCCGCCCACGCTGGTCGGAGGATCACGCGTCCCTCGATCCGCTGATCGTTTCCGAGCCGCGCCCGTCAGGAAGCGGGACAGGTTCAATTCCGCTTCCTGACGGGCGCGGCTCGGAACGGGACGATGCCTGGCAGCTCGCCTGGTTGAAGCTCGCGGACGAATCGAAGCTGTTGCCCAGCCAGCGCCCCGCCGTCGAAGCGGAATTGCGTCGGCTGCAATTGTACATGGGTCTGCGCGAGACCGCCAAGCATCACCTGTTACGCGGCTACGCCCTGATCCGCCGGGCCCTGGTCGAGCTGGATCGGCGCTACGGACTCGGCGGCGAAATCTTCTTCTTGACGCTGGACGACTTGCCGGAGCTGGTGAAGCTGGCCGAGGGAAAGGCGCCGGCGATGTTCTTCGAGCGGATCGAAAAGAGCAAACGGCGTCGCCAGATCGCGCTGAGCCTGCCGTTGCCGACCGTCATTTTCAGCGACGATCTGGAGGCAGTGGGGCGCGAGTTGTCGCACGAATCGGGCAGCGTGATGCAGGGAGTGCCATTGTCGGCGGGGGTGGTCGAGGCGCCGGCGTGGGTTCTCCAGGATGTCGCCGGCGCTCGCATGCCGCACGAGCCGTACATTCTCGTGTGCCCATCGACCGATCCGGCCTGGATGCCGTTGTTCGTGCAAGCGCGCGGCCTGGTGATGGAAACCGGCGGCATGCTCTCGCACGGTGCGATCGTGGCCCGCGAGTTCGGCTTGCCGGCGGTGGCAGGCATCGCCGACGTGCATCGCCGCATCAAGACGGGGCAGCGGCTGCGCATCGACGGGGCGACGGGGCTGGTGAATATGCTGGAATAGAGAATCTACGCGGGCTGATCCGATGCTATTGGCTCTTCATGATGTCCTCACGCATGTCTTCCGGGTAGCTCGCCCAGGTCGCCGTGTAGGTCGCCTCGAGCGGCACCGGGACATAGTGGGTTTCGTCCAGATACGCGGGCATGTCGGGCATCACCTCACCGACAGCGACCGGCTCAACGCAGGCCGTTATCGGAAAACCGGCAATATACGCGACCAACGTGAGCGGTTGGTTGGCTGGTCGCTCGAATGGCGTTCCCTCGATTTCATCCCAAATGGCCTGGGGAAGGCCTTGCGGATCGCGCTTCGAGGGCGGGAATAAATCAATGACGAGCAAATGGATTCCGTTCCTCAATATTTCGAGGCTCTTTTCAACAAACTTTCGCACCGCGTATCGGCTGTTCTTATTTCCTGGCGAAACAATCTCAATGACGCACACGATTTGGCTGCGTGAATGCTGAATGGTGATGCGATTCGACCGCGCTGCCATCGAATTCTGTTGGGCACGGATTACGTAGCGTGTCTTCGGCTCCAGCGCCGTGACGACCCCGCCGCTTTTGGGTTCATCGAGGTCAGCGCGTTCGGCTTCCGGGGCCCGGTTGAGCGCGAGAATATCGGGCACCAGCCCGGGCGCGTGTTGTTCCACCAGTGCCGTGTATCCCTTCGGCAGCAAGCCGCGGTTGAGCGCGTTGCGAATTTCCACCGCCCACGTTTGATGAAAGTCATGAAAGAGGTTGGGTTCAACCTTGGTCCAGTCGTGAATCGGCATGGTGCCCTCCGCATGCAAGTGCCCTCATACATTATCGCCGATTTCAGCAAAAGGGAATCCGAAATGCACCGGCGCCGCACAGTGCATGGACCATCGCCGATACCGTTCCTACAATGGCGTAATTCCGAATCCATCATCCGAGCAGGATTTGCACGATGCCGAAAATCACGTTTGTCAACGAGAAAAAGGAAATCGAGGTCCCCGCCGGCGCCAATTTGCGTGATGAGCGCGCAAGGCCGGCATTGAGGTGAATTCCCGGCTGCTCGGCATTCCGCTCAACTGCTTCGGCCACGGCACGTGCGGCACTTGCCGCATCCTCGTTGAAAAGGGGATGGAGAACTTGAGCAAGAAGGGAATCATCGAAAAGATCACGCTCCTGCGCATGTTCTCCGCGATCGGCCACGAAGACGAAATGCGGCTGGCGTGTCAGTGCACGGTCACCGGCGATTGCACCGTGGAGACGAAGCCGGCCATGAACATCAGCGGCGATGTCTTTTGGCAAAAACCGTATCCGAACAAATGAGTGCACGTTTAGCGTTCGCGTGACAGCCACGGGCCACTTGTTGCCGTAGGGCGAGAAGTCAACATGAAGGGCGCATTCTCAGCATTCGCTTGTTCGCTCGGCATTTTCGCCGACCACGCCACAGGCGGATAATACAGCTTGGACAGGTCCACCTTCTCGTCAACCGCCAGGTCGCGCGGCACAACGGCATTGGCGCAGTGGGCGGTCGGCTCGTACAGATGAGCGGACGCGCCGGCAGCGACCACCAATTCCGAGCAGAACCACCGATGCCGGCTTGCGTAGGTGTGCCCAAACCACTCGTGCCGCATTCCCTCGCGCGGACAGAATGGCGTCCCCAATAAAACGCATCGAAGCAGGGCGAAACGCTTGCCGACTTGCGACTCCGCAAAGCGCCGCAACTCGTCCGATTGCTCCGGCGTGAGCGGCCGACGGATACGGCGAACTTCGGCGGTGCCGGGATAGTTGGCAAGCCGCGGCTCCACGTCCATGATGCAAACCTGGGCTGTCATCGTCCGCGGGCCAGCTAATTCCAGGAGCGCCGGCGTGCCGTCCGCGCGGGCGATGACCATGGCGGCATGCGTCGGCGGGGCGGTGTTCGCCAGCTTGAACATCATGTGGAAAAATCTATTCGCGTTGTCGTAGAGAATGAGATCGCCAGGCTGCGGCCAATACGGCTCGACGCCCGGATACGAGACGCGCACCACCGGGGTTGGCGAGATCAAATACCCGGCCGGCCTGCGCCCGCCGATGCCGTGCCGGTTTGCTGGCCCTGGCACCAGCCGACGGCGCCGATGAATACAGCGACGGTGACCAGCCAGCGCGCTTCCATGCCTTCCTCGCTTCGTGCAGGTGATGATCGCGTCATGCATCTATTCCATTTTCTTCGTCTAAGCCGGCTCTTCGCTGTAGCGGTCCAGGCGATGAGGTCCGCTTGTCCGCGTCCGGCAGGCATTATCCTCTGCGCAACTGCGCCACCTTGTCGCCAAGACCTCGTGGTAGAGGGTTGACGTAATCCGTATCTTAGGCACAAGCGTTACAATCCACATGGACCGGAACCGCGCCAATGCCGCTCATTGAAGTGCCGCTTGAACTCGGTGACCCCGCCGTGCCTGGCGATGTGCGCCGTTTTTTGCGCGAGGCGGAGCGGCGCATCGAAGAATTCCAGCACGACAGCCGCGTGCCCGGATTTGTGCCGTGCGATTTCCCGTGCGCTTACCGCTTCCTGAACTCACTGGCGGCTTTGGATGCTAGGCCGGGCAAGCTATTCTGCGAATGGGGGAGCGGCTTCGGCGTCGTGGCTTGCTTGGCGGCGATGCTCGGCTATGACGCCGTCGGCATCGAGATCAATCGCGATCTGGTTGACGCCGCCCGGCTGCTTGCCGAAGATTTCGCCGTGCCGGTCGAATTCGTTCACGGCAGCTTCATCCCGCAGGGCGAAACAATCGATGCTGCCGGCGGCTTCTCCTGGCTCGAAACCGAAGCGTCACAAGGCGACATGGAATTCGGCCCCGACGATTTCGATGTCATATTCGCCTATCCCTGGCCGGACGAGGAAGCATCGACCGAAGCCCTGTTCGAGCGCTGTGCGGCCGCCGGCGCTTTGCTGGCGTCCTATCACGGCGGCGCTGATTTTCGGTTGCAGCGCAAAGTTGCTGGAAAGACGCGCAAGGCGGCGGGACGGCGGGCACTCTAATTCACCGCGCCTGGGCTTCTTGCGCAAATCTGTGCAAATCGTTCCCCTTCAGCACCGCCGCCAGCAGCTCCGGCAAGCGGTCCGGCGTGCAACCGAAGCATGGCATGCCCATCTTCACGAGCTTTTCGGCCAGCTTCTCGTTGTACGACGGCTGCCCCTGGTCCGAAATCGCCAACAGCCCCACCGCTTTCACGCCGCTCTCGAGCAGGAACTCCATCTTCTTGACGAATCGGCTCTCGTTCGGGCTGGTGTCGAAAAGGTCGGCGAGCAGGATGTAGAGCGTCTTTGCCGGCGTGTGCATGAAGCGCTCGCAATAGCGGGTCGCCATCCAGTAGTCCTCCGCGCCGCCGAGCTGGACGCCGAAGAGCAGATCGACGGGGTCGGAGCAGTGCTCGGTCAGATCAATGATGTCCGAATGATTGAAGGCAACGACGTGCGTCTCGACGGCGGGAATGCTCGCCAGGATCGCCCCCATGATGCCGCCGTAGATCAGCGAAGTCGCCATCGAGCCGGACTGATCCATGGCGATGATGATGTTCCACTGATTGCGCTGTTGCAATCGGCCGAAGAACGACATGTGCTCGGGGATGAGCGTCTTGAGTTCTGGCATGTAGTTCTTGAGATTGCGGCGAATAGTGCGAGGCCAATCGAGATTGGCGAGGCTGCGAAACGGGCTGTGCCGATTGCGATCGAGCGCGCCGCGGATGGCCTGGGCGAACTTCGATTCGAGCCGTCTGCGCACTTCTTCCACGACGCGCCGGACCAGATCGCGCGCGGCCGCTTTCGCCTTCTCCGGCACCAAGTTCTTCATCGCCAGCACCGTTCCCGCCAAATCGATCGACGGCTCGACGCGTGACATGACTTCCGGCTCGAACAAAAGCTCCTTCATGCCGCGCCGTTCGATGGCGTCCTGCTGCAACAGCACGACGACGTCCTTGGGGAAGAAACTGCGAATCTGATCGAGCCATTTCGCCACGCGCGGGAAGGAGCGGCCCTTCGCATAACCGTGCGTGCGGCCTTCGGTAGGCGCTTCCCATTCGCTGCGGCTGATTTCCTCATCGGGATAGATTGTCGCGAGGGCCTCATCCATCTCGCACTGATCGCCGGCAAGGACGGCCTGCCCGGCGCCTAAAAGGCCGAAGCCGCAGCCCATTTTCTGGAGCGAATCCTCGGCGGACGCGCCAAGGATCAGCCGCCAGCGAGCGAAATCGGTCTGATCGATTTTGGGCGGTTCCATGGGATTGCCCGCGTTATTCGTTTAGCCCCGCGTCAAAAACGCCCGCACGTTCTCGGTGTACGCCGCCTGCAAACGCCGCGTTATCGGCCCCGGTTGGCCCGTCTTGACCGCTCGGCCATCGACCGTCACGATCGGCAAGACCTCGCAGGTGGTGCCGAGCAGGAACAACTCATCCGCGTCGCCAAGCTCATTGCGGTTCAAATTGCGCTCGATCACGTCAACACCGATCTGCTGAGCAAGCTTGAGCGTGTAGCCGCGCGTGATGCTGGGCAAAACGTTGGCCTTGAGCGGCGTGGTATGGAGCTTGCCGGCCTCGACCGCGAAGAAGGTGCTGTGCGAGGCTTCGGTCATCGTGCCGTCGGGCAGATAAAGTAGCGCCTCGGCACAGCCGGCCTCCGACGATGCTTGATTGGCGAGGACATTGCCGAGCAGGTTGGTCGATTTGATGTCGGCGCGATGCCAGCGCAGGTCGGGAAAGGTGACGACGCCGCAACCGGTTTCGCACAGGGGGCGATAGGTGTCGGCATATTCCTGCACCCAGAGCAATTCGAGCGGCGTGATCCCCTTGGGAAAGGCGTGCTTGCGCGGGCGGCCCCGCGCGTCACTTGCAGATAGACCATCGCCTCCTTGAATCCGCCGGCCGCGATCGTCTCGTGCACGCGCCGCCGCATCCTCGGCATATCGACGCCGACGATGCCGATTGCGCCGATGCTCCGCGTGAAGCGGTCGAAGTGCTCGTCTTCCAGCCAGCAATTGCCGTTGTAGACGCGCAGCACCTCGTAGACGGCATCGCCGAAAAGAAAGCCGCGATCGAGCGGCGAAATGGTGACATCAGCGAGCGGCATGATCTTGCCGTGCAGATTGGCGAGCGGTTCCATGGTCGTCGGTTCCGTGGGAGGTTTCGAGCTGTCAGCTTTCAGCCGTCAGCTATCAGCCGAGTTGCTATAAGATTACGAGATCATTGCTCGCGAGCCAATTGATCCGGCGAACGCGCGGTGCAACGAATTCTTGAACTGGAAAGCTAATTCTGCCGTGGAGTTAGGGAAATGCGTTTCACGCATACACCGACACCCCCTTCGTTGCAACGAAAGCCGCATGCAGAATTTCCGTACTTGTGCGACCTCAAACCTTGATTTTGGGGTCGGGAGGGCGAGGCTCCTGCCGAGCCGCGAACCCCGAATCGCCGCTTGTAAACCAGTGCACTGGCGCTTCCGGCTCGGCAGGAGCCTCGCCCTCCCGCCGCGATTACCAGGCATGCCACCCCAAAATCAAGCCCTGAAGCCGTACTCGTCTCTTCTTCGCGGTCGGCTATTCCGGCTCGCGTCCATGCAGCAGGTAATATTCGACGTGAAAGCCCGCGATGGCGCCGCAGGCGACATGTCCGAGGCACATTCCCACGGCCAGAGCAGACAGATCGAGATGACCGTCCAATGATGACAGGACGGCCACCAATGCTCCGATAGCCAAAAATGGGCTGCCAACGACACACCAAACGCATGTGCCAATCATGGCGCCATGGATCAGATTCAAGTTGCGCCATTTTCCATCGAATGAGGTAACACATGCGCGCATCAAGCCGTACACCACTCCTAGCCCGGCTTCGGCAAGCGGTACCGCCGCGAGCGCGAGGATTTCTGGCCTCAGGTTCTTGCCGCCGGGGTTCAGTTTCAGATGCAGGTATGCCGCGCCGTAAATAGCAGAAGCCATCAAGCTACCGACGACCGCCGGACCGGGAACGCCCCAGAATGCCGCCTTCAGCGTTCGGCGAATGAATGGCACGGAACATTCCTATTTCTTCGGCTGGGATGCTTTTTCCTCGGCAAGCAACTCTTCCGTTTCCGCGACCCACTCCGGATCGCTGGACCGCTCGACTTGCACGCGTGCCTTCGCACTGGGCGAAGGGCACTCCAGCGCAAAACGAAGCACGGACTTCCGCATGATCGGCGTGTTGTAGCCCTTCTTCGAAGTCAATGCAAGAATCTCGTCGCAGTATTCCCAGCGGGTCATTATCCGCAAATCCTCGATCGCGAAATCGGCCATGTCCGGCACGCCGAGAAACAGAGCGATTCCCTGGACGCATTTTTTTTCGTCCACCAGGTCTTTCCGGTTCGCGCCGAGCCAACGCATGGCTTGCAGGGCCGCATAGCGTTGCAGGAAGGACTCGTCTTTTTGCCTGGCGAGATTCATAATCGAACGCCAGCCAGCTTCCGGTTCGAGAAGTGTGTAGCCAGCGAGCGCGCTAGCGACTGGCGTGCGCTTGCCTTTGGGCGGCGGCGGACCGTCGATCAATTTCCGCAGCGCCTCCGCATGTTCCTTTTTTCCGCAATGGCCGAGGAGCATGGCGTAGGTGCCCAGCTGGGCGGCGGGCGTGTTGGCGTCCTGAATCGCTTTGACAAGTGGTTCGGGCTTGAGCGACTCGGCAACCTTGCGAAAGTCCGCGTATTTTTCGGCGGCGGCCCGGCCAAGTTCCAGGTTAGCGGAATAAGCGACCTCGGTGCTCGCGCTTTGCAAAAAGTCCACCGAAAAGCGAAGTCGCGCTTGCACGGATTTGCCCTTCAGCTCCCTGGCGCCGCGGATGTATTTGACAATTTCTCCCTTCGCATCGATCGCAAGACTGGCATAAGCGTCCAGTTGCCCGTTGTCGACATCGAAGGCAACCAGGCATTTCTCCTTTTTCGAAATCTTGCGACGGCAGGACAATCACCTTGCGGCCCTTCAGCAAGCATGCGGCACGATGATGTCGTCAAGGACCAACTCCGTTTGGCCGTAGGGATTCGCATTATTTGGCCCGACCGCGTTCTGGAAACGGCCGGTAACAAGAATTGGGGCGTCAATGAACAAGTTCAGTGGCGACCGGGGCTGCCAACACATGGACCACCGGCTTGGAACCGTGATTGATCGGCCAAGGCCATGCAGAGAATTGCGAGGGGCAATTGGTACCGGCGCATTGCATGCCTCCGTGGAATCAAGAAACATTCTCTCACAAGCGAAGATAGCACGTCTCTCCCAGCGGTGCAATCCTTCCCAGCGCGAAATCGATCGATGCTTGCTACGCGGCTCAGCGCCGGCATAGAATGCGTGGCATATCAATCCCGAAATCATCCGCGAGGTGTACGATGTTGTACGGACGAATCACGGGCCTCGTGTTTTCCCTCTTCCTGCCCGCGTTCTATCGCCACGTCGTGCGCAACTGGGGCGGCATCGGCCTGCTCTACCTGATCTTGCTCTTGACGCTGGCCTGGATTCCCTCGCTGGTCAACTTCCACCTCTGGCTCCGGAAAATTGCCCAGGAGGATTTCCCGAAAGTCGCCAAGGATTGGCCCGACATCAGCATCAAAAATGGCAAGGTCTCCTCGCCGGTCCCGCAGCCACTGGAAATCAAGGATGAGCGCGGCAACGTTTTCTTCGTGCTTGACACGACGGGGAAGATCAACAATCTCGATCAGACCAAGGCCATGTTCCTGCTTACCGAGACGAAATTTTTCCAGCGCGATCAGCTCAACAACATTCAGATCCACGATCTCACCACATTCCCCGATTTCGACCTCACGAAGGAGCGCGTGCAGGAATGGGTCGATACCGGCGCGGACTGGGCGGCGGTGTGTTGCTATCCGTTCTGCCTGTTCGGCTCGATGATCCGCGCCATCATCCTCATGCTGCTCGCCTCGATCGCGGGGTTGATCTTCAACGCCGCCTTCAACGCCAAGGTGACCTATGGCGGCCTGTTACGCTTCGCGGCCGTGGGCATGACGCTTTCCGTCTACATCGACACGGGCGTCGATATCGCGCACCTGTGCGGGCAGACGAGTATCAACCTTCCCCCCTTCCCGCTATGGTTCCTCATCGCCCTGGGTCTTACGATCGCCTACGTCGGCTTTGGCTGCTTCGTGTCGGTGCCCAAGCTCGCGGACCTGGACTACGATCGGGACGCCGATGACGATTGGCGTCGGCCTCGCCCCGCGGATGCCGACGACCGATACAAAGCCGACGACGGCGGCTTCAAGGCCGGGGAGCCTTGAGACAAAAAGCGCTGATCGCCTCCACGAATTCCGCTTCCTTCTCGAACATCGGCAAATGGCCGCAATCCTTGATCAGCTTCAATTCAGCGCCGGGGATATGTTTCTTGTACTCTTCGCCATAAGCGGGTGGCACGAGCCGGTCATGATCGCCCCATAACAGCAGCGTCGGGCAAGCGATGCGCCGCAAGCGCCCCGCCAGCTTCGGATCGTAAGGGCGCTCCCAGACCATGCGGGCCAACACGGTCATCGCCTGATACGCATTGAGCATCGTCGCGTCGTCCACCTGGTCCTTGATGACCAGGCTTGCCATCGGCCCGGCTGGATCGTGGAACAACATTTCGCGCATCTTGGCGCGGTCCAGCGTCATGCGAAACAGATCGGGGAGCAAGTGCCCTTCAACCCACAACCCCGGCGCGTCGGCGATCCACAGCTTCTTGACGCGCTCCGGCCAGCGCACCGCGATCTCCGCCGCGATCCAGCCGCCCAGGCTGACGCCGCCCAGGCAGACTTGCTCCAGGCCAAGTGCGTCGAGCATGTCGAGGTAGTGAAACGCCATATCCTCGATGTCGGCGATCTGCTCGAAGCCGCCGGAGCGCCCGAAGCCCGGATGCAACGGCGAATAGACATGAAACTTCTTGGCGAACGCTTGATGGAACGGCAGCCACAGCATCGATTCGCCGAGAGCACTGTGCAGATAAACGAATGGCTCGCCGTCACCGCCGTGCGTGAGGATGATCGACTTGCCGGCGATGTCGACGGTTTCGGGCTGGCCGCCGCCTTTGTTGAGGAGGACGCGGGCGCCGTATTGCAGTTTTTTGAGGAGGTTCAGCATCAATCACCGTTCCGCTTGAATTGGAGCCTTCGTCGCAAGCGCTCGTTTTCCTCCACCAGAGCGGCCTTCTCGCGTTCGGCTTTCTCCGCGCGCTCGTCTGGCGTTAGCAACCAAGCGTTCGTGATCGGGTCGAAGAGCCGCAGGTTGTCGCCGTCGCGCTCCAGGTGCAAGCCGAGCTCCTTGCTCGGTATGCGGCCATCCACGAGCGCGATCGGCTCGTATTCGCCCTTGCGGAGACGATAGCCGCGCAGCCGGTCCGGCTTGAGATAGTCGCCGAACGGGTCGAACATGAAATATTCCTTGACCTTGAGCACATCGCGGTAAAGCGCGAACTTGACGTCGGTGTCTTCCTTGCGTGTCGATTTGGAAGTGACTTCGATGATCGCATTCGGCATCTTGTGCTCCTGCCACGTCAGGTAGTACAGACGCTTTTTCTTTTCGATCCCTTTCACGACAAACACGTCGGGAGAGATATGCTTGCGCTTGTTGCCGCGCACGTAGTACATGAGCAGATTGCCGGAGACGTAGATCATCGGATCGTCGGCGAAATGAAAGTCCAGCGTTTGCCTGAGCGCCATGATGATGAGGTAATGAAAATCAGTTTCGGCTATGGGCTTTCCATCCGAAGTGGGATATTCGACCGGTTTTGTTCGTCGATTTACAGATGCAACGGACACGGCGGTTCTCCTTTCAAGTGCAATTCTATCGCACCTTCGGCAATACTTCCTTTGCTAGCAGTTCCATGCTCTTGCGGGCCAGATGGTGCGGCAACGTCCCCGTTTGGCAACCGGTCAGCACCACGCCGGCGCCGACTTCTTTTTGGTAGCGCGACAGCTTCTGCCGCACCGTTTCCGGGTTGCCGACGATGGCGAAAACGCCGTTTTCGATGTCGGCCCAGGTTTTTTGCTGGTATAGGAAATATTGCTGATTCCTGATAATCGCCGCCGCCGACTTGGCGCTGGTGTAACCCGGCGGGGTCAGGCCGATTCCCTTGAGAAGATTCTTGATGAAATACCACAGGGCCGGCTCGAATTCCTCGCGCGCCTGCTTGTCGGTCTCGGCAACGTAGATCGGCACGCCCCAGCCCATCTGTTCCGGGGCGGCTTCATACCCAGCCCGTTGGCACGCCTCGCGGAACTGGGCGAACACCTTGCGAAAGACATCAATGTGGAAATACGGAATGCCCATGTAGCAGTAACGCCGCTGGGCCACCAGTTCGATGGTTTCGAGGCTGCCGACGCCCGGAATCCAGATCGGCGGGTGCGGCTTCTGCAACGGCGTCGGCCAGGGATTGACGTAGCGGAAATAGTAATGCTTCGAGTTCCACTCGAACGGGCCGGGCGTGGTCCACGCCTTGACGATCAGATCGAGCGCCTCGCGGTATTTTTCCCTAGCCGTCGTCGGATCGATCTGGTAGGCGAAATACTCCGGACCGCCGCCGATCACCATGCCCGCGATCAATCGGCCATTCGACATCACATCGAGCATGGCGAATTCCTCGGCCACGCGCAACGGCGGATTGTAGAGGGGCAAGGCGTTGCCGATGACCACGATCTTGCACTTCTGGGTGCGCTGCGTCAAAGCGCCGGCGATGACGTTGGGCGACGGCATCAGGCCGTAGGCGTTCTGATGGTGCTCGTTGACGCAGATGCCGTCGAAGCCGAGCTCATCGGCATAGGCGAGCGTGTTGATGTATTCGCGGTAAAGCTCATGCCCTTTGACCGGATCGTAGAGCGAATTGGACAGCCAAATCCAGGCGGAGTCGTGCGTCTGATCGAAATCGGCGGGCAGGTACGGCCAGGACATCAGGTGGAAGAAGAAGTACTTCATGATATCGGTATAGGTAACATCGCGGCGGACGCAAGGATTGGGCAGCACGCGCATCGAGACGTATGGTATCCACCATGACCGCACCGGAGCGACCGACGAAAATCCGCTATCTCATCCTCGCGCTGACGGTGTGCGTGGCGGTGCTGTTGTATCTGGATCGCAACTGTCTGGGCTATCTGGCGCCGTACATCAACGAAGGGATGAAGCTGACGAGCGGCGAGACCGGTTTCTTGCTGGGTGCTTTCTATCTCACCTACGCGTTCGGACAGTTGCCTGGCGGCTGGCTGGCGGATCGGTTCGGCACGCGGCGGATGCTGGCGGCCTATGTTGCGGTGTGGTCCGTGTTGACCGCGCTGACTGGCTTCGCGAACAGCTTCGTGGTGCTCGTCCTTTTGCGGTTCGGCTGCGGCCTGTTCGAGGCCGGCGCGTATCCAGCGGCCGCGGGCTTGATCCGACGTTGGTTCCCCTATCAGCAGCGCGGCCTGGCGAGCGGCGTCGTCTCCATCGGCGGGCGCATCGGCGGCGCGATCACGCCGAGGCTGACGGGATTTTTGATTTTTGTGTTCATGCCGATCGTGGCGTCGTCAGCCGTCGCCGATCCGGACCGGGATATTCTCGATGCGCGAAAATGTGCGCGTGCCGTCCTATTGCAGGGTGAGTCCAAAGAGTCGCCGGTGCAGTGCGATGTTGCCCGCCGCTTGCAAGCAACGATGTCGGCAGCGGAGCGGCAGGCGTTTGTCGAAATTGCCGCCCTGCCGGATAGCGTCCGGCCGAGCGCCGCTCAGCTCGAAGTTCTGGCGAGCAGCATCAATCGCTGGTTGAAAGAGCCGGGCCTTTTCGCAGGGATCGACCTGGAGTCGATCCGCGTGAAGCTCAATGATCAGGCGCTCGATTTGCTCGACGATCCGACGACCGCAAGCAGCGCTGAGAAAAGCAGCCGGCTCAATCGCTACGTTCTGGAGTTCCTGTTCCGCGGTAGCATCCGCCAAATCCTGGGCGACGGCTGGCAGCCGGTGCTCGTCATTTATGGCGTGGTCGGCGTGATGGTCGCCGTCATCTTCTTCGGATTCTACCGCGACACGCCTCGGCAACATTTTCTCACCAACGAAGCCGAGGCCGATCTCGCCGAGGCGCATGAGAAGCAGACCGAAGCCGAGACGCCAGCCATTGCCGCGTCGGTGCTGTGGAAAAGCATCTTGACCGACCGCAGCTTGTGGGCAAGCTGCATCGTACAATTCGGAACCAACTTCGGTTGGGTTATTCTTATCAACATGCTGGCGCTCTACCTCTCGGAAGTACACGGTGTGCCCGAAGGACACGAACGCGGCTTGATGGCAAGCCTCCCATTCCTCGTCAGCTTGCCGATGATGATTGTGGGCGGTTGGTGGACCGACCGGATGACCGCCCGCTACGGCCCGCGCATCGGCCGATGTTTCCCGATCGCCTCCACCCGTTTCATGACGGCGGCGGCGTTCCTGGCATGCTGGTTTCTCACCGATGTCTGGGCGGTGGTGATCGTGCTGTGCGTGATGTCGATCGCCACCGATATGGGCGTCCCCGCGATCTGGGGATACAACCTCGACGTCGGCAAACGCAACGTCGGCGTGGTGCTCGGCTGGGGCAACATGTGGGGCAACCTCGGCGCCTTCGTCTCCCCCATCGTGCTGCACCCGATGCGCGATTTGTTCGTGACGCGCAAGGCAGGTTACGACGCCATCTTTCTGATCTGCGCGGGCATCTTCGTCTTCATCGGCGTCGCATCGCTCTTCATCGATGCGAGCAAACCGATTGGTGGGAGCGAAAAAGCGGCGTGATTCACCCAACCGACAGCCGGGTCACCGCAATGTTGCCGGCGAAGCAGATATCGACGTCGCTGCCGGCGCTGCGGCCGCGCTCGTGGTACTTGCCGTCGTAGTGCAGATGCTCGTCGGTAGCGCGAAAGCTCAACGGCAACGGCGCGATCTCCAGCGGACAATGGATCACGCGCGGCTCCGGATCGCCCGGCAACAGCGACGGCAGGTTCACGTTCCAGAACACGCCCGGCGGCGTTGCCTCGGCGAGGAGCTGTCGCAGGACCAGCGCCATCCAGCGCCGCGCCCGCTCCCAGTCGATCTCGACGCCGCGCTTGCGATACTGCGAGAAGGCGATACCGGGCCGGCCATGCAGGGCGGCTTCACGGACGGCGGCGACGGTTCCGGAGTGATAGACATCGAGCCGAGGTTGCCGCCGTGGTTGATGCCCGACAGCACCCAGACGACATCGGGCGCGAGCTTGGCCAGCCCGACGCGCACGCAGTCCGCCGGCGTGCCGTCGATGGCCCAGCGCCCTGCCTCGCGCGGCATGATGCGGATCGGCCCATCCGTGGTGACGCGATGGCCGCAGCCGGAAAGATGGGTGTGCGGCGCGATCCAGGTCAGGCTTCCGAGCGCCGCGGCCACTTCCGCGAGCGCCGCCAGGCCGGGGGCGTCAATGCCGTCATCATTGGTGAGCAGTAATTTCATCACTATCATCATAGCAGGCCCCAGGATAAGCGCAGCGTTCCTGGGGGTCGCGGGCTAACTCCCAGGAACGCTGCGCTGATCCTGGGGCTTGGGGGGATTATGCCGCATCCTTGCATTCTCGCCGAGCAGACGCATGCGTTTATTCGCAGCCAGAAATGGGAGGTCGCCGTTCTGCCGTTCGGGGCGACGGAGCCGCACAATCTGCACATGCCATATGGCACGGACAATTATCAGGTCGAGGAGATCGGCAAGCGGGCATGCCAGGCGGCGTATGAGGCGGGCGCCAAGGTGCTGCTGCTGCCGACGATGCCGTTTGGCGTCAACACGAACCATCTGAAGGTTCCCGGCGCTCTTGCGCTCAGCGTGACGCCGACGACGCTGCTCAGCATGATCACCGATCTGGTCGATTCGCTGGAAAGGCAAGGCGTGAGGAAGCTGGTGCTCTTGAACGGGCACGGCGGCAATGAATTGAAGCCGCTTATGCGCGAATTGTTTCACCGCACCGGCGTCTTCATGTGCGTGTGCGATTGGTTCCGCATGGCAACCGATCAGTATCCGCAGATTTTCGCGGAGCCGGGCGAGCATGCGGACGAGGTGGAAACGAGCCTGGGCCTGGCATTTTTCCCGCAATTGCTCAAGCCGGAGATGGCTGACGACGGCGCCGCCAAGCCGACGCGCTTCGAGGCGATCAACCGCGGCTGGATTTCGATCACGCCGCCCCTGGCACCTGGTCAGCAAGAACACCGGCCTGGGCAATCCCGCTGCCGCCACGGCCGACAAGGGGCAACGCCTGATGGAAATCATCGTCGCCCGTTTGTCGGCGTTCCTGGTGCAGCTCAGCGCGGCAAAGATGGACGAGCAGTTTCCGTATTGAACGCTCACTTGACCTTTTCAAGAACGATCACGGCGAAGCCCTTGCCCTCCTTCGTCGCAAATTCGCTGGGTCGGCCGTCGCTGCCCTGGCTGGAGAGGCAAATCTTCAGCGTCGTTTTCTCGAGTTGGTAGATGGCTTCAATCGTCTTGTCTTCATCGGCTGGCATGATGTCGATTTCCTTCGGCTTGCCGGCGAGGTTCACCTTGAATTTCCCCTTCTTGGTTTCGCCGTTGTGCGTGAAGGTGATGCTCTTGCCGTCCTTGTCGAACTCCAGCGTCGCCCCTTCGAGATTGCTGTCTTTGCCCTTGGCCGTCTCGAAGCTGGTGATCTTCCACGCGCCTTGCAACGCGGCCTTTTCCTTCTTCAAGGCGGCCTCGTCCCCCTGAGCGCCCAAGACCAACAATATCCCCGCGGCAAACGAAGCGATTCCAATGGACTGCATGTCATCCTCCTCTGGTTGAAGAAATCGTTCCAAGACTTCCGTGCTTATTCGTTGCCAAACCATGATTATTTTGGGTTTCCCTCAATCATGTGGATGAAGTCGTAGGGTGGGTCGAGCAACGCGAGGCCCACCGAGGTTTTGCCGCTCCTGGTGGGCCTCGCTTCGCTCGACCCACCCTACGAGTCCACATCATTGGCGGAGAACCTTATTTTGAAGAATCGGCACCCGGTTCAGCGTGGCGCTGTGGATCGTCGGGGGTGAATCGGCCATTGGGGTGCGGTTCGCCGATCTTGCCGTTGGGCGAATCGCCTGTCGAGAGATGGCCCGGCGGCGGATGGTGAGGATGATCCTCCGTGCTGCTCATCAGCTTGGCCCACGGGCGCCATTCGGGAACGTGATACAAAATCGCCTTGATGCCGGCCATGATCGGCATGGCCATGAACAATCCGGTCGGGCCCCAGACCGCTTCCCAGAACAGGCACGCCATCATCACCGTCGTCGCATTGAGGTCCATGCTGCGCCCCATCAGGAGCGGCACGATCAGGTAGCCTTCGATCAGGACGATGCACCAGAAAATGACCGTGATGACCACCGCCTCCGCCGGCCCCGCCACGATGAAGGCGTCGAGAAACGGCGGCACGCAAGCCAAGACGGGGCCGAGATACGGCACATAATTGAGGATTGCCAGCAGAATCGCCCAGGTCCACGCCTGACTTAGCCCTGCCGTCGAATAAATCGTTCCCATCACGATGGCCAGGCCCATGTTGATGATGGTGCGCCAGACCAGGTACGTGCGCACCTGATTCGCCATTTCGAGCAGCACCGCGCTGGCCTTGGTCTGCACCTCCTCGCTCGGACCGATGATCGCGACCGCCCGCGCGCGAGCATGCTTCCTTCCAGAAGCAAAAAAAACGTGATGAACAGAATAACGACCGCCTCCGCAGTCCAGCGCGTCGAGTAGCCGGTGGCCTGAAAAAACATGGAGGGCGCCGAATCGCGCAAGATCTTGAGGACGCCGATCTGGTTCACCGAGTCGGGTTTCAACGGCAGCAGCTCCTCGTCGAATTGGCCGAACTTCTCGAGCTTGGTGCGGAACTGCTGGTAAACGTCAAGCACGGCTTTCTCGTTGGAAAGCTGATTCACGACGCGCATGACGGACGCGGAGAACACGGTCACGATGAGGATATTGGCGAGCACCAGGCCGACGATCACTGTGATGCATGCCACGCCCCAGCGAATCTTGAAGCTGCGATGCAGAAAAGTCGCTGCCGGTCCGAGCACCGATGCCAGCAAGAGCGAGACCAGCATCGGCACGAAGATCGATTGGCCCAAATGAAGGGCGATAACGCCCGCCAGCAACAACAGCACGCTCAGGCCGATGCGACTGGCCGCGTTCAATGGGAACATGCGTGATCTCCGCGGGAACGTGCCTCAGAGCCGCGCACACAGTAAGCGGCGGCTGCACCGCTTACAGCGTGCGCGGCTCCGGTGAGGCTAACCATGCTGTAGTATGGCCGCTTGCAGTGTGTTATGCAACAGCATTGTGATGGTCATCGGGCCGATACCGCCCGGCACGGGAGTGATGGCGGCGGCAACTTCCTTCACACCGTCAAAGTCCACGTCCCCGACCAGCTTTCCCGCACCCGTGCGGTTGATCCCCACGTCCACCACCACCGCGCCCTGGCGGACCATGTCGCACTTGAGAAATTGCGCCTGCCCGATCGCCACCACGATGATGTCTGCTTGCCGGGTCAGCGCCCCGATGTCGCGCGTCTTGCTGTGGCACACCGTTACGGTCGCATTGCCGCCCGCCGACTTCTGCATCAGCATGAGCGCCAGCGGCTTGCCGACGATATTGCTGCGGCCCACGATGACGACGTGCCGGCCTTCGATTGGAATGTGGTTGCGCACCAGGATTTGCTGAATCCCCGCCGGCGTGCAGGGCAGAAAACGCGGGGCGCCGGCGGTCAATAATCCCAGGCTGATCGGCCCGAACCCATCCACGTCCTTGAGCTGCGCGACGGCGTCGATGATCGCGCTCTCGTCGATCTGCCTGGGCAATGGCAACTGCACCAGGATGCCGCTCACCTGCGCATCGGCGTTGAGGTGGGCGATCAATTGCACCAGCTCGGTTTGCGAAATGCTCGCCGGCACGGTGTGCAGCCAGCTCGCGATGCCGGCCTTCTCGCACGCTACTTGCTTGTTGCGCACATAGCGCTGACTGGCGTCATTGTCGCCCACGAGCACCGCCGCCAATCCCGGCGCGAACCCCTTCCGCTGCGCGAAGTCGGCAACGCGAGCCGCGATTTCCGCTTGCATCGTCTGCGCCAGCGCTTTGCCGTCGAGGATTTGCGTCATGGTTGCTGTTTTATCAATTCGGCGAGAACCGCTCCACCTTTGGAATGCAAAATCGACGCTCGCTTGGCGCTTTCGCACGCAAGTCGTATTCGGTATGCAAGACCGCCAAGCGAGCTTCAACGGCGCTATCCGTGGGACAACGTGGAATTCCGCTCGCTTGCTCATAAACATGACTACAAAGGGAGATCGCCATGTCGAATGCCTACGCAATCTCAATAAACGACGTGCATGCCGCCGCCAGGCGCATCGCCGGCGTCGCCCACAGAACGCCGATCATGACCTGCGCGACGCTGGACCGGATGGCGGGCCGGCGGCTCTATTTCAAGTGCGAGCAATGGCAGAAGGTCGGCGCCTTCAAGTTCCGCGGCGCTTACAACGCCGTCATGAACCTGACCGATGCCGATGCCAAGCGCGGCGTCGTCACGCACAGCTCGGGCAACCATGCCCAGGCCCTGGCGCTCGCCGCCCAGCTGCGCGGCATCCCGGCCCATATCGTCATGCCGAGCTCAGCGACCTCGGTCAAAAAGCGGGCTGTCGAAGGCTACGGCGGCAACATCGTCGAATGCGAACCGACCCTGGCTGCCCGCGAGGTCAAAGTCACCGAAGTGCAGCAGCGTACCGGCGCGATCCTGATCCCGCCTTACAATCATCCGGATGTGATCGCGGGGCAGGGGACCGTCGCGCTCGAGATGTTGGAAGAAATCAGCGACCTCGACGCGATCATCGCGCCGATCGGCGGCGGCGGCTTGATGGCGGGCGTCACCCTGGCCGCCAAGGCGCTGAAACCCGCGATCCGCCTGTTCGCGGCCGAACCGCGCGGCGCCGACGATGCGGCACGCTCCAAGGCGGCTGGCACGCTGATTCCGCAAACCGCGCCGAACACAATTGCTGATGGCTTGCTCACGAGCATGGGGGAACTTACCTGGCCGGTGCTGCGCGATCTGGTTGAAGCGGTCGTCACCGTCAAGGAGGAAGAAATCGTGCAGGCGATGCGATTGACGTGGGAACGAGCGAAATTGCTGATCGAGCCGAGCTCCGCCGTCACGGTCGCGGCGGTGCTGACGCCGGCCTTTCGCGGTCTGTCAGGATTGGCGAAAGTGGGCGTCGTTTTGAGCGGCGGCAACGTCAACCTCGATCGGCTGCCGTGGTGACGGCGCCCGGTTTACGTTTAGCGCTCGCGCCACGCCGCCGAAAATTCGCTGCGAACGCTAAACGAAGAAGTTCAATCCAAATCCGCCGTGTCGAGCCGGCCCCCCGTCTGCAATTGCCGAAACAGCGCCAGCGTTTGCCGAATCCCGTCGGCGAGCGGCGTGAGCGGCATCGGGCCGAGATCGCGCTGCAGGGCTTGATCATCCAGGTCATAGGCAATGGCGATCTGGCGTGCGCCGAAGGTGATGAGTTTCGCCGCCGCCGGCTCGACTTCGACAAGAGCGTGATGCAGTGTCGGCAGATCGACGACGTGGCCGCGCAGGTTGTACGACTTCGCGCCCCGGTACGGTGCTTCCAGGCAACGGATCGCGATCTTGGCCACGTCATCGACGTACTGCAGGTCTTGCCAGCCGCCGTAGGTGATGTGGTAGGGGCGATTCAGGGCAAGCGATTTGATCGCCTTGGTCGGCTCGCTGGTCATGCCGAAATCGCGGCCGACGCCATACACGGTCCAGGGGCGCAAGCCGATGCTGGAGATGCTGAAATCCTGAAAGTAGATGCGGGCGTTGCCTTCGTTGCAGCACTTGAAGACGCCGTAATGCGTGGATGGAATCAACGGCACGTCGTCGGCCAACCTAGCCCCCGGCGAGTCGCCCGGTGCTAAATAGGCTTCGGGTGGTCCGAACACCGCGGCGCTGCTGGTGTAGACGAGCCCTTGGATCTGGCCTTGCAATTGCCTGACCGCTTCGAAGAC
This sequence comes from uncultured Planctomycetota bacterium, assembly GCA_963767835.1. Lineage (GTDB taxonomy): Bacteria > Planctomycetota > Planctomycetia > Gemmatales > Gemmataceae > SIAQ01. The sequence continues at coordinate 73,830 of CAVYFY010000011.1, forward strand.
GGCGAGCGTGCCGAGGACGTTGACCTTGGCGCCGAGGATCGGATCGGCCCGGCACACGGGGACCTGCAAGCCGGCGAGATGGATGATGTGCGTGATCCGGTGCTTTTCGAGGGCGGCTTTGAGGTGCGGCAAGTCGGTGACATCGCCTTGCACGAACACGACCTGGCGGATTTGCGTTTCGTCCATGACGAGCCGCATGCGTTTGGGATCTTCCTTGAGATCGTAGATCCAGACGCCGTGCCCGCCGGCCAGGAGGTTGCGGGTGATCCAGGCGCCGATGCAGCCGTAGCCGCCGGTGAGGAGGACGTTCATAAGGTTGCCGCCAAGCCCCAGGATAAGCGCAGCGTTCCTGGGGGTTCGACCCCCGCGAACGCTGCGCTTATCGCGGGGCTTGAAATCAACCCACGCTCACAGGAACCAGCGCGTGACATCGAGGTACAAGACAAAGAGCATCAGGCTCGCGATCATCGCCAGGCCGACGTAGGTGGCGACGACGCGGACCATTTCCGAGGCGGGCTTGCGGCGGATGCCCTCGTAAATCAAGAACACCATGTGCCCGCCGTCGAGGATCGGGATCGGCAGGAAGTTGACGACGGCGAGGTTGATGCTGATGAGGCCCAGGAAAAACAGGAATTCGGAGAAATCGAGCTGGGCGAAGATGTAGGCCCCCTTGGCGATGGTGAACGGGCCGCCGAAATTCTTGATGCTGATGCGGTTCGTCAGCATGCCGCGGATGTTGAGGAAAACTTCCATCATGCGGTTCTGGGTGTCTTTCAGTCCAAGCCAGACGGCCTGGACGGGGTCGGAGGCCTTGACGCGCCGCGTATCCGGAGCGAGGATCCAGCCACGCTCGGCGATCGGCCAGGTTTCATCGGTGGCGATGGGCAGTTCCACCTCCATTTCCTTGCCGGCGCGCTTGATCTTCAATTCAACCTTCTTGAACTTGACGGCAATCGAAAAATAGCGCGAGAGGTGCGCCCATTGCCCTTCCTCGATCGCGTCCCCCCAGCTCGATTTATTGTCGTCTTTGGAATCCTCGATTTCCGCGCGCACGTGCGTGATCACATCGCCCGGCTCCAGGGGCGAGGCCGCCCGAGTCTTGTCGGCGACAATTGCTTTGATCTGATAGGCGAACCCGAGCTCCGGGATCGGCATGCCCGCATTGCGGCTGATGGGGGCGACGCGATCGAAGCGCCAGGCGGTGTCCCATTTCAGCGTGATCGCCTGCTCGGCAAACTGATTGGGCGCGCCAACTTGATGCCGGCGCACGAGGACGGTCACGATCCGGTCCCCCTTGAATTTGGCCGCGTCGAGCCGATCCGACCATTGTCGCAGTTGCACGGGCAGCCGTTCCGGATCGAGCGTCTTATCCTTTTCGGTAAATTCGAGTTTCTTGCCGTCGGCGTCGATGACGCTGACGGCGAGAATCTTGTCGGCCTCGGTTTTTTCCTCGGGATTGGCCGGCCTGATCTTGTCTTTCTCGGCGGCCTCGGAGCTTTCACGCACGGCCAGGATCGGCCCCATCTGCATGCGCACGCCGAGGTCGAGCCGGTAAATCGGCGCGACGGTGAGATCGACATCCTTGGCGTCAGCGCCGGCGCCGCGGCGAACGCGCACGACGATTTCCTTGCCGGCCAAAAGTTGCAGACGGCGCATGAATTCGCCGTAATCGCGCTGATCGTGGCCGGGATAGCTCCGATCATCGGGCAGATCGGTGACCTTGCCCTGGTGATCCGGATCGTTCATGGCCACGATGAGATCGCCGTACTGGAATTGGGCGTCGGCTGCCGGCGTGCCCGCGAAAAACGGTCCTTGCTTGGGGTCGCCCTTGAGCGCCAGTTGCGGCTTCGATGCGGATAGCACGCCGATGACCGGCCGCCGCGGCTGACTGCTGCCCGCATCGGAATCCAGGGCGGTGATCTCCGTCGTGACGAGCGGGCCGCCCGGCAGCTGATAGGAGATGGGAATCTTCTCATTCTCCATGCTGTTGATGACCGTTTGCGTCAGCGTGGTGAATGTCGGGTGGTCGTTGTCGCCGAACTTGACGATTTTAGCATCGGTGCGCAAGCCCTGCTTGAAGGAGGTGGCGCCGGCGTCAACGACGCCGATGATCGGGGCGGGATGTTCCTTGCCGCTGCCTTGATACACGGCAATGAAGCAGATGGCGGCGAAGATGGCGTTCATGATAACGCCGGCGGATATGATCAGCATTCGTTGCGGGACCGTCTTTTTACGGAAGGAGCGCGGGTCGTCTTCGCTGCCATCGGACGATTCATCGCCGTCCACCTGCCCGACCATTTGCACATATCCCCCCAACGGCAAAACGGCAAGCTTGTAGGTGGTCTCGCCCCATTTGAATCGGCAGCCAGGGATGGCTGGCCCGAAGCCAATGCTGAAGGTCGTGACGTTGACATCGCACCACTTGGCCGCGAGGAAATGGCCCAACTCGTGAATGAAGATGATGAACGACAATCCCAGGCCCGCCTTGACGATGTACCACATCTCCTCCGGCGTGAATTTGAACGCCAGAAAAACTGCGACGGCGATCAAAATGCCGAGGATGCCCAGGTTGGTCGGCGACAAAAAACCGCCATCCACGTCCGGCCGATCGGCGTCTTCCGTGTCCGCGGGCGCGCCCGGAACAATCGGCGGTTCGCCGGGGCGGAACGCTTCCGACTGCGGCTTCGGCCTCAGCGACTCCGGCTGGATTCCTTCGTTGTTATCCAACGCAAAACCTCCTGGCGAGACCAGCCGTCCAAAGCGATCAATTCGCTCAGGCTCGGCCGTTCGCTGTAATGATGATGATCAAGCACCTCGCGGCACACACGGGGGATGTCCAAGAACGGCAACGCCCCGTCCAGAAACGCGCCGACGGCGGCTTCATTGGCGGCATTGAGCACCGCCCCGCACGTCCCGCCGCGCCGCGCCACTTCATAACCCAGCTGCAATGCCGGGAATGTCTCCATGTCCGGTTGCTGGAAATTCAGGCTCTTCAATTCGTCCCAATTCAGCCGCTTGGCTGGGCCGGGCACGCGGTCCGGATAGGTCAACGCGTACTGGATCGGCAAACACATATCCGGCGGCGACATCTGGGCGATCACCGAGCCGTCGTTGAATTCCACGAACGAATGAACGATCGACTCCGGATGGATAATGACCTGGATTTGCTCCGGCCGCAGTCCGAACAGCCAGCGGGCCTCAATGATCTCCAGCGCCTTGTTCATCAATGTGGCTGAGTCGATGGTGATCTTGCGGCCCATGTTCCAGGTCGGGTGCTTGAGTGCCTGTTCGGGGGTCACGTCAGCGAGCTGGGCCCGGGTCTTGCATCGAAACGGGCCGCCGCTGCCGGTCAGGACCACGCGGACAACCTCGCGCGGATGTCCCGCGTGCATCGCCTGAAAGATGGCGCTGTGCTCGCTGTCCACCGGCAGAATGCGGGCACGCTTTCGCGCCGCCAACTCCATCACCAGCGGACCGGCCATCACCAAAGTTTCCTTATTGGCGACGGCAACCGTCTTGCCCGCCTCCAAGGCGAGCCAAGTCCCGGTCAATCCCGCGGCGCCGACTATCGCGGTCAGCACCACATCGACCTGCGGATCGCTCACCAGCGTGCCGATCGCATCCTCGCCATTGAGCATGTGTGTGCCCGGCGGCATCGTTTGGCCGCCAATCTCCGCGGCGACATGCGGATCGGTGACGGCGATGTAACGCGGCTCATGGCGAAATGCCTGCTCGACCAGCTCTTTCCAGCGCAAATGCGCGCTCAATCCAAACGCTTGCAATCGGTCGGGCAGATGCTCGATCACCTTGAGCGCGGACCGCCCGATTGAGCCGGTCGAGCCCAAGATCACCACGCGCCGGCGGCTTCCTGCACCTTTCACAGCGACGACTCCCAATGCATTATAGCGCGGCACTCGCTAAACAAACACACACAAAGTCTATTCGTTCGCGACACACTGGCCATTTTAGCCAGAGAGCCTGAAACTCCGCAAGGACAGTTTGGCCTTTGCCCGTTGCCCCAATGACATATGTTGCCCCAACATGCAACGTGTTTGCATTTGACGGCCCGGTTGCAATCCAATCTCTCGTCCGGCTCGTCTTACTCCTGGAGTGAATAATCCAGAAGGAAAGGGGATCCCCAAATGCGACGCCTGTTGCCTGCCTTGATGATGTTGCTCGCGGTTGGAAGCACTGCCAGCGCGAGCGGGATGTTGATTCCGGTCGAGAAGAAGTTGCCGCCGTTGGCGTTGGTGGACCAGAAGGTCACCGTCACCATCGACGATCAGGCGGCGGTGACGCGAATCGAGCAATCTTTCCGCAATAACACCGGCCGGGCTCTCGAAGCCACCTATCTTTTCCCCGTTCCCAAGGGGGCCAGCGTTCGCAAGTTTACCATGTGGGTGAACGGCGAGGAAGTCAAAGGCGAAGTCCTCGAAGCCAAGGATGCCCGCAAGATCTACACCGACATCGTCAACCGCACCCGCGATCCGGGGTTGCTGGAATACATGAACAACCAGCTCATCCAGCTCAAGGTCTTCCCCGTGCCGCCCAAGGGGGATCAGCGCATTTCGGTTACTTACACCAGCGTCAATGAAAGCGACAACGGCCTGATCGAATACGCCTATCCGATGAAGACTGCAGGCAAGGCTGCCGAGGTGCTCGACAAATTCTCGCTCACCGTCAACCTGAAATCGCAGCATTCGCTCACCAACATTTATTCGCCCAGCCATGCCATCACCATTGGGCGGCCCAACGACCGGGAAGCGGTCATCGGCTTCGAGAAGAACCAGGCCGTGCTCGATCGCGATTTCCAGCTCTTTTATCAGGCGGGCAAGAAAGATGTCGGCCTGACCGCGGCGACGCATCGCCCCATCGCCGATCGGCCCGGCTACTTCATGATGCTGATGTCCCCGCGCTCCGAATTGTCGAAAGTCCAGCAAATCCCGCGCGATTTCGTCTACGTCATCGACACCTCCGGCTCGATGCGCGGCCGGCGTTTGGCCCAGGCGAAGAAGGCCCTGCGCTTCTGCCTGGATCAGCTCGGCGAAAACGATCGCTTTGCCATGATCAACTTCGCATCCACCGTGGTCAAGTATCACGATAGCTTGCAGACCGCGAGCAAGGGAAACCTCGAAGCCGCCCGCCGTTGGGTCGATGATCTCGAAGCGACCGGCGGCACCAACATCGACGGCGCCCTGAAGGACGCCCTTGCCATGCGCTCCAGCGATCAGGGCCGAACCTACACCATGGTCTTTTTCACCGACGGCCAACCGACCTGGGGCGAGAAGAATCCCGTCAAGATCATGGAAAATGTCAAGAAGAACAACAACGGCAACACGCGCATCTTCAGCTTCGGCGTCGGCGATGATGTCAACACCGTCCTCCTCGATGGCCTCGCCGACGCGACCAAGGCCGTTAGCAGCTACGTCCGCGAATCGGAGGACATCGAGGCCAAGGTGTCCAGCCTGTACGCCAAGATCAGCAATCCGGTGCTGGCGAACCTCAAGATGTCGGTCGGCGAAGGCGTCACCTTGACGGAGGTCTATCCGCAGCACTTGCCCGATCTGTTCCACGGCAGCCAGCTCGTCGTCTTCGGCCGCTACACCGGCAAAGGCTCGGCAATCGTCAAGCTGACCGGCACCGTCGGCATGGAGACGAAGGAATTCGTTTACGAACTCAACTTCGCCGAGAAGACCGGCGACGATAAAGCCTTCGTCGAGGACCTGTGGGCACGCCGCAAGGTCGGCCACCTGCTCGATCAGATTCGCGTGCAGGGGGAGAGCAAGGAAGTCGTCGATGAAGTCATCCAGCTCGCCAAGCGCTATGGCATCACGACGCCGTACACGAGCTATCTGTTGGTGCCGGATGGGCCGGTCGCCATGGGCGGCATGGGCATGGGTGGCGGCATGGGCAAGGGACCACCGGCCTTGCGGACCAGCAGCCCCAGCGCGGCGCCGGTCCCGCTGGCTGATTTCGCCAGAGGTATCGGCGACAAGGACGAAGTCGCCAAAAAGCGCATCACCCAGGAAGACGAGCGCCTGAAAAGCGAAGCCAAGAACGGCGACGGCAAGGCCAAGAAGGACGCCAATGCCGCGCTCGAGCAACAATCCTCGCTGCAAAAGGCCCAGGCAGCCTTCAACTACCGCAAGCTCCACGAAGTGCAGAACGGCAAGCTGGGCGTCGATTTCGCGGTGCAGAACAACGCCCTGCGCTTCCAGAACCAGATGGTCCGCACCGCGTCGCGCTTCGTGCAGAATCGCAACGTGATCGAAGTCGGCGGCGTCTGGATCGACGACGCCTTCAACGCCAAGCTCGAGACCGTCACCATCAAGGCGCAATCGGAGGCCTACTTCAAGCTTCTCGACCGCCATCCCGAGGTGAAAGATGTCTACGCCCTGGGCAACTACCTGATTTGGGTGACGCCGAGCGGCAGGGCGTTGATCGTGGATCAGAATCACGGGCTGGAGACGATGCAAAACGCCGCAATCGATGCGCTGTTCGTGACGCGGGCATCGAAGAAATGATCTGGCCCGCTGAAGGAAAAGCCGCGTCGATCTTGGTCGGCGCGGCTTTTTCCGTGTATACTCACATCATGACAGCTTTCAGCAACGGCAAAGTGCTCGATCGCATCCTTAAACCCGTGAGCGCATCGCTCAACGAGGAGGCTGCCCGAAAACTCGTGGGCTTGCGTGCCGATCGCAAGGCGTGCGCACGGGTTGCCAAGCTTGCTCGCAAGTGCAACGAGGGGCACATCACCGAGGACGAACGCGACGAGTACGAGATGTATGTGTTGGCGGGCGAGTTCATTGCCATCCTTCAGGCTGAGGCTCGTTTGCTGTTGGCTCGTCGCGGTAAGGTGAAGTGAAAATTGCCGTGCGCCGGGTTGTTCGTCGCCGTGCGCCGAGACACCCCTCACCGAATCGACCAGGGTGGGTGACGCCCCGCTTGTTGCGCAAATTTGTCGGCAACAAACCGCCTAAAATCCTCAAGCTTAGCCTGCAATTCGGGTGTCGAACAGTCCACTTCTAATTGATCGCAAAGTGCATGCACTGCATCTACCGATTCGAGGAGCGACCACCCGAGCCTGACCCGTGCCTCGTTCACGCCCGCCAAGAACGCACTGCGGGCGGCAGTGCGGATTGCCTCCTTATCTTCCTCTGCGACATCGGCGAGCCGGTTCCGGGTCACACACCGAGAACACAGCCAGCTCGCATCGTCCAGATGCGAGTCGGCCCGCTCTCCGAAAACAAGAGTCATGCCACCGCACTGGCTGCATCGGTAAACCCAACCCTGACAGCCATCGCAGAGAACAGCTCCGCTTGCCGTGGGGGCCGCTCGTTTCCCACACTTCTCACAAAGGGGCTCCGCCACGTAAGCCTTCGCCGGTAAACCCGCCGAACCGATGATAATGCCTCGCGCGCGGCATATGTCTTTTTGGCCGGCAAGAGCATAGCCGTTGCCAGCCGACGGCCGGCTAACATGTTGACATTGGTTTGTCAAACCTTGCGCAGAAAAACGGACGTCCGTTTTGCGATACAACCGGACCGGTCACTCGATCTCGTTGACCACAAAATCCGGGTCGCGCGGCACCAGGCATTGCTTGCCGCAATCGACCAGGAAGTCCAGGTCTTCCAGCACAATCGCGCTGATTCCTATGCTCATTGGGTCGCGGCTCACGAGTTGTCCCAATCCAACGAGAGCCTCTTCGTTGCGCCGAGCCGCCAAACCGATAAGCCGGCGCTAGACACGCGGACCACCGACCCCAATCGTTTGGCTTGGGTGTCGAACGCTGAGTGCCGGAGCAGCTTGCGCATGAACGCAGCGGCCTCATCCTTTTCGACCGCCAGGTAAACGAGGCAATATCTTCGATGACGGAGTTTTCGGTCATAAAAGTCTTCATCGCGGGTGAAGAAAGTCGGCCGCCGCTCGTGGAGCAAGAATGGAATGATCTCATCATCTTGAATGCCGCGTCGCCCCAAATTGAAGCCGATCTGGTACACGTGGACGCGCCAATGCTCGAGAAGTTGGCGCTGATTGGCCGGTATATTCTCGTCGAGGATATTCATGCCGAGATCGGCTCCACGACGAAGTCGTCGGCATGCCGCAGGAGCGCCTGGCCGGCGAGTTGGATCGCCTCGCGAATGGCTTCCTTCGAGATGCTGCCATTCCATTCGTCGATGATGGTCTCCCAGGCCATGCCGGCGGCAACCTGATCCAGGACATCGACAACCAGAACGCGCGTATGACGGAACGTGGGCTTGCCGTGGCAGACTTTCGGGTTAACCACTATGTGGCGGGAAAGCGTTCGAGCCTTGATCGGTGATTTCATGGACATTGCCCTCGTTGCTCCGATACGAACGATAATACCAGGTCCACGGCCCGGCCTCCAGATCAACCGAAAAGCCCGCTAGATCACCGCCCCATCGAGCACGATCGCGCCGCGCGGGATCACCACGATGCCTTCGCGGATGACGAAGTTGGGGCCTTCGCCGTTCTTGATTTTGTCCTTGTTGCACAGATGGACCTTGGCGCCGATGCGGGCGTCCTTGTCGAGGATGGCGTTTTCGATGACGGAGTTGTCGCCGATGCCGACGTTGGGCAGGCCGCGCCGCTGGTTCTCGGTTTTTTCTTTAGCGCTTTCGTAGCCGTCGGCGCCGATGACGACGCTGTTCTTGATGGCGACATTCCTGCCGATCTGCGTGCGTACGCCGATGACGCTGTGCGCGATCCTCGTGCCGGCGCCGATGACGCAGCCGTCGGAGACAAGGGCGCGATCGAGCGTGGCGTTGCTGATGCGCGAGGCGGGCAGGTAGCGCGCCCGCGTGTAGATGACCCCTTCGGGCGTGTTGAAGATAAACGGCGGATCGTCGCCGGTGAGGGCGATGTTGGCGTCGTGGTACGATTTCACCGTTCCCACGTCTTCCCAGTAGCCGTCGAACAGATGAGCGAAGACGCGGCGATTATTGATGCTGCGCGGGAAGATTTCCTTGCCGAAATCGGTGGCGAGCGGCGGATCGTTGAGCAATTGAAAGAGGGCGTCGCGGTGGAATAGGTAAATTCCCATGCTCGCCAAGAACGGCCGCCCGTGGCATTCGACGCCGCGCTCCGTCATCCAGGCGTCAGGCATGCGCACCGGCTCGAGCTTGTCGGCGCTTTGCGGCTTCTCGATGAACCCGGTGACGCGGCCCGTTTCGTCGGCACGCAATAGGCCGAGTTGCGGGGTCTGCTCCTCGCGCACCGGCATGACGGCGATGGTCACTTCCGCCTTGTTCTTGCGGTGCGTCTCCAAAAGATGCTGAAAATCCATGCGGTAAAGCTGATCGCCCGACAGGATCAGCACGTCCTGGCACGGGTCCTCATGAACGTAGCGGATGTTCTGGCGGACGGCGTCGGCGGTGCCCTGGTACCAGTCGGACGCCTCATTGGTTTGCTGGGCCGCGAGGACTTCGACGAAGCCGTTGGAAAACGGGTCGAATTTGTAGGTGTTGGCAATATGGCGATGCAGGCTGACGGAGAGGAACTGGGTGAGGACGTAGATGCGGTTGCAATCGCTGTTGATGCAATTGCTGATGGGGATGTCGATGAGGCGGTATTTGCCGCCGATGGGCACGGCCGGCTTGCTGCGCAACATCGTGAGGGGATACAGGCGGGTGCCGCGTCCGCCGCCGAGGATCAGACTGAGGACTTCGCGATGCATGACATTTTCTCTGCGGTGCCAGGGAAATGAATCACAACGTCATGTTAACAAGGTGCGGAGAAAGATCATAAGGGAAAATCCGAAATCTAGCCACGGATGAAACACGGATCGAACACGGATACAAAGAAGATCGCAACAATCAAGGTTTGCACGCACTGTTTTCCGTCCGTGTTCCGTCTGTGTTTCATCCGTGGCTAGATTTCGGATTGGCTTCGGATTTCGAGATTCGGATTTCGGATTTCATCCCTTGACGCTTTGGGAGGGTCTGTTATACCGCTCGCGCTTTATCGACCGAACTTGAGCGAAAATGATTTTTCACCACGGCCATGCGTGCAATGGAGGCGCCTTGGGGAAGGCGCGACATTGCTATGAGCGGCGGCGTTGGTGCGGGGGTCCGACGGAAAAGGAGGCCAGGGGTGGCTGCGAAACACGTCAGGATGGCGTTGGGGGCGCTGGTGCTCGGTGCGTTGATGTTGGCCGCTCCGCTGCGCGCGGACAGCAGGAGCAACCGGAAGAAGCCGCCTCGCCGACGCGGGTGCGCGAGGCGCTGCGGCAAGCAATCGAGCTGCACAAGAGCCGTGAATACGAAAAGGCGGCGCCGTTTTTCGTGTTCGCCAAGACGGGCGAGAAAGCGCTCACACCGCCGGAACTGAAGGACCTGGCCGCCTTCAGCGCCCAGAACGCCATCGCTCTGAAGGGCCGGCAGGATGGGGCGGCGCTGTTGCAGAAGGCGGACCTGGCTATCCGGGAGGGGCGGACCAAGGAAGTCGGGCCGATGCTGGGGGCCCTCAACGCCAACCAGTTTCTCACGCCGGCCGAGCGCCGCCAGGTGAGCGATTTGACCCGCAAGCTGCTCAGCGACACCGATGCGAAGAAAGCGCCGACTCCTACCAAGGATGCGAAAACGTTGCTCGCCGAGGGGCGCGACGCGCTTAAAGCCGGCGATCTCGCTCGGGCCGAATTGCTGGCGGATCAGGCGGAGAAAGCGGAAAGGGCGACGAGTTGGCTGCCCAGCTGGAATAACGAGCCCGCCAAGCTGCGCCGCGACATCCAGGCCGCCAAGGCCAAACTAGCAACGCCGGAAGTGAAAAAGGAGCCGGACAGCAAGAGTTCCTCATGGTGGCCATTCGCGAAGAACGAAACGCAGCCGACGCAGACCGACCCTCAGCAGACCGTCAAGATTCCCGACCCGGCACCGAAGAATCCTGATCCGCCTGCAACTTCTAAATTCGGCGGCTTTTGGCCGTTCGGCGGCAACTCCACGCCGCCCAAGAAGGATCCCCCCAAGGAAATGGCCTCGCCAGGTCGCGCGGAGCGACAGATGCTCAATGACGCCTTCATCTTCCTCGAAGCCAACGACATTGAAAGGGCGCGTGTCGGTGCCAATTTGCTCAAAGACCTGAATCTGAAGTGGGAGCCCAACGAACGCAACCCCGATATGCTCCTGGCCGAAATCCAGCGGCGCACCGGCGGACCCATGCCGGCCGTACCGACGGCGCCGAGGAACGTCGCCACGGATCCGGCGCCCAAGAAAGCCGCTCCGGAAATCGCCAAGAAGAAGCCGATCGAGCTCGACCCCAAGGCGGACCCGCGCGTGCTGCTCAAGCAGGGCCGCGCCGCCCTGCAGGACCGCAGGCTCGATGAGGCCGACAAGGCGTGCAGCTTTGCGCTGGCCGCCAAGGCGAGCTGGGGCTTCTGGGAAGACACGCCGGAGAAGCTGCGCCGCGATCTCACCCGCGCCCATCAGACCGCCGACCGCGATGAATCGGTTCGGCTCATGGTCGAGGCTCGCAAGGCTTGCGCCGCCGGCAATCTCGATGACGCCGAGAAGAAAGCGTACCGCGCCCAGCAATTGCACGGCCCCTATGGCGTCTTCGATTTCGGCGAACGCCCCACCGGGCTGCTCGAGGAAGTCCGCCAGGCCAAGCTGGCCAAGGCGAAGGAGAATCCGAAAAGCGCGCCCATCGCCAAGAAGGATGCGCCGACTCTGCCGGACGCCGCGCCGGGAATTCCCGCCGGCGTGCAAAGCGCCAATAAAAATCGCGCCATCGTCATGGTCCGCGAAGCCCGCGAGCTGGAACGCCAGGGCATGCTCGTCCAGGCCCGCCAAAAGGCGATGGAAGCCCGCGATCTGAAGGCGCCGTTCCTGCCCGATGAGGATTCGCCCGACAATCTGCTGCTCGGCCTGTCGGCACGGGCCGGCCGCGAAATCCAGGCCCACATGCAGCAATCGATCGCCGTGGCCGGCGTCGTCAATGATCCGCAGCGCTTCCGCAAGGCCGCTGCCGAGTTGTCCGCTGCCCGCGATTTGGCGGTGGTGTTCGGCCTTGATTTGACGCGGATCGATGTGGCGTTTTCGCAGTTGGCGCAGGTCGAAATGGGCAACCGCTCCTTGAGCACCGTCGCCGCCCCTCCGAACAATGGCGATCCGTTCCGCATCGATCCGATCGCTGCCGATGCGCCGACGGGCGATGCGCAGAAGGATGCGCTTCGCAAGCAGGCACGCGAAAAATTGATGTATGCTCAGCGCGAGCTGTCCGCCGGCAAGTACGAAACCGCCGCCCGCATGGCCGAGGAATTGTGCAATCCGGCTTACGGCGTGCGCGAGGAGGCGATGCGGCTCTTGCGCTCCATCAACGCCGAGGAATTCAACCAGCGCATTCTCGAAGCCAAGCGCACCTTCGAATCCGGTCTCGATTGCGTCGCGCACAAGGATTTCCGCAAGGCGATGTATCTGTTCCAGTCGATCGACACGATGTATCTGCCGGTCGAGTATCAGCGGCGCATGGGGGACATCATGGTGATGCGCGAGATGCAGCCGCAGGCGCCGGAGCAACAATATCAGAAGCCGGCCTTCCTGCGGGCCAGCGCGATCGAGGACAAGGCCCCGGCGACAGCTCGTGCCGCCAATTCGGATCCGGAAGATCTCCTCGGCCACCAGAAGGCGATGGAAAAGGTCCAGTACGAAGCGTTGCGCATGCGTGGCTACGAGACGCTCAAGACCGCTCATGAAAAATTCAAGGCGGGCCAAAAGCAAGACGCCGTCCAGACGCTCGAAGCCTATGTCCAGCAGGTCAATGATGCCGGGCTCAGCGACAATGGCCGCTCCAACGAATTGCGCCGCCCCGCCGAGACGCGCATCCAGCAGTACAAGACGCTCATCGCCGAATCCGCCATCGCGAGAGCTGGCAGCGGCAAGACAATCTATTCCTACCACAATGAAGGCAAGCGTCAGGCGGAAATCCAGAAGCGCCAGGAAGAAGTTGCCGCTCTGGTCAAGGAAGGCGCCGAGCTTTACAAGCAAGGCAAGCTCAAGGAATCCGAAGCCATCGGCCGCAAGGTGCTCGCCATCGACCCGGATAATACTGCCGCGTTGATGCTCGTCATGACATCGCAGACCAAGCGGAATCAGCAGATTTACGACAAGGATGTGCACGACGACGACGCAACGCACCTCATCCTACTGGGCGGCGGCCTCATGCCACGCGGCCAGCAAGTTACTTCCGATAATCCGGTCACCTTCGACCCGGAAATCCAGAAACGCCACAATGGAATCGGCGGCGACGGCGGAATACGCCACAATCTCAAGGACGACAAGGAGCGGGCCATCGAGTATCGCTTGAAGCAGCCGATCAGCTTGAATTTCAACAACACACCTCTGCGCGACGCGATCAGCAGCATCGCCATCCAGAGCGGCATTCAGGTCGTGCCCGATCTGCGCGCTCTACAGGAAGCCAAGGTCAATCTCGACGCCCCGCTGTCCGGATCGGCTGACAACATCAACATGAAGAACGCCCTGAACATCCTCTTGAAGCCGATGCGGCTCAGCTACGTTATCGAGGATCAGGTGCTCAAGATCACGACGGAGAATTACACCATCGGCCGGCTCGTGCGCATCACCTATCCGATTGCCGACTTGATCGTGCCGGTGGAGGATCATCCGCTGCCCGATCAACTCGACATGATTAAGGTGCTGGCGAGGGCCGATCGGCTGGTGGAGATCGGTTATACCTACGGCGTGGGGATGAGTGGGTTCGGCATGAATCCGGGCATGCCGGTCAGCAGCCACGGCCAAGGACTTGGGGGCGCCTTCGGCTCGCAAAGCGGCCAGCCCGGCGGCGGCGCGCCAAGGCCCCGCACCAAGGACACCATCGCCCAGGAACTCAAAGACCTCATCCAGAACACCGTCTCCAAGAACACCTGGGAAGACATGGGCGGCACCGGCGGCATTCAGTACTTCCCCATGGGCCTCGCCCTCGTCATCACCCAGACCCAGGAAGTCCAGGAAGAAGTCCAGCTCCTCCTGGAGACCTTGCGAAAACTCCAGGACTTGCAAGTCTCCGTGGAGCTCCGCGCCGTCCTGGTCTCGGAAACCTTCTTCGAGCGCATCGGCGTCGATTTCAACATGAACATCCTGCCGCCGATCAGCCGCACGCAGCCGAACCTGTTGAACAACACGTTCGTGCCGGCGCCGTTCTTGAATCAGACCGGCCGAGGCTTGAACATGGTCTCCGGCTTGACATCGGCGGGTACGCTGACGCCCGATCTGGGCATTCCAATCAACAACCACAGCTTTGCTTTCACGCAGCCGCAATTCGGCGGATATCAGCCGACCGCCGGCCTGCAACTGGGTCTGGCGTTCCTGAGCGACATCCAGGTGTTCATGTTCCTGGAGGCCGTGCAGGGGGATCGCCGTGCCCATATCATGCAGGCGCCGAAGCTGACGGTGTACAACGGACAGACGGCGACGATCACCGGGAACATGACGCGGCCGGAAGTCCTCGGCATGACACCGAACCAGATGGGCAACGGCGCTTTATTCATGTCGCCGGTCATGGCGACCATCCCGTTCGGACTCACCATGACGGTGCAGCCAGTGGTATCGCCGGACCGCCGCTTCATCCGCCTGAATGTGCAACCGCAGCTGGTGGGGGGCGGGGTCACGGACCCGGCGGCGGCGACCGTGAACGTGCTTCCCCAGGCACTCAACACGACGTTGGACGGCGGTATCCAGATACCGCCGCTCGCCAACAACCAGATCGCCACGATAATTCAGCCGCAAACGCAGAATGTCTTCATCGCCCAGACGACAGTCAATGTCCCCGACGGCGGCACGGTCCTCCTGGGCGGCTTCAAGTTCATGGCCGAGGAACGCACCGAATACGGCCCGCCCATCCTGAGCAACATCCCGTACCTGAGCCGACTGTTCCGCAACGTCGGCTGGTCGCGCGACGGCTCGACGCTGATTTATTTGGTGACGGCGCGCGTGATCATGATCGAAGAGGAAGAGAACCTGTTCCTGGGCAATATCCCGCCGATTCCGGGGCGGTGATCGGCGGTAGGGTGGGTCGAGCGTAATCGCGAGGCCCACCGTAGCGGCAGAGGCTGGTGGGTCGAGCGTAATCGCGAGGCCCACCGTAGCGGCAGAGGCTGGTGGGCCTCGCGATTACGCTCGACCCACCCTACGGATGCACCCGCCGACTATCGCATGGCGATTTAGACTGGAGCCCTGACATGAAACGCTGGCTGTGGATTTTGGCATTGTTGGCGGTAATGGCCGGCGCGTGGGCGCTCCAGGAAAGCCGTGGGCAGGTTCCGGGGCAAACCGCCGGCGACCTGGGTCCCGGCGCCCAGGGGGCGAAGCTGCTGATTCGCGGCATGGATGCGCCCAGCCCGCCGCCGACCGCGCCGACGCCGGCGATTCCGCCCAGCTCGCAGGGTGCCTGGAACGCGCTGCCGCCGGGCATGGCCGGCCAGGTCGGCGCGCCCCGTGTGGCCCTGCCGCCGTCCAACAGCGTGGACATCAACAAGGACATCACGATCACCAGCGCCGTCGGGCCGTGGACCATTCTGGTGATGAGTTACACCACGCCCAGGGAAAACCCCGCCCTTGATGCCGCCAAGATGGCCCGCGAATTCGTCACCGAATGGAACACCAATCGCGCCTATGCCAAGTTCAAGCTGAAAGCCTACGTCTTCAACTACGGGGCCGATGAAAAGCAAAAAGAATACGAGCGCGTGCAGAAGCTGAAGCAGGAACAGGTCGAAGCCTTGAACAAGCTGGGACTCGACGGCAAGGCAATGCCGATTCGCATTCACACCGTGCGCATCGACGAGCACACGGCGGTGCTGCTGGGAGGATTCAGCGATGCCAAGTCCGCGATGGAGGTGTGCCAGGAGTTGCGCAAGATCGAACTGAAGCCCGACTTTGTCAAACGCGTCAAGGTCGATTGCCGATTCGCGGGGGCGTTCGAGCCGGAAAAGAAGGGTCAGGCGCTGACGGCCCAAGCGCAGGTGGTCGAATACATCAATCCATTCACGAAAGCCATGCCGGTGCGCAATCCCGCCGCGCCCACGCAACAAGCCGGCGGCGCCGCATCTGCCGAAGAAATGAAATTGCTGCGCGGGATCAACAGCAAGGAGCCGTTCAGCCTGCTCAACACCAAGAGGCCGTTCACGCTCGCCGTCAAGCAATTCAATACGCAGTTCAAAGCCACGACCGACATTAAGGATGCCGAGAGTTTTCTCAAGCAGATGATTAGCGCATCCAGCAAGAAGAACGGCGATTGGCAAGATTTCGCCAATCAGAACGCTCACAATCTGGCCGACGCCTTGCGTCGAGTCAAGCTGGACGCCTACGTGCTGCACTGCAAGTGCTGTAGCTATGTCACGATCGGCAGTTACAACACGCCGCAAGAGCCGGAGCTGGTGCAGATGCAGCGCTTCCTGGATACTTACTTTCAGGCGGAGGCATTCCGCTGCCTGGACATGTTCGAGCATCCGATGCCGATGAAAGTGCCGGGGAATTAACTTAGCTATCAGCTATCAGCCTTCAGCCAAAGAAGACCGAGAGTCGCAATTAGCTTACTGAAAGCTGAAAGCTGATAGCTGCAAGCTCATTTCGTCAGCAGCGGCAGATAATCCGGCGGCGTGCCATAGACCCGGCTATAGTAAAGACGCATGCCGTGCGCGGCATGGTAAAGAGCGCCCCCTTCGACTTCGCTGTCCTTCAATTCCAGAATTTGCATCGCCAGGGCGTTGACGGCATTCTGCATCCACGGCGAGCGCAATTCCTCATTGGTCATCGCCAGCGATAGCCATTCGACAGTGTGGCCGGTGGTGCTGATGCGCAATTGCGGGTCGGGGTTTCGGCCCTTGCCCTTGAAGTAATCGGTGGAGCAGGCGCCGTCAGGCCCTTGCTGTTCCTTGGCGAGCGCGATGTAATCCGCAATTTTTTTGGCGACATCCTTCCACGGGCCGTCCGTCTTGCCGCCGTTTTTCAGGTGGAGGTGATACGCCCAGGTCATGCCGAAGAGACGGTGCGTGCCGCCGCAAGCCGCCTCGTTGATGGAAGCGTCCACCTCGTAGCGGACGACATCGCGGTAGTGCAGCTCTTCGCCGAACATATTGGTCCAGCGCGATTCGGTGCCGTAATACTGGGCGATGATGAGGATGGCCCAGCTTAGCTCCTGGGGCGGATCCTGCTTGGTGCTGGCCCGCATCTTGCTGTGATTGGTGAAATCCTTGAAGGTGAAATCGCGGCCGCCGACCTTGAACTTGCGCTCGATCGGCATGCCCCACTCAGCCATTTCAGCGATGAACTGGTCCTGGTGGCCCTGTGCGACCCCCTGCATCTCGCGGTCCTTCGCGCTCATCACATCGAGCCCATGCTCGGTGCGGACGAATTGCAGGCCGCGGATTTTGCCTCCGTCGCAGATGTAATCGATGGCGTTGATTTTCTTGGTGAGCGGATCGGTGAGCATGGTCTTTTCCAGGCCGCTGCCGAGAATGCCATGGAAGACGGTCCAGAACGCGTGGGTGGTCAACAGCTTCCGGCTGTCGATTTGCTCGAGGGCGGCCTCAATGCGCTCCTTCGGAAGCTCGGGCGCTTCCACGGTCGGCTTCGCGTCGGGAGTGCCGTTCTTCTTCTTGGGCGAATCAGGCGGCGGCGCGGGCGGGCAGGCCACGCTGGTGAACGCGAGCAAAACGATCAAGAATGGCAGGTAGCGGCGCATGATGAATCCGTTATTTAGCTAAAGTATTCCCCAGACTTGCACCATTGAAGCTCGCTTGGCGGTTTCGCACGCTAGAATGTGCCTGCAATCGACTTCGTCATCGCGAGCGATGCGGTGCGCGAGACCGCCAGGCGAGCTTCAATGGTGCACATTGGGGCGAGCGGACGCCACGGCGAGTTTCGGCGTCTCAACCTTCTTCATCGCCGAGCCAGCCGTCGCCAGCGCGGCCCATTCCTCTGGGAGTAAATAGCTCAAGCAGGCGATGAAGACAAACGGCCCGAACAGCGGCAGCTTGTAAAGTAAGAGCGAACCGGCCCAGCCGATCGCGGCGCCCCCAAATAGCAACACACGCCATCTCCGGCCACTCCGCCAGGCGAAGAACGGGAAGCCAAGCTGCCATGCGAGCACTGCGTACTCCATCGCACTCAGCAAAAACAAGGTCACCGACGCGTTCGCCGCCTCGCCTTTCAGTCCCTCCGCCGTCGTCTGAAACGGCGGATGCAGCGGATACCACAGCGCCACGCCCGCCCACCAGTCGGCAATCTGCAGCTTGTGCAACGCGCTCGTCACGATGATGATCGCGAAGTGAACCTGCAAAAGCCGCATCATGAAGTTGGCCGCAATGCTGACGCGCGGTTCTCCGCCAGGGCGGGAAAAGATCATTTGATCGCACGGTCCGAACACCAGGCCGAGGAACGAACGGTTGCCGTTCCACACGCCGGTGAACAGGTGGCCGAGCATCAAATGGAACGCGAGAATGCCGAGCAGATAGTCGGCATCGTAGCTGATCGCGGGATTGGCGAGGAAGGAGACGACGATGATCCAGGTCAGGACACCGGTGACGCGCGTGCCGATGCCAAGCGTGAAAAGCACAAGGACGACGATCGACGCCCAATAGAGAATCTGGAACGCCTGATCGCTGTTGCCCGCCAGATAGAGCACGGACCAACCAATCGGCGCCGGGGCGATGCTCGGTTCCGGCAGATCGACGCCCGGAACCACCGGCCGCTCCGCCAAGCGCTGGCGGCGCAACGTTTCCTTGTACGCTGCCTCATCGAACCAGCCGTTGAGGCTGAAAAGCTCCGCTTGATGCCCCACGAAAGACAAGAGCCAAAAGCAGAACAAGAGGCCCGAGGCGACGCGCAGCATTTTCATCCCGGTGATCGGGATCGGCGTGAACCAGAAGCGCGTCCAGACATTGCCCGCCGGCTTCTCCGCGGATGGATTACTCTTCACGGCGGTATACTCCGAAATAGCTGCTCAATTCCTTGTAGGCTTCGGGGCGCGGCGGCAAGAACATGTCCATCGGCGTCGGCACCTCCCGGCTATGGCGCACCAACTCCGCCGAAGCCGCGTTGTGTTCCTTGCAAAGATGCCGCATGTACGATTGTGCCAGCAACCGGGACCATTCGCTCGGCTTCATCCGATCATTCGGCACCGAATTCGCGTCAACCGACTTGAGCCGCAGCGTCCCATCGACCAGGTCCCAAAAATCCACTTTGGACATTTCTCTGTTCGCCGGGGCAATGCGCTCAGTCGCCTGTTTTTGCAACGGCTGATCCTCCGCCAAACCCTGGGCAAGGATCGATTGGCGATGGCGCACCCAGAAATTGGCCTTCGGATCGGGGATGCTCAGCGTCTTGATCACTTCGTCGCGGTCATTTTTCAGAATCACCTCGAAGTAGGCTGCGAACTGGGCCGCCTTGTTCGACTTGAAGTGATAATCATTGGTCATGGCCAACGGCTTGAGATAGTACGGCCCGGCAATGTGACTGGAAATGGCGGTGGCGAATTTCGGCCCAGGCGATTTGCTGCCAATACCGAAGTTGGTCGGCCACGGCCCGCTCTCGGCGGCGAGCGCCAGCATCCCGATCGCCAGCAAATGCCCAACCGCGAAGATGCTGCCGATAACGATAAAGGGCTTGGGCAACGGCCGCGGCGCGTTGGCTTGCGAGACGGACATAAGCATTGCTCCGTTGGGAAAGGCTGAAGATTTAGGATAGCGGAAAGGAACGCAAACTTGAAATCAATTTGGCAGATTTCACAAACTTCCCATTATCGCGCAGCCGCATCTTCGGCAGAACCATTATTCCGCCGGCTGAAGGTTGTGAGGGATTTCCCGATTATTTGGCGATTGCAGAAATCAGCAAAAATTCTCTTGCAATTTGAAAACGATCTATTTACAGTAGAAAACACTTGGGTCTCGTAGAGCAGACATGGTAGCGATCACCATTTTCGGTATCCAACTTGCCTTCCTCTCGTCCCAGAAAAAAACCATGCGATGTATTTGTCATGCGACCGAGTCAGCCTATGTGGGCCCAGTCCGAGTTGCGTGATGTTTCTTGAAGGAGGCCCTCAGTGGCTATGAAGTTGTACGTCGGCAACCTGCCCTACAGCATGACCGACAGTGATCTCCAGCAGCTGTTCGAACAGCATGGCACCGTGCAATCCGCACAGGTCATCATCGACCGCGACACCGGCCGCTCGAAGGGCTTCGGCTTCGTCGAGATGGGCACCAGCGAAGAAGGCCAGGCGGCCATCCAGGCCCTGCACGACCAGGAAATCAATGGCCGCAAACTGACCGTCAATGAAGCCCGCCCGCGCGAAGATCGTGGCGGCCGTGGCGGTGGTGGTGGCGGCGGCGGTCGCGGCGGCTATGGCGGGGGCGGCGGCGGTCGCGGCGGCTACGGCGGGGGCGGCGGCAAACGCTACTAATCCATCTCGCTCGCCTTTTTCCTGAAATTCCTATCCCCTCTGGCGATCCATGATCACCAAAGGGGATTTCTTTTTGACTCGCAATTCTATCAAAACCGCGCAAATTATAAGGAAAGCAAAGAAGGAAGGAAGAATCCTCGGATTCTTGCCTTCCTGCTTTCCTTATAGTCTTTTTCAGAACTCCCGCGTCGTCACGATGCCGGGCTGCGGCACCGGGTATTTGCCGTTGACCAGTTGCAGCGGGGCTTGCGAATCGAAGGTCAGGCGGTCCACCGTCGGCGCGAATTCATGCTCGCTGCGCAGCATCTGATCGCGCGTGATGATCTGGCCGGTGTGGGCGGCCATGCGGCCCATCGCGGTGATCAGGCTCGCCTCCGCGCCGCGCGCTACTTCGTTGTACTCCCGGTTGTTGCGGATCGCGGCCATCAAATCGTTCCATTCGAGCTGATACGGGTTCGGTTCATCCCTTGGCCGGCCCCAGCGCCAGCTGACATCGGCCTCGCGGGTCACGTTTTGGCTGCGGAAGATGCGGGCGTTGGACGGGGCATGGCCGTTGGAGGAAATGATCGCCGACCCGCGTGAGCCGTGGGCGTAGCTGGCGAATTCGTTTTGGCAGCCGGGCATGGTTCGGCCTTCGAGGAAGAGCTTGGCGCCATCGGCGAAGGTGTACTCGACCGAGTAGTTGTCGAAATTCTGGTCGATATAGTTGCCGCGGTAATGCCGACCGCCGGATGCCTTGGCGCTGACGGGCCAGGCGTTTTTCATCCAGCAGCACTCGTCGATATTGTGGATGAGGAAATCGCTGTAGGCGCCGCCGGAGGCCCACAGGAAGGAATGGAAGCGCTGAATCTGGTAGAGCAACTCGGTGATGCCGGCGGGTTTCGGCTCGGAAAAAGCGGTCGCGGTCGGGCCGGCCATGCGGTAGGCGCGGAGCAGGTTGATGTCGCCGATGGCGCCGTCGCGGAGGCGGCGTTCCAGTTCCTTGCGGGCATCGCAATGCCGGCACATCAGGCCGACGCCGACCTTGAGGCTATGCCGGGCCGCTTGCGCCTAGGGCAATCATGCGCCGCGTGCTGGGACCATCCACGGCGACCGGCTTTTCCATGAAGACGTTGAGCCGTTTCTCGATGGCGTAGGTGAAGTGGACCCAGCGAAAAGCGGGGGGTGTGGCCAGGATGACGACATCGCCGGCCCTGAGCGTGTCCATGGCCCGGCGATAGCCGTCGAAGCCGACGAAGCGACGGGCTTCCGGCACATCGACGCGGTTGTTGAATTCACGCCGCAGATTGTCATGGCTCCCGGTGAGGCGGTTGGCGAAGACATCGGCCATGGCGACGAGCTGGGTTGGGCCGCGCGTGTTGAGGGCGTCTGCAGCGGCGCCGGTGCCGCGCCCGCCGCAGCCGATCAGGGCGATCTTAATCATGTTGTTCTCGCCGGCGTGCACGAGCGGCACCGAGAATCCCGCGAATGCGGAAACCGCCGCCGCGGCTGCCGTGGTTTTGATGACATCGCGGCGTGAGACATCGCTTTTCTTCTGGCTGGTCATGATGGTGGTCCTTTCTGTGTGGCAATTGAGGATTCGCATTGGCAGCAAACATGAGGTTATCATCGTTGTTTTCTGGTTGGCGTGCAAGCAAAATGCGCCCTTGGCCGCCGGAAAATTCGGGCGCCTTATGAACGCCCGTAATACCTTTGCAGTCCTGAATATAATGGCCGAAACGCCGCGACTCCGAACAACTGGATTTGGTCATGCTCACGAAGCTGATTCTGAAGAACTTCAAAAGATTCAAACACGCCCAGATTGACCTAGGAAAGTCGGTTGTCTTCATCGGCCCCAACAACTCCGGAAAAACCACGGCCCTGCAGGCGCTTGCCCTTTGGGACATCGGGCTCCGCTCCTGGCTAGTGCAGCGATCTGGCAAGGCGTCGCCCGCGAAACGGCCTGGGGTGAACATTAACCGACGCGACTTAGTTTCGGTTCCGGTTCCGCTGGCCAAACTGCTTTGGCATGAGTTGCACGTGAGGAACGTAATCCAGGAAAAGAAAGAGAACGGGAAAACCAAGCCCAAGACAAGCAACATCCGGCTTGAAGTAACGGTGGAAGGGATAACCGAAGAAAAGCTATGGTCGTGCGGCTTCGAATTCGACTTCAGTAACGAAGAATCCTTCGCGTGCCGCCCGATCCGGCTGAAAGGATTCGAAGACAAGTCCGTCGCAGAGTCCAGGTTTACCGAAGTGCCGGACGAAGCCAAAACCGTTCGCGTCGGCTTTCTCCCTCCCATGTCGGGCCTGATCGATCGAGAGTTCGTCAAACAGTCCGGCGAAATCGCCTATCTGATAGGCCAAGGCCAAACGGCTCAAGTCTTGCGTAACATCTGTGCGAGGGTTTACGAAAACAATAACAAAGGTCCCTGGCAAGATATCGTCGATCGGATCGAAAAACTCTTTGGTGTGACCCTTCAGGCTCCTGAGCACTTGGCTGAAAAGGCCGAGATCACCATGGAATACCGAGAAAGGGGCACGAAGTTGGACCTCTCAAGCTCAGGTCGCGGCCTCCAGCAGACGTTGCTTCTTTTGGCATATTTATATGAGAACCCAAAGAGCGTGCTCCTCTTGGATGAGCCGGACGCTCATTTGGAAATTCTGAGGCAGCGTCAGACGTATCAGTTCGTTACAGAGGTCGCCGAACAACAGGGATCCCAAGTCATCGCGGCAAGCCACTCCGAAGTCATTCTCAACGAAGCTGCCGGGAAAGGGAAAGTGGTCGCGTTCGTTGGTTCACCGCACACGATTAATGATCGGCGCAGCCAATTGGTGAAATCGCTGACCGACATCGGCTGGGATCTCTACTACCAGGCAGAAACCACAGGGTGGCTGCTTTGTGTGGAAGGGCCGACCGATCTCGAAATATTGCGGGTCTTCGCCAGGACCCTCAACCATGCAGCGGCTGATCTCTTGGAGAGGCCGTTTGTCCATTACGTCGCAAGCAACATTCCGGAAAAAGCCCGACACCTCTTTTTCGGTCTCAAGGAGGCAAAAGACGATTTGATCGGTATCGCAATTTTCGATAATCTTCAAACTAAGTTGCAGCAGAGTGGTGGGTTTTTCGAATACATGTGGGAACGCAGGGAAATCGAGAACTACCTGTGTCGAGAGGACGTTCTACTCGCTTACGCACGGATCCAAAAGGAGATAAATCTATTCAGTTGGAGGGACTCTGAACGGCGCTTGGAAGTGATGATCGAGTCGATCAAGGAAGTCACCGAAGCTCTCGCAACACTGGGCAAGCCCAGCCCTTGGTCTCCTGACATTAAGGCCACGGACGACTTCTTGGACCCGCTTTTCAAAAGTTTTTTCAAGAAGCTTGAACTGCCAATCTCGTTTCGCAAATCGGATTATTTTGAACTCGCCTCTTTTGTGAAAAAAAACGAAATCGACCCGGAAATTGTGCAAAAGCTGGACCGCATCGTCGAGGTCGCGAAACAAGCCAAGCCAGCCAGTGATTAACGAGCGGGGAACCCAATCATGAGACGTTCGATGTTCGGTTTCGCGTGCGCCGCCAGTACCCTTCTATTCGGCGGACTCACCTCTTGGCCGATTGATCAAGCCGAATTGCCTCCACCGGACGAACGTGCCGCGGCCTACGTGCTTAAGCCGGCGTGCGTTTTTGACGGCGTCGCCATGCACGAGGACTGGATCGTAGTGGTGCGTGGCAAGAAGATCGCAGCCGCCGGGCCTGCCGACACGACTTCCGTGCCGAAAGGAGCACGCGTGATTGCGCTGCCGAAGATGACGCTGTTGCCGGGCTTGATCGATGCTCACACACATCTTCTGTTGCATCCGTACAACGAGGCGAGTTGGGACGATCAGGTGCTCAAGCAGCCGTTGAGCCTGCGCGTGTGCCGGGCGACCAATCATGCCCGCGCCACGCTCAACGCCGGCTTCACGACCATCCGCGATCTGGGGACCGAAGGGGCCGGTTATGCCGACGTCGGCATCAAGCAGGCGATCGAGCAAGGGATCATCCCTGGCCCGCGCGTGCTGACTTCGACGCGCGCCATCATCGCCACCGGAACTTATGCGCCGCGCGGCTTTGCTCCGGAGGTCCGCGTCCCGCAAGGGGCCGAGGAAGCCGACGGCGTCGATGCCCTCATCCGCATTGTCCGCGACCAAATCGCCAAGGGGGCCGACTGGATCAAGTTCTACGCCGACTTCCTCGCGGCCAACGGCAAAGGGACGCGGCCGACCTTTACCCTCGAGGAGATGAAACGCATCGTGGAAATCGCGGGCAATCAAGGAATCCCGGTCGTCGCCCATGCTACCAGCAAGGAAGGAATGCGCCTGGCCACGCTCGCCGGTGTCGCCACCATCGAGCACGGCAACGACGGCGACGCCGAGGTCTTTCGCCTGATGGCCGAAAAGAAAGTCGCACTCTGCCCGACGCTGGCCGCCACCGAAGCCATGAGCAAATATCGCGGCTGGAAGCAGAACACCGGCGAACCTCGCGAGCTGAAGCTGCGTCGCGTTTCCTTCAAAGAAGCGCTCGACGTCGGCGTCACCGTCGTGTGCGGCAGCGACGCCGGCGTCTTCGCGCACGGGACGCAGGCGCGCGAGCTGGAACTGATGGTCGAATACGGCATGACGCCCAAGCAAGCCATCGCCAGCGCGACTTCGGTCGCTGCCAAGGCATTGCGGCTACCCGATCGCGGCTCCGTTCAAGGCGGTTTGCTGGCTGACCTTGTCGCCGTGGACGGCGATCCCACGAGCAATATCACGGCCCTGCGCAATGTCCGTTTCGTTATGAAGGGGGGCGTGATTTACCGCAGCGGCGAAAAATGAGAATTTATCCTGATGCGGCCGTCCCCTGCCGGCAGGGGAAGATCACCCGGCACCGAATATCAAGGTAGGATCACTGGATTCTGCTGCAAGCAAGATTTTGCAGGATAAGCACTTAAAGAGATTGTGCTGGCTTGAAATCGAGCTCCAAGGCAAGCCTGGCGATTGATCTTGATAAAATGGGCAAAAGAGTTAAAATAAACGCATGTTAACTGTTTTCATTGCCAAAGCTTCGCTCGCTATCACGATATCAAATGAATCGGGGCACGGCCGGAGGCCCTCGAATGGATGCGCTGCCCACGTTACTTGATCTTCTGAAGAACGACGGACAGACCCAGGGCAACTTTCTCGGCTTTCTCAACGTCCTGATTGGCCGAACCATTACCCGCGATAAGGTCGTCGTGGTCAGGGGACTTACCTGGCGCGAGCTGGCGGGCTGGCTGAAGAAAGTCCGCTGGGACCCGGAATCGGTGCGCGAGCTGGGCCTGGACCCGGACGACCTGCCGCCGCGCGACCGTCAGCGCTTCTGGTACGCCGCCATTGCGCACGCCAAGGTGGACAGCCCGGCGGCGAAAAAAGCAGGCGACAAATTCGTGGGAGTGCTTGCGAGTTTGGGTTACGAGGCAAAATAACGTCGCAACGAGCCGGACGCGTTAGCGACGGTTTAGCCGCGAGAACCCGTCGCTGACGCTTCCGGCTCGCGCGCCCACATTGCCATGAAGGCATCCGCCGCCGTCGCCTCCACCTTGGCTTGTTGCTGGCACAAATCCACAATCGCTCGCAGCCGCGCGGCCGGCAAGCGCGTCGCCAAATTGTCCTCGAATTTTTTCACAAGCAGCGGAATCCCCTCGGCCCGGCGGCGGCGATGGCCGAGCGGGTATTCAACTTCCACTTTCGGCGTTGCCGTGCCGTCCTTGAAAAACACCTGCACCGCGTTGGCGATTGAGCGTTTATCGGCTTCGAGATATTCGCGCGTATAGCGCGGATCTTCGGTGACCTGCATCTTGCCGCGCAGGGCGTCGATGCGCGGGTCGCGGGCGAAAGCGTCCTCGTAATGGTCCGCGGTCAAGGCGCCAAAGATGAGCGGCACAGCGACGATGTACTGGATGCAATGATCGCGGTCGGCCGGGTTGTGCAATGGGCCCGTCTTGCTGATGATGCGCAAGGCCGATTCCTGCGTCGTCAATTCGATGCGTTCAATTTGCTCGAGCCGATCCTTGACGAGCGGATGCAGCTGGATGGCGCACTCCGCCGCCGTTTGAGCATGGAACTCGGCCGGGAACGCGATTTTGAACAGCACGTTTTCCATGACGTAGGAGCCGTAGTTGCGCGGCACCTGCAAGCGATTGCCTTTGAAGAGGACATCGCAGAAGCCCCACTTCGGCGCGGACAGGGCGCTGGGCAATCCCGGTTCGCCGTTAACGGCCATCAGCGCCAATCGCACCGCCCGGCTAGTCGCGTCGCCGGCTGCCCAGGATTTGCGCGGCCCGGCGTTTGGGGCGTGCCGATAGGTGCGCAGGCTTTGGCCGTCGACCCAGGCGTGCGAGAGGGCGCTGACGATTTGCGTTTTCGTGCCGCCGAGCATGCGCGTCGCTACCGCCGTTGAAGCGACTTTCACCAATACGACATGATCGAGCCCGACGCGGTTGAAGCTGTTTTGTAAGGCGAGCACGCCCTGGATTTCGTGCGCCTGAATCATCGCGGTCAAGACATCGCGCACCGCCAGGCTGCGCGGCGCATCGCGCCGCCGGCACAAGTAATCGGCCACGGCAAGGATCGCGCCAGATTATCCGACGGATGGCCCCACTCCGCCGCCAGCCAGGTGTCGTTGTAATCGAGCCAGCGGATCGCGCAGCCAATGTCGAATGCACCTTTGACCGGATCCAACTCGAAGCGCGTCCCCGGCACACGCACCCCGCCCGGCACGACCGTCCCCGGCACGATGGGTCCCAGATGCTTCGCGCAGGCCGGGTATTGCAACGCCAGCAGCGCACAGCCGAGACTGTCCATCAAGCAATAGCGGGCGGTCTCGTAGGCTTCCTGGCTGAACGCGGTCGGCCTCGCCACATAGTCGGCAATGGCGATCAGTTCAGGATCGGCATCGGGGCGCACGTTGCTGTCGGCGGCAGACGCGGACATGGGCGCTTCCTCAATGCGAAGGAACCCAGGACGCCACGAAATAGGCCACGACGGAATAGAGAACCACGCCCATGATAAAGATGCCGAGCATCTCCACGACGACGGCTTTGCCCGCGGCGAAATCCTCAGCTCGGAAGGCATTCCATTCAGCATCGGTGTACGGGCTGGCCGCCGCGGGGCCCTCGTGGGTGTGCGGTTCGCCAGCAGCGACGTGTTGGTTCGGCATCGTTTCAGCCATGAGCAAATTCCTTTGTAAGAGTTCGATTTCAAAAACATTGTACATCAATGTACCGAATTCGTCGCCGCGAAGATGACATATTCAAGCAGCGATGGCATTATTTTCATGGCAGGCTTCACCACTTCCACCGGCTCTTTTTCTTGCCAGTGAATAATTCGGCCAACGGCACGTCCTAAAATGCTGATCCCGCGCGAACGGGTTGGCCATCAAAGCCTTCGCAAGCCGGCCTGTAAGCCGGGTTTTGTCCGGGACAGTGAAGGCCCCGCGACGGTCATTTATCTAGGCGCCGAGTTGCCCCGGCGCTCGAGCAGCCTACCCGGAAGTCATGACGGATCGGATCGGTCCTGCTTCCATATTTGGCCTTGCTCCCGGTGGGGTTTGCCGAGCCAGCCGGTCACCCGGCTGCTGGTGGGCTCTTACATTAAGGGACTCGCGCCCCCCCACCGTTTCACCCTTACCTGGCTAGGGGTTAGGGGTTATGTATTAGGTATTAGCTTTTATTAACTAATCCCTAATCCATAACCCCTAACCCCTAGCCCAGGCGGTTTGCTTTCTGTTGCACTTTCCCTATCCTTGCGTCGGCTGTGAAGCCGAGCTTGGACGGTGGGCGTTACCCACCACCGTGATCCGAGGGAGCCCGGACTTTCCTCTCTCGAAAGCGATGTGAATCGCCCCCGACAGCGACCGTCCAGCCAGCTCGCGAAGGTTCTGTTATCATACACGACACGGCCAAACCGCGCCAGGATCGCACGCTGAAATTAAGCCACGGATGGAACACAGATGGAACACGGATGGGGAATTGAGTGTGCAATTGCTGGTTTCTTCCAAGTTCGCTTGCATCCGTGTTCCATCCGCGTTTCATCCGTGGCTAACTTCTGAAATCGCTTGACCCCTCCGGCGCAGCGGCCTTATACTGAAATGATGTCGTCGGCGGTTGTTCTGGCCCCTGCCCCCTGGTCAACACACATGAAGCGCATCCTTTCCCTTCTTGCGTTGCTGATCCTCCTCGGTAGCGCATCCCCGTTGGTCGCTCAGGAATCGGTCGAGACCGAATTGGAGCTGATCCGCAAGCTGCGGCCAGCGCGGCTGGAATGATCTGGCGAAGACCAAGATCGATGAGCTGCTCAAGCGCGGCGATCCAGTGCTCAACGCGACCCTGCCGTTGGAATTGGCGCGCCTGAACATCGCCGCCGCCCGCACGCAAGATCCGGATCAACGCCTCAACACCTACGCGATCGCCCGCGCTCAGCTGAATGATTACATCGCCAAGAACAAGGGCAAAGGCCAGGCCGCGCTCGCCAAGGTAGATGTGGCCCGCCTGACCACCTATGACGCTCAGATTCTGCTCTCCAAAGCCATGCGCGAGGAAGACAATCGCGAACGCCATGCAAAGGCCCGACCCGCGGAGGAGAAATTCATCCAGGCGGGCAAGGAGGTCGAGGACGCCATCAAGCTGCTCGACGCCGCCGCCCAGGATTCCGCCAATGCCGCGCTCAAAAGCACTTTGACCCAGGAACTTCGGCAAGCCCGCTTCGATCTCGCCATCAATCTCTTCGACCAGGCCAAAACCTACATCAACCGAGAAAACATTGACGTCAGCAGACAGCGCGGCCAAATCATCACCAAGGCCAGCAAGGCCTTCATCGCCCTGCGCAGCGACGAATCCACCCAGATCGGCTGGCTCGCCAACGCCTGGCTCATGAAATGCGCCATGGAAACCGACGCCCCGGATGATGTCCGCAAGTACTACAAATTGGTCATGGATCGCGCCAACGATAAATCCATCCAGGCCAACATTCAACCCGCCGTGCGCCTCGTCCGCTATTTCCATATGCAGGACCAAACCTTGCCGCGTCAGGATGAACCGGAAACCATGGGAATCAACCACATCAGCGGCAACATCAAAAAACGGCCCACGCAGATCGACCGCCTCAAGGCCGTCCAGAAAGAAGGCGAGGCGTGGCTCAAGGCCTACCCGAACCGCCTGAAATCCTACGAAGGGCAAGGGGTGCGCTTCGAGCTGGCCCATGCCTATCTGGGTGAAGCCAAACTCCTCGAAAACGACAAGAACCAAAAGGACAAGAAGCTCGTCGAGAACCTGTTCAAGCAGGCGGCCATGCACTTCAAGATTCTCGGCGATTACGACGGCGAACTGGCCTACCGCTCGCGCGACATCAGCATGCGGCTCGAAACGAAAGTTGTCTCCGAAGGAAAGACCGAGCTGAAGACCTTCGATCAATTTCTAATGAAGGGGATGGTTGAACGAAAGAACGTGCGCGACATCGCAGGCAAGCTCGACGATCCCAAGGTGGACGCCGAGCGCAAACGGCATCTTAAAGAAGCGATCAATGCCTACAGCAAGGCGATCTCGTTGGCGGACGGAAAAACTCCGTTGGCCAAGCTGGACGACGCCCGCTATTACCTGTGCGGCGCGTATTTGGCGTACGGCGACCCATATCGAGGGGCGATCGTTGCCGAGTCGCTGGGGCGGTCACGCCTCAATAGCCGTGGCGCCGAGGGGGCAGCTACCGCCATCGCCACCTACGCCGCCTTGCACGACCGCCATCCCGATGATGCCGCGATCAAGAACCGTATGCACGATTTGGCTGAATTCGTGCTGTCGCCGCAAGCGCAGAAGAGCTGGGCCGGCAATCCGGTGACTTCGCGGGCCCATTACCATCTTGGCCTGGCCGCCAAGCAAGAAAACAACCCGAAGAAAGCGATCGGGCATCTGGAAAAGATCGCGCCGGATTTCACCGATTACGTGTACACGCAGGGGCAGCTGGCCTTCATCGCCGAGGCCGCCCGCACGGCCACGGACGACAAGGCGGAGCAGAAGTGGTACGCCGCCGCCGCCCGCGCCGCCATCAAACGCATGCCAAAGATTCAGCCGAAAAACGAGGCGCCGGCCGTGATCGCGATGTACTTTTTCGCCAAGCTGGAGGACTCGAAGTATCAATATGCGGCGGCCTTTGAGGACATGAACGCCCGCCAGGAACTCAAGGCGATCAAGAAGTTCAACGACATGGCAGAATTTGTCAAGGGCTTGCGCACCGAGCTCGACCAGGTGCCGGCGCAGGCCAGGCTCGAGCTGGAGGAAAAGGACAGGGCGGCCTATGTCGCGGGCGACCCGCCGCCTGAAGCGGGCTTGAAAAACGGCGACCGCATCTCGGAAATAAGCGGCAAGGAAATCACTGCCATTAGCGATGTGATCCGACACGCGAGTAAGCTCGCCGCGGACGACACCCTCACGCTCACCGTCGAACGGAACAACGAAAAGCGCAAGCTGGATATCAAGGCGGGCCTCGTGAAGGATGTCCCGAAGGGCAAGATTTCGCAACAGAGCCATGAGCAGCTTCAGTTCACCATGAAGGTCATGCTCAAATATGCCGACCTGGGGATTGCCGAGGTGCGCTTCCGCGGCGACAACAAGGACCGCTTCGATCAGGTGCTCGCCGCCACCAAGTCGGTGGTTGATGAAACGCTGGCAAAGGCCAAAGCCACGCCGGCCGGCGAGAACATCAACATGAAAGATTACCGGGTGACCAGCGACATACTCAGCCTCGCCCTGCGCGCCAACGTGCAGAAGGGGGATGTCGCCAAGGGCAAGGCGATCCTCGAAGTCCTGCAACGCGTGGCCGATGAGAACGGCGTCAAGAAATCGGGCAATGTCGTCGCGGTCCTGCTGAGCGACATCGCCGGCCAGATCAAGCGCATGAAGGAAACCAAGGATCCGGCCCTGCAGGCGACCAAGGGAAACTACACCGCCTTTCTCGACGTCATCGCCGCCGAGTTGGATGCGAAGGGTTACGATCATAACTCCGCGGTACTGATGGGGCACGCCTACAGCAGTCTGGAGTTGCCCCAGAAGGCCGCCGCCGTGTTCGCCAAATACAAAGCGCCGGCGGTCGTTGACAAGAAAATCGACAAGAAGGGCAAGCTCACGGAGGACGAGGAAGCGGACTTGAGCCGATACTGGGGCATCCGGGTCGAGTATGTCCGTGCCTTGCGCGCCTGCAAGGACGGCGATTCGCTCAAGAAAGCGACGGCGGTCCTCGACGATCTATTCAAGCATCCCAACGCCCGTTTCAAGATGTACGCGGAAATGGAAAAGAATCACATTTTCGAAGATCAGCAAAAATATCGCCAGTCTCTCCAAGGATGGAACGGATTCCTGAAAGGGCTCCAGCCGCAGCTCGCCAAGCCGGAGGTGCAGAAGATATACTTCCCCGCTTACGTCGATAGGGCGCGCGTCATGTACAAACTCGGCACGATGGACAAGGATTCTCCCCCGCTCAAGGATCCGGGCAAATACGTAACCGGGGCGGCGAAGTACATTGTCGATTTGGAATTCGCCAAGTCGCGCGAAGGCTGGATTATGATGGGGCCAGCGATCCAGAATATGCTCAAGGATCCAGAGTACGACAAGCTCAAGAAAGAATACGACCGCCTCAAAGCGCTGGAGGGAAAGGGGGCGTCGTTGTGGAATCTCAAGCCGAACGAAAATGTTGCGCCTGGAATTTGCCGGGAGGGCGAGGCTCCTGCCGAGCCAGAGCCCTGGATTAATTCGCTGATCCTCGCGGGTTCCGGCTCGGCAGGAGCCTCGCCCTCCCGGCATTGTGCGCACTTTGAACTCAAAAGGATAGACCCATGCCATATCGTGGTTGCCTCGTCGCTTTGATCGCCGCCCTGTTCGCGCTATCGGCCCGTGCCGACACGGTTTTCGTGAGAGGCCGGGCCAAGCCGGTCGACTGCACGGTGAAATCGGAGGACGCCAAGGGGGTGCTCGTCACCGTCAAGAAGGCCGACGAGTTCATCCCCGCGGCCAACGTGATCGATGTCCATTATGACGACGTGAGGCCGGCCGACCTTCGTCTTGCCGGCGGCGCGTACCAGGTCGCCAAGAAGGCCGAGGCGGAAGCTGACACAAGCACCGATCCCACCAAGCGCAAGGCCGCCCTCGCGACCGCCATCGAAAAGTACCAGGAAACGCTCAAATTGATCAATCCGCCGCACCCGAGCGCCCATCGCAATCTCGAGTACAAGGTGGCGGTGCTGACGCTGCGTCAAGCGGTGGCGGATCAGACATCGACCGCCGGGGCGCTCGCCAAGTTGCAGCAATTCCGCGCCAGGCATCCCAACAGCTGGCAGATCAACCACGTCATGCCGGCTCTCGCCCACATGCAGATGGAGGCCGGCGATTTCAAAGGGGCGGCCGCGACCTTCCAGGACATGTCCGAGATGGAGGTCTTCACCGCCGATGTTCGCCGCCATGCCGAATTGATGGTCGTCACCGTCACCGTCAAGTCGGGCGATCTCAAGGGGGCGCAGAAAAAGCTCGACGATCTCGAAAAAAGGGCGGCCGGCAATCCCGCCTTCGCCTCGCGCGTCAAGATGACCCGCGCCGAGGTGCTCGTCGGCGAGAAGAAGTTCGATCAGGCGACCCCGATCTTGCAGCAACTCGTCAAGGATAGCAAGGACGTGCAGATCAAGGCGCAGGCCCACAACGCGCTGGGTGAATGCCTGTTCAAGGCCAACCGCTACAACGAGGCGCTGTGGGAATTCCTGTACGTCGATGCCGTCTACAGCCAGGACAAAAACGAGCGGGCCAAGGCGCTCTATTACCTGTGGAAAACCTTCGAACAGCTCAACAACGAGGAGCGTGCGCGGGAATGCCGGCAGATGCTCAGCGAAACGCAATTCGCCGGTACGGAGTTCCAGGTGCGGGCCATGAAGGAAACAAAATAGGAATTCAGTGGTTCCAAAAATCTAGCCACGGATGAAATTCGGCGCGGCTCAGCCGCAACCGAAAGGGATGAATGACGATTGCTCCCCGAAATAGATTGATGGTTAGTAGCGGCCTCAATCGACTCCAAAGGAGCAATCATGAAGAGTTTTCTACAACGATCTGCGCCACTTGTCCTGGGTGTTCTGGTCGGTTTCGACCGTTGGCGGTTCGGTTGCGGCTGTGCCGCGCTGTGTTTGGTCAGTGTTTCATCTGTGGCTAGATTTGGAACTACTCACATTGAGATTGACCGGCGCTCAGCTGCCGTGGTGGTCCGGCAGGACGCCGTCATCGACATCGCTTGGCGCCGCTGGCCGCAGGTCCTTGAGCCACTGAATGACGAAGTAGAACACCGGCGTCACGAAGATGCCGAAGATGGTCACGCCGAGCATGCCGGAGAAGACCGCCGTTCCCAGCGTCCGCCGCATTTCCGCTCCAGCCCCTTCCGAGAGCATGAGCGGGACCACGCCGAGGATGAACGCGAATGAGGTCATGATGATCGGCCGTAAGCGGAGCTGGCAGGCGTCGAGGGTCGCCTGGAAGCGATCGATGCCCGATTCGCGCTGGGCCTTGGCGAATTCGACGATCAGGATCGCGTTCTTGCACGCCAGGCCGACGAGCACCAAAAAGCCGATCTGCGTGAAGATGTTGATGTCCGACTTGGTGACGATGACGCCGGTGATGGCGCACAACAAGCACATGGGCACCACGAGGATGACGGCGAGCGGCAGCGACCAGCTTTCATACTGGGCGGCCAGCACCAGGAACACGAGGAAGACGGCGATGAAGAAAACATACATCGCGGTGCTGCCGGTCTGAAGCTGCAGGTACGCGAGCTCGGTCCACTCGGTGCGCATCGATTGCGGCAACTCGTCGTTGTTGGCGGCGGCATCCAGATGCTCGATCGCCTGGCCGGAACTGGTGTTTGGGCCCGCGTCGGCGTGGATGGCGGCGGCAGTGTACATGTTGTAGCGCATCACCAGCACCGGGCCCGACACGTGCTTCACCGATGCGAAATCCGCCAGCGGCACCATGCCCCCCTGGCTGTTGCGGACTTTCAGTTGCTTGACATCCTCCTCGTTTTGACGGAACGCCCCCAGCGCCTGCACGTTGACCTGCCAGGTTCGGCCGAAGCGGTTGAAGTCGTTGATGTAATAGGAGCCAAGGTTGGATTCGAGGGTGGTGCGGACATCATCGATGGAGACGCCGCGATCCTTGGCCTGGGCGCGATCGACGACGAGCTCCAGCCAGGGAGTGTCGGCCCGGAAGCTGGTGAACAGGCCGTCGAGGCGTGGGTCCGCCTCGCCGAGCTTGACGGCGCGATCGGCGGCTTCTTGCAGGGCGGCGAGGCCGTTGTCGCCGACATCCTGGAGGACGATCTTGATGCCGCCGGCCGTGCCGAGCCCTTCGACCGGCGGAGCGCCGAAAATGTTGATGATCGCGCCGGGCGCCTCGTTCTGCATGATCTCTTGCAGCGATTCGGCAATGCGGTCGGCCGACAGCGCCGGTGCGCGGCGATCCTCGAAGTCGTCGAGCATCAGGTAAAGCGCACCGTAGTTGGACGCGTTGGCCCCCAGCAGGATCGATTGCCCGGAGATGGCGACGGTGTGCTTGACGCCCGGCGTTTTCAGCGCGATTTCCTCCAGCTTCTGCACGATTTCCTTGGTCCGTGACACCGCGGCGGCGTCGGGCATCTGCACGTTGACCAAAAGATATCCCTTATCCTGCTGCGGAATAAATCCGGTCGGCGTCGTGGAGAATCCCAAATACGTCAGCGCCAAAAGTCCGCTGTACACCGCCAGCACCGCGACGCTGCCATAAAGCAGCACCGAAACCGTGCGCGTGTAGGCGGCCGTGCACCAATCGAACGCGAGGTTGAACAAGCGGAACAGCCCGCTCAAGAGCAGATTGACCGGCCCGCCCGCGATCAGCGCCAGCAAGAGGGCGGCGAAAGCGCCGAGCAATATCGGCAGCCAAAAGACGAGGGCATTCTGTAGCAGCACGTTGGTCGCCAGCACCGAGGTTTCCCCCGCGAGCTCCTGGAGGCTGCCAACGAGCGTTTTGCCGTAATGGATGCCGATCTTGTGCCCGATCCACGCGCCCATCGGTACGAACGTGAACCAGGGCAACGGCTCGAACGCCCCCTTGGCACGCCGCTTGAGCAGGATCGCCGACAGGGCCGGGCTCAAGGTCAGCGAATTGAACGCCGAGATCACCGTCGAGACGGCGATGGTCAGGGCGAACTGGCGGAAGAACTGTCCGATGATGCCGGTGATGAACGCGCACGGTATGAACACCGCGGCCAGCACCAGAGCGATCGCGACCACGGGGCCCGACACTTGCTCCATGGCCTTGATGCTTGCTTGCCTGGGCGACAATCCATGCTCGATATGATGCTCGACCGCTTCGACGACGACGATCGCGTCATCGACGACGATGCCGATCGCCAGCACCAGGCCGAAAAGGGTGAGGTTGTTCAGGCTGAAGCCGATGGCCGCCATGGCCGCAAAGGTGCCGATGACGGCGACGGGCACCGCGATCAGCGGAATCAGCGTCGAACGCCAGTTCTGCAAAAACACGAGCACCACGATGGCGACCAGCACGATGGCATCAAAGAGCGTCTCGTAGACCTCGGTGATCGATTCGCTGATGAACGGCGTCGTGTCGTAGACGATGTCGTAATCGATGCCGGGCCGAAAATTCTTGCGCAACTCGGCCATGCGCTGCTTGACGCGCTTGGCGACCTCAAGGGCATTGGTGCCGGGCAGCTGGTAGATCGATAGCGCGACCGATGGTTTTCCGTCGAGGGTGCACGTTTGATCGTAGGATTGCGCTCCCATCTCGATCCAGGCGACATCTTTGAGGTAAACGAGCGTGGCCCCATTGTTGCGCAGGATGATGTTCGAGAACTGGTCGGTGTTTTGCAATCGGCCCAGCGTGGTAATGATGTACTGCGTCACCTGGCCCTTGGGCGTCGGCGGTTGGCCGATCTGCCCGGCGGCCACCTGGATGTTCTGCTTCTGCACCTCGGCGATCACATCCTGGGCGTTCAGACCGTAGGAGGCCATCTTCTGCGGGTCGAGCCAGAGCCGCATGCTGTAATTACGCTGCCCGATATAAGTAATATCACCGACTCCTGGAAGGCGCGACAGCTCATCGCGAATCTGGATGGTGGCGTAATTGGAGAGTTCCAGATCGTTGCGGCTGCCGCTCTTGGAGAACAGGTTGATGATCATGAGCACGTTGGGGGACTTCTTCTTGACCGAGATGCCGCGCCGCTTGACTAGATCGGGCAGGATCGGCTCGGCGAGCGATTCGCGGTTTTGCACCAGCACCTGCGAGATGTTGAGATCGGAGCCCGGCTGGAATGTCACCGTGAGGGTGTAATTGCCGTCGTTGGTACACTGGCTCGACATGTACATCATGCCTTCGACGCCATTGACCTGCTGCTCGATGGGGGCGGCGACCGTATCGGCGACAACCTGGGCATTGGCGCCGGGATAGGACGCGGAGACTTCAACGGTTGGCGGCGTGATCTCGGGATACTGCGCGACCGGCAGCGTCTTGAGCGCGATGCTGCCGGCCAGCACGATGACGATCGACAGCACCGACGCAAAGATCGGCCGATTGATGAAGAATGTGGAGAACACGCTTACACTCTCGTCTTGGGTTCGGGGCTCGCTTGCGGTTTCGCGCTCTTGTTGTCGCCGTTGACGCCATTCCGGTCATGAGCGGCGGTATGGATTAAATCATCCGCGTGTTCCTGCGCAACCGCCTCCGGCTCGGGATGCGGCCGGCCGCGCAGCAGCCAGGGCAAGCCAAGCGCCAGGATGCCGAGCACATAGCGCGACACCAGCCCGACGCGCTTCATTTCCGGCGAGGCGAACAGCGAGGTCTCCCCAAGCCCGGCGATGACGTAAAAGAACACCGGCGTCAAAAAGATTCCGAACAGCGTCACGCCGAGCATGCCGCTGAAGACCGCCGTCCCCAGGGTCTTGCGCATCTCGGCGCCGGCGCCGGTCGTCACCAACAGCGGCACCACACCGAGGATGAACGCGAACGATGTCATCAGAATGGGCCGCAAACGCAACCGGCACGCCGCCAACGTCGCGGCCCGTCGGTCCAGCCCGCCTTCCTCGTGCTTATGCTTGGCGAATTCGACGATCAGGATGGCGTTCTTGCTCGCCAGGCCCACCAGCACCACGAAGCCGATCTGCGTGAAAATATTGATGTCCCCCTTGGTCAGCCAAACGCCCGCCAGCGACGCGAAGATGCACATCGGCACCACGAGAATCACCGCGAGCGGCAGCGACCAGCTTTCGTACTGGGCCGCCAGCACCAGGAACACGCACACCACCGCCAAGGGAAAGATCAGCTGGTTCCAGATATTGTTGGCGGCGTCGATCTGCATGTAATTGATCTCGGTCCACTCGAATTCCATGCCCTGAGGCAAAAGCTCGTTGCACAGCGCCTCCATCTCGTCGATTCCCTGCCCCGTCGAGACGCCGGGTTTGGTGCCGCCGAGGATTGCCGCCGCGGGATACATGTTATAGCGGCCGATGTTGATCGGGCCGGTGATCGCCTTGACCTCGACGACCGCGCCCAAGGGAACCATACCCCCCGTGGCATTGCGGACCTTGAGCTGCCTGATCTTTTCGGGATTGTCGCGGAAATCTCCCTCCGCCTGCACGATGACCTGCCAGGTGCGGCCGAAGCGGTTGAAGTCATTGACGTAGAGGGAACCGAGATAAATCTGCAAGGTATTGAAGACATCGTTGGGATTGACGCCCATGGTCTGGCACTGCTCGCGATTGATATCGACAAAAAGCTGCGGCGTGTTGGCGCGGAAGATCGAGAACAGGTTGCCCACGACTTTGCGATTCTCCGCATGGCTGAGGATGTGCTTTTGCAGGCGAGCGCGCTCGGCGTGGTTGGTGATACCGGCGCTGGTGAGAGCGTCGGCGACGGCGTTTTCGCAGAGTTCCCTGGTCAGGAATTCATGATCGCGAAATTCGGCAAGTTGGGCATAAGCGGGTTCGGGGATCGGCTCCTTGGAACTTTCACGCAGTTCCGCCAGCGATTTCTGGCTGATGGCGAAGCGGCCCGCGTTGCCGGCGGCACAGATGCGATCGACCTGCCGTTGCAGCTCCTCGACGCCAAGGCTGCTGCGATCCTCAATGATGATCTTGAACCCGCTGGCCGACCCCAGCCCCGAGACGGCGGGGGGGTAGAAGAGCGACACCTGGGCCTCGGGCAGTTCCTCTTCGAGCAATGCCTTGGCGCGATCGGTGACGGCGAAGGCGTGCATCTTCGGATCGCGGCGCTTGCCGAATTCATCGAGCGTGATGAAGAATTGGCCGAAGTTCGATCCGTTAGCGTTGAGCGTGAAGGACTGCCCGGCTATACCGGTGGTGTGAACGATGGAGAATTCCTCTTTCGCCCTTTTCGATTTCGGATCGAATATCTCGCTGATGCGATCCACCGCGTATTGGGTTCGGTCCATCGAGGCGGCGTCGGGGAGCTGCACGGCGACATAGAAGCGCCCCTGGTCACCGTTGGGGATGTAGCCCGCAGGGAGCTGCTTGGAGGTCCACCAGGTCAGGCCGAGCAGGACGGCGTAGATCACGAGAACAAGAGCGCTGCCGCGCAAAGCGACACCGACGGCGGCGAGATAGCCGCTGGTGCCGCGCAGGAATACCCAGTTGAACCCGCGGAAGAACCAGCCGAGGGACAAATCGAGCAGTCGGCCGAACCAATCCTTCTTCGCGCCGCGTGGCTGCAACAAAAGAGCGGCGAGGGCGGGGCTCAGGGTGAGTGAATTGAAGGCGGAAATCACGGTCGAGACGGCGATGGTCAAGGCGAATTGCCGGAAAAACATGCCGGTGATGCCGCTGATGAAGGCGCACGGGACGAAGACCGCCGAGAGAACGAGGGCCACGGCGACCACCGGGCCGGACACCTCGCCCATCGCCTTGTGAGCCGCCGCGCGCGGGGACAATCCCGCCTCGATGTGATGCTCAACAGCTTCAACCACGACAATGGCGTCATCGACCACGATGCCGACCGCCAGCACCAGGCCGAACATCGTCAGGATGTTCAAGCTGAAGCCGATGGCGATCATGGCCGCAAAGGTTCCAACGATTGCGACCGGCACCGCCACCAGCGGGATGATCGCCGAGCGCCAGTTTTGCAAGAAAACCAGAACCACGATCGCCACCAGAACGATCGCCTCGATGAGCGTGTGCTCCACTTCGTTGATCGATTCAATCATGAACGGCGTCATGTCCAACGAGATTTTGTAGTCGATGTCGTCGGGAAAGTTCTTCTTCAATTCGTCGAGCCTTGTGATGACGCGTTTGGCAGTGTCAATGGAATTGGCGTCGGGGAGGGCCCAGACGGCAAGGCTGGCATTGGGGTCCATGTCGACCCGGCTCGTCGTGTCGAGGTTCTTGGCCCCCATCTCCACCCGGCCCACATCCTTGATGCGGATGCGCCGGCCCTGACCGTCGGTGCGGATGACGATTTCCTCGAATTCCTCGGGCTTGGAGAGGCGGCCGAGGACGGTGATCGGATAGGCGTGGACGGCCCCCTTCGGCTTGGCAATCGCGGGGGTGTAGCGCACCACGGAGCCGAGCGATTTGAATCCGGGGGTATCCTGGGTCCAGTCGCCGGTGCCGCCCATTACGCCCGCCGCCACCTGGCGATTCTGCTCGCGCAAGGCATCGGCGATGTCGCTGGCGCTCAGGTTCAAGGTCGCTAGCTTGTCCGGATCGACCCAGATGCGCATGCTGTAATCCTGCTGCCCGAACTGCTGGCAATCGCCCACCCCCTCGACACGGGAAATTTCGTCCTTGAGATAAATGGTCGCGAAGTTGCCCAGGTAAAGCTGATCGTAGCGCCCTTGGGCGAATAGATGGCGAGGACCAGCAAAATGTCCGGGTTGCGCTTGCGCGTGATCACGCCGGCTTGCTTCACCACGTCTGGCAAGAGCGGCATCGCCAGGTTGATGCGATTTTGCACCAGCACCTGGGCGAAGTTCAAATTGACGCCGGGCCGAAATGTCACCATCAGGTTGTACGAGCCGTCGTTGTTCGACTGCGACACCATGTACATGCTGTCTTCGACGCCATTGACTTGCTGCTCGATCGGGGCGGCCACCGAGTCGGCGACATCCTGAGCGTTGGCGCCGGCATAGTTGCACATGACATTGATGCTGGGCGGCGTGATGGGCGGATATTGCGCCACCGGAAGATTCTTCAGTGCCACTAGCCCGGCAAAGAAGATGACAATCG
The DNA here is from genome assembly GCA_963767835.1 of uncultured Planctomycetota bacterium. Classification (GTDB taxonomy): domain Bacteria; phylum Planctomycetota; class Planctomycetia; order Gemmatales; family Gemmataceae; genus SIAQ01. The sequence continues at coordinate 114,547 of CAVYFY010000011.1, forward strand.
ACAGCACGGAGGCAAAGATCGGCCGATCGATGAAAAAATGTGAAAACATGAGCAGTGGTTAGTGGTTAGTGGTGATTGGTGATCGGTGGGTTAATGGCTGTGCAGTCTCACTAGCCACTAGCCACAATTCGCTAGCCACTCTTCTTCAAGAGCCGCACCAGTGCCATCGCCGGCGGAGCCAGCGGGGCCGACTGGTCGGGTTCGACGGCACTGCCCGGACGCACGCGCTGCATCCCCTCCTTGATAACGCGGTCGCCTTTCGTCAGGCCTTCCTGGCCCTCTTTGCCCTTCTCGGGGGGACGGATCACGCGCCATTCTCCGACGGCCTGCCCGAGCTTGACGGAGCGATATTCCACCTCGTTCTTGTCGTTGACAACGTAGACATACTTGCGCTCCTGATCGTTTTGGATCGCCGCGTCGGGGATCAGGACCGCCTCATAGGGGGCGCCGATCGGCAAGCGGACGCGGACGAAAAGGCCGGCCTTGAGCTGCCCGGTCGGGTTGCCGATGACGCCGCGCATGCGCACGGTGCCGGTACTGGGGATGATGCGATTATCGACGAAATCGACATAGCCGACCTTGTCCTTTTCGAATTTGGTCTCGTTCGCCAAGCGAATCAGGACAGGGAGCTTGGCGACGGACGTGTCGCGGACATTGGCCGGCGATTGGGAACTGACCGGGGTCGCCGCCAAAAGATCGAGGTAGGTGCGCTCATCTACATCGAAATAGGCGTACATGGGATCTTCGGTGACAATAGTCGTCAGCACCGTGTTGTCGGCGACAACCAGATTGCCCGGATCGACGTAGCGCCGGCTAATGCGCCCGGTCATGGGAGGCCGGGTCGGATCGGTCTTGTCCCGCTCCCAGACGACCTTGGTATAGTCAAGATAAAGCTTGGCCTTGTCGCGCGCCGCCTGGGTGCTGCCCACCGAAGCCACCGCTTTGTCGAAGGCGGCGATGGCGGTATCCAAATCCTCGCGGGCAATCGCCGTCTTGGCCCACAAGCCCCGGGCGCGTTCCGCGTTTTTCTCCAGCAAATCGCGGTCGGCCATCGCCAGCCGCAGATTGGCCTCGGCTTGATTCAAGTCGGCTTGATAAGGCCGGCGGTCGATCAGGAATAGCTGATCTCCCTCCTTGACGACATCCCCTTCCTTGATTCCTTTGCCCTTGAAATGGTCTCCCTGAATCGCCTCGACGAGGTGGCCCGACACGCCGCGCGAACTTCGATCATCTTTACCGCGTCCAGCCGTCCCGTAAAATCCTGAAAATCCATGACCGTGTCTGTGATCGGCCTGGTGACGACGACCTTCGGTTTCTTGGCCACCTTTGCCGCCGGCGCATTTTCGCAACCGGCCAGGCCGACCAGCAGGCCTGGCAAAAGGAGCGCGCCTAGACGTGCAACGCACCCGCGATCATTGCCTAAAGTGCCCCGCTTGAAAGAAACGCCCATGACCCTCCCCTCGCGCAAGTCGAACCCATGATCCCTTTTGACGGCTGGGTAAATTATACTCGCCAGTCTCGAAATAATGACCACGGATTCACAAAGATTACGATATTGTCATCTTGGTGTCATTCGCGATGAAATCATTGCTGCCCGGCAGTATGATTTTTTTGAGAAATAATCAAAAATCCTGCTATGCCTGCCTCCAAAAACTTGCTAAAACGTCTTACGCTCTCCACTCTTTTCTAATTATTGTAATTCCCCATTTTTTCACGGAGTCGCACATGAAACGGCGTGCTTTCACTCTGATCGAACTACTCGTGGTGATCGCCATCATCGCCATTCTGATCGCGCTGCTGGTGCCGGCGGTTCAGAAAGTGCGCGCGGCAGCGGCGCGGGTGCAGTGCATGAACAACATGAAGCAAATTGGGCTCGCTATCCACAATTATTACGACGCCAACAAGCACATTCCCGCGGCATTCACTTCTCCTCCCAAATCGTTTGACCAAAATTATTACCAGTATGACGCGGGATGGGGATGGAGTGCCGCGGTTCTGCCTTACATTGATCAGGAGCCGTTATACGTAACGCTGAATGTGCAAAGCGGCACGCTGGGCACCCAAGGTGCTGGAACTTATGGGACGCTGGCCAATCCGAACCAGTGGACCCAAACCCGGATCGCCGTCTTTCGCTGCCCGTCCGACCTCGGCCCCGACCTGGACCCCCAGCGCTCCGACTTCGCGCTGTCGAATTATCGCTGCACCTGCGGTCCCAACGCGAACGAAATGGACGCCTTCTACCCGGATTACGACTGGGGCGGCTGCATGATGCAGGACAGCAAGATCACATTCACCCAAGTTAGCGATGGGACCTCCAACACCCTCATTATCGGCGAGTGCAGGTACACCTATGACGCGAGTAATGGCTCGGGGCAAATTGCCGCGATTTGGGCGGGCATGCGCGGCACGTCGGGGAGTGTCTACATCAGCGATTGCATGTGGTGGCTGGACTCCGAAACGGCGGAGATCAACGGATCGGCAGCGCAGGCGTTCAGCAGCCAGCACGTCGGCGGCGCGTTCTGCCTGTTTTGCGACGGCACGGTCCACTTCCTTCGTCAGGGGGCGGATGTCAACAACATCATTTACATGGCCGGCCGCGCCGACGGCGTCGAAGTCAATCCGAATGACTATATCGAGTAAGACCGGCTGAATCGTTCATTCAGGTGCGCATCATGAGGTCTGTTGGCATTGTCCTCGTGCTCCTTCTGCTTGCTTCGATGGCGCCGCTCGGTTGCCGGTCGAAAAAAGCCGACCCGCCGCCCAAAGCGCCCCCGATTCCAACTCCGGTGGAGGTCGAAGATGGCTCGCCTCCAGAGCCGGGATCGCACAAGATGAAGTGACCGAACCGGGCGCTCAGGTGAGGATTCGCTCCGTCAACAACAGCAACATCAGTCCACACAGCGCCATCAGCACTCTGCAACCATTGAAGCGCAACATCACGTCGCTGGTGGACAGGTTGCCGTACTCCTTGATCATCCAGAAACCGCTGTCGGCTGGCTGCGTGGCGATGGTGACGCCGCAGGCGACGGCAAGAACAAGCAGCGTTTCGAGCCCCGGCATGGTGCGGGCCAACCCCGCCAGGAGGGCGGAAGCGGTCAGGATCGCGGCGGTCGCCGATCCGAGGGCGATGCGCACCAGGGCGGCCACGACGAAGCCGACCGCCACTGGCGTGAAAGGCAATTCCGTCATCTCGCGGGCGATGTACTCGCCGACGCCGCTCGCCCGGATCACCTCCTTGAAACCGCCTGCCGACCCGAAGAGAAAGAGCATTCCCCCCACCTCGATCAAGGCATCGCTGGTGAGCTTGCCGAGCTTTGCATGATTCCAGCCGCGCCGCAGGCCGTATACCCACAGCGCAAGCGCCGTCGGCACAAATAGGGCGACGGTCGGCTTGCCGAGAAACTGCAACCAATCCATCACCGAGTGGTTGAGCCAGGCCAGATACCGAGGCGTTTCATCCCGGGAGAGCGGCGTTCCGATCATCCAATCCGGCAAGCGCCGCCGCTGGTGTTGTGCCTGAACGCCGAAACCCGCGACGCTTGCGAAAAGCGAATCGGGAGGCCGATGCATGTCTTGCAGCAATTTCGCGCCGAAGCCAAGCAAACTCAGGATCAACGGGGCCAGGATGATTGCCAGAGCCAGCGTGAACGATTGTGCGACACCGGGTACTCTTGCATTTGCCGCGGGTTGATTCAGGTGATCCGGCGCTTCCACCTCTTGCCGATGGGCCCACCAGCGCCCCGGACCAAACCAGCCGATGAATGCCAGCGGCAAACTCAACGCGATACCGAAGATGATCGTTTCGACCATGACGCGATCGGCATTTTGTCCCGCCAGCGTGTTGACGGCGCCGACAATGCCGGGATGCGGCGGCACCAGCGAATGAGTGATGCCGAGGCTGAACGTCAGTGGACAAAGGAAGAACAGCAGGCTGCGCTCGGTTTCGCGCTGCAGCCGCCAGACGATCGGGATCAAGACGAGGAAAGCCACGTTGAACAGAATGGGGATACCGATGAGAAATGCCGCGAGCAGGATCGCCAGGGAGGCATGCCTGTCGCCGAACGCCTTGAGAATGCGCCGGGCGATGAGCTCGGCCGCCCCGGAGGTTTCGAGCAGGCGGCCCAGGATGGCGCCGAATGCCAGCAGCAGGGCGACGTCGCGCAGAATGTCGCCGATGCCCTTGTGGATCGCATCGACGATTTGCGACGGCGCCAGCCCCGCGGCAAGCCCCAGGCCGAGGCTGACGACGAAGAGGGCGATGACCGCATGGACCTGATAGCGGATGACCAGAACCAGCAGAGCGATCAGCGCCGCCGCCGCGCAGATTCCGGGCCAATGGTGATCGAGGAATTCATGCACCAGTCACCACCCACCAGTCACCTATTGGATATCAAAGTCGCGATCGGCTTGGTTTCGGGAATGTTGTCGAGGATGATTCGCACGATCACCAGCAGCGGCACGGCGAGAATGGCGCCGAAGATGCCCCAGACGGTCCACCAGAAGGTCAGCGACAACACGATCAAGAGCGGGCTGACATCGAGCCGTTGCCCGGCCATGCGCGGCTCGATCCAGTTGCCGATGCCTTGCTGAATGCCAATGAGCGAAATGGCGATCACGATTGGCTTCCAAATTTCATCCTCGAACTGCAGAAAGCTGAGCACGATCGGCAACGTGCAGGCGACCAGGCTGCCCACGTAGGGAATGTAGTTGAGCAAAAAGATCAGCAGCGCCCAGCTGGCCGCCAACTCGACGCCAAACAAGGCAAGCACGGCATACGAAAGCAAGCCGGCCAATGCACTGACCAGCGTCTTGACCGCGATGTACTGGCTGATGGCCTGGTTGATGCTTTCGACGATCAGCAAGAAGCGGACGCCCTGTTCATCGCCGAACGCCAGCGAAATGCGATGCGGAAAGGTAACCTTCTCGGCAATGAGGAACAGGACGAACAGAAAAACAAGAGCAGCCCACGCGAAGGAATCCTGCAGCTGCCGAAACACCACCACGGCCGGCGCGACAAGGCGCTCTGGAGACAGCAGCTTTGCCAACTCGGTCCGGCCCGCTCCCTTCTTGTCCTTCTCCATCGGCGCCGAATTGTCATCCGGCTCGACATTCGCTTCGAACCGCCATTGGTTGATGATTCTCGTGACAATCCCGTCCAGCCGATCCGCATAGCGGCGCAACTTCGCGTCGTCGCGCGCCAACTCGGCGACGTTGGCATATACCACCGAACCGAATGCGAAGAAGCTCAGGATCACCAGGGCGAGAATGATGCCATACGCGAAGATCGATGGAATGCCGCGGCGAATCAGCCAGCGATGGACCGGGTGCATCAGGAAGCCGAGAAAGACCGCGACGAAGAGCGGCTGCAGCATCTCGCGGAATTCTTTGAGCAGATAGACCGACAGCACGAAAAGGACGATGCCGTAGGTGGCCATGCGCAGTGCGCTGCAAGAACAGCGATTGATCCAGGCGTGGGCCGACGGTGCTGGGTGTGTCCGCGGGAGGCATCGGGGGCATGGCGTTTCCTCGGGCTGGCTCTCCTTGCGTTGTATGCCCAGGGGGCGTCGGTCGGCAAATCGGGTTGTCTGCCGGAACTTGTGTGCAAAACCGCCGAGTGAACTTCGCAGTTGCATGTCGGGGATCGTGTCGATTACAATACCACCATGCCTCTACATCACATTCATCCGTTGACACGTAGGGAAATGCTGCGCACCTGTGCCAGCGGGTTCGGCGCCGTCGCCTTGGCCGCACTCCTGTCCGAAGACGCCGCGCCGCAACCGAACGGCACGCATCATCGGCCGCGCGCGCGCAACGTCATCTTCCTCTACATGGACGGCGGCGTCAGCCAGGTCGATTCGTTCGATCACAAGCCGATGCTGGAGTGCTATCATGGCCGCGATCCACACACCGTCTTTCAGGTCGAGCCGACGCAGTTCAACAATGTTGGCCGGGTGATGATGTCGCCGTGGCGGTTTCGCCGCCACGGGCAGAGCGGCCGCATGGTCAGCGAGCTGTTTCCCAACATCGCCCGCCATGTCGATGATCTCGCGTTCGTCCACTCGATGACCTCGCGCTTCCCCGAACACACCAGCGCCAACTATTTCCTGCACACCGGCTCCGGTCTCCAGGGCCGGCCGAGCATGGGAGCCTGGCTCAGCTACGGCCTGGGGAGCGAAAATCGCAACCTCCCCGGCTTCATTGTCCTCAATGGCGGCCTCATCCCTCCCGGCGGGCTCGACAATTTCAACAGTGGCTTCCTCCCCGCCGCCCATCAAGGCTCCGTGTTCCGCCCCGCCGATCCCGCCGTCGCCAACATCCGTCCCCTCGAAGCCAATCCCGATCAACAGCGCGGCAAGCTCGATCTGCTACGGCAACTCGATCGCGCCGCCCTGGAACGAATCGGCCGCGTCGATGAGATCGAGGCTGCTATCGCCAATGGGGAGACCGCGTTTCGCATGCAGGCCGCCGTCCCGGAATTGATGGATTTGAGCCGCGAGTCGAACGCCACCAAGGAGCTTTACGGCATCCATGCCGCGTTCAACGGCACGCGCATCTTCGCCACCGAATGCTTGCTCGCCCGCCGACTGGTCGAGCGCGGCGTGCGCTTCGTCGAATTGACCTGCCCGAACCTCGGCCACGACCGCTGGGACCAGCACTCCAACCTGAAGCGCGGCCACGAGGACAACGCTCGCGCCGTCGATCAGCCGATCGCCGCTCTCCTACGCGATTTGAAGGCGCGCGGCTTGTGGGACGACACGCTGGTGGTCTGGACCGGCGAATTCGGCCGCACGCCGTTCGCCCAAGGTTCCGATGGCCGCGATCACAATCAATACGGCTTCACGCTCTGGCTGGCCGGCGGCGGCGTCAAGGGGGGCACGTCCTATGGCGCCACCGACGAGTTCGGGTACAAGGCAGTTGACGGCGTGCGCGAAATGCACGATCTGCACGCCACCATGCTGCACATCCTCGGCGTCGATCACACCCGGCAGACGTTCCGCTTCGGCGGCCGCGACATGCGTTTGACGGATGTGCATGGCGAAGTGATCCACGAGGTGTTGGCCTAAGGTTCCCGTTTAGCGTTCGCGCGGCGCCATGCGAACGCTAAACGAATGCCGGCGGGAATTATCCTGGCAACCATCCATCGTACGCCGCCACGAAATCCCAGTTTTGCTCCGGCCAGCCGATTTGCAACGGATTGCTGCGAATGTATCGGATGATTCGCTCGAAATCGCGCACCGTGTTCAGGAACCCCTTCCAGCCTGGGCCTTTCGTCCACACCGGATGCGTCGCCGCACGCTCGGCAGCCTCGATCAGTGCCGTCCGACTCGCCTCTTGCAGCATCTCCACCATATCCTCCGCCCGATCGTGATGTCTCCGAATCAGCACATGGACATGATCCGGCATCACGGCACAGGCATAACATACATACCCCTTGTCGGTAATCTGCTCGCCAAGAATCCTGCCGACCAGGGCGATTTCATCGTCGTCGAGAGGCATGACGGGATGTTTCAGCGTCTTGAGCCTTGCCGTGGAATTCACGCAACGTCCTGCTGGACGGCTGTTGCTTCTTGCGGCCGAAATGGAGTGGTCCGAGATCCTTGATTTTGGCGATACGCACTTCCTTGGAAGTGCTGCCGCGTGGATCATTAGGCAGCCAGTAGCCATACACGGTCCAGATGAGGTGATAGCCGGCGACCATGATGCCTCCATTGCTGGATACCGCGAAGCCGTGTGATTCAGCGAACGCTAAACGAAGACAGGGTTTTCGTTTAGCGTTCGCGCCGCCCCGCGCGGCGACATCACTTCCGCTTCAACTTATCCGCCGCCCCCGCCAGCCGATAGATTTCCGCCGTCCGATCGAACGCCGGATCGTTGCCGCCGATGATAGTCAGCGGCGTCGGCGCGAGCAAGCCGAGCGCCTCGGGAATGTCGAGCACGCGCATCACGTTGAGGAAATACGGCCCCTCCTTGTGCGACTTCGGCGGATCGATCACGATCACTTCCTTGATCGATGGCTCGAACAGGGCGGCGTAGGCGGCGAGGATGCCATCGCGACCATAACCACCAATTCTGATGTCCTTGAGTTTCCATTCCTTCCGCAGGTAATGAACCGACTCAATGAAGTCCAAGATTTTCCCCTGATCCGCTGTGTGACCAAGCAAAACATGGCTGCGCTCAACGTAGTTCGGAGGTGATTTTCGCGTCCAAGCAAACGAGTTTTCGCCTATTGGGCTAACCAGTACCATATCGTGTTTGCCATTCTCTTTTACCACCAATTCGATGCGTTTTTGCGGAGCATCTGGAAAATCGAGAAATATTAAGAGCGGCGAGGAATCATTTACTTTTTCCGAAGGAATGATGATGGCTTGTCGGCTTGCCGTTTGCACGAAAAGACTGCCCATTACCATATATCCCTTACCGCTCGGAATCATCGCGGGAAAGGGACGGAAACTCTTATCTCGCAACTTCGCAATCATCTCCTTCTTCCACTGCGCAAACTTCCCTCTCCCCGGCAACGTGACCTTCCCCGCCGGGATGAACGTCTCATCGATCCGCCCATTGAGCGCATCCTTCGGCACATCGGCGTCCTCCGGAAAGACACGCAGGTCGCGGCCCTTGAGCGGCGTGTACCGGGCGCAATCCTCGACCTTTGCCGCCGTATCGCCCTTCAAATGCTTGTTGAAAAAGCGGAAGACGGCGACGCGCAGATCGGGACGATAATCGTGGCCACCGGGGGAAATGTATTCCTCCACGAGACCCCCAAGAACGCTGCGCTTATCCTGGGGCTTCGCGTACATCTCGTAAATCTTGGTCAGTTTCGCGAAAATGCGGCGATTGGCGTCCATCGGGAAGATCGCGTCCTTGTCGCTGTTGGCGAACAGCAGCGGCCGCGGGGCGACCATAGCGGCGATCGTGGTCCAGTCCCATTGGTACTTGTTGTAAAGGAACATGCAATCGCAATGGCTGTTGATGCCTTTTTGCTTGACGTAGAATTCCAGATCGCTCATGCCGCTGACGGGGACGGCGACTTTGACGCGGTCATCGGCGGCGGCGATCCAGAAGGTGGCCGCCCCGCCGCCGGAGATGCCGGTGACGCCGATCTTGGCGGGATCGACATCGGCGCGGGTGCAGAGATAATCGATGGCGCGGATGCCGTTCCAGCATTCGACGGCGGCGGGGCTGTAGCCGATCGAGTGCCACCAGAAGCGATTTTCGGGTTTGGCTTTGTCCTTGACATGCCGCCAGGGGTCGCCAAAGGTTCCGTGATGGACGCCTGGGATTTCGCCGAGCTGGAGCGTGTCGAGGATGATGCAAACGTAGCCATTGTTGGCGAACCAGAAGCCGTGGTCCTGGAATGCGGTCTTGTTGCCGTCACGGCCTTTCCAGGCATGGCCGCAGACGTAGACGATGGCCGGTCTTCGTTTAGCGTTCGCATCGCCTTTGGGCCGATACAAATTCGCCGTCACATAGAGCCCCGGCTTCGATTGGAAATGAATCTTCTCCACGACCACGCCGTGCGCTTCCACTTCGCCGGTCACGGTCGCCTTCAGCGGCGTCTTCTCCGGGATGGGCCACAAGCCCAGCATGTCCATGTATTCCTGGTACAGCCGTGGCCGCTTCTGCTTCCATTCCTCAAGCGTCTTGGCGCCGTCGAGGAATTTCGCCGAAAGCTTGTCGGTCTCGGCGGCGAGATATTTCTCGATCATCACGTCGCCCGGCTTCGAGTTTTTCTTGTCTTCGGCGCACAACCCGGCCGGCAGGAGGATGCACAAGGACGCGGCAAGAAGAAAACGCATGACGGCGCTCCTTTCGGGGAAATATCAACTCGTGCGATGATACCACCTGGCGGCGGACAAGCCCAGAGAAATGCGACGCTTGACATCTGACCTACGATTGCGGAAAATCCCCTCCATGCTGTTCATGGAACCCAACGAGACGCGCTATGATCTGCGCTGGCGGATGCTCGGCACTGATGTGCGCGTCCATCCGATGTTCTGGCTCTTCAGCGCCTTCATGGGATGGTACACATTGCAGATCGGCATCCCGAATCTTTTGATCTGGGTCGGCTGCATGTTCGCGTCCATCCTGATTCACGAATTCGGCCACATCTTGATGGGGCAGGCGTTTGGCTCGCACGGACACATCGTGCTGTACGGCTTTGGCGGCCTGGCGATTGGCAGCAATCGACTGGAAAGCCGTTGGCAGCGCATCGCGGTCAGTTTCGCTGGTCCTTTGGCGGGATTCGCTTTCCTGGGTCTCCTCCTCGCGGTCCTGTGGCTGTACGATCCGGACGGATTTGGCTTTTACGCGCTGCTGGCGTGGGCCGATCTCGGCTTGCCGGTGGGTGAGGGGTTTCGCATGGAGGCCGTGCCGCGAATTTCGCATCCGCTCGCGTTGGAGGCGGTCAGCAATTTGATCTTCATCAACCTGTTTTGGGGCCTGATGAACCTGTTGCCCGTTTGGCCGCTGGATGGCGGGCAGATCAGCCGGGATGCGTGGATGGGCGCTTCGCCGGATACGGGCCTGAAGCATTCGCTCGGATTGTCGATGTTGGTGGCGGGATTGCTGGCCATCCATTGCATCTTGGAGCGGTTCGGCAAATCGCTCTTGCCGTTGCACATCGGCTCGCTTTACATGGCGATCTTATTCGCGGTGCTGGCCCTGCAAAGCTTTCAATTGATGCAGCAAGCGCACGCCGAGGAGCGCTGGCAGGACGAGCACTGGGATGACGGGGACGATAAATATCGCTGACTGCCGGGACGATTCCGCCATGTTCACGCCGATTCTTGCCACGCTCGGCTATGTGCTGTCGCCGGACGGCAAACAAGTGCTGCTGATCGAGCGCAATCGCCGGCCCGAGGACGCGCATTTTGGCAAATTTAACGGCCTGGGGGGCAAGCTGGATCCGAACGAGGACATCGTCAGCGGCATGAAGCGCGAAATCCGCGAGGAGGCCGGCATCGAATGCACCTCGCTCCAGTTGCGCGGCACTATTAGCTGGCCCGGCTTCGGCAAGCACGGCGAGGACTGGTTCGGCTTCATCTTCCTCATCGACGCCTGGACCGGCACTGCCAAGACCGATAACCCCGAAGGAACCTTGAGGTGGACACTTGTTGAGAGGATTCTGGAGTTGCCGCTCTGGGAGGGGGATCGCCATTTCGTGCCGCTGGTATTCGATCGCCGCGTCGGGCAATTCCACGGCGTGATGCCGTACCGCGCTGGCAAGCCAGTGCAGTGGAATTGCGTGCACATGTGAAGGCGAGCCGAACTGCCTAAGCGGCCGGTTTCCGCCTAAACCGGCTCCTCACGGAGCTCGGCTCGCCAAGCCTTGCCGTGAAAGGTATGATGAATATGGGAAGAAAAGCGCGATCCTTGCAGGCGGGGGAAACGTAGTGAGACAAGACATCGATTTCATCCTGGAAGGCTGGAAATATCAGCCGGGCATGCCGCAGGCGCGGCTGGTGCAGGCGCCGGGCAGCCGACAGGTGATCCAGTTGCGTGTCGATCTGGGCATCCTGCAAATCGAAACCGTCGGCCGGCCCGATGGCGCCAAGCCGCACGGGTTCGATACGTATTGCGATTACCTGCAGGAACAGGCGCGGCTGTCCCGCAAGGGAGAGCGCAGCTTTTCCCTGAGCGACGAGCAATGCCAGGAGGCCGACCGCGAGTTCTTGCAGTATTACCATCGCCGCATGTGCTGGCTGGTATTGCGGCAATACGCCCGCGCTATCCGCGATGCCGATCACACGTTGGCGTTCATGGATCTGGTTAAACAGCATTCGCCCAACGAGGACTATCTGCACGCGCATGAACACTACCGCGGGTTCGTGCTGTTTCAGCGCACCCAGGCGGCGGCGCAGTTGCAAATCGAGAACAACGCCCCCGATCGGGCCGTCCAGGAAATCCACGCCGGCCTCGAGCGCCTGCGCGATTTCTTCGCGTTCTATGAACGCGAGGAAGAAATGGACCAGGATGGCATGGTGCAGCACCTCAAGCAAATGGAAGAGCAGATCAGGCAGCAGCACCACATCGAGGCAACGCTCGAGGAGCAACTGCAAAAGGCCATCGCCGACGAAGATTACGAACGCGCCGCCCGGATTCGCGACGCCATCAAGAAAAAGCAATAGTTCGCAGGATTCACCCGATGCAATCCAACAATCCTACATCGCCCCCCCGGCGCGGCTCGATGGCCCGCTATGCGCTGCTGCTCGCCGCGCTCGTATTGGTCATCGGCGGCATCGCCTGGGTCGCCCAAAACCTGCCTCGCACCACGCGCAAAGGCAGGGACAAGGATGATTCGCCTTCCCCGTCAAGCCATCTCCTGGAGTTCTCCCGCGTGGTCGCGCAATGGGACGCGCATAAATCGGAAGAAAAGAAAGGCGCCGAAGTAAAGAAAGATACGCCGACGCCGAAGGACAAAACCCTCCCCAAGGAAGTTGAGTTTGGCACGAGGGGTTACTATGACTTCCCCTTCAAGAACATTTCCCAGCAGGACGTGGAGGTTCTTCACTATGCGAGCACGTGCGACTGCACGAGCATCCAGGTTTGCGCCTTGCCGATGGTGGAATGGACCAAGCTCGTGGAGCAGCAGAACCTCAAGCCCGGCGAAGCGCTGACTTATGACACGGAGCCCTTCTGGCTGGACCTGCAAAGCAATCGGGAGCAAGGCAATCACATCGAGCAAAACAAGATCCTAACGGTCAGACCCGGTGAGGCGGGTGTGGTTCGCCTGCGCTGGATCGTGAAAAAAACGCCCGGGCAGATCCTCAAGCTGAATCCCGATGTCGTGTTTCGCCCTGCCGGCGACGACGAATTCAAGACCTGGCGAAAGCAGATGCTCGTGGCCCCCGTGCTCGTGGGCACGGCGGTCCGCTTTGAGCCGGCGCGCGTCCCTGTCGGCGTGCTCAAGCCGGGCGGCAAACCGGCCACCGCCGAATTCGATGCCTGGTCCTCCACACGCGATCATTTCGATCTCAAGCTCACGCCGCAACCCGAGAATCCCTTCTTTCACATTGAATCGAGGCCCCTTTCTGCCAAAGAATGCGAAGACCTGACAACGAACGTGAAAAACGAAAGTTCGGCTCCCCGCGTCCGCTCCGGGCATCACATCACCGTCACGGTCCATGAATCCAAGGACGGCAAGCAACTCGATCAGGGCCCGTTCTACCAAAAACTCGCGATCCATCTCGACGGTTTCCTCGAACCCGATCTGTCCGGGCCGGAGATCGTTGGCCGCGTGCAGGGGGACATTCGCATCGGCGGCGCGGACGATCAAGGGAAGATCAGGTTCAAGGCGTTTTCGGCCGGCGAAACCGCGACGAAGACGGTCGAGCTGCTGGCCGACGCCAAGATCGAATTGAAGACGCACATGCATGAGCCGGACTGGCTCGAAGTAAAGGTGACGCGCAACAAGGAACAGCCCGATCCGAAGCAGCACCGCTGGCGACTACAGGTAACGGTGCCGGCCAACACGCCCGGCGTGCGCTCCTTCGAGGAAACCGATCACGTGACGCTACGCATCGTCGGCACGCCGGACCGGTTCGTGCGCATTGGCATCGAGGGGAGCTTGAGTGGGCGGTGAATCAGGTGGCCCCGCCGGTCGCTTGCGCAAGCGTGGCGGCGCCAGAAAAGCCGTCGCCACGACGACGCCGGCGACTACGTAAAAAATCGTGTTGACGTTGTCCGGGCAAAGGTCGCCGGCAAACTGAATCCGCCGCAGCACCCTGCCCGTGAAGCTGATCCCTTCCACTTCGCCGGTGTAGAGATGCCCGTCCTTCCATTCCTCGGCCAGCACTTGGCCTCCTTCCGCGCAGATACTCCTCCAGGTCCGTCAACGGGCAACGCCAACCCATGACCGCCTCAAAGGCGACAATCGAAATCATCGCCAGGTGGCTGACACGAAACCACGGGTTGCGAATCCAGCCCCAACGCAACGGCCAGCCGATCATGATCAAGAGTTGGCCGAAGACAATATAGCCCATGTACGCCAGATGGACGGCGACGGTGACATCGGCCAGTATTTCGTAGATTTTCACAAGGCTGCTCCTGCATGGCCGGCTTAACGACGCCATTCTTTTCGCAATACATGACGTTAGCCAGCGCTCTTTATTCCCGGCTCACGATAAGAATTCTCGCCATGCGCCATCGGGGCCGCGCACCTGGTTCGGCTTAAAATTGGCCTTGTATTCGAGCGAGCGGCATCCGGCGACGAAATAGCCGAGATACAGGTAGGGCAATTGGCGGCGGGCGCATTCGTTGAGCAGGCACAGAACGTTGAAGGTGCCCAGGGAGCGATCGCGCAGATCGGGATCGTAGAAGAAATAGATGGCCGACATGCTGGCCGCCAGCCGATCCGCATAGCCGACGCCGACGAGTCGATCCTCCAAATAGAAGTCCCACTCCTCGGTAAAGCTCGGGTTGTGCACGAACGATTCGCTGTAGCTGGCGGCGTCCTTGTTGGCATGGAGCGGCCAATTCTTGTGATCGGTCTGGAAATCGTGAAAGCGGTCGTATAAATCGAGCCGGGACCGCGACACGCGCGGCGGGCCGACGCGCACATCGATCGATTGGCAGTTCAGATTCCAGGCACGGCGCTGGCTGCGGTTGGGGCGAAACCGCGCCACGTCAACACGCAGCGTTTGGCATGCCTGGCAGGCGGGGCACTGCGGCCGGAACAGCATGGCGCCGAACCGGCGCCAGCCCTGCTCGAGCCGCTGCGTGAATTCCGCGGCGGAGAGATCGGCGACCATCTCGTACTCAAGGCGCAGGTCTCTTTCGGCAAATAGCCGCAGGGGCCGGGCGGCGCGGTATAGCGAAGCAACGATTCCATGCGCTTCATTGTAAAACGCCGCCAAGGCAATGAACAATCGCAATCGCGTATTGTTCGCCGGCATGGCGCGGCACATTCCGCATTTCCGTTATTCCACGCAACCCTCGGAACAAAATCCGCGGCAATCCCGCCCTCCACGGTTCTCGCGCTAGCCAATCATCGGGTAGACTTCCGCAGGGAGGCTGATGGAAACCTCCGCAACGGATTGATCCCCGCGCACAAGGAAGCACCCGCTATGAAAGCGATCCTCCGCGCCGGCACCGGCCTTTCCGGCTTGCTGCTGGCCGCCTCCGTCTCCTTTGGCTACGTCTTTGTCACCCCCGTTTACAAGT
Source organism: uncultured Planctomycetota bacterium (assembly GCA_963767835.1). Taxonomy (GTDB): domain Bacteria; phylum Planctomycetota; class Planctomycetia; order Gemmatales; family Gemmataceae; genus SIAQ01. The sequence continues at coordinate 129,709 of CAVYFY010000011.1, forward strand.
GTCCGTATCCGCAGGCGCCCAACATGTGCAATACGGGCCCTGTCTATTACTACGACGCCTGGGGCCGGCTCATCGGGCCTTACTATTATCTGCGGCCGCCCTGCCAACCGTTCGGCGGCGTGCTGCCGGGCAAGACGGGGGAGGCAATCATGTCGGGCAATTTGCCGCACACGCTGCTTTTATCCAAGGAAGGCCTGGCGATCGGCCATGTGCCGCTGGTTGGGCAGAAGGCTGCGGCGGGAGCTCCTGAGCAAGAGGGTTCGGGGCCCGGCACCGGGTTGCCGGACCTGGACGGTCCGCGCGGACCTTACATGATTGCCGGCGGCCAAAATTCGCTTGGCCCGCCCAATTCGAATCTGCAAGTCCCGTACGGCCAGGCGCCGAACATGCAGAACCCGTATGGTCAGATGCCGTATCCGGCGCCGATGCCCAACCCGAATATGCAGGTGCCGTACCCGGTGCAGCCGCCTTACGGATCGATGCCCTATCGGGGGATGCCGACGTCGATGGCGTATCCGATGCAGCCGCCGTATGGAGCGATGCCGTATCCAATGCCCTACGGAGCGGCGCCGATGCCGATGCCGATGCCGCCGCGTCAGCCGATGGCGTATTATCCGATGAGCTATGGAAATTACGCGCAGTATTATGATCCGCGCACGGGGATTTCGCAGGCCCAGAACACGGCGCCGGTGCAGCCGTTCACGCCGATTCCGGGGTTCAGCGCGCCGCCGCCGCCCCGCGCCCCTGGGATGGACATGGGTGGGCCGAACTCCTTTCAGACCTTCGGGCCGATGCAGCAATCCGAGCGGCTGAATCAGCTGTACCCGCTTTATCCTTTGCAACCGATGCAGCCGCCGATGCCGGCGATGCAGCCCATGCAGTTGCCACGCATGGACTACATGCCGCCCCCTCCGCAAAAGATCGGCGGCAACGCCTATCCCACGCATCCCTTCGTCCGTAGCCCGCGCGACTTCTTCATGTGGGGCGAAAACATGGAAGACGAGGAACGAGCACGCCGCCGGCCGTTCCCCGTGCCGTGAGAACCTTCTCGTTCCCGCGCTCCGCGTGGGAACGCCCTGCTTCGCGACGCTCCCGCGTCGCGGACGAAATGCCGCGCGAGATCGCCGCGCCGACTGAACGGCAGGATAAAGGTGTCGAACGAAAACTCTATGCAAGCGATTGATCTTGTCCGCGACGCCGGAGCGTCGCGAAACAGGGCGTTCCCACGCGGAGCGTGGGAACGAGAAAACTCGGAACTCCGAATCCCAGGGGTTTTTCATCCCTGGGCTTGTTTCTCTTCCAGCTCCCGAATGCGCTTCTTCAGCCAGGCCGGCAAATTCGCTTTGGCTTGCTTTTTATAGGAAAAGCCGACGATCACCCCCTGGCCGACCGTGACGATCGCGCCCTGCGCTTCGCTGACGATGGCATGCTCGATGGTGAAACGGTCCTCCCCGATCTCGCCCATGAGCCGCGTGCCGATGTGGATCGTGTCGGGGTAGGTGAGCGCTCGAATGAATTTGGCTTGCGTGGACGCCAGGATCGGACCGATTGGCTTGCGTCTCCATTGCAAACGGTCAAGATACGCGATCCGGCCGTTCTCGAAGTAGCGGAAGTAGGCAACGTTGTTGACGTGCTGAAAGCAATCCATCTCGCCCCACACCACCGCCTGCGTGACTACGACGGGGAAGGTGCGAACCAGCTCCTCTTTGGCGGACATAGTGCCCTCCGGCAAGTAAAAAGGAACAAGTAAAAAAATAGAAAGTGGATCCTGGATCCCGGATAGACTTTCGATTTTTTTACTTTCTACTTTTGACTTGCGCCAGATTCGCCCCAGATGCGTGCCAGCTCGACCAGCACGCGCACCGCGGCCTCCATTTCCTCCACGCAGGTCCATTCCAGCGGCGAATGGAGATTGTGCTCGCCGCAGGAGAGATTGGGCGTGGGCAGGCCGAGCTCCGTCAGGCGCGACCCGTCGGTGCCGCCGCGGACGATGGTGCGTCTCGGCTGGAGCCCAACGCGCTTCATTGCCGCCTCGGCGAAATCGACGGCGCGTGGCTCCTTGGCCAGCCCCTCCGCCATGTTGCGATATTGCGGCGTCACCTTCACGTCGATCTGGGCGGCGGGATGCTCGATCCGCAGCAACTCGGCGATGCCGTGCAGCAGCTTCGCCTTCTCGGCGAGCTTGCGCGTATCGAAATCGCGCAGGAGAATTCGCATCGTCACCGCAGCCACGCCGCCGTCGATCTTGTACGGGTGCAGGAAGCCTTGGCGATCGCAGGTAGCTTCCGGGGCCAGCACGTGCCGGGGCAAGCGGTCGAGAAATTCGCCGGCGATGCGGACGGCATTGACCATGCGTCCCTTGGCGATGGCGGGATGGATGTTGATGCCGGTGATCGTGATGACGGCGAGGTCAGCGGAAAAGGTTTCGCCGTCGATTTCGCCGACGCCGGCGCCGTCGAGGGTATAGCCGACATGAGCGCCGAGCTTTTTCAGATCGAGATGCTCGACGCCGCGGCCGACCTCCTCGTCGCAGGTGAAGCAGATACGGATAGGCCCGTGCGCGATTTCGGGGTGTGCCATCAGGTACTCGACTGCTTGCATAATGATGGCGACGCCGGCCTTGTCATCGGCGCCCAGAAGCGTGGTGCCGTCGCTGGTGACCAACGTCTTGCCGACGAGCGTTTTTAGTTCCGGATTGTCGGCGACCCGCAAAATCTTGGACGGGTCGCCCGACAACACGATGTCCCTGCCGTCGTAATCGCGCTGCACCTGCGGCTTGACGCCGTGACCGCTCGTTTCGGGGGAAGTATCGACATGGGCAATCCAGGCGATGACGGGGCACGCTTTCGGCTGTGTGGCCGGCACGGTCGCCAACACGATGCCATGCTCATCCTGAATCGCGTCGCGTAGGCCCAGCGCCTGCAATTCTTGCGCAAGCAGCCGGCCCAATTCGAGTTGCCCCGGCGTCGAGGGATAGGTCTTCGACGCCTCATCGGCCTGTGTGTCGATGCGAACGTAGTGGCAAAAGCGATCCAGCAGCATGGTGTTCGTTCCTTCTCATTATGGATGGCCGGCAGAATTCCCCTCCCCTCTCCCTCCGGGAGAGGGGCCGGGGGTGAGGGTAGAACTTCATGAGTATTCGTTGAACACTCTCACCCCCATCCCCTCTCCCGGAGGGAGAGGGGAGTAGGCGAAAGTTATTTCTCGGAATCGCCCTGTAGCAAGCGCTGCGGCCGATCGAGGAAGGTTGTCTTGCCCTCATCGTTGTAGTTGATCTGCCAGACGCGATCGAAAACCTCGTCCTTCCATTTCGCCGGTGCATCGGCCGCTTTGAGCGTCTTGGCCAGCTCCGGCAGCGACTTGTGCCGCCACGAGACGAGGACTGTTTTGCCGAAATACTTCGAGTCGCCGAAGATTTCGTCGCGCAGACGGTGCATGCCAGTTTTGTCGTCGGCCTTCGTTGGAAGCTTACTGTCGAACTTTTCGTTGATGGTCAGTTTGAATCTCTTGGCGAGCGGCGCGACGGTTTCGAACGGGTGCTGGCTACTCTTGTCGTTGCTGGCGGCGAAAATGAAATCGGGAGTCGGGAACGGCTTCGCGCGCTCCTTGGTTGCCTCGAACAGCCGAAATAGCACGTCGGCCCGCTCTACGCCTTTCTTGGAAAGATGGATGTCCCCTTTTTCCCCTGTCTTCTCGGCATGGCGGATGATGAGGACCATTTGAGGGAACTTGGTGTTTTTCTTTGCGTCCACCTGGGCCTGCGCATGGTCGACGTGCAAACAGACGACGCCAAGCAGAAGCAAGAGGCCAATTCGTCGCAACAGCGGCATGAGATTCTCCTTCATTACGGGACAGCAGTTCGGATGGGTTGGATGTTGAGATTATCAACCCGGTGACGACATTTCAAGCGTCGAGGTCATACGCGATCTTGAGCCAGCGCTTGACTTCGGGGTCTATTTCTTTGACGGAAGTAATCGGAATGCGATGTGTGATGCGATCCTTTTTGGCGAAGCCGCCGGTGTCGATGAGGCGGCCTTTCGCCTTTGCGTTCTTCAGGGCGAAGCCGATGTCGATGCGCGTGTTGGTGGTCGGCTTGATCTGGGCGAAGACATGATTACGATAGAGCGGCACGATCGTCTGGCAGGGGCATGCCTTCACATCCTTGGCGATGCCGAGCCCCAATTCCAGCAGGGCGTCGTAGATCGGCTTGAGGGCCGCTTTCTTGCCGGCGAACATTTCCTTGACATAATGATCGGCTTGCTTGAGATAGCCGTCGGGCGTGTCATCCCAGGAATCGGTTCTGCCGACCGAGCGCTCGGCAAGCCACGAGGCCGAATTGGTGCCCAGGCCGTGTTTCTCCTTCAGCCAGGCGCGGCGTTCGGCTTCGATGGCCGGGCCTTCCTTGTCGATGTGTTTGAGCCATTCATCGAGCGATCGGCCGGTCTTTCCTTTTAGTTCGCCGATCCATTTCTGCACCATGGCGACGCCGGGATGGACGCTATAGAGAGTCTTGCGCTTCGGCATGTTCGGGTCTCCAATGTTGCCTATTTCATATTACTTTTTCCTGGCCCGATTGCTTCCGGCCACAGAAATTCCTAAAGATGTAGACGACGGGAGCGCACCTTGAGTACAAGTGAATTGCAACCGGTGGCGGATGCGGTGCTGCGGCTGGCAAAGCGGCAGGGCCATGTGAACGCGCGCGACGTGCGCTCCGAATCTCGCATTGCCGGCTTGCCCGAAGAGGGCTGGAAGGACGCCATCGCCCTCGTCCAGGATTCGCTGGTGCGTCGCCAGGGCCGCTACTACCATAAAGACGCCTTCACCCCACGCGCCGAGAAGGAGCGCGCCCAGCAACAAGCCATCCAGAAAGTCATCCGCAAGCTCATCAAGCAGCATCGCAGCCGCGGCAAGGAGGATGAGCGCCGCAATCAGTCACGCGTTGATTTCATTCAGCCGGTCAAGGTTCGCACCGAGGACGGCACGGAACACGCACTTGTGAGCCGCGACCTGTCGGCGACCGGAGTGCGCTTGCTCGGCACGAAGCGCCTGCTAGGGCATAAAGTGCAAATCGAGCTGCCGAGCGGCAACGCCGAGCCCGCCCGCCGACTCCTGGTGCGCATCCTGTGGACCTGCTCGGTGGGCGACAATCTCTTCGAAAATGGCGGCAGCTTCGTGGAATTGCTCGATTGAGTGGCTTTCCGTCGCTGGCAGCATCGCGAAGCTCAAATTGGCGTAGTGACAAGGAATAGATTTCCGTTCGTCTCAAGCTGCTTTGCTGTTTTGGATTTCACCAAACAATCAGGCACGTAAGGGATTGTGTGAAGGCGCGCTCAAAACTTGGGCGGTGGCATGTAATTTGCACGTCGGTTGAAAAGCAACCTGACCCACCCCAGAGAGCGCTTCATGAGTCCCGTCATTGCCGCCTTGCCGATGCCTTCTTCACCCGTGGGCGGCGCCGGAGCAGGAGTTGCAAACGGACTCGATCCGTCGGCCAAAACGGAAACGAATGGAGTCGGCAGTTTTGCCGCGGTGCTTACGAATCTGGTATCGGATATTGGATTAGGTTCAAGGGCGTCAGCGGGCAAAGCGGACCTCGCGCCGGGCGAATCGGTGGGCGCGCCGCAGCCAACCAAGACAACGGGCCGTCGAGGCGAAAGCAAATCCCGGCACAGCGAAAATGCCGCCGGCCTAATTGCCGCGAACTTGCCCGTTATTCCGACTCCGATCTCTCCGAATAATCCGCACAGCACGTTCGTGGCCGATGCAGAAGGTGCCGACAAGCTGGCGTTTTCGGCATCGCAAACCATCCTCCCGTCAACGGCGAACGCCACGCCGACGGCTTCTGCGAGCCAATCCGCGACGCCGACGGTTTCGACAAGCCAAGAAACATTGCCCGCACCTGCATTGGCAGCGAGCCAGGCTCTGGATGGCATCGCGCGCCTTGTGCAGGCAAATGTCGAGGCGCCGGTGAGTTCGCCGGCCACGCTCCTGGAATCGAAGTCTGCCTTGCTGCAAGGACTGACCTTTCCGGCGCCGACCGCTGCGAGCGGGAGCGTCACTCCGATCAGCGGGCATGACCGGGACCAGCTGCCCACTAAGGACGCGGAGGCATCGGCATTGGCGAATGTTGTTGCGGGGCCGCACGTCAATCCACCTGCTGGCGCCGCGACGGCGAATTCGGCAGCATCACTGCCGGCGCAGATTCACGATCAAATCAGCGGTCGCCTGGATCAAGTTCAGCAAGGCGGGCGCGTCGATGCCCAGTTCAACCTGCATCCTCCGGAATTGGGCCGGGTCCAACTTCATCTGACGCTGGAGGATGGCCATCTGAATGTGCGCATGGTCGTGCAGGACGACAACGCCAAACGACTGATCGACCAGCAGGCCGAGCCGCTGCGGGTGCGCTTTGCCGAGATGGGGGTCAGCGTGGGGCAATTTGACGTAAGGCGTGACGGCGGCTCGGCGAACCAGGAACAGCAACAGCCAACGGCGCCTTCCGCACAGACGCTACAACCGAGCGGTGCCGCGACGTCCGGGAGGCAAAAATCCTATGCCAAAGTTGCGAATTCCGCCGCGTTGGTCGATTTGATTGCCTAGACGAAGCATCCGAGGAGTTTTCATGAGCACCCTACCGCTTAACGGAATAAGCACCGCAGCCACGGCGGCAAGCTTGAACGCGCCGGCATCATCAACCGCGTCAACTGCGGCCTCGTCGTCATCGTCAGGGCTTTCGCAAACCAATTTCTTGCAGCTGCTCATGGCCCAGATGCAAAATCAGGATCCCTCTTCTCCGACCAGTCCCACCGACTACGTCACCCAAATGGCGCAGTTCACCTCCGTTCAGGGGATCAACCAGCTCAATCAGAGCATCACGAGCATGCTGGCAATGCAGGGCTTGAGCCAGGGGGTCGGCATGATCGGCAAATCCGTCACCTACACGACTTCCTCGGGCCAAACCGCGAGCGGCACCGTCAGTTCGGTGTCCATGGTCGGCGGGCAACCGCAACTGGTTATCAATAACACCAACGTGGGCTTGAGCCAGATTCAGTCCGTGCAAGCTGCCTCCAGGAAAGGCACCACCACTACCGCCGCCAGCGGTAGCTGATCGACTTCTGAAAGGGATTCGTCATGGCCTTGGATGCACTTTTCTCCGGCGTATCCGGCTTGCAAGCCAACCAAGATATGCTCGATGTCATCGGCAACAACCTCGCCAACTCGAACACGACGGGGTACAAATCGCAAAGCGTCAACTTTGCCGACCTCATCTACCAAAGTCTCTCGCAAGGCACTGCCCCCAGCGCCACGTCCGGCGGGACCAACCCCATTCAGATTGGCTCGGGCGTCAGCGTCGCCTCCGTCTCGTCCAATTTGCAGCAGGGCACGCTACAAGCGACCGGAAATGATCTCGATCTCGCCCTGCAAGGCAACGGCTATTTTGTCGCCCAAAACGGCGACATCACCGAATTCACCCGTGCCGGCTCATTCGGCGTGGATGCCAACAATATCCTCGTCGATCCATCCACAGGGTATGCCATTCAGCGCTTCGGCACGATCGGCGAAGGAACCGCCACCAGTCCCGCCTTTCAGACCGCCGGGAACAATGACATCAACATCCCGATCGGCACCGGCATTCCAGGCAATGCCACCACGGACATCACGCTTCAGGGAAATCTCAGCGCTTCAGCAAGCGGGCCCATTGCCCAGATTCTGACATCCACTCAGCCATTCACCACCAGCGCTGGAGCGGCGACACTCAGCACCACGCTTGATAGCCTCTCGGACAACATCGCCCCCTACGGCGCGGGGGACACCATCACGCTGCAGGGCACCGATGTCAACGGCAACCCAGTCAATGTGTCGATCTCCGTCGATCCCACCGTGAACGGCCCATTCACCATGGGCGATCTCGTCAATGCCATCAATACCAACTTTCCCGGTTCCACCGCCTCCCTGGACTCCCAGGGCAATCTCGTAATGACGGCGAACAACGCCGGAACGAACAATCTCAGCCTCAATATCACGGACGGCAATCCTAACCCATCCGGCGGCGCGTCCAACTGGGGCAACCACATCATGAATGTCACCACCCCCGGCGCGGATGGCGCCACCGTCAACACCAGTATCCAGGTCTATGATCCCCAGGGGACCGCCCATACCCTGAATCTGACTTTCCAGAAGCAAGCCAACAACACCTGGAGCCTGACGGGGGCGATCGATCCAAGCGAAGGCACGATGGCCGACAACCTGGTCAACAACATTACCTTCAATCAAAATGGCTCGTTCAGCCAGGTTACCGGCACCGGCGTCGGCAATGCGACCATGTCGGTCCAGTTTAACGGCTTCGCTACGCCGCAGACCATCAGCTTCAACTTCGGGACACCAGGCGCTTTTGACGGCCTGACGCAGAATGGCGGGAGCTCGTCCGCGTCGGCCACGGGACAGAACGGGTTCGCGGCGGGATTTCTTTCCACCCTCTCGATCGGCCAGGATGGCGTCATCAATGGCATATTCACCAACGGCCAAACGCTCGCCATCGCTCAGATCGCCGTCGCCAATTTCGCCAACCCCGGTGCTCTAAACCGGGTCGGCAATAACTACTACGCTCTCAGCAGCGAGTCCGGCCCGGCACTGATTGGCGCCGGGCAATCGGGGGGCCGAGGCTCCGTCCAGCAGGGACAACTCGAGTCGTCCAATGTCGATGTGTCGCTGGAATTCACCCGCCTCATCATCGCCCAGGAAGGTTACCAGGTGAATTCCCATGTCATCACGGCGGCGGATCAAATCCTGCAGGATCTCGGCAACATCATTCGGTGATGCTCCCCTCTCTTTCCGGGAGAGGGGCGGGGGGTGAGGTTTTTGACAGGTCCATTGAATGCTCTGCCCTCACCCCCAACCCCTCTCCCAGAGGGAGAGGGGGCCGCGCAGCTTACTGGGCAATCAGGTCTTCCGCGATTTCGATCCAGTTGATTTGTTCCAAGACCTCGTGGATCATGGTCCGGTACACGCCAAGCGTCGGCGCCGGAATCTCGCGCGCCAGTTCCTGCTCCATTTGTGCGCTCAGCAGGCCGATGGCCGTCTTTTCGACCGTGCTACGGCCTTCCTTCACCTCCTTCGACCAGCGGGCCGCTTCGAGTTGTTCCTTCGCCTGGCGGCGCCAGTAATCGCCCGCCTGCTTGTCGTGATTAATCCAGTCCGCCACGGATTTCGTGGATTGGCCCGGCCGGCGATCGGAGTGGGAGCGGCGCCCCGTCCCTCGATTGACGCCTTCTTCGGTCGGCACGTTTCCGGTGTTGATGTTTTCATAGACCGACCCCGAGCGGCTGGCCTTCCTGGCATCTCCAGAATTCATGGAGCCGAGCGGATCGGAAAAATAATCGGAGACGGAGCGTTTGACCTTTTGATCCTGCCCGCAGATCCACATGACCAGGAAAAAGGCCATCATGGCGGTGACGAAATCCGCATAGGCGACTTTCCACGAGCCTCCGCCTTTTGCCGCCATGATTGATTCTCCCTATCTGTCGGTCGCGAATATTTCACAATGCCGTTATTCATTCCGTAGTGCGGGCTTTAGCCCGTGTTCACCAGAAAACGGGCTGAAAGCCCGCACTACGCAATGATTCCTAACCATTGCCTAACGCTCGCAGGCGCATCGGTCACGCCGCGACTTCTTCGGTGATCTGTGCCAGCTCCTTCTCGCTGGGTCGGCAATCGGTTCCCGCCACGCGGACAATGCGATTGAGCACTTCGCGCGGATTTTCGCCGGTCCCCATGGCGACGACTCCCCGCGTGATCGGCGCAGGAAGGTCGATTCAAGCTCGCCGAAATATTCCATGCGTCCCGCCATCGGTGCGATGAAGCCGTAGGACATCAAAATCCCGAGGAACGTTCCGACCAGCGCGGCACCGACTTTGTGACCAATCTCACTGGCGGGCCCGTCGATGGCGCCCATGGTGACGACGATGCCGAGGACGGCGGCCACGATGCCGAAACCCGGCATGGCGTCCGCGGTCTTGTTCAGCACCGCCACCGCCGCGTGATGTTCACGATCGATCACCGCGATCTCCGCCTCCAGCGCCTCGGTCAGCTGCCCGGAATCGGTATTGCCATCCAGGATGAGATACAAGGCTCGGCTCAGGAAATGCATGATGTGGTGGTTGCGGCCGATGCGTGGGAATTTCTGAAAGATCGCGCTGGCGCCCGGGTCGCCCAGATGGCTGTCCAGGGAGAGCAAGCCATCGCGCCGGATCATCTTGGCCAGCGTGTTGAACAAGCCGAGGAGCTCGGCGTAGGTCTGCTTGTTGAAGGGCGAGCCCTTGACGAATTGAAGCAAGCCCCGCGCCAGATCGGCGAGGACTTTCTTGGGCGACATGATGATCATGGCCCCGATGGCAGCGCCGCCGATGGTGATGAATTCGGAAAGGTGGATGAGCGCCGCCACCTTGCCCCCCGCCATCGTGAAGCCGATGAGGATTGCCGCGAGCACGAAGGCACTGCCGAAAAACACGGCCATTCGCAAGCTCCGAAACGGAGTTCAGGTACACAACCCCATCGATTTTATCGAGAGGATGCGCGCCATCTTGCGTGCGAATTGCCTAATTTGCCCAATTGGGAAAGTTAAAGTTCCGGTGGAAGCGGTGGTGACGGTGGTAGGCCGTCAATATTCACAATCCAGGCAAGTTACTTCGCCGCACTTGCATTTGATGACGATCGTTTTCACGCGTTCGCCGTCCTTGAGCAAAATGACCTCAGGCTGTCCCGGTACGGAAGCGTCAGTCGGCGCGGGCAGGAGAACTGGGCCCGCCTCGTCGCTCTCCTGCGGCGGCTGCATGATACGCACATTCCCGGCTGGGATGATCTTGCCTGGAGTCATGGGAACGGTCTTTCGCAAGGGCTGATTCATGAGTTTTTCCTTGGCGAGCCGAGCTCCGTAAGGCGCCGGGTTGGCACGAGGCCGCCGCGCTTCAATCCCGCCGCTGACGCGGCACTCCGAATGGGTTAAAGCTTGCACCTGCACCATAAAATGGCAGTATTCAACACAATTTGCAACTTCAGTTGCCGTCGCTGGCGAGCGGCTGCGTCAGATTTTCTTCTCGGGCGCGGATGTGCTCTTCGATCCGATGCTCGGCCGACTTCAGCAAGCGCGAAACGCGCGATTCGGACAGATTGAGCACCTGGCCGATCTCTTTCAGACGCAAATCCTCAAGGTAATACAGACTGACCGCAACCCGCTCATTTTCCGGCAACGCGCGGATCGCCTCGGCCAGCAGATGCTTGCGTTCGGTATTCTCCAGCAATAGATCGGGGCGTTCCGTCGCGCAGGCCACCTGTTGATTGCGCGAGCCGGCAACGTCATCCCACGAGACGATTCGCGCAAAACGCATCGCCGCCAGGCATTCGCTTACATCATCTTCGCTCAAGCCGGAATTCAGGGCGAGCGTTTCGATGCTCACCGGGGGAGTAAATGCGTGCAGAAGCTTGCGGACCCTGGTGATCCGTTCCAGCAATTCTTGAGGGAATGGGCAGTTGCGCCGCAACTCATCGAAGATTGCGCCTCGGATGCGCGTGTAAGCGAACGTTTTGAAGCGCACGCCTCGCTCCGGGTCGAAACGATTGGCGGCTTCCACCAGGCCCAGAACCCCGGCCGCTTCCAGATTGTCAAGGTCGGTGCCGTGTGGCAGCTGGGCTGACAAACGACCCAGGATATGCCGTACCAGCGACAGATTGCTTAGAATCAACTCCTCTCGCTGGGCCTGTGCGCTCGCTTGTTGATAAACCAGGGCGGGCATCTGCATTTCCTTCACCAAAAGGTCAACCCGACCTCGCCTATCAATCAACTCCGCGCGCGCCATCACCAATCCTATTTCGACACGTTGCCCAGCTTGTCTTCAGCCTTTCCGCGCCTCCAGCAATCGTTATGCACATTGAGGCCTCACCAAAAATCGGCTAGCGAGTTTCGCTCGGTCCAAGATGGCAGGATAGCCCAAGTCAAGCGGCGACGTCTTCGGGACGAATCAGCGCCACCGGCTGCAAACCGATGTCCACCGGAATCTCCTGGTAAGCGATCACGCTCAAATCGGCCAGCGAGCGCACCAGGGCGTTGCGCAAGGGACGGCGCAACGCCGTGTCGGTCAGCACCGCCACGTCCTTGCCTGCCAGGTGCGACTTACGCCACGCATTCGCCAAACACACAATTAACTTTTCCAACGGCAACGGTTGCAGCACCAGATTCTTGTCATGCAGCGAGCGCCGCAGCTCCATCTCCAGCCGGGGGTCGAGAACAATCGCCGACAGCTTTGACGTGGCATCACGGAAGCGGTCGCAAATGATTCGGCCCAATTCGATGCGCACCCGCTCCGTCAATTCCACCGGATCCTTGACCGCGGCGGCGTGATTGGCCAAACATTCGAGAATGCGCGTCATGTTCGAGATCGGCACATGCTCTTCCAGCAGCAAAATCAAGACGCGATGCAGCATCCCCATGTTCAGCACCGTCGGAATCAATTCCTCGACCAAACTCGGCGACGTCTCGCGCACTTTATCGACCAGTTGCTTGAGATCCTCACGCCCGAGCAGCTCGGCGGCATGTTTGCGCAGCATTTCGCTCAGATGCGTGATGAGCACGCTGACGGCGTCCACGACGGTGTAGCCGGCGAGTTCCGCGCGGGCCTTGTCGTTTTCGGAAATCCATTTCGCGGGCAGCCCGAACGCGGGCTCGGTTGTGGCCTCCCCTTCGAGTTGAAAACTCGTCTCTCCCGAAGCCAGCGCCAGGAACGAGCCGACGCGAATGGTGCCGCGTGCGATTTCGCGGCCATTGATGAAGAAGCGGTAGGCATTCGCTTCGAGCTGGATGTTGTCGCGGATGCGGATCGACGGGACCCAGACGCCGTTTTTCTTGGCGAGGTCGCGGCGCAAGCTCATGACGCGCTCGACGAGGACATTGCCGGCGTCGGATCGGGCAAGCGGAATCAGGCGAGCGCCGATCTCGATGCCGACGCGATCGGTGTGCAAGAAATCATCGACGATCGCTTCGCCGGAAGTGCGCTCGCCGGTCGCCGCCATCTGTGCCTCTTTGGCGGTGGTCGCGGCGGGAACCAGGGCGGCCGCGGGTCGTCTGGCGATGCGCGTCGCCCACCACAATCCGGCAGCCAGGGCCAGAAACGGCAGCTTCGGCAGCCCAGGCACCGCTGCCAGGCAAAGCAGCACGCCCACGCCGATCGCCATCGGCTTCGGGTTGTTCATGAACTGGGCGCCCAACTCCTGCCCAAGGCTCGATTTCGAGGTCGCCTTGGTCACCAAGATGCCGGAGGCGATGGCGATCAAGAACGCGGGCATTTGCGAAACGAGGCTATCGCCGATGGTGAGGACCGAATAGGTGTGGACCGCGCCGGCGATGTCCATGCCGCGCGTGGTCCCCATGATGATGCCGCCGACCAGATTGATGCCGGTGATGATGAGCCCGGCGATGGCGTCGCCGCGCACGAATTTGCTTGCCCCGTCCATTGCCCCGTGAAACTCGGCTTCGCGCGACAGGTGATCGCGACGCCGCCGAGCTTCGGGTTCATCGATGGCGCCGGCGTTGAGCTCCGCGTCGATCGCCATCTGCTTGCCCGGCATCGCATCGAGAATGAAGCGGGCCGCCACCTCCGAGATGCGCCCGGCGCCCTTGGTCACGACCACGAACTGGATCACCACCAGAATACCGAACACGACCAGGCCGACCAGCAGGTGCCCTTGCACGACGTAATCGCCGAAAGCGCGCACGATCTCCCCCGCGTCGCCGTGCAATAGGATGGCCCGGGTCGTCGAAACGGTAAGGGTCAGGCGAAACAGCGTCAACAACAGCAGCACCGAAGGGAAGACGGCGAAATCGAGCGGTTGCTTGGCCGCGAGCGTGACCAGCATCAACATGACCGTCAAGCCAAGATTGAGGGCGAGCAGCACATCGAGAACCGGGCCCGGCATCGGAATCAACAGGATCGCGACCAGGCCGAATAACCCGCCGGCCAAGATGATCTCGCTGCGCTGCCCGAACAACGACGGCAACGCTGCGACTTCCCCCGCGGCAATGGTGGATGCGCCCGGCTTCATAAACTCCTCCCATCACATCTCGTTCCCACGCCGAGCGTGGGAACGAGAACACGAGAATTTCACGCCGCCTTCGCGGGCGGCGGTCCGCCCTTGAGCTGATACACATACGCCATCAGCTCGGCCACGATGTAATAGAAACCCAGCGGAATGTCCTGATCGATCTTTACCGTCTTGAAAAGCGCCTGCGCCAGCGATTTGCGCTCCACCACGGGTACCCCGTTTTTGCGGGCGATCATGACGATGCGCTTGGCGACATGCCCCGCCCCCTTGGCAATGACCTTCGGAGCGGCCATGCCGGCTTCGTAGCGCAATGCAATTGCCAGGTGCGTCGGGTTGGTGATGATGACGGTCGCGCTCTTGACCTTGTGGAACATCTTGCGCCGAGCGTTCTCGCGCTGCAATTTCCTGACGCGGGCCTTGATTTGTGGATTGCCTTCCTCCCGCTTCATTTCATCCTTCAGTTCCTGCTTGCTCATATAGAGCGAGCGTTCGAACTGCCAGCGCTGATATCCATAATCAATCACGCCGATGAGCAGCAAGGTACCGGCCAGGCTGATGCCGATCTGAATCGCCACGGTCCAGCCATGCGTTAATGTGGCTGCCAGGCTCGTCTCGTTCACATGAGCGATCTCGGCGCCGCGCCGGCTCAGCATCCACCACGCCACCGCACCGACCGCGGCAAGCTTGAGCAGCAACACACCGCCCCGCACCAGCTTGCTCCAGCTCAACAAGCGGTCGAAATGGTAAGGGCCGATACGATCCCAGTCCATGGCCAGCCGCTCGAAATTGAAGTGGAAGCCAACCTGGGCAAAATTAACCGTGAGCGCCGCGGCAAACAGCAAGCCGATGAGCATTCCCGCGATGTAAATCATCTGCACGAATTTACTGGTGAATAGATGCTGCACGTCTTCAATGGAGAGATTGCTCCACGGCAGCTGGCGCAAATCACCGCGTGTCTGCATCAACAAGCCGCTGCCCAGTTCGTGCGCCAGGTACAACAGGCCGGCGACGCCGACGAACAGCACGAGCCCGGAAACCAAATCGGAGCTGTGCGCGAACCGGCCTTGCTCGCGGGCCTGCTCGCGCTTTCTAGGCGAAGGCGGTTCTGTCTTCGATTGTTGATCGAGTTCTTCAGCCGCCATTGCCCCAACCCCTAACCCCTAACCCCTAACCCCCAACCCCTACAGCTGTAGCATCGCCATGATGTATCCGAAGAATCCGACCATGCCGTTCAACAATTGCGGCAGCAGCACGATCAGCGCAATCAGGCAGATGAGTACCCGGACCGGGAAGCCCACCGAATAAAGATTGAGCTGAGGGGCGGCCCGCGTCATCAATGCCAGCACCAGCGTCGTCACGAACAGGCACAGCGCCACCGGGGCCGCCAGCAGCAAGCCGCCTTCTTGCGCCGCGCTGACCGCCGAGACCAGGTCCCACTTCGGCAAGGCAAACCCGCGATCGATCGGCATATGCTGAAACGTCTCCTGCAGCACCAGCAGAAAAACGTGATGCAAATCCAATTCGAAGAACACGATGGATGCCAGCAATTCGAAAAAGGTTGATAACGCGCTGCCCGATCCGTCGCCGGTCGCCGTCACGATGCTGGCGAATGACAAACCTGCTTCTTGCGTGATGAATTCCGCCGCGATATGGGCCGGCAGCAGGAACAAGCTCATCACGAAACCCAGCAGGCCCCCCAAAATCATCTCGCGGCCCAGCGCCAGCCCGAATCCAAACCAAGATGCCGATCCGGTCACGACATGCGTGCTCGATTCATTCGTGTAGATCAAAATTGACAAAACCAGCGAGAACCCAATTTTCACCGTCCGCGGCACGTTCGATCCGCCCAAGAGCGGCAGGACATAAATGAATGTGCCAACCCGCGCCAGGGTCAGGGCAAACGCGGTGACAAGCGGCTCAATCACCGGACCACCTCCGAGGCGTGAACGATCATTCGCATGGTGAAATGCACCGCGAGCTGCAGAATCCAACCCAAGCATAACAGCATCGCCAGACCCACGGCAATCAAGCGCGGCACGAAGGTCAATGTCTGTTCCTGGATGCTCGTGATCGTTTGCAAAATGCTCACGATTAGACCGACGACCAAGCTCACCGCCAGCGCCGGCAAGGCGATCAACAGCGCCGTGCTGAGAAAATCTCGCGACAGTTCCAGCACTTCTGATATTTCCATGGAAGCTCCTTCGAATGTGTCTGGGGCGCGGGTGTCAGAGCCCGAGCGCCAAGCGAGGTTTTCGCTCGAACCCTCGCTTGGCGCTCGGGCTCTGACACCCTCAATTGAAAGTTGGGCGGGCGCTACCCAAAACTCGCGCCGATCGCTTGCACCACCAAATGCCAGCCATCCGCTAGCACGAACAGCAGTATTTTGAACGGCGCCGACACCACCACCGGCGGCATCATGACCATGCCCATCGCCGTTAACACGCTTGACACCACCAGATCGACCAGGAGGAAGGGCACGTAGATGCAGAATCCCATGATGAACGCCGTCTTCAACTCGCTGATGACGAAAGCCGGAACCAGCACCCGAAACGGCGTATCCTCGGGCTCATTGGGCGCCTCGATCTTGGCCATGTGAATGAACAGGGCGAGGTCCTGCCGCCGCGTTTGCCGAAGCATGAATTTGGACATCACCGTTGTTCCCTTGCTGACCGCCTCCGCGCCGCTGATCTTTTCATTAAGGTAAGGTCCCACCGATTTCTGCTCGAGCTCATCCCAGGTCGGCCCCATCACGAACAGCGTGAGAAACAGCGATAACCCCAGCAACACCTGGTTCGACGGGATGTCCTGCGAGGTGACGGCCCGCGCGCGAAGGACAGCACGATGATGATCCGCGTGAAGCCGGTCACGCAAACCAGCAAGCTCGGAATCAGAACGAGTCCGCCCAGAAATAGAGCGGTCTGCAACGGCGGCGATAGATTCTGCAAGAGTTGCAGATGCTGCGCCTTATCGATCAGGCCCGGTTCCATTGTTGCATCCCTTCTCCAATTCGGCAGGAGCCGCGCACGAAGTAAGCAGCCGGGGCGATTTCGCCTCGCTTACTCTGTGCGCGGCTCCTTATCCGCTCCTGATTCCTCCGCCAAGGCCTCCTCGAAGGAAGCCGGAAGGGGCACGACGGTCTTGATGCCGGCGCCATCCACGCCGATGAGAATTTCCCGTTTGCCCATTTTCACCAGATGCATCGAGCAGCGATTGCCCAGTGGCAGCGTTTCGATCAAGCGCATCTCGCGAGGAGCAGAGTTGGCAGGGCCGTTGAATTGCATCCAGCGGCGCACGCCCCAGAGCGACACGGCGGCCAAAGCCAAAACGAAAATGGTTCCCAGGAAAAGCCGACCAAGCATCGCCTGTGGGCTGGGCATTTCGGGCAAGGCTGGGGCGGTGTACTCACCCGTCGATTTGGCCTTCGCTTCGGTTTTGCTTGCACTTTTGTCGAGAATGGTTTCGCCGGGCACAAGTTGTGGCAGCAGCAAGCCTGCGAGAACAGCGACCGCCGCGACGGCGGCCCAGGGAGTCCAGAAGCCGAACTTCGATGCTTTCGGAAGGATATCCGTCGCGCTGGCCATAGCGGAGCCCTTGTTCCGGGCCCGCCGCTACCGCGCTGCGCGGGGACAGGCCGACCGGTGATGCAGTCACATCACCAGGATCGGCTATTGCCGTGATCGACTTGAACGAATCTACCGGTTATGCCGACGGTATTCGTCAGGCAAGCCCGGGCGCATGGGTTATTTGGGCGAACCGTCAAGCGTTTTGTAGTAGCGCAGCCGCGTCATGAGCTGGGCGGAAGTCCCCGATTCCTGTTTGGCCAATTCGCTCAAAAGAGCCGCCGCCTGGCGTTCGCGCATGTTGGCGAGAATGCCGACGGCGAAATCGAGCTCCCCTTTCTCAACCATCTGCTGGATGCTCAGCGCCGCCGCCTCCGGCTCCATGCGCTCGTGAATCGTGGCCGCCTGCTTAGTGTTCTTGGTCTCGGCAGGCTTGATCTTGGAGAGCTTCTGCTCGAATTCGTCAACTTTGGCATCAGCGTCGAGGCGTGCTTTGTTGACCGTGCCGGAGCGCTTTTCGAGCAACTCGAGTTTTTCCATGACCACCGCCAATTCCCCCTCGATCTCCTTGCGGATCGAGTCGAGTTTCTTGTGTTCCTTCTTGATCTCATCGTGAATCGTGTCGAGCTGCTTTTCGCGGACGACGAGTTGCTGCTCACGTGCCTTGAGCGATTCCTGTTGCTGCTGAAGCGTGGCGGCGGTCTTGGCGATCTTGTCCAGCTCGGGCGACATGGCCGGCCGAGGCAAGCTGCGATTGCCGGCTGCCTCCGCGGCGCCGTTCTTGCCAGGGGGGGATTTTGCCTTGGCGTTGGCTTTCTCGTCCGTGGATTTGGTCGGCTCCTCGTCTTGGTGCTGCGAATTCTGCAAGTACCACGAAGCGCCGGCGGCGACCGAGAACAGGATCACGGCAATCGAAAGAAATTTGATCATCCGGGACATGGCAGAGTCCTCTCGAGTTAAATGTCGCTTGAATCTACTTCCTGCCAGCGCCGCAGCACCGTTTCGTCAAGCTGCAACTGCTGCGCCTTGGCTGCTTCCACGCGATTTTCCGTCTCGATGGTGTGCCGCAGCGATAACAGCGTTTCCTCCGCGACGGCCCATTTTTTGCGCTCTTCTTCGAGTTTCTTCACTGCCTGCATCTGTCGGTCGCGCCGTGCCCGAGCATCATCACGTTGGCGATCCAGTTGCTCGGTCTTGCGATAGCAGGCAAGCCAGCCGGCGGCGCTGAGATCGACTTTCGTGTTGTGAACGAGCGCCGCCACGGTAGCGATCTCGGCGCCCAGCACCGTGATTTCCGCCTCAATGGCGTGCAATATTCGGCTCGCCTGACGCAGATCCATCTCGGCCCGCTGTTTGCGCAGCTCATAGACCCGCAGCACACTTCCCAGGCGGAATGTTTTTCGCTTCATCGGCTCCATCCGCTGCGCTAGAAATTCCACTCGGCGGCAATGCGATTCATGGCTTCCCGGGTTGCCGGGAATGCGGCGCGTTCGTTCTTCGCCTGGCGCAGCCACGGGATGATCTTTTCGCGTAATTCGATGGCCTTGTCCAGGGCCGGCATGCTGCCGCGCACGTAGGCACCGATGCGGATGAGGTCCTCCGCCTGAGCATAGGTGGCCAGGATAGCGCGCAGCTTCCGAGCCGCCTCCTGGTGCGCCTTGTCGGTGACATCGTGCATGACGCGGCTGATGCTTTGGCCGACGCTGATCGCCGGGAAATGCCCCATCTCGGCCAGGCGGCGGTCTAGCACGATGTGCCCATCGACAAACGAACGCACGGCATCAGTGATCGGCTCGTCGAGATCATCGCCATCGACGAGCACGGTGAGGATGCCGGTGATGCTGCCCTCGGTGGAATTGCCCATGCACTCGACGAAGTTGGCCAGGAGCTGAAAGACGGAAGGCGTATAGCTGCGGGCGCTGGGGGGTTCGCCGTGGGCAATACCGATCTGGCGCTGAGCCATGGCGAGCCTGGTGAGGCTGTCCACCATGAGCAAGACGTGATTTCCCTGGCAGCGAAACGAATCGGCGATGGCCAGGGCCATCTGGGCGGCGCGCACGCGCATCAGCGGCGTGTCGTCACTGGTGGCGACGACCACCACCGACTTGCTCAGCCCATCGCCGAGGCAATCCTCGATGAAGGGCCGGACTTCTCCGCCGCGTTCGCCGATGAGGGCGATGACGTTGACTTGAGAATCGGAGCCTTTGGCGATTTCGCCGAGCAGCGTGCTCTTGCCGACACCGCTGCCGGAGAAGATGCCGACGCGTTGTCCACGCCCACACGTGATGAGGCCGTCGATGGCCCGGACGTTGGTCTTGAAAACATCGCGAATGCGGGTGCGCCGCAATGGCGATGGCGCGGTCAGTTCGCGCGTGCGGAATCGGCAGCGTTTGAGCGGGCCCTGATCGTCGATCGGTCGGGCGATGCCGTCGATCACGCCGCCCGAGCAAGCCGGGACCGCACGGGATCTTGACGCCGTGGCCGCGATTGATGACGGGCATATTGGGGCGCACGCGGTCGTCATTTTCGTAAAGAAAAAGGTAAGCCAGGTCATTGGAGAAGCCGACGACTTCAGCCAGACAACTGCTGCCGCGCCCCGTCAGGATTTCACAGCTATCGTTGACGGCGGCCGCCAACTTGCAGGTAAGCATCAGCCCGCGCGAGCTGACGATCCGCCCGCCAACGCGAATCGGATCATAAGCGCTGATCGCCGCCTTCCACCGGCCACGCAATTTCGTCGGGAAATCCAGTCGATCCATGGCTCACTCGTTGGCAAAAGATTCTTCCAGAAGACGATCGCGCAACTCCGTCAAGGAGCGTTGCGTATCGAAGTCAATGAACCACTCATCGGCCTCGACTTTCAGTTGCCCGCGCTCGCAGGTTTTTTCCGGGCGATACGTGAGCATGGCGGCGGCGCTTTCGCCTTGCTCGGTCAGCTGGCGCTGCAATAGCGCCAGATCGTCGGCGTGCCCGCGCACCGTGATCGTCCGGGCCGGCGCCATGCGTTCTAGGGCATCGCGGACGATGCGATCCAGACGCTGGCGGTCACAGGCGATCTCGGCGTTCACGAGGCGTTCGGCCAGGGCGACACCCAGTTCAACTGCCGTTTGCGCGACTTTGTCGATCTCGGCCCCATCCTGCGTCCGCAGTTTCTCGACCACACGGCCCAGCTCGGCCAGCATATTTCGCAGTGCCAACACCTCGGCGGGGTCAGCCACGGGGACCGGTTTGGCGGGTTCCGTGATCGGCGGCTTGGCAAAGGGCAGAACCTCGCTGGGCGCGGGCGAAAGCGGCTTCGCACTTGGCGCAATCACGACGCCTCGCAAGAGTCCACCCAGCTTGATCGTTTTTCGTTGCATGTGTCGTGCCGCTCAGGATTCGATCAGGACAAGATCGCCGCGTTCGTCGAGGCGTTGAATGGCCTCGACGAGCGTTTGCCGCCCTTGCCGCGCCTTGGCGGCTGGGATCTTGCCGGTCAGCTCAGCTTCCTCACGGAGGGCGGCCTGAGCTCGTTTCGAGAGATTCGCCAGAATCTTGCTCTCGATATCGGCCGGCGCGCCGCTCAGGGCTAGCACCAGCGATTTCATGTCCACCTCGGCCAGCAGCTTCTGCACCGAGGTGCTTTCCATCAATTGAATATCCTCGAATTGATAAAGCATCGTCTTGACGCGGGCCACAAGCTCGGCATCGGTCTGTTCGAGCAACGTCAGCATCTCGGTCCGCTCCGTCCGCTCCAGCCCGCGCAGCAACGCCGCCACGCGCTTGTCTCGTTCGGCTCCCTCGCCGGACTGCGGCAGGGCCGACTCGCTCACCGATTGACATTTCCTTAGCACTGCCTGGGCGATGCGCTTGATGAGCTCCTCATTGGCCTTGGGCTGTTCGGTGAATCGAAGCGAAACTTCCTTGCGCTTGGCCGGCGACAAGCGCTTGTAGACGTTTCCCGCGACCTCCAAATCAAGACCATTGATCAGAAGCGAGATCGTTCGCGATGTTTCACTGTCCAGAGCCGCCGCTAGAATTTCCGGCGGCACCGCTGCGAGCGCACGCAGCGATTCGGTCGGCGGAACCGGAGCCGACGGCGGCGCAGCCGGTTTCTCGTCGAGCTTTCCGTCCAGGCGAATATCGACCTGGCTCGGCTTGGCTGCACCTTCGCTCGGCGCCGGCGGGGTTGCGCCGGCGCCATCGGTCTTCTTCTTGGCCCCTTCGAGAATCTTGGCCACCTCGTCCAGAACGTCCGACGTCTTCGTGCCGAGCTGGCTGTCCTTCTTCAATTTCTCCAATTCGGCGCCGACGATTCCGGCATGCTTGGCATCCATGTGCCGCATGATCTTGTCCACGACGGCAGCCGGCAGGCTCTTCAGCAGCACTGCGGCTTTTTCCAGCCCCGTCAAGGATTTCGCGGCCATGAACGTCGCGCCTCAATCAAGCGGCTTTTTGGTTTCCAGATTCCGAGCGATCGATCCAAAGCGTGAGAATATTCGCGAGGGCTTCCGGATTGCGGTCCAGCTCCTCCGTGATGCGCTGCAGCTGCGCCGGCTCGGGGGCGGGGGCGGTCGGGCGGCGACGCAGCAATACCCAGGCGATCGGCACGGCGCACAACGCCACCATGCCAATCGAGACATTGCGCACGATGGTCAAGATCGACTGCAACCGCTGATGCGACGCCCATTCCTCGTCGATTCCTTCGCTGGCGGGCGTTGGCATCTTCACCTGCGTCACCTGAATCTCGTCGCGGTTCAGCTTGAATCCGACCGATTTCTTGATCATCTCCTTGATGTCCTCGAGCGGAATCGGCGTGCTCGACCCGTCGATATCGACGAAGGCGGCAACCGTCAGGCGATCGATGGAGCCATGCTTGAGCTGCCATTCCTGGACGGTGCGCGGATATTCGTACTCGGCGGTGTTGGTTTCCTGGGAGGTAATGCTGCCGCCGCTGGCGCCGGTGGCGCCTTGCTTGCCGAGATTGCTGGCCGAACCTGCCGCCCCGCCTTTTGCAGGGGAGGCCGAGTTGCTTTTGTTCAAGGTGGTCTTTTCCGATTTTTGGACTTTGCCATCGGCGTTGATGATTTCCTTGCGTTCATGCACGGATTTGTTGTCGAGATCAACGCGAACGACCACGACAGCGCGGCCCGGGCCGAGCACGGCGGTCAACATGCGCTCCGCTTCCACGGCAAGGTACTGCTCGATCTCGCGCTTCTGATCGACGATGCCGCCCAGCGCGCCGAATTCGCCGTCTTGATGCTTGGACAACAAGCGCCCGGTCGAGTCGGTGATCTTCACGTTATCTTTGGTGAGCCCTTCGACGCTTCCTGCGATGAGAGCCGCGATGCCGTCCACGGTATTGCGGTCGAGAGTCGCACCGGGCCGGACCTTGATCATGACGCCGGCGGTGGTCGGTTTTTGCTCGCGGACAAAGGGCGAGGGATCGGGCCGCACGATGTGAACGCGCGCGTAGGCAATCTGGTCGATTTGCATGATCGTCTTGGCCAACTCCGCCTGCTGGGCGCGCTGGAAGTTCACCGATTGCGTAAACGGCGTGGCGCCGATCATCGGTTGATCGAAGAAATCGAGCCCCTTGCCGATCTTGGCGCTTCCCGCGACTCCCTCCGCGGTCAAGTCAAGGTGGGCTTGCATTGCCTGGTCCGTGGGCACGAGGATGGTGGTTCCACCCGCTGCCAGCTTGAACGGGATGGCCTTGGAACGCAACTTGCTCGTGATGGCGCCGGCTTCCTCGACGGACAAACCGGCATAAAGAACGCGGTATTCCGGTTGCGAAGCCCACCAGATCAGCCCAGCCAGACCCAGGCACGCACAGCCGCACAACGACCAGGTCGCCTTGCTTCGCAGGCTCAACGCCTGCCAGCGCTTCCAGTATTCCTGAGCTTGTTGGAGATATCTGTCCATGGTGAACTTCGGGGTCCAGCCGACTTGGGTCTAGCGCTCGCATGGCGTCATGCGAGCGCTAAACGCAAGCCGAGATTTCTACACCTGCATCTTCATGATTTCCTGATAGGCATCGGTCAGGCGGTTGCGGATTTCCAGGATCAAGTGAAAGGACAAATCCGCTTGCGCGACTTGCAACAGCACGCCGTGCAGGTTATCGGTCTGCCCGGTGGCCAAATCGCGAACCGCTGCCTCGGCGCTATCACCGCTGCGGACGGCTCCGCCGAGCAGTTGATCCATGACATTGGCGAAGGAAGCGCCGCCGGGTTGCGACGATGCCGAATCGGCTTCCGCGGGCAGCGGAATGTTGTTCAGGCCTGACAGGGCAATGGGATTGGTCACCAGCATAATTAGCTCTTGATCAACGTGAGCGTTTGATCCAGTTGCTGACGCAGCGTTTGTAGGACCTTCAGGTTCGCTTCATAGGCGCGTGAGGCCGTCATCAGGTTGACCATCTCGATAGGCAAGTAGACGTTGGGCATCCACACGTTTCCCTGACTGTCCGCGTCGGGATGACCGGGATCGTGGACGCATTGCAACTCCGAGGGATCATCTTCGACGCCGGCGACGCGCACGCCGCCGAACTGAGTGCCGTCCATCTGATCGCGCATGACGGTTTCGAAAAGGACTTCCTGGCGGCGATAGGCACCGCCGCCGCCGGGAGTGCGCGTGGCCATGGCGTTGGCAACGTTGTTGGCGATGATTTCCATGCGCATGCGTTCCGCCGCCATGCCGGAGGCGCTGATGTTGCCGGCGGCGAGCAAGTCGTCGAATGCCATGCAAAGCCTCCTCCTCGTTCTGTCAAGAAAAGCAGTCCCCTCTCCCTCCTGGAGAGGGTTGGGGTGAGGCCCTCACCCCCGGCCCCTCTCCCGTAGGGAGAGGCGAGAAAATCTGCCGCTCGCTTAATGACCGATGATGGCGCTGCGATATTGGGCCAGATCGCCGGCAAGAAGCTGGGTGTAGACTTTGAAGTAGAGGGCGTTTTTCTGCAAGCGGGCCATTTCGAGATCGACATCGACGTTGTTGCCGTCCTCGCGTTTCGTGCCGCCGCTGCCGGTAATGATTTCGGGTTTGGGCATGACGAGTCCGGTCTCATGCTGGCCAATCGCCTGCCGCAAGGCGTCTTCGAAAGCGACTTCCTGAGCGTTGTAGCCGGGCGTGTTGACATTGGCGACGTTCTGGGCGATAACGTCCTGGCGCAAGGTCGCAACATCGAGCAAGCGCGACAACAGATTCATTTCTTGGGTGGCGATGGCCATGACGGGTTTATCGTCCAAATCGAGATGAGGGATTGAACCAAATTTGCCGCTTGCGGAAGATTTGCCGATATTGCGGATCAGGCAGCTTCTTGGCGGTAGCGTTTGAGCTTGTTTTGCAGGGTGCGTACGGTTACGCCGAGGCGGAGGGCGGCGGCGGTGCGGTTGCCGCCAACTTCGCGCAAAGTGTCCAGAATGATTTCGCGCTCGATCTCGGCCAGCGTTTTCTTGGCCCCATTGGCAAAGTGCGTCGGCGCCGCCTCGCGCAGCGGCGGAAGATCCCCGGGCTCGATGCATTCCCCGCAGGCGAGCACGCAGGCATGATGGATCACGTTGCGCAGCTGGCGGACATTGCCCGGCCAGCCGTAGCCAAGCAGCAGATCGAGCGCCCGCTTGGAAATGTCCGTGACGCGAACCGTTCCTTGCATACCGTATTGCTCGATGAAGAAGCGCACCAGCGGCAGAATGTCCTGCAACCGCGTCCGCAGTGCCGGAATCTGCAACGGCATCGCGTTGAGCCGATAGAACAGATCGCGGCGAAACTGGCCGAGGGTCATTTCCTGTTCCAGGTCGCGGTTGGTCGTCGCGATCAGGCGCACATCGACCTTGAGCGATTGCTCGCCACCGACGCGATCGAAGCTTTCTTCTTCCAACACTCTCAGCAGCTTTGCCTGCAACGCCAACGGCATCTCGCCGATCTCGTCCAAAAGCAGGCTGCCCTGGTCGGCGCGCTCGAAACAGCCAAGATGGCGCTGTTCCGCTCCGGTGAAGGCGCCTTTCTCATGGCCAAATAATTCGCTTTCGATGAGCGATTCGGAGAAGGCGGCGCAATTGACGGGAAGAAAACGCCGGTCGCGGCGCGGGCTGGCATCGTGGATGAGCCGGGCGAGCAACTCCTTGCCGGTACCGGTCTCGCCTTGAATGAGAACGGGAACCTTGCTACTGGCAATGCGCCGGGCTTTGTCGATGACCTCGAGGAATAGGTCGGAGCAGGCGATCACCTGGCGAGCACCGCCGCCGTTCGCATCGTGGAGCGCGAGTCGGCGCGCGCCTGCGCGTCTGCCGGCGCGAAGACCCGCAGCGGCGCAGCGTTGTCGTCATCGGATTTAGGCCTGGGGGGAGCTTTTTTCAACATAGGCGATTATTTGCTCTTGGCGTAGGCATGCAGCATCCGGCGCTGCTGAATGCATTCGTCCACGCCGGGCAATAATGCTTGCTTGCGAGCCTCAAGATCAGCCACGAGCTGATCGACGAGCGCCGCCAGCGCCCGGATGCGCTCGGTTACACTGTCCAGGGCCTCGCGCAGCAGGGGCCCCGGCTGACGCCCCGATGAACGCCAGGCCGCCTTGTCCTCGGCGAGGACGGCCTCCACGGCGGAAATCTCGCGCAAGATCGCGTTCAACTCCGCGAAGTTGGCAGCGGAATCCGCGACGTGGAGCGCCCGATCATAGAGCGTTGCCTGGGTCTGGTAGCCCTGAATCAGCCTTGGTTCCAGTTCGTCGGTCATCGGCCTTTCTCCAGGGCCTGATAGCGCTGGCGGATGTCTTGCAGGCGCTGGGCGACATCGCGTTGCCAGCGCAGGGTCTCCAGTTGCCATTGGGCATAGCCGGCAAGTTTTTCGTCGCCGCGATTATTGGCGACCTCCTGGAGGAGTTCGGAAGCGTCCGCGGTTTTGCCCAGATGCAGCAGACAGCACGCTTTCAAATACTGAATCGGCGCCCGCTCGTTTGCTTTCTTGCCTTTAATATCGACCTGCTGGAACGCGGACAGCGCTTCTTCGTATTGCTTCGAGCGCACCAAGGTTTGCGCCTGCGCCAGAGCATCGACCGGAGCCGAGGATTTTTCTCCGGGCTGGGGCGGCGGCGTTTCAGGCTTACGCGAACCCTTGTCCTCCGGCGCTTTGACTTCGGGCTCCGGGTTCTGCCTGGCGTTTTGCGATTGAGATATCACATACGACGGCGAATTGCGTCGGCCTTTTCTGAAATCCTCGAGTGCCTTCTTGATTTGCTGTTCAAGCTGCCGTTGCTCCGATTCCAGACTCGGCACAGGGGCCGTATTGCGCTTTCGCAGCGCCTGCCAATCCGAATTCAAGCCTTCGCGTTCGGCCCTCAATTTCTGCAACATCCGCTCGAATTCCGCCGGCGAAAAACCTTCGCCGTCATCATCGTCAAGCTTTCGCGGTATCGCCAGCGGATCGGGGTCGGCGCGGCCTGGCTCGGGCATGGCGCACCACGAAACAGCCAACAAAAGCAACAACACCAACATCCGATGACTCATATTCACCATTATCGTGCGGATTCGGCGGCAACATGAGGTTATCTGCCGACGATAACGGTCGGGCCGATTTTTCCTAAAATGGCGTCCGTGCCGGTTATGCAGGATGGCATCAGTCCCGATGTTGACGCCAAGCGAGAAGACAAGGATTTATGTTGAGCGCCTCGATTTTTGGCCGGAACGTCGTCGATAGGAAATCCACCAACACCCTCATCAACGCATCTTATGCCAGCCATGGAAAACCGCCGCCAACATTTCCGGTATGCCTTCACTCCGAAATCCTATTGGAAGGCGACGTTCCGCGCTTTGGATGGGACGGCCACGTTTTCCGCTGAGATCATGGATTTGTCGATCGGCGGGATCTGCGTAAAGGCGGAATCGGGGCCATCGGCGGCGGCGGAGAAATGGCTGGTCGCGATCGAGCTGTCCACCCATGCCGAGCCGTTGCGCATTCCGGTGGAGCGCGTGCATCCCGACGGCGGCGCACCGGGGCATTGGGGGTTCCGCTTTTTGCCTTTGCCCAACGCCGTGGAACAAGAAGAGCAAGATCGGCTGATCTGGCGGTTCATCCTGGAGGAGCAACGCCGAGACCGGCGCGAGGCGGCCCGATCGAAGTGGTGGGCAACTTAGCCCGGGCCGTCAATCGGGAGATTTGCCTGCAAAGCACCGGGCGGCCCTGGTGTGCTCGCCCAAGGCGTCCAGCGCGCTTCCCCACAACTTCAGCAATTCGGCCTTGTCGGTAAACTCCCCTTGAACCCACAGCTGGCGACACTTCTCTTCGCATATTTCAAAACGTCCGTCGTGCAAATCCATGCGCGCCAGCTGGAAATTTGCTTTGCTGTGATACGGAGATTTCGACCGGGCCAGCTTTTCGAAGAGGGCCGCGGCATCCGCGCGTCGATCTTGCGTCAGCAGCGTCTCACCGAGGAGGTACTTCAGTGATGCGAGATAGGGCCCGTGGATCGATTTCACGGATTGCCGCAATCTCTGTTCCGCCTGCTGACTGAAGCCTAGATCAAGATAGGCATGTGCGATGAGGCCGTCGCCAAGCGCTCCGAGAGGATGGTCGTCGAGGCCCGACCAGAGGGAACGGAGCAATTCGCTCGCCTCGCGGCGGCCGCCGTTGGCCGGTTTGGCCAGCCGATACTCCGCATAAGCATTCAAGAAGATCGCCGTTGGCCTGTGCGGCTCGGCAAGCAATTTATCGCGATGTTTCATCAAGACACGGCGCACGTCGTCCGGCTCACCCAGTTGCAGATGGGCAGCGGCGAGAAAAAGCACCGCGATCGGTTGGAAAGGCGACCCTTGCGCCAGTGTCTGCGCCCGCCGCAACTGAATGACGGCTTCCTTGGCGTCTTCCTCTTCCAGGTGCGACTGGGCGATGCGCAGATAGGAGCGCAGGGCAAGCTCGTGGCCCGGCACATGATCGATGACGCGGAACCATGCTTGCCTCGCGAGGATTCGCTCCTGGTTGCGCGCGTACAGAAGGGCCAGGTTGAAGCAGGCGGGGGCAGCTTGCGCGGATGCCGGTGCATGGCGGAGGAGCCGATCAAACCAAATCATCGCCTTGGCGGATTTGCCGTCGTTGGCATCGCCGATGCCCAATTCGAGTAAAGCCGCCGGCGCCCAGCGATGATTGCCATCGGCATTCAGAGCGGCAAGCAGGGCACGCCGTGTCGCGCCGCGCTGAACCTCGGATAGCAGCTTGGCATCCATCGCTGCCGGCGTCGAAAAGCGAATCGTATTCGCGTCAAGCCGGCAGACAAGGTCGAAGCGGTCGGCGGCTTGCTCGAACAGCTCCACCAATGGCCAATTTCGCAGCGTCAGACAAAGCTTGCGATCCTCCAGTTGCTTTTTGGCCTCGGGAGTCCATCCCGTGCGCAGCCCGGCCTCTTTGGCGAGTCCTTCGAGCACATGGAAGGCGGGTTGTTCATTTTGCTCAGCAGACAAGACAACGGTTTCCATGACGTTTGCCTGCTTCTTTAGGCTCCACGCAGGCGTGATTTTTTTCTCCACGCGCGACTTGACCGGCGTGCTGATTTCATCGAGATAAAATGGAATCTCGAGCGATGCAGCAGTGAACGAAATGAAGTCGTCATCGGCACGGTGGGGCTTGGCGGGATGCAGGAATTCCTCGGCGAAGGCCAGGGCAATCAGGAATCGCATGCCGGCAATCATCGGTGCTGGCACATTTTGCTGGCGCGTTTCATCGAGCAGATAAGGCGAGAGCAATCGGCGTGCGTCGGCGGGATGATGCTCGCGGAGCGCGCAGCGGGCCATGCCGAGATGAGCGGCAAGCGACAGCGCGGGCGCCGAAGCCGCGCCGATCGTCTTGCGGTAAGCCTCGCGGGCTTTGTCGAGTTGGCCGAGCGCCTCGTTGCACAAGCCGACGCGATAAGCGAGCAGGGCGCGCTGTCGGGCTGGTGTTCCAGCAGTTCGTCGTAGAGGGTGC
Organism: uncultured Planctomycetota bacterium; assembly: GCA_963767835.1. Lineage (GTDB taxonomy): Bacteria > Planctomycetota > Planctomycetia > Gemmatales > Gemmataceae > SIAQ01. The sequence continues at coordinate 159,282 of CAVYFY010000011.1, forward strand.
GCGCGCCGGGCAAAGCGATACAGGGTCAAAGCCTGGTCGCCGCGCTCCAAGATTTCCGTGGGATTCCCAACCGATTCCGTTCTCTTGGGTACAGGGTCGGCAGCTGTCGTCGGGTCGTCCTCGTCATCGGCGAACTTCTCGTGCACCACCCAGCTTCCCGCCAGCGTTGCGAGAAACAGACCAGCGAGGACAGCGATAAGCGCGAGGATGCGCAGAAAGGGGCGCAGCGCGCGATTCTCCTCATGGGGAGGTTTCGCGTCACCGGGCGCGTCCGGGCGATTTTCACTATTTGCCATATCTTCCGCCATCCGCAAGAACGCCAGAAAAGACAAAGCTTTCACGGACATCGACCAAAAAAGCGCCGAATCTTGAAATTCGCCGCAGGTTTTCACGAACCGCTTCGATGACTTACACGACAGCGATTCTCTTGCCGGAGATGCGTCCATGGAAATCACCAATCGTGGCGTTAACAACGCGCCATCGACGCCGCCAACGCAGCTTGAGGCGGCTTCCAAAAGCGGCGGTCAGGGCGCGCCGAGCATCACGACATCGAATCCTAGCACGTACGCGCCGTCATCGGAATTGACGCAGCTGCTCGAGCAGGCGCGCGCTCCGCTGGAAGTCCGACCCGAGCTCGTCCAGGCCGCCGCCGCCCGTCTGCAGCAGGGGTATTACAACAGTCAGACCAGCATCGAGCAGACCGCCCAGGCGATGATCCAAACCTGTGGTTGATGCGTCCTTTCCAAGCTCCGATCTGCTCATATTCGTCAACCATTTCAGCCGTGTCCGATGACGCGATCGGTTATGTCGATTGGCGGCAATGCACGGATTGTGCGGATTAAGACGGTCCCGCTTTGAAGAAATGCGCATGAAATCGCCGCAGGAAAGCAAATACCCTGGCAGCGCTTCGATGACAAATCGTGCAGCGACTTCGAAACACCCGCACCCACGCATAAACACGCCGATACCCGAGAGGATGATGCGATGCTCGACCTGAACACCAACGTTAGTTCCTTGATTGCCGAGAACAGCCTGAACAACACGTCCAACTTGCTGTCCAAGAGCCTGCAACGGTTGTCCACGGGCCTGAAAGTCAACAGCGGCGCCGACGGTCCGGCGGCGTTCGTGATTTCACAGGAACAACAATCGCAAATCACCGGCCTGCAAGCCGCCATTCAGAACACGTCGGAGGCAACGTCACTGGTGCAAACCGCTGGCGGCGCGCTCGGCACGATCAACGACCTGCTCAATCAAATGCGTTCGTTGGCGCTCGATTCGGCCAACAGCGGCGTCAACGATCCGAACGCCCAGGCTGCCAATCAAGCCGAAGTCGCCAACGCCCTGGCGACCATTGACCGCATCGCCAGCAATACCCAGTTCGGCACCAAGCAAATCCTCAACGGCTCCGCAGGCCTTTCGGGCGTCACGACCAGCCCGAACACCACGTTCGTCAATGCTCAGGCCAACGTCGCCAGCGCCGGCAGCTATGGCGTCAACATCACGACCGCGGCGCAGAAGGCCCTCGCGGTGGGCCTCGCGCCGAACACCGGCCCGCTGGCGCAAAATGAGACCGTCACCATCAACGGCGTCAATATCGGCCTGACCAAGGGCCAAACCCAGTCGCAGGTGAAAGACGCGATCAACAGCTTCACGGGCCAAACCGGCGTCGTCGCCTCACTCGTGCAAACCTCCGACTCGGCCTCCCTGGGCACAGGCGTCACTGGCACAACCACCTTGAACTCCCTGGCCTCGAACACGACGAATTATGTGGCAGGTGACGCTCTCACCATCACCGGAACCGACGGCGATGGCACGGCAGTGAACGGCACCATCACTCTCGCCGCCGGCGCCACCGTGCAGGACATTCTCGATCAACTTAATGGAACCAACATCGGCGGCAATAATGCCGGCGGCGCGCAGCTTTTCAAACACGCCACCGCCAGCATCAACGCCGACGGCGATCTCGTTATCACCAGCAACTCCGTCCTCGGCGATGCCGCCGCCAATTCCCCTGTCGCGTTGACCATTGCCGACGCTGCCGGCAACACGGGCGCGGCCAACTGGGCCAGCCTTTTCGGCGCCAATGCCGCCACCGGCAGCTCGCTCGCACTGCAAAGCCAACTGTACGGCTCCGCCCAGACCATCACCGCCACCTCCAACGTCGCGGCGAGCGGCACCTCCAGCGGCATCGGCACCGGCGCCGGCATTTCTGGCACCGGCGTTGACGTCGCCGGCACCATCGGCGGGCAGGGGGCTACCGGACAAGGCGACATCCTCACGGGCAACACCGGCACCAAAGGCCAAGGCATCTCCATCAGCGTCGCCGGCAACGTCACCGGCGCCCAGGGAAATGTCAACGTCACCGACAATTCGCTCGTCTTCCAAATCGGCGCCAATGCCAATCAGACCGTCAAAGTCGGCATTGACAACGTCGGCACTGCCGCCCTCGGCCTGAACGTCGCCAGCGATCAGTTCGCCAACCTCGGCCAGATCAATATCCAGACCGAGAGCGGCGCCCAGGACGCCATCAAAGTCATCGACGCCGCCACCTTGCAGGTCTCCACATTGAGCGGCACGCTTGGCGCCATCCAGTCGCAGACGCTCGCTGAAACCGCCAGCAACCTGCAAACGACCCTGACCAACACCACGTCGGCCGAAGGGGTTATCCGCGACACCGACTATGCCGCCGAGACCGCCAACTACAGCCAGTACCAGGTGATGATGCAGGTCGGCACCAGCGTTCTGTCGAATTCGAACCAGCTGGCCGCCCTGGTGACCCATCTGTTTCAGTAAGCTCCGCGATGATGCTCACGCTCCCGTGACCAAACCATCGTGAATCGAAACCAGCTCGCCGCGTGTGTCGCCCCTTCGACTGCGTGGCGGGCTGGCGCGTTAATCTGTCCCGGTCGTGCCGGCGCCTTGGCGCCGGTTCGCATCCGGTTGTGCATCGGCACACGCCTTCGCTCACGGATTGGATGGTATAATCCTCGCGTAGGATGCACGGCATTCGAGAAGGATCACCCATGAGCAGCCTTTCCAGCCTTTCTTCCAGCACCGCCGGCACGAGCACGCAAGCTCCGATCACTTTCAGCGGTCTCGTCAGCGGCCTGGACACCAACAGCCTCATCACCGGCCTTTTGGCGATCGATCAGGCCCAGATCAATGCCGTGACCCAGAAAGAAACCAACATCCAGACGGAACAAACCGCGTTCAAGCAGGTCGAGGCCCAGCTCTTGACGCTGCAAGGCGATGTTGGCCAGCTCAATGCACTGACTAACGGCGTCTTCGATGCTCAGACTGCCACGTCGAGTAACACCAACGTCGTGAATGCCGCCGCTTCGAGCAATGCCGCCCCGGGGGTTTACGATCTGCAAGTCAACAGCCTTGCCCAGGCGCAGGAGCAGGCTTCGCAGGGATTCGCCAGCCCCACCAGCGCCATTTCCCAGGGAACCTTGCAGTTTCAGATCGGCGACGGCGCGGCCACCACGCTCACCGTCGATTCGTCCAATGACACGCTGCAAGGGCTGGCCGGCGCCATCAACGACGCCAATGTCGGCTTGACCGCCACTGTCGTCAACGATGGAAGCAGCACGAATCCGTATCGCCTGCTGTTGACCGCAACGAACACCGGCACCGAAAACGCCGTCACTATCACGAACAATCTTGCCGCCGACGGCGGCGGGGCCATCCAGCCGGTATTCAATGCAACCTACATCGGCACCACCAGCGCCCTCTCCGGCGCCGCCGCCGGTTCCTCGACTCCGACATCCAACACCGGCGCCGGCGGTTACACCGGGACCGGCAATAACACCTACACGTTCACTGTGGTCAACGGAGGCACCGTCGGCACGGACAATGGCATCACGCTCAGTTACACCGATTCCACCGGCGCCAACACCGGCACCATCACGCTCAACAGCGGCGACGTGAACACCCTGGAAAACGTCGCCCAGGGGTTGCAGGTCCAATTCTCCGCAGGCACGCTGACTGCCGGGCAATCCTTCTCCGTCAAAGCCTATGTCCCCACCGTCCAGGCCGCCCAGGATGCCTCGGTGACCCTGGGTTCCGGCACCGGCGCTCTGACCGTGACTAGCCCCACCAACCAGATCAACAACCTGATCGCCGGCGTCACCCTGCAACTGCAGGGAGCAAGCCCCAACACCCCCGTGTCGGTCACGGTCGCCAGCGACACCAGCGGCGCCCAGAAAGCCATCGACCAATTCGCTTCCGATTACAACAGCCTGATGTCGTTCATCAACCAGGACGATTCTTACGATCCGACGACAAACACCGCCGGCCCACTGTTCGCCAACGGCGACATCAGCCAGATTATTGCTCAGCTTCAGGGCATGGTGCAAAACGTCGTCCCCGGCGCCAACCCGCAGGCGAACCAGCTCGGCGCTCTCGGCATCACCTTCGACAGCTCCGGCCAGCTTCAGGTCGATGACACGACGCTTGGCAACGTCCTGAACGGCAGCATCCCCGGCGTCTCTCTCAACGACATCAAGAATCTCTTCGGCATGTCCGGCTTATCGAACAATCCCGGCGTGACCTTCATCGCTGGTTCCGACCAGACCAACGCATCCACCACGCCTTACACCGTCAACATCACGCGGGCGGCCACCCAGGCGTCGATCACCGCCACCAACCCGCTCGCCAATTCGATCCAGATCGGCCCCAGCAACGACACGTTGACAATGTCGCTGGATGGCCAAAGCTCGACCTTGACGCTGGCCGACGGCACCTACACACAAACCGCTCTCGCCCAGATGCTCCAGACGGCCATCAACAGCGACAGCGATTTTGCCGGCCGGCAGATTTCCGTCGGCGTTCAGGCAGGCCAGCTGACCTTCACGTCCGCGTCCTTCGGTTCCGGCTCGCAAATCTCGATCGGCTCGGGCAGCGCCAATGCCGCTCTCGGTCTTGCCGGGACCGAGAACAACAAGGGCGTGGACGTGGCAGGCAACTTTGTCGTCAACGGCGTTACCGAACCTGCCCAGGGGATCGGCCAATTCCTGACTGGGGATCAAGGCAACGCCAACACCGCCGGCCTCGAAGTTAAAGTCTCGCTGTCGTCCAGCCAGGTCGGGGCCGGCACGCAGGCCAGCGTCACCGTCTCGCGCGGCATCGCTTCCCAGCTCGACGGGCTTCTCAACAGTTTGACCGACCCGCAAACAGGCCGGCTGACTACGATCGACAACAGCTTCAACACCGAGCTGACGTCGCTGCAAACTCAGCAGACGCAGCTCACCAATGCGATGAACGCCAAGCAGCAAGCGCTCGAAACGGAATTCGCCAACATGGAAACAACGCTCGCCCAATTACAAGCGGCCAGTGCCGCCATCGCGGGCCTCTCCAGCAGCACGTCCTCCGCATTGTCCACGCCGAACTTGTCGTCGGCGTCCTCGTCCAGTTCCTCGAATTCCTCCAATTCCAGCAGCGCTTGATACGAATTATTTCTTACAAATCATGGAGTATGCATTGAACGGATATGCGGCTTACAAGAAGGTACAGACGATGCCGACAACTCGCATCGACCTTATTCTCGCACTCTATCGCAAAGCGATTCACAACCTGGGTCGAGCGCGTCAGGCGCTCGAGCAGCAAAATGCTGACGCCGCTCGGCCGCTGCTGGTGCAGACGCAATTGATGATAAGCGGCATGGCATCGGAGCTGCCGGCTTACCGGGATGAAGCGTCACTCAATTTTCTACGCCTCTACGAGTTTGTGGTCCACCAGATGAAACTGGGCACGATAGAGAGCGTCGATGCCGCAGTCCGGGTGTTGACGCCGCTGTTGAAGGGATTCGAAGCCGTGCGGGAGGAAGCCTTGGAATTGGAAAGACGGGGCTCGATTCCGCCGCTGGACCAGTCCCGACTGGTATCCGTCAAGGCATGAAGGTCCGAAATCGCTTCGCGGCAGGTGCGAAATCCTTTCGCTTTCGCCGCGATCATGCCGCTTCGTCTCAATTTGCCATCTCTTCCGTAAGTGCTGATCTCGACTAATGTAGCGATTGTGCCTGGCTCCCCGATTGGGAGGCCGGTGCGATCGGCATTGCATTTGCTTTGCAATCCGTTCGATGGATGCGATTCACGGAAGGAAACTGCAATGCTTCGCGGACTTTACCGAGTAGCCGGCGCCATGGAAACGGTGTCGCGCAACCACGAAATGATTTCCGAGAACCTTGTCAACGCCACGACGCCGGGATACCGGCGGCAGGGGATGGTCTTCGAGGTTCCTCAACGCGCTGCCGATGCGTCGGGCCCGGCTGCACGCGGGCGCGGGGCCGGGCGCACGCCGGCCTCATTCGTTTACATGGAAGCCGGTTCGCTGCAAAAAACCGACAATCCGCTCGATGCGGCCGTGTCGGGCAACGCCTTCTTCACCGTGCAAGGACCGAACGGGCCGATCTACACGCGCAACGGTTCGTTTCAGCTTCAGCGCCACCGGCGAGTTGCAAACGCGCAGCGGCGGCTATCGCGTGCAGGGCCAGGGCGGGGCGCTCGCCATTCCCGCCAATACTTCGTCAATCAATATCGCCGGCGATGGCACCGTGACGGCGAATGGGACCGTCGTCGGCCAACTGCAATTAGCCACTTTTACCGATCCCACCGCACTGCGTCGCGTCGGCCCGACCCTGTTCGAGGGACCGGCCCCCCAAGCGCCGCCGCCTGGCTCCGTGCGCGTCGAGCAAGGTTTTCGCGAAAGCTCGAATGTTCAGCCCGTGCAGGAAATGATGTCGATGATGATGGGCTTGCGCTTCTATGAAGCCGCCCAGAAGGCGATGCAAACGATGTCCGACGCCATTGCCCAGAACACCCGCCCGCAAGCGTCTTGATTCGCTGACTTGGGAGAGGATGCCTGATGATCCGTGCCTTCAATACCAGCGCGACCGGCATGGCCGCCCAGCAAACGGTGCTCGACAACGCGGCCAACAACCTCGCCAACCTGAACACGACCGCCTTCAAACGAAGCACGGTCGAATTCGAGGACATGCTGTATACCACGCTGCGCCAGCCGGGCGCCTTGACGACGCAGGGGCAGCAAGTCCCGACCGGAACCCAGATCGGCAACGGCGTGCGCATCTCCGGCACGACCCGCACGTTCACCACCGGCACCCTGCAAACCACCGGCAACGCCCTCAACATGGCCATCCAGGGAGACGGATTCTTCCAGATCACCAACCCCCAAGGCGGTTTTCTCTACACCCGCGACGGCAACTTCAGCATGAATTCCAATTACCAGCTCGTTACCGCCGACGGCTACCTCGTCACCCCCACCATTACGCTCCCGAATGACACCATGTCGGTCACCGTCGGCAACGACGGCACCATCAGCGTCACCACCGCCAGCAATCCGATCACCGCTACCCAAGTTGGCAAGATGATGCTTACTCGCTTCGCCAATAACGCCGGCCTCACCGCCCAGGGCCAAAACCTCTATGCCGAAAGCCCCGCCTCGGGCACGCCGCAAACCGTTACCCCCGGCTTGCTCGGCAGCGGCCAACTCATCGGCGGCTCGCTCGAGCAATCCAACGTCGATGTCGTCCAGGAAATGGTCAATCTGATCCAGGCCCAGCGCACCTACGAATTCAGCACCAAGGCCGTCCAAGCCGCCGACGAGATGCTTTCCGCCAGCAATAACCTGATCCGCTAAGGAATCGCATGAAACGAATAACGCCGCTGACCTTGAGCCGATTTGCCGCGCTGGCAGTCCTTCTGCACGCCTCGATTGCCGCGGCGCAGGAGAAAGACGTGATCGTCACGATGCTGCCCAACGCGGTCGTGGACGATACGATCGTCACGCTCGATCAAATCGCCAAGCTCAGCGGCGGTACGCCGGCCTTGCGCACGCGTCTCGGAAAGCTCGATGTGACGGATTTTCCGCTCAATGCCGGCCATCGCATCGTGGCCAGTGAACAGGTGCGGTTTCGCCTGTTTTTGGCCGATATGGAAGCATCGGAGTTTCGCATGAGCGGCGCCAAGCGAACGACGATCGTTGAGGCGGACGAACCGATCACGTTGCGGAAAATGCTTGCCGCCGGCGAGCAGGCGCTGCGAGCGCATTATCCAGGCAACGCCGCCAATGCCTCAATGACGGCGAACAGGAGCGTCACGATTCCGACGGTCGAGACGCGTTCGAGCGATCGTGTCCGCCTTGATGCCGCCCTGAGCGGGCCGGTTCCCTTGAATGGCCGAGCCCGTGTGGAGGTAGCGATCCTGGTGAACGGCAAGAGGCGCGAGGTCGTGCCGGTCTTTTTCGAGATCGTGCAAAGCCAGGCCAGCGTCGAGCCGCCCATTCGCACCGTGGCAAATTGGACGCCTGCCGCTGGACAAGAAGCGCTGTCATCAAGGCGCACGACAATGTGAAAATCGTCGCCATTCTCGGCGCTGCCCGGGTTGAAGCCATGGGAGAAGCGCAGCAGGACGGCAAGATCGGTCAGATCATTCGCGTCCGCAATGTCGAATCCAATCGCATCGTGCACGGGCGGATCGAAGCGAGCGGTATCGTTACCGTGGAATATTGAGTCATCGCCAAGACGGAGACAGTAATGCAACTACGAACGTTATTCTTCACGCTGGTCGTTATGGCCGCGTGCCCGCAGTTCGTGCCGGCGCAATCCCTGTGGGATCGGCGCGACGCGGGGGTCACGGAGATGTTTCACGATTATCGCGCCCGCCGCGTCGGCGATGTCTTGACGGTTCTCATTGAGGAGACGACCGGCTCCGATGCCCAGGAACAGCGCTCTCTCGCCAAGGCCACGACCGCCTCCGGCACCACCATCGGCGACTGGAACGCCACCACCATCGGACAACTCTTCAAGGGTCTCGGCTTTCAGGTCGACGCCTCGAATGTTTCCAATCGAACCTTTGACGGCAAAGCGAACAGCACCATCGCACGCACCTTCACCGATCGCATGACTTTCGTGGTCATCGATGTCTTGCCCAACGGCAATCTGGTCGTCGAAGGATGCCGGCACCGCGTGATATCCAAGGAAATACGGACCCTGCGCTTGACCGGAGTCGTCCGTCCAGCCGACATTGCGTCGAACAACACGCTGCAATCGTATTTCATCGGAAACCTGTGGTTCAGCTATGAAGGGCGCGGACCCGAAACGACGGCCACCAATCAGAATTGGGGCGGTCGTATCGTCAACCTGCTCTGGCCCTACTAAACCCACCGGAAGGGGCGACCATGAAGCTTCAACGCTTTCTGCGCAAATGTGCGATTTTGCTGATCGCAGTACTCCTGGCCACGCCAACCGCGCAGGCGCAGAACGGCGTTCGCATCAAGGACATCACCGACCTCGAAGGTGCGCAAACCAACCACATGATCGGGCTGGGCCTGGTCGTTGGGCTCAATGGCACCGGCAGCAAAACCACCTTCACTCAGCAATTTGCCGTAGACATGCTGCAGCGCTTCCAGGTCACCACCAGCATCAAGGGAGACAGCGCTTTCAAGTCGGGCAACATTTCGGTCGTCATGGTCACGACCGAGCTCGGCCCGTATGCCCGCGTCGGCAGCCGGATCGAAGTGACCGTTTCCGCCCTCGACGATGCCTTGAGCCTCGATAACGGAACGCTGATTGTGACGCCGCTCAAGGGCGTGGACGGCGTCGAGTATGTGACCGCCCAGGGCGCCGTCTCGGTCGGCGGGTTTCAATTCACCGCTGCGGGGGGCGCCCGGGTACGGGAAGCGGCACCAACGCTGCCGCTTCCGCGCAGAAAAACCACCCCACGGTTGGACGCGTCGCCACCGGCCCCATCGTCGTCCGCGAAGCGCGCGGCAAGGTCATGTGCAACGGCCAGGTCCGCATTCTGCTGCGCGAGCCGGATTACAACACCGCCCGCGCCATCGCCAAGGTGATCAACGAAAAATACACCGGCTGTGCATACACGCTCGATGCCGGCACCGTCAACGTCATCGTCCCAAATGAGCGGCGCGGCAACGTCGTGACCTTCATCAGCGAATTCGGCCTGCTGGAAATCATTCCCGATTCGCCGCGCGCGTCGTCATCAACGAACGCACCGGCACGATCGTCGCGGGGCATAACGTCAAGATTTCGACGGTCGCCGTCACGCACGGCAATCTGGCGATCGTGGCGAGCAACGAGCCGATCGTATCGCAGCCCGAGCCGTTTTCGCGCGGCAAGACAAAGGTGCTGCCACGCGCCAGATCGGCATCAACGAGCAGACCGACAACGTCCACGTCTTGAACCAAACCGTGACCGTGGCGGAACTAGCTCGGGCCCTGAACGCGCTAGGGGCGACGCCGCGTGATCTGATCGTGATCTTCCAGTCGCTCAAGAGAGCCGGCGCTCTGCATGCCGAGTTGGTGTTCATGTAACGGGAGGAGAATTCATGCCATCGGTCAATGGCAGCGGTCTTATGCCCTCGCTGGTCGCGCCTGCGTCCGCGAGTCTGACGCCGAATTCGCAAGCCGCCCCGCATGCCGGCGCCCAGGCCTTCGAGGGCATGTTCGCGTCGATGCTCATCAAGCAGATGCGGCAATCTCTCGGCGGCAACTCGCTGTGCGGCCATGACAAGAGCGATGCCCTGGGCGGTCTCTTCGACCACTTCATGGGGCAACAAATGGCTTCCAACGGCGGCCTCGGCATCGGCGCCATGATCCGCAAACAACTGGAATTACGGAGCTCAAGCAATGACCAGCAGCAACCACAACGAACCAACGCCGTCCACGCCGGCACTGCGCTCCCTCTGCAGTCTGCACCTGCAGCACGAAGCTACCCTGTTAACGGCCGCCCTGTCGCTGTTGCGCTCCCTGGAAACAGTGTTGCGCCAGCGCAACGGCAGTGATCTGTCGGCAACGGTGAGCCAACAGGTCACGCTCGCCGGGCAGATCGCCGAGCTCAACCGTCGGCGGGCGCAATTTCGCGCCGCCGCGGCCAGCTTGGTTTCGTTCGCGCCGGAGTCGATTACCGTGGCAAGCGCATTGGGCCAGCTGCCGGCGGCCGAGCGCGGCGCCCTGCCGGGCGAACTGACCCGTGTCCGCGCAATGGCCGTCGAATTGGCGGCGCTGATCCGCCGTGTCTCGATCTTCCTCCGCATTCATTTGCACGCCTACCAACGGATTCTGCGCGATCTGACCAACTCGCGCAGGAGTTCCGGCGCGTACGGCCCCACAGGCAACCGGGAATCCCTCGAATTTCGACCCTTGCTGCAAATCCACGGGTGAGCCATGTCGTCATTATCCATCGGACTGACTGGGTTGCAGGTCGATCAGGCCCTGCTCGATTTGACCGGGCAGAATATCGCCAACGCCAGCACGCCCGGCTACCACAACCAGGTCGCCAATCTCGCGGAAATCACCACAACTGGCTCCGCCATCGGCGCCGGCGTGTCGATTGAAAGCATCACGCGCGAAATCAATCAGGCCCTGCAACAGGCCGTGGTCAGCAACACTGCCGATTCGAGCACCACCTCCGCGCAGCTCGACGGCCTCAGTCAGGTGCAATCGTTTCTCGCGACCGGCACCGGCACCTTGCACGATTCGCTGGTCAATTTCCTCAGCGACTTGCAGTCGCTCACCACTCAGCCGGACGATACCGTCCTGCGCCAGCAAGTCCTTTCCGACGCCAATGCCGTGACCACACAATTGAATGCGACGGCGAACAACCTTCAGCAGGTTCAAAGCGGCTTAATCAGTCAAGCGAATTCCTACACCGCATCGGTCAATACGTTGACCGCGCAGATCGCCCAGCTCAATCAGCAGATTCACGATGCCACCATTGGCGGCCAGAATGCGAATACACTGCTCGACCAGCGTGATCAGGCGGTGGCCAACCTGGCGCAATTGATCGACGTGCGCACCATCGCCCAGCCTTACGGCGAGGTCAGCGTCTTCAACGGCGGCACGCCCCTGGTTCTGAACTCACAGGCAAGCACCCTCAGCATCACGGAGAACAATCAAGGAAGCCTCGTCGTTTCCGCCGCGGGCGCGCAGCAGCCGCTCGACATCAGCGGCGGCGAGCTCGGCGGCACGCTCACGCTGGCCAACTCGACGCTGCCGGCGATCAGCACCCAGCTCAACACCTTCACGCAAGGCTTGGCAACGCAATTCGACCACATTCAGGCGACCGGCCTCGGGCTCAACGGGCCGATGACCTTCCTAACCAGCCAGCGCACCGTGCCGAACGTCAATCAGCCGCTTTCGAGCGAGGACCTGGCATTCCCGCCGCAACAGGGGTACCTGTACATCACCGTCACCAATCAAAGCACCGGCCAGCGGACGCTGAACCGGATCGCCATCGACCCGGCGACGCAGAGTCTGACCGATGTCGCCAATGCCATCAGCGGCGTGCCGAACCTGCAAGCGGTCGTCGATCCCCAGAGCGGCACGATGTCCATCATGGCCGCAGCGGGATACTCGTTCGATTTCACAGGCAATATCAGCAGCACACCCGACACGCAAACGATGACCGGGACCGCCACCGCCAGCATCGACGGGCAGTACACCGGCAGCGCCGATGACACGCTTACCTACACCTTCAGCGGGGCCGGCACGATCGGCGTCACCCCCAATCTCATGCTCCAGGTCACCAACAGCGCCGGCGCCGTGGTTGGCTCCATCAATGTCGGGCAGGGCTACGCTCCAGGCACCGATGTCGCCGGCCCACTCGGCGTCAATGTGAGCCTGTCCGCCGGCACCGTCAACGCCGAAGACTCCTTCAGCGAAAACGTCACCGCCAATCCCGATTCCGCGAATATCCTCACCGCGCTCGGGTTGAACACATTCTTCGTCGGCTCCAGCGCCGGCGATCTGCAGGTCAACCCCAGCTTGTTGAACGATCCAGCCCAGCTGGCGGCCTCCACCACCGGCCAACCCGGCGATGGATCGAACCTCGCCAAGATGGCCGCCCTGCAATACCAACCAGTGCTCGCCAACGACTCCCAGACGCTGGTTCAGTACCTTGAAGGCGTCATCGGCAGTGTCGGCAGCCAGGTAAACGATTTGCAGACCACGCAAACTGCTCAACAAGCGCTCGGACAGCAGCTCAACGATCAAGTCCAGAGCGATTCCGGCGTCGATACCAATGCCGCTCTGACCCAGCTCGTGCAGTATCAGCAAGCGTATGCAATGGCGGCCAAGTTCGTGTCGGTCGTGGGCCAAAACTTGACTTATCTGCTCAACACCGTGTCGACTGTGACAGGCGGATAATGAAAACCAACCCCAAAGATCAGGTGCATCAATGAACGCAAGCATGGGCATGACGACGATCTATCAAAATGCGATCTACGACAATCAGCTTCTCAATAATCTGCTTGTATCGTTGCAAACCCAAGCATCGACCGGGAAGAATTTCGCCAACGTCTCGGACGATCCGGCTGACGCGATGGAGGTGATTGCCGGCACCGACCAAAATCAGCTTTTCACCACCCATCTAAACAACATTCAATCGGCGACGACGGCCCTCAACACCAGCGTCTCTGCCCTGCAGGAGGTAGACAGCATTTTCGCCCAGGCGAAATCGATCGCCATTGAAGCCAGCAACTCCAACAACGACACCACCTCATTTAGCGCCATGGCGCAGCAAGTGAACGGCCTCATCACCAGCCTTCTCAATGCTGCCAACACCCAGAACAATGGGGTCTATGTCTTCAGCGGCACGGCATATAACACGCAGCCGTATGTCATCGCGAGCACGGATGGACAAGGCAACCCGACGTTAGTTACCTACCAGGGATCGAGCGGGGACACTTCAACCATTGTGAACAACAACCAAAGCGTTCCGATCTATTATTCCGGCAGCAGTGTCTTCCAGGCCAACGATCCGCAGCCCGCGGTCTTCTCGGGCAACACCGGCGCCGCCGCGGGCACCGGCACCGACAGCGCCACCGGTCAGCAGACCTTGACCATCACCCACATTGCCACAACCTACGCCGCCGGTTCCGGCGTCCAGCCGGGCAGCTCCTCCGCCGCCGGCGACACCATCCTCGGCCCCCCCGGCAGCCATTCCCTGCAAATCACCGATACCAGCGGCAATGGCAGCGCCGGCACCGTCTCTCTCGACGGCGGCCCCGCCATCGCCTTCACCAGCGCCGACACCAACCTCCAGGTCACCAATGCCAATGGCGACGTCGTCTATATCGACACCAGCGCCATCACCGCTGGCTTCAACGGCTCCATCGCCATATCCAGCACCGGCGCCATGTCGGTTGACGGCGGCGCCACGTCCACCCCGATCACGTATTCCGCCAACCAGGCCGTGACCGACGGCGCCACCGGTGCGGTCACATTCGTGGACACCACGAACCTCCAGCGCACCGGCGCCGAAACGGTGGACCATCCGGGATCCTACGATCCCTTCCAGGCACTGATTGCCTTGCGTGACGATTTGAATAACGTCAACAACCTTTCGTCCGCCGATCAGATTCAGGCCATTTCAGGCAGCATTGCCGACTTGCAGAGTGTCAGCACGCAGGTGGAATCGGCGATGGGCCGCGCAATCGACGACGCTGCAAAGCCTGAGCAGCTTGCAGACCAATTTGCAGAATCTGCAGTTATCGACTCAGGAAACGATCAGCAATGTCGGGGACACGAACATGACCGATCTTGCCGTGCAGTTGCAATCGGTGGAGAATCAGTTGCAACTGTCGCTGGAGAGCTTCGCAAAGATCAGTTCGACGAGCCTGCTCAATTACTTACAATAGGCAGTTTTACTTATTCGACGGCGCTAGCGTTTGCCGGCGAGTTTCGGATCGAGGATTTCGCGGATGCGGATGGCGAAGGAATCGTCGATGACGACGACTTCGCCGCGGGCAAACAGCACGCCTTGGACGAGGAGATCGACCGGCTCGGAAACGGCGCGGTCGAGGCCGACGACGGAGCCGACCTCCAGCTTGAGCAAATCGGCGATGGTCATGGTGGCCCGGCCGAGCTCGGCGCTGACGCAGACGGAGACGTCGAGCAGGTGGTCGAGGGAGCCGTTGGCTTTTCCCGCGGCTTCGGATTGGAGTTCGGGAAGATCGGCGACGCTGGCCAGGACCGTCGGGCCGGCGGCACTGCCGACCGGCGGTGCGGCCTGGCCGGCATTGTTTTCGAAGGCCACATTGCTTTCGCGGACAGCATTCATGGTTTATTTCTCGAGCAGTGACTTGATTTGAAAGGCCTTGCACGCGCCGGTGCGGCCGGCGCGGCCGCGGTAAAGCTCGTGGTTGCCGACGCGCACCACCGCCTGGTCCTCGTGGTTTTGGTCAAGCATCAGGACATCGCCCACTTGCAAACGTCGGAGCTGGGATAATTTCAATTCGGCAGTGCCCAAGATAATTTGCACGACCATCGGCAATGCCTGCACGATGGACGCACGCCGCGCCGGGGTTAGTGGTTGCGAGGCCGGCGCATCGGCGGACTTGTCGCCTGCGCCAAGGGCGGACAGCAGCCCTTTCTCCGGGAAGAGCCAAACGCTGCTGGCTTCGCCCCAGGGGCCGCTGATCTGCCAGGTAAACGCTTGCAGCACCTCATCCGCGGCAAAGATGCGGGTGCGCGCCGGATTGGCTTCGCTGCCCTCGAGCACCCAGGAGGATGTCGGACCATTCGGCCAGGTTTCGCGAAAGGCGGAAAGCCAGTATTCGGTCAGGAAATAATCGGCCAGGCCCTCCTCGACCAGCGTCAACTCGCGCTCGCCGGCTTCGGCGTTGGCGTCATCGCCGAGCAGGGCAGCGACCAGATTCAGCATAAGGCCGCGCGGCAGGACCAGCAGCGTGGGGAGCCTGCCGTCGCCCACCGTCACACGGTAGGCCAGGCATGGCTCAGGCAGCCGAGCCAGCGCTTGCTGGGCGTACAGGCCGTCCCAGTGCACCAGTTCGGCTTCCAGGCGAACGGGCAACTGCTTGGCCCAGGCCTTATTCTGCTGCGTCAGCGCCAGGCGCGTCCAATTCGCCAGACGGTCGCGGCCGGCGGCGGCCAGAGGCGCTGGTTTCCTGAAATCGTGCGGCTTCGGATTCATTGCACCACGAATTCGTCAAAGAGAACGTCCACGATCAATTCCTCGCCATTCGGGAAGAGCCGGGCATTGAACTCCTCGCGGATTTCCCGGCGCAGGCGATTGACGCCAGCCTTGCGCGTGACATCCGCGATCGACTGGTCGGAAAGATAGCCGATCAACCAGCTTTTGAGAAACGCCTTCTGCTGGGTCAGCATCTCGGTGACTTCCTTGGCATCATGTTCCTCGACGGCAACCATGATCTTGGCGCGCAAGAAACGATTGAGCCGATCCTCGCCGAGATTGACGACGATATCGCCGAAAGGGATCGCTTCCTGTTTGGCCTTGGGCGTTTCGGATTTCTTTGCGGCGCCGGGGTCGCCAGATCGTCGGGGAAGCGTCCAGGGCAAGGAAGCGCCGGCGCCGGCCGCGATAATCGCCAGTATCACCCAGACGATCCAGCCCTTGCCTGCACTTTTCGGCGGCGTTGCCGTTTCATTCGCCATGGCTCAAAGCTCCCGTATCGGTGATGTTCGCCAATCATTTGCCGGGTAACGGAATGCGAATGGTTCCCGGCTCGCCTTTTTCACGGTTGAGGTGCTGCAGGGTCTCCTCAATGAGCGGCTTGAGCGTCGCCCGGTAATCTTCCAGTTTCCGCACCCGATCGCGCAACTCGTCGAGTTCCGCCTGCCCTTGCCGAATTTCGTCCCGCGTCCGCTTCACGTGTTTGGTCGATTCATCCATTTCAAGAGAGGCTTGCCGCAAGCTTTCGTCGCGCTCCTTCACTTTTTTCTCTAGTGCCTTTACCTGATTGAGATACACATCGCGTTGATTCTCCGCTTGATAGAGCCGCTGCTCCAACACGGCGGTCGCTTCATTGGGGGTGTTCAGATTTTGAGGCAATGGCCGCGGGGGGGGCCCATTGAACGGCACCGCTGCTGGATGGCCGGGCGGCACGTCGGTCGGCGTGGCCGTTGGATTCGGCTTGGTCCAGGGTTGCACCGAGACGGTGCAGCCCGCCGCCAGAATCAGCGCGCCCAGGCCGATCGTTCGGATTGGCTTCATCCAACGCCACATCACGGATTCCTCCACCGGCGCTCGCCCTGCGCCCGCGCAGAACGGCCGCAGCCGGATGGGACCATGCTCGAATACAGCGAGCATCCTGAAGGAGAATTCGGGTGCCGCCTCATAACGATCCTCGCAATTCTGTCAAGTCATTCATGCCGACGTTTGACCGGAAAATTCATCGACGGAATTCGGGCCATCTTGCCCATTCTCGTCGCCCGGCCTACCGAAGCACGGCTTGCCAGGCCAGCGCCGTCCGCGCACATGGCATATTCGTTACTCTTCAAGGAGCGTAAATGGATAATCTGGGCAAATTAGTTCAAACAATGTCTCGGCGACGCGATAATTAGCTGAAGATGGGGGACTCGATGGACGCAGAAAGCCTGCTGGCGCATATCGCCGACAATCCAAGGTTGCCGACGCCGCCTACGCTGACGATGCGCATTCTGGAGCGTGCCAGCATTCCGAGTTGCACGCTACCGGAGCTCGGCAAGATCATCAGCCAGGATCCAGCGCTGTGCGGGAAGATGTTGCGCCTGGTGAACTCTTCTCTTTACGGGCTGCAGCGCTCGGTCGCCTCGATTGAGCGTGCCCTGAGCCTGCTGGGCCTGAATCACGTGCGCTCGCTGGTCCTGGGGCTCACGCTCCCCTCGCTGCGTTTCCGTAGCGCCTCCAGCGAACAGATGAAGGTCTACTGGAAAACCTCGGCAACGACCGCCATCGTGTGTCGGGAACTGGCGCTGCGATGGAAATGGCCCGATCCCGACAGCGAAATGGTCGCCGGGCTGCTGTGCGACATGGGCATCCTGTTGCTGCAAGAGACATTCCCGGAGCAATACGCCAGGGTGTTGAAGGCGCCCGCGGAAGTTCTGGAGCGAAACCGCATTGAGCTGGAAGAAAAAGAGATCGGCGTCAACCATGCGACGGCGGGGGCCTATTGCATGCGGCGCTGGAATTTGCCCGACGATCTGTGCACGTCCATTCATTTTCATCATCATCCCGAGCAAGCGCCGGCAAAATGCGCGGCCCGAACCCAACTCCTGCATTTCGCCAGTCAAGTCGCACGCTTCCACCTGACGGCGGACCATCCCGAGTTGTTCGGCGAGATCGCCATCCTTGCCAACCAGCGCTACGGCATGACGGACGAGCAGTTGTTTTCGTTTCTGGAACCGCTGCAAGCGAAGATCGCCGAGTTTGCCGCCCTGGTCAATTTGGATCTGGGGCCGTGTGAATCGTTCGCAAGCGTCTTTACGAAGGCCACGGAGAACCTGACCAAGCTTGCCGTCGAGGCGAGTCTTGACAGCTTCCGCGCGACCGAGGAGAAAAACCAGGTCGAGGAAGGGCTCAAGCAGGCCAAAGAAGCGCTGCAACGCACCGAGGAGCAATTGCGGCAAGCCCAGAAGATGGAGGCCATCGGCCGAATGGCCGGCGGCGTCGCCCATGACTTCAACAACCTGCTGACGGTAATCATCGGCAACTGCGATGTGCTGCTGGACATGCCCGCGCTGCCCCCCGATGCGCGCGCCCTGGTCCAGGTCATGATGGACACCGGCAATCGAGGCGCCGAACTCACCCGGCAATTGCTCGCATTCAGCCGCAAGCAATTCCTCGCCCCCGACGTCATGAATCTCAACTTCACCGTCGCCAACATGAGCAAGATGCTAAGCCGGCTCCTTGGCGACCATATCGCGCTCGTCGAACGCCTGGCCGACGATCTGGACCTCGTCAAGGCCGATTTCAGCCAAATCGAGCAGGTGATCTTGAACTTGGCCGTCAATGCCCGCGACGCCATGGCTTCCGGCGGCACGCTCGCCATCGAAACGTTCAACATGCAAGTGGGGGAAGAGGTCGCCGGCAAGAATCCCGACATTCAGCCGGGCCGATACGTGGTGCTCGCCATGCGCGACACCGGTTGCGGCATGGATGAGAATGTGAAACGCCAGATTTTTGAGCCGTTCTTCACCACCAAGGAAAACGGCAAAGGCACCGGCCTGGGCTTGGCCACGGTGCATGGCATCGTGAAGCAAAGCGGCGGCCATGTCACCGCAACCAGCGAAGTCGGCCGCGGCACCGTGTTTCACATCTATCTGCCGGCCGCCCAGGGCTCACCGCGCGCGCCGAAGCCAGATTTCACCGCGAGCCCGCTCTCAGGGGACGGCGAAAGCATTCTCCTCGCCGAGGACAAAGACGACGTCCGCGCCTTCGCCCGCCGCGCCCTGCAGACTCATGGCTACAAAGTTCTCGAGGCACGCGACGGCGAAGACGCCCTGCGCGTCCATGACGGCGCCGCCGAAAGCATTCACCTGCTGATTACCGATGCAATCATGCCGCGGCTGAACGGCATCGAACTGGCTCGCCGGTTGAAAAAAAGACATGCCGGCCTGAAGGTGCTTTTCATGTCGGGGTACTCCGATGACTTGAGGACGCCGACCTGGCAACGAATTCGTTTCTGCAAAAGCCCTTCACTTCGAAAGCCTTGCTTGCCAAGGTGCGCGAAGTCCTTTGCAGCGACGTTATGGCATAACGAGCCCGTATTGCTCACACGACCGTCCCGCCCCGCCCCCGCCAAGGCCGGCATTTCTGATATCCCAGGGTCTCATCGTTCCGGTCGATCGGCGACCCAGGACGGCGATCCAGGCCGAAACCGACCGGATTCGTCGGCACACAGGAAGCGAACCAAGCATCATGTCAACCGTATTGCTTTCCCCCACGCAGAAAATCGAATTGTTGAAGCAAATCGCCAGCAATCCGAGCATTCCATCGCCGCCGACGGTGGTATTGCGCGTGTTGGATCAAGCCAGCAAGCCGGATTGCACGATCGCCGACTTGTGCCAGCTCATTCAAATGGATGCAGGGTTGTCCGGCGCGTGCTGCGCATCGTCAACTCCGCGCTGTTCGGCCTGTCGCGTCCGGTGACGTCCATCCAGAGGGCGCTGGCGGTGGTCGGCCTGAACTCGACGCGATTGCTCATGCTGGCGATTTCCTTCCCGGAGGCACAGCAGAAGATGCGTGGGATTGACCCGGTGGTGATGCAGCGTTACTGGAAGGCATCAGTCGCCGGCGCGATTGTAGCGCGGGAGCTGGCTCATCAGCTCCGCCTGGGCGAACCGGAAGACGACACCGTCGCCGGCTTGCTGCGCGATCTGGGAGAGCTGGTCCTCCAGGAACTGATGTCCGACGCCTACCAGAACGTACTCGACCAGCCCGTCGCAGTGCAGATCCACGAAAAAATCGAACTGGAGGAGACGCATTGCGGTTTGACTCACGCCGAGGTGAGCGCGTTCATTCTGGACCAGTGGCGTCTGCCGAGGGAAATCACGGAGGCCATTCGCCATCATCATCAGCCGGATCGCGGTGATTATTCGTCCGAGGCGGCCAAGAATCGCGCTTTCCGTTTGCATTTCGCGACCCGGGCCGCCGAGCTTTTGGTGCATCCGGATCAGCCCGCAGTGCTCAAGGAATTGTGCGAGCTTGCCCAGAACACCTATCAGATGAGCATCGACCAGTTGCACTCATTCTTGCTCCCTCTGAGCAAAAAAATCACCGATTTTGGCGCCTTATTGCAAATCGACATGGGCGAGTTCAGCGACTATCGCGAGATTCTCACGCGCGCCAGCGAGGAGCTCGTCAATCTCATGATCGCCACCAACCTCGACGGCCAGCGCGCCGCGGAATCGTCGCGCAAAGCGGAATCCGAAGCTCGGCACTGGCGCCAGGAAGCGGTCTTTGATTCACTCACGCGGGTGTTCAACCGCCGCTATCTCGAAGCCAAGATGCGCGAGTTCTTTGAGCGGAAGGAAGAAACAGCCATGCCATTCGGCCTGATGTTCCTCGATCTGGATGGATTCAAGCCGCTCAATGACCGCTACGGCCATCCATTCGGGGACGTGATCTTGCAAAAAGTCGCCGATTGTCTCAGCCAGCAGGTGCGCCAGGGCGACATCGTCGCGCGGTATGGCGGGGATGAATTTTGCATCTTGACGGATTGCATCGATCAGCCTGGGCTGCATAACTTCAGCCACCGCATCTGGACGAAAATCAATGACTTGACCATCAGCCAGGGAGACCGGTCCGGGAAGGTGGGCGTGTCGATTGGAACGGTTTTCTTCGAGCCCGCGTCGGAATGGGACAGCGCGGAACAGGTTCTCGCCGCGGCCGACCAGGCAATGTATCTGGCGAAATCGCAAGGCAAGAACCGCGTCGTCTACTGGAATTCGCTGAATAGGGAACGCAAAATGTCCCAGCCGTGCGAGTACGTGCTGTAAGGTGTTCGATTTGAAAGTCCGTGCAACATGTTCAAGGCGGGAACGACACTACGATATCCGATCCGCGACGCCCAGGGAGTCTTGTTGCTCGGACAGGGCGCCAGGGTCAATGACCGCCTGCGAGAAATCTTGGCGGTGCGTGGAATCTCCCTTGATATCCAGGTATCGCTCAATGTGCTGCAGGGCGGCCGGATCGACCTGGAGATTCCCGTCAACAAATCGCTCTTTCGGCTGGGGCGTCGGCCCGATTGCGACCTGCAGCTTGCCAGTAACGATGTGAGCGGCCATCACTGCTGGATCGTCCAACAGAAATTTGACATCCTCATCCGAGATCTCGACAGCAGCAATGGCACCTTCTTGAACGGCAAACGCCTGACCAGGGAGAGCGAGCTGACCGACGGCGATCAGATTCGTGTGGGCCACTTCATCTTCAAAACACAGATCTTCGCAGCGATGGCGGCGGACTCCGCTCAGAGCGAAAACGCCCTAAAAGTTTTTGTGCTGGAAGAAACCTCTCCCACGCGCAAGCCCGCCTCCCATTATTGCCGAACCGAACCCGACATCGATCTGGACAGCCTGCCTACACTTCCCATTGAGTGATCTGCAAGTCGGCGGACGTCTTTGAGTGGCTTCGCAGTTTCCGGGGTTTACGTGTGCGCGAACTCTGCGTAGAATGATTTTTTGTCATGGTGATTGCTCCGTGAAACAGGGTTTCGGTAGGCTGCCTGGTCACAACAGGCAGCCAATTTTCTTGCGGGCGTTACTCGCAGTACCGGATGCGACGGACAATCATCAAGGAAATGCTGGATTTGCCGATGTAGCTCAACGGTAGAGCACGGCTTTCGTAAAGCGAAGGCTCTGGATCGAGGAAAGACGAAAGTGGAGGTTGATGTCCGAAATAAAAAATCGACGTAAGTCTTTACCAATTGCCGCCTTAGCTCAGCGGTAGAGCACAGCTTTCGTAAAGCTGGGGTCCAGGGTTCAAATCCCTGAGGCGGCTTTCTACCAACTTATTACCAGCATTCTCAATAGTTCGCTTCACGGACACTGGCGGACTTCCGCACATTTCTGGAGCAGAACCCTTCCGGTTTGAGCGAGGACGGTTTTGTTCGAAGAACCGTCCAGAAAGCTCCCCGAGGCGGTCTCAACTCGATTCATGTTTTGTAATTTTGTAGAGCGGGGAACCTTGCAGGCAAAGAGGTTGCGTCGAGCGGCCGCAGGCTGGCCGAACCTTGCGCAGGTGACGGCGCAAGACATGCACGCTGCTGGTATAGCCCTCGGACCCACGGGCGATCTCCTCGCGGATGCGCACGGCCGAGAGGTTTGGATACTTGGCCAAGAGTTCCTTGATCCGATCCAGGTACGGATCGAGCACACTGGCGCCGCCGCGGACGTCGGCGGCTGCGTCAGTTCCAGGGCGGCAGCCACGGTGTGACGCGAGCAGTGCAGTCGCCGCGCGATCACCCGGCCGGAGAGCTTTTCGATCTCGCTGAGACGGCGGATCTCGGCCCACAAAGCGACCTTCATGGCGGGGTCCTCCTTTGGTCAGGAGTTGCCGCGGCAGCCACTTGCCGGAACACATCGCCGAGCAGCATCAGTCCTTGGCCCGGCTCCGGGCGGCCGCTGACGCCAGGCGTCGGCAGCGACAACACCTGCACCAACGGCAACTGGTAGGCGATCAGATCACGGTCGAGGAGTTCTTGACGGGTCTTCTCCAGAACCTGCGGCGATAGCCGCAACCGGCTGGTCAGCGTGTGGTCGCTGCTGTAGAACGACAACCCATGGCGGTCGGCCACCGCCGCCAGGAAAAAGTACAGCAGCGCTTCGCGCGACAAATGGTCACCATGCTCACGCAGAAAACGGCGATTCACCCAAGTCCCAACCGGTCCAGACGGCACTTGCCAAAAGCCCCGCGTTGGCTAATTCATCTGCAAGGCAAAGGAATATGCGATGATCCATGTGAGCCATCTGACGAAGTATTACGGCGATTATCCCGCAGTGCAGGATGTGAGCTTCGATGTCCCCGCCGGACAGATCGTCGGCTTTCTCGGACCCAACGGCGCCGGCAAAAGCACCACGATGCGCATCCTCGCCGGCTACATCACCGCCACCTCCGGCAAGGCCACCATCGCCGGTCTCGATGTTTTCTGGGACTCCGTCGAAGTCCGCCGCAAGATCGGCTACATGCCCGAAAGCTGCCCCCTCTATTCCGAGATGCGCGTCAGCGAATACCTCGACTTCCGCGCCGGCATCAAAGGAATCCACGGCAGCGAGCGCCGGAAACGCCTCGGCTATTGCCTGGAACGCTGCTGGCTTAACGATGTCGATCGGCAAATCATCGGCACACTGTCGAAAGGCTACCGCCAGCGCGTCGGATTAGCCGACGCGCTTTTAGCGAATCCGCCCGTGCTGATCCTTGATGAGCCGACGGCCGGCCTGGACCCGACGCAGATTCGCTCCGCCCGCGGCCTGATCCGCGAGCTCGGCCAGCAGCACACCATCCTCCTATCCACGCACATCCTCAGCGAGGTGGAGGCGACCTGCAATCGCGTCATCATCATCCATCGCGGCAAGGTGGCGGCATCCAGCAGCGTGGACGAGCTCAAGGGCCGGGCTCATTCGCGCGCTCATCTGCTGCTGGTGATCGGCGGCAGCGGGGACCCGAATATCTTCCGCAGCGTGGATGGCGTGATCGATCTGCGCATCCACCAGGGCCCGCTCGGCGAAAACGTGGAGCTGCGCGTCACCGCCCACGACATGGACACCATCGCCCCGCGCTTAAGCCAGTTCGCCGCCGACAATGAATGGCGCTTGCTGGAAATGCGCGTCGAACGCCCAACGCTGGAAGATCTGTTCGTGCAGATCACCGAGGAAGATGAATTCATGGAAACGACGGGGCGTCGATAACGCATTTCTCCCCTCTCCCGCTGGAAGAGCGGTCGGGAGTGAGGGATTTGGAACGAAAGTTTTTTGAAGGCCCTGCCCCCAACCCCGCTCCCAGCGGGAGAGGGGAGTAGGTCAATGGAAAATAAGGAGAAATCCCCATGCGTTCGACTCTCAGCTTGATACGCCGAGAGTTCAGTGCGTACTTTTACTCGCCGATCGCGTACGTGGTCCTGGCGGTGTTCCTGTTCGTCACCGGGCATCTCTTTTATTTGAGCCTCGATTTGCTGACGACGGGCGGACCGAAGGGGATTTCCTACCCGATGGAGCTGTTCGTCAACGGCGTCCCCTTTTGGCTCGTCTTCGTGACGATCGCGCCGCTCTTGACCATGCGCCTCTTCGCGGAAGAACGCTCGACCGGCACGCTCGAGATGCTGCTGACGGCCCCGGTGCGCGATTGGCAAGTCGTCTTCGCGAAGTTCGTCGCCTGCTATGGCTTTTACATAATGATGTGGCTGCCGACGCTGCTTTATTTGCCGATCCTGACCGGCTGGAAAATCACGCAAGCCGAAGTCGATCTCGACGACCGCGAGGTTCTCGGCGGCTACATCGCGATCGGCGTTGTGGCGGGAATTGCCGTGCTGTGGTTCCTGATGAGCGGCATCTCCAACCTCGTTCGCGGACGCATCTACTTCGCCTTGCTCAGCTTGATCCTGGTGACGGCATTGACTGCGGGGGTCGCGGCGCTCGTCTGGCCGATGTGGGCCGAGCGCGAATGGTGGACCGTTTATTGCAACGTGGATCCCTGGCCGGTCGTGACGACGTACATCGGCCTGGCGCTCGCGGGGGCGATGTTCCTGTCGATCGGCCTCTTCGTCAGCAGCCTGGTCAAGAGCCAAATGGTGGCGGCGCTGATCTCTCTGTTCCTCGGCGTGATTCTCATCGTCGGCGGCATCTGGAAGCCCGACATGGACACCAGCGACACGCCGTACCGGATTCTTTACTTCTTCACGGTGCCGCTGCACTTCGAGCGCAACTTCGGACGCGGCCTGATCGACACGCGCAACGTGATCCTTTATGGCTCCGTGGCGCTGTTGGGTCTGTTCCTCACCGTGCGCAGCCTGGAGAGCCGACGATGGCGGTAAGATCACGCAATTCATTTTGGCAGCAAATTCACCTGTTGACCCGGCTCATCGGCGTCAGCGGGCTCGCGGCCGCGCCGATCGGCTTGTTCTTCTGGGGCCTGCTTGGCGATCTGTCCTTCGGCCCATATGCGGCCTTTGAGAAAACGCTGGGGCCGTTCACCGGCGCAGAAATCGGCTTGACGATGCTTTACGCGAGCGCCGGCGCTGTCGGGCTCGCCTTGCTTTTCGAGATTCGCGGCCTGACCAAAGCCGTCGCCTCGCACCGCGGCCTGTTCGGCTTCAACGTCCTCCTGCAAATCGCGCTGGCCCTCGCCCTAGTGATCGGCGCCAACGTCTATTCCTTCGAGCACTTTCGCCGCTTCGATTGGACGCGCGGGCAAATCTTCACCCTCGACGAAGACACCCGCAATCAACTGGAACAACTGCGCGGCGATACCGACATCATCGTCGTGCAAAAGCACGTCTCCTTCGGCCAACGTGCCGAGAACAAGCAGGACAAATACGATTTCGCCGCCCAGCGCAAGATCGTCGAGAAGGTCAAGGATCTGGCGGAAGAATTCGAGGATCTCGGCCCGCGTTTTCACGTGCGCGTTCTCGATATCCAGGAAGACAACTACGACAAGAAGCTCAACGAAATTCGCAAGGACCTCTCAGAGGACGTGGCCAAGGCCGTGGAAAAGGCGCCGGAGAACAGCGTTTTCCTTTACTCCCGAGAGAAAAAGCGTTTTCAGCGCATCAATTTCAGCGACATCTACCAACTCGACAAGCAGGGCTCCATCGAGAACAAGAACCTCGTGCTCAAATATCAAGGCGTCGGCCCATTCGCCCGCAAGGTATTCAACATCGAGGAAAAGTCTCCGCGCATTGCCAACGCCGTTATTCATCCGGTTCTCACGCTGCAAGATGACAGCCAGCCCAACTACACGATGAACGGCGCCAAGAAGGTCCTCGATGCGTACGGATTCGCCACCACTGACATCACTTTGCGCCGCGTCACCGACGGCGAACCAACGGTGCTCACTCATGACGAAAGCCAGTACGAGGATATCGAGGACGATCTTGCCTTCCTCGCTAAAGACATCAAGGATCTGCAAAAGGACCTCGACGACGTGACCGAAGCGCACAAGTTTTGGAGTGAATCCTCGCTGGCGGAGGTGAACAAGAAATTCGCCTTCGTCGAGGTCCCGGGCCGCGGCATCTTCAGGATGACGCGCAGCAATGTCGAGAAGAACAAGAAATCGCTCGGTCAGGCCAAGATCATGGACGTGACTGAGGAATATCATCAAACAATGATCGGCGACAGCAAATCCTTCATTGACAGACTGAAGCACGCCCTGGACGCCGATCGCGAAGAAGAGGCGCAATTAATTGAGAAAAAGGGGAAACTCCAGGTCGATAGCCTCGCGGAGAAGCGCCGCATTAGCGATCTGGAAGCGAAAGCGAAAGCGATGCTTGCCAACGTCGATTTGCTGATCGTCCCGCGGCTTACGGCGGTCAGCATTCCGCGGGGAGAAGTCTATCCCAACCGCATTCATCGCCTGGAGGCGGGGCAGTTAAACGCGGTGAAGGCGTTTCTCAAGGCGGGCAAGCCGGTGTTGTTCCTGCTTGGGCCGGCCAATGATCCGCGGCCGCGGCCGGATACCGGCACCGCCGATGCGTTGGAACCGATGCTCGGCGAGTTGGGTTTTTACCTACCTAAGCAGATCATCCTTTATGATGCCGAAAAGCGCGAGTTCAACGAGCGGAAGTTTTCCGAGGACGATTTCAGCAAAAGCAAGCACACACCCGATTTGCCACCGTTGCGTTTCGACCAGACAACCTCGAGTTACACTTGGAGCGAGTCGGCGGAGCCGTTCAATCCGCATCCGATCCGCGTCAGTATTCGGATGATGCAGCGAACGCTGGCGCCGGGGGACGCCGACGCGGACAAGGAGATCAAGAAGGGGCCGCCAAAGCAGGGCGAGGCGGCGGCGCTGCGGCTGCGGCATCCGCGGCCGGTCTATTTCATGCGCACGAGGCTGTCGGAGGCGTCCGCTTGCAGCATCGTTGGTTCGCTGGCATTGCCCGGATTGCCCGGCGCGCTGCAAGCCGCCATCAAGTGGAAGAGGCAGGCCCAGCAGAAGCCGGACGAAAATGGCGTGTTCCTGCTGACCAGCAAGGAATGCTGGAACGAAGAGAATCCCTTCATCGTGGAAGGTAAGGTCCCGCGTTTCGCGCGGACGGAGGACGATAGCCCGAAAAAGGGGACGCCCGATGAAGAGCGGCGTGGCCCCTTCCCCATCGCCGTCGCCGTCGAAACGCAAGTGCCCGCGTCCTGGTTCGACAAGGATTCAGCCAAGGCGCCGAAGGTGCGTGTTGCCGTCATCGGGTCAGGGGGCGCGTTCGTCGGACCGACCTTGCCGCCGCTCAAGGAAAAGCTGTTTCTCGACACCGTAAACTGGCTCTTGGGCCGCGACGATTTGCTGGCCCGCGATGCTGAAACCTGGGAATATCCGCGCGTGGCGCTCAGCTCGCTGGAACTCAAATGCTGGTACGCGGTCGCATATGGTTTGCCGGTCCTGTTCATCTACATGGGCATGGTAGTCTCGCTGGTTCGCCGCATGCGTTGATCGTTATTGTCTCTGGCATTCGTTAGCGCTCGCGCGGCGCCGTGCGAACGCTAAACGAATGCGGGTGGGGAAAAATGACATGAATCTGAAGACGACAATCTTGCTGATCCTTCTCGCCGGCGCCGGTGCAGGGGGCTGGTACTGGTTCGACACGCATCAGCCCGAAACGCCGACCAGCTCCACGATGACCTTTCTTGAAAAATCGCTGGAGCCGGACAAGGTCACGCGCGTCGAAGCAATTCGCGGCAAGGAGACGCTGTACACGCTGGAACGGAAAAAGACGGGCAAGGACTGGGTGCTGCCGGGCGGTTGGCCGTGCCGGCAGCAGGAAGCCGATCAGATCGTCGAGCTGCTTTGCAATCTGCGCTCTCGCTATGCTCCGATTGCGATCGACACCACAACCGCCATGAAAGATTACGGGCTCGCCGACGAACCACTGGCGATCAAGATCACCGCCGGCGACGAGACGCACACGCTGCGCTTCGGCGAAGAGCCGGGCGAGACCAACCGCTTCACACGCCCCACTTTTGTCAGCCTGGACAACAACAAGTCCGAGGTGATCCGCCTCGGCCCCGGCATCACGGCGGCGATCGACCGCAAGCTCGATTACTTCCAGCAGCACCGGCTGTTCCCAGTGGAGCGCGTCGCCCGGGACGAGGACCGCAAGGACAAGGTCGAGCAGCTTGACGCCGCGGAAGTGCAAGTCGAGACCGGCGGGACGAAATTCACCATCGTCAAGAAGAACAAAGACTGGCGGCTCAAGGAGGCGCAAAAAAAGCAGGACAAGAAGTGGGAGCCGGCCGGTTCCGAAGACCGCCTCGATCCCGAGCGCCTCAACGGCTTGCTACGAGGTTTTCCCGATCTGTGGGCGGAGAAGTTCGTTGACCGGAAGGACAAGACGCTCGACGATTTCGGCCTGAAGGACCCGGAATACATCTTATCGGTTGCACGGCCCGGCTGGACGAAAGAGCGAAAGCTTCTGATCGGCAAGGTTTCGCAGACGAAGACGACCGAGAAGCCGCCGCCCCCCAATCCGTTCGGCCAGCCGCCGATGCCGCCGCCCAAGGCCACGGAGGAATATCGCTTCGCGATGCTCGAGGGCAACGATCAGATTTTCGAAATCAAGACCGACAAGCTGAATGACATCGCGGTCCCCGTGGGTAACTTGCGCGACGCCCAGCTGGCCCGGTTCAAGGTGGGCGATGTCAAGCGGCTGGAAATCCGC
Organism: uncultured Planctomycetota bacterium; assembly: GCA_963767835.1. Lineage (GTDB taxonomy): Bacteria > Planctomycetota > Planctomycetia > Gemmatales > Gemmataceae > SIAQ01. The sequence continues at coordinate 188,417 of CAVYFY010000011.1, forward strand.
CAGGGCGACAAAGAGCTGATTCTCGTCAAGACGCCGGAGCGGGAAAGCGCCAAGCCGTTTGATCGTTTCATCAAGGACAGCCTCGACGGGCCGGATGTCCAGAAGGAGAAATGGCGTTTCGAGAAGCCAACGCGCGCTGACGCCGACGCCAAGCAGGTCGAGGATTTGCTCGACAAGCTGGCCGGCTTGCAGGCGCGCGACAAGGACATTCTGGATAACGCCGATCCGAAAACCGTCGGCCTCGACAAGCCGGCTGCCCAGATCAAGCTCACGATCGAAGAAGGCAAGAAAGACAAGAAGGATGACGCCGACAAGGTGCAAGCATGGATCGCCGGCGGCGACGCCGACAAGAAGAACGACGCCGGCAAAAAGGACAAGATCAAGACTCGCGAAATCGTCTTCCAGATCGGCGTCAAGGAGAAAGACAAAGACAAGGTTTTCGTGCGCGTCGATGCCTGGCCGCGCGTCAATCAGGTCGGCGGCGAGTTGCTTGAATTGGCCGAGCGGTCCGAGCTGGCGTATCGACGGCGCGAGTTGTGGAAGCTTGACCGGGATGCCGTTGCGCGTATCACAATCGAGGCCGGTGGGCCGGCGTATCAATTGGAACGCAAGGATAAAGCGTGGAAGATCACGCCGCTCGACGCCGAGGTTTCCGGCAAGGAAATCGATGACCTCGCCGAGGAATTGTCGCACCTTCGCTGTGAACGCTTCGAGGCAGTCCATGTCAAGGATTTGGTTCCCTTCGGGCTCGACAAACCGGCGTTCAAAATCAGCGTTGCGGCCAAGGACGGTAAAGCGCGCACGCTTCAGATTGGCAAATCGACGGAGGGCGGCCGTTTCGCACGGCTGGGCGATGGCGATGCGGTTTTTGTCGTCAACGACAAATTTCTCGCCAACATCCACAAGGACGCGCTCGGATTGCTCGACCGCAGTCTTCTCAATTTGAACACCGTGGACATTCAGCGCATTCGCTTTGAAGGGGCCGCTCCGTTCACGCTGGAATCGAAAAAAGATCGCTGGCAGGTTTTGGACACGCCAGTGCCGGCATTCAATGTCGCCCCGCCACAGATCGCGGGCCTCATGGCGTCGCTTGCCAGGCTCCGTGCCGAGAAATTCGCCGCCTACGGCCCCAAGATCGACTGGAACCAGTTCGGCCTCGCCAAGCCGGCGGCGAAAATCGTCATCACGGTCAAGGCCCTGTTCGACGACAAGGGCAAGGACCACGTCATCGAGCTCGGCAAGGATGCAGGCATGGGCAGCCGCTTTGCCCGCATTGACGGCAAGGACGCCGTCGTGGTTCTCGATGAATCGGTCGCATCGCTTTTACAGCGAACCTATGTCGATTTCGCCGATTCCAAGATGCTCAGCTTCGATCCCGATGCCGTGACTCGCATCGATCGGCAAATGAAGGATGGCCCGCTGGAACTCATTCGCCGCGAGGAATCCTGGCAGATCGCCAAGCCCGGCGTCATCCGCGATGCTGACAATCTCACCGTCTTCGATTTGCTCAAGCGCACCGCCGGCTTGCAAGCTAAGCGCATTGCCGCATTCCCGGCCAAGAATCTCAAGGAATTCGGCCTCGATCAGCCCGCCATCGTGACGCTGCACCTGGAGGATTTGGGCCGCAAGCACGTCATCAAGGTCGGCAATCTCACCAAGGATGCCGCGCACAAGGAAACCGATGAACGATTCGCCATGATCGACGACCGCCCGATGGTGGTGGTGCTGTCGCCAGAGCTGTCGCGGCAACTGGTGGCGCCGGTCTATTACTTCGCGGATCGCAATCTTGTCAGCTTCGCCAGCGCCGACCGAATCGAATGGACGCGTGGCCCGCGCAAGGTCGTTTTCACGCGCGGCGACGCCGCCTGGAAGATGGCGGAACCCGCCAAGGCCGACGCCGAAAGCGCCGAGCTGGACGATCTGGTGCGCAGCGTGCAGCGATTGCGTGCCGATGAAATCGTCGCGGACAAGGCCGGCGATCTCAAGAAGTTCGGCCTCGATCAGCCCGCGGCCCAGTGGCGCTTCAAGTCGGGCGATGTCGAGCGTTTGCACCTGTTGATCGGCGCTCCGGAGAACGACAAGCCCGGCACCCGCCGCTACGCCAAGCTCGGCGACAAGGCAGCAATCTTTCTCATCAACGGCAAGCTGGCCGCCAAGGCGATGGCGGAATATCGCAGCCGCAAGCTATGGGAGCCGTTCAAGACGGCCCAGGCCGAGGAGATCACGATCACTGGCCCCGAGAAGACGTACACCATCACGCACAAGGACGGCAAGTGGCTTGTCGCCGGCCAGCCCGACAGCAAAGTCCGCGCGGCGTTTCTCGCCGACACGCTCGGCACCATCGCGTTCCTGCAGCCAAAGCATTACGTCGTTGACGGTAACGCCGATCTGAAGGCGTTTGGCCTCGACAGGCCGAGTTGGAAGATCGAAGTCAAGGCGCCGGGCGGCAAACGCGAACTCTGGCTCGGCGCTCTCGAGCCCGGCTCCAAGCTCTTCTACGCCACCGTGCCGGGCTCCGGCGCCGTCTTCGTCGTCGATGCCCTCGACAGCGTGGTGCTAGCTCGGCCATTGGCGGAATTGCTTGTGGAAGAGAAAAAGAAATAAGACTCTGCCCGGTGCGCGAAGCCGCCAGGCGAGCATTGCCTTTGCACGTCCGTGGAGTATCCATCGTTGCCAATCTGCTTTTTTCCAAGGAGACCGCCATGCACTGGACCCGTTGCCTGTTGTTTCTGCCGCTACTTGCGGCCCTCGTTGTGCCGACGCTGGAGGGGGGCGACAAGAAAAAGGACGATCCGATCCCGCCGCGCAAGATCGATCGGATGACCAAAGCGTTCAAGAAGCTCGTCGGCAAGAACGCCGAGGTTGAGACCATCGCGCGCGGCTTCATCTGGACCGAAGGGGTCGCCTGGAATAAGGAAGGAAAGTTCCTCGTCTTTTCCGACATCCCCAACAACGTCGTCCACAAATGGCAGGACGGCAAAATCAGCGAATTCGTCAAGCCCTCTGGCTACACCGGCAAGACGCCGCGCGGCGGCAAGCCCGGCGATGAGCCCGGCTCCAACGGCCTCCGCTTCGACGCCGAGGGCCGACTCACTCTGTGCGAGCACGGCGATCGCCGCGTCACCCGCATCGAAAAGGACGGCAAGAAAACCGTCTTGGCGGACAAATACATGGGCAAACGCTTCAACAGCCCCAACGATCTCGTTTACCATTCCAACGGCGATCTCTATTTCACCGATCCTCCCTATGGCCTCTCCAAAGGCGCCGATGATCCGGCCCGCGAGATGGATTATTGCGGCGTGTTCCTGCGCAAGAAGAACGGCGACGTCATCCTTCTCACCAAGGAAATGAGCCGGCCCAACGGCATCGAACTGTCACCCGATGAGAAGACGCTCTACATCGCCAACTCCGATCCCACCGTGCCGGTCTGGAAATCGTTCCCGGTGAAAGACGACGGCACCATCGGCGAAGGCAAGGTCTTCGTGGACGGCATGAAATGGGTCAAGGAAAAACGCCCCGGCCTGCCCGACGGCATGAAAGTGGACACCGAAGGCAGTCTCTGGGCCACCGGCCCCGGCGGCATCTGGGTCTTTTCACCCACCGGCGAAGTGCTCGGCAACATCGACACCGGCACCAACACCGCCAACGTCTGCTTCGGCGGCGATGACGGCTCCACCCTCTATATCGCCGCCAATCACGACATCTGCCGCGTCAAGACGAAAACCAAAGGCAAGGGCTTCTAAGCCCGAAACGCAAGCGAGGGAATCGATTGTCCCTCGCTTGCGCGGCGATCGCGTCTCTCGCTCAAGGGATGGTCATCATGGATCTGGATCAAGGCCGAGAAAGCGACAACCTGGAAGATCGTCGCCGCATGGGGCCGGCAAAGCTCGCCATCGGCGGCATCGGCGCGCTCATCCTCATGCTGGTCGGCGCTTACTTCGGCATCGATCCGGACGTTCTCAATCAATTCGTTAATCCGGGCCAGCAGAACGCTCAAAACGGCGGCCAAGCTGAGATGCGCCCTGCGAATGCCGAGGACGAGCGCAGCCGTAAGTTCTACAAAAAGATTCTTGGCTTCACGGAAGATGTATGGAGCGAGCAATTCAGCAAGGCCGGGCATCATTACGTCAGCGCCGCACATGGTGCTTTTCTCCGACAGCGTCAAAACCGACGGCTGCGGCCAAGCGCCGGCGTCGGTCGGCCCGTTCTACTGCCCCGCAGACAAGACCGTTTATCTCGATCCCACCTTCTTCGATGAGCTGGGAAAAAAACTCGGCGGCTCCAAGGCCGAATTCTCGCAAGCATACGTCATCGCCCATGAAGTCGGCCATCACGTGCAAAACCTGCTCGGCTACACGAAGCGCGCGCATGAAAAAGAGCGGTCAGCTTCCAAAGACGAGGCTCACGAGTGGTCGGTGCGGCTGGAATTGCAAGCCGACTATTTGGCGGGCGTCTGGGCACACTACGGCCAGGAGAAATTCCATTTCATCCAGGCCGGCGACATCGAATCGGCGATCAAGACCGTCAAGGCCATCGGTGACGATCGTATACAGAAGAAAATAAAGGGATTCTCGTACCCAGAAACCTACACGCACGGCACCTCGGCACAGCGCCTCAAGTGGTTTCGCCAGGGCTTCAAAACGGGCGACATGCGGATGCTGAAAACGATCTTCGAGATGCCGTATGACGAATTGTAACAGGATTCCTTCACGTTCTGGAAACGCACTTAACTCATTTGCAGGATGGGCGTTCACAGAATGGTTTCACGGCGTCGCCCTCACCCACCCACTAGGTAAGCGCATTCCGCGCCCAAGTGTCTTAGGTAAAATATCCTATTGATTCCTAACGGGTTCGTTTCGAATAGGTTGCGTCAAAGTGGCGGCTACGTCCGGCCTGCCAGTTTGGCGGTTTCGTTGCGCGACGGTTCCCGTCTCAATGGAAGCCCAGATTTTTCTTGGCGCTCTCAACAGCGGGGGTTAATATCAACATGAGCTTATGAAATCACCGGTTAGAAGGGCAGCAGCGTCCGAGTCACGAGCCGAATAACTTTTCGGCCGGGCTTCATCGAATCATTCATGACACCCACGAGGTAAACTGCCATGAGGACGACGCTCGCTTGCGGTCGTTGCATTCTCGTTGCGGCCGTACTTTTGCCACTTGGTGGCTGCGGTGGGTGTGGCCTCACTGTCACCACCAAGGGGCCGAAGTGGGAAGCTGCGATACAACAGATCCAGCGGCAGGTTCTGCGAGAAATCTACTTTCACCAAACCGGTCCCATTGTCGTGGCAAGCGCGGTCGGGTCCACGGCGTCTAGCAATGGTTACTCGCCGCTATCGGCGTTAGCTACTGAAGCCGCATGGCGGGCAATGCTGGAGACCGAGCTCAATCGGCCGCACGACGCTGCTGCCGGCGCTAGTTTAGTGGCCAGGTTCGCGGCTCCCGACTGGGGGGCGGTATACGCGCTGGGCACATTCGGAAATCTTAGCGAGCACGGCCAGATTTTCGGACGGCAGCACTTGCCGACTATTCTTGGTGCGCCGGAACAGATTAAGGATATCGAAGTCGAGGAGCGCACGTTTGTTGTTCCAATCCGTTTTAGGTAGCCGCAGAAATAGTTCGCGCGGATGTAGGTCTTTCTGCTTCCAGCAGATTTTCTCCTTCCGATCAGGTCCGCCACCTGGGGATTGCCAGGGAAATCCCGATTCCCCCCAAGTGTAGGTGGCGATTTCCACACCTTCCACTAATCCAACCATGCTCAACACCCGTGGCTCTGGACATCTGGGCGACGGCTGGCAGAATAGTTACTGTTGCTTGTGGCGCGCCCGTCCGGGCCGCTTTTGCTGACGTTCATCGCCCGTCCCTGCCCGCATCAGGAAGAAAGGTGGGGTTGATATCGCTGCCATCACCGCGAAACTGGGACGTCTGATCGCTTGGGGACCGTCTCAAAATGGCGACGGGGTGCTGGCCAAGGAAGAGCAGCCGTTGCGGGCGGAGCTCTACAATGTCGAGCAGCTCGAGCGCCACGCCAAGACGCTGGCGGCGTCCCATCGGCTCGCAACCGGGTCGGCGCCCGACAAGCTCATTACCCGGCTCGACGAGAACGAACGCATCCTCATTGACGCCTACGATCTCGTGTCCAGGGCGGCCAAGCGCAAACGCCGCATCGCCCCCGCCGCGGAATGGCTGCTCGACAATTTCTATCTGATCGAAGAGCAAATTCGCACGGCCCGGCGGCATCTGCCACGCTCCTATAGCCGCGAGCTGCCCCGCCTGGCGACCGGCTCGGCGGCGACCTATCCGCGCGTCTACGGGATCGCCCTGGAGCTGATCTCGCACGTCGATGGCCACGTGGACACCGGCAGCCTCGCCGGCTTCATCACCGCCTATCAATCGATCACGCCGCTGAAGCTCGGCGAATTGTGGGCGGTGCCGATCATGCTGCGGCTGGCGCTGATCGAGAACCTGCGCCGCGTGGCGGCGCGCATGGCCAGCACGCGGCGCGATCGGGACCTCGCCGCCGACTGGGCCGAGAAGATGGTCCAGGTGGTCGAGCAGAACCCGACCGATTTGATTCTGGTGATGGCGGACATGGCCCGTGCCAACCCGCCGCTGACCGGCGCGTTTCTCTCCGAGATGACCCGGCACTTGCAAGGACAAAGCCCGCACTTCGCCTTCGCGACGAGCTGGCTGGCGCAACGGCTTGCCGAGCAAGGCCTGACTGTGGAGCAACTCATCTTGGCTGACGGACAGGAGCAAGCCGCCGATCAGGTCACGATGGGGCACAGCATCACCAGTCTGCGCTTCCTCACCTCCAACGACTGGCGCGAATTCGTCGAAGCCCACAGCGTTGTCGAACGGATCCTGCGCGAGGATCTGGTCTACCCGATGATGGATTTCACGACGCGCGACGGCTACCGCCATGCCGTGGAAGAGATCGCCCGGCGCAGTCCGTTCTCGGAGCAAGAAGTGTCGGCCAAAGCGATAGAACTGGCTGAGCGGGAGGCCGCCGTCGGGCGCGAAGCCGAGGTCGGCTATTACCTGATCGACGAGGGCCGTTCCGCGCTGGAGGCGAGTGCGGCGATGCGGTTCTCGTTAGGGACGATGCTTTCGCACATCGGGCGGGGCTATCCGCTCCTGGTCTATTTGACGGGCGTGCTCACGATCGCGGCAGTCATCATGGCGGCGTTCCTGGTCTGGCCGCTCGCATGGGACACCTCGGTGTTTGCGCTTTGCCTTATTGCGCTTCCGCTGCTGATGTGCGCCGCGCATCTGGGCGTCGGATTGATGAACTGGCTGGCGACGCTGGTGGTCAATCCGCGGCCGCTGCCGCGCATGGATTTCAAAGCAGGCATACCGCCGGAACATCGCACGATGGTGGTGGTGCCGACGCTGCTCACCAGCGCTGAAGCCGTGGCCGATCTGCTGGAAGGGCTCGAAGTGCGCTACCTGGCCAATCGCGACGACCGCCTGCATTTCGCGCTGCTGACCGATTTCACCGATGCGCCGCGGGAAGTCATGGACGCCGACAAGGAACTGGTGCGGCTGGCGCGGGAAGGGATCGAAAAACTCAACGAGAAATACGCGCATTATCGCACCGACATTTTCTATCTGTTCCATCGCCCGCGCCGCTGGAATGCGCAGGAAAAGGTGTGGATGGGTTACGAGCGCAAGCGCGGCAAGCTGACGGAGTTCAACGCGTTCTTGCGCGGGGCCAAGGAGGGCTTTTCCGACATCGTGGGCGACACGGCTATCTTGAAAGATGTGCGTTACGTCATCACGCTCGACACCGATACGCAATTGCCGCGTGATTCGGCGCGGGCGATGGTGGGTGCAATGGCTCATCCGCTGAATCGGCCCGTGTTGGACGCGGAGCGGCGCCGGGTGGTCGCGGGCTATGGCATCTTGCAGCCGCGCGTCGGCGTGAGCCTGCCGAGCGCACACCGGTCGTGGTTTGTCCGCCTCTTCGCGGGGGACGCCGGCATGGACCCCTATACCCGCGTCGTGTCCGATCTTTACCAAGATCTGTTCGGCGAAGGCTCCTTCATCGGCAAAGGCATCTACGACGTGGACGCCTTCCAGCAATGCTGCGGCGGCTTTCCCGAAAACGCCATTCTGAGCCACGATCTGCTGGAAAGCACCCACGTCCGCTCGGGGCTCTTGAGCGACGTGGAGTTGTATGAAGAATTCCCATCGCGTTACCCGACCGATGTCAGCCGGCGGCATCGCTGGATGCGCGGCGACTGGCAGATCGCCGGGTGGCTGCTGCCGTGGGTGCCTTCTTCGACTGGCGAGGAGCGAGTGGCGCGTGACGAGGAAGAAGAGAATACTTTGCCATCTTCAGCGCCGCTCGCCCCGGGCTCTTCACCGCTCGTCGAGAATCCAATCAATCTGCTGTCGTGGTGGAAAATCTTCGATAACCTGCGGCGGAGCCTGGTACCGGTAGCGCTGCTCTTGTTGCTGGCATGTTCCTGGTTGATGCTCGATCCAATGCCCGCAATGAGCTTCACGCTGCTTGTGCTGGCGGTCATCGGCGCCGTGCCGCTGCTGGCGGGGTTGGCGGACATCGTTCGCAAGCCGAGCGATTTGCACCTGTTGACGCACCTGAACGCTTCGATGAAAACGCTGAGCAAGCATGCGGCCCAGTTCGTATGCACGTTCATTTTCCTGCCTCACGAGGCGTATGTCAGCGTGGACGCGATCGTGCGAACGCTGGTGCGGATGCTGTGGACGAAGACGAGGATGCTGGAATGGAAGACGAGCAGCGAGGCTGACCGCGCCGCCTGCACAACGCTGGTGGGATTTCTGTCATCGATGTGGTTCGGGCCGGCGCTTTCGCTGGCGATGATTCTTCTTTTGGCCGTCAGTAATCCCGCGGTGCTTTCGCTGGCGGGGCCCTTGCTCGGGGTATGGTTCATTTCGCCGGGTGTTGCCTGGTGGTTGAGTCGAACGCTGGATGCGGCGCCGGTGCAATTGTCGGAAGAGCGGCGCATGTTTCTGCGCAAGCTGGCTCGGCAAACCTGGCGCTATTTCGAGGTCTTTGTCACGGCCGAGGACCATTGGCTGCCGCCCGACAATTTTCAGGAGAAGCCGGTGCACGGCGTGGCCTCGCGCACCAGTCCGACCAACATCGGCATGGCGCTGCTGGCGGACCTGGCGGCTTGCGATTTCGGTTATTGCAGCGCGGGGCAGCTCCTCGACCGCATTCGCAAGACCTTCGGAACTCTGGGCCGCATGGAGCGCTACCGCGGGCACTTTTACAACTGGTACGACACGCATTCGCTCAAGCCGCTGCCGCCACTGTATGTTTCGACGGTGGACAGCGGCAACCTGGCGGGGCATCTCTTGGTGCTGCGCAGCGGCTTGCTGGAGTTGATCGAGGCCAAGGTGTGCCCGCCTTCGAAGTTTGCCGGCTTGCGCGATACGCTGGGTGTGCTGCTGGATTCGGCCCGCGAGCTTCACGGCGCAGCCGAGGCGGCGCGAAAAATCGAGCGGCTGGCCAGCGACCTGGATCGAACCCCTGAACCGATCGGCGCCGCCACCGCCTTGTTGCAACGGCTTGGCGCCGACGCGGCTGCCATCACCGCGAGCGCCGGCCCGGACCCGGAAATGCGCTGGTGGGCCGCGGCCTTTGAGCGTTCTTGCGCCGATCATCGCGACGATCTGATGCACATCGCCGCCTGGTCGGTCCTCCCCGCGCCTCCACTGGAAATTCAGCACGATGCACGCGAATTGCTAGCCCGCCTGGACGCGGTGAGCCTGCGCGAAGTTGCCGAGTTGCAGCAATCGATGCTGCCATTGATCGATGCAATGCTGGGGAAAGACAAGGATCCCGCGTCCCTGGCCTGGCTCACGCAATTGCGCCGGGCGATTGCCCTATCTTCCCAGCACGCTTCCGACCGCATCAAAACGGTGGAGCAGGCCGCACGCCAGTGCCAGGAATTCGCGGACATGGATTTCACGTTTCTGTTCGACAAGGCGCGCGACCTGTTTGCCATCGGCTACAACGTCGAGCGACCAGCGCCTGCGACAACAGCTTCTATGATCTGCTGGCATCGGAAGCGCGCCTGGCCAGCTACCTCATGATCGCCCAGGGCCAGGTCGGCCAAGCGCACTGGTTCGCGCTGGGCCGAATGCTCACCTCGACCGGCGGCGCTGGACGACGCGTCGCGCACGCTCCTGAGCTGGAGCGGCTCGATGTTCGAGTACCTGATGCCGCTCCTGGTCATGCCAACCTACACCAACACGCTGCTCGACCAGACCTACCGCGCGGCCGTGCGCCGGCAGATCGCCTACGGCAAGCAGCGCGGCGTTCCCTGGGGCATTTCGGAATCCGGTTACAACACGATCGACGCCCACATGAATTATCAATACCGGGCGTTCGGCGTGCCGGGCCTGGGCTTAAAGCGCGGCCTCGCCGAGGATCTGGTCATCGCGCCCTATGCCACCGTTTTGGCGTTGATGGTGGCGCCCGAAGACGGCGTGCCAAAATCTCGAACGCCTGGCCGCCGAGGGCACGCAACGGCGCTTACGGGATGTACGAGGCCGTTGACTACACTCCGTCGCGCTTGCCGAGTGGAACGGCCAGCGTTAGCGTCCGCCAGTTCATGGCTCACCACGAGGGGATGAGCCTGCTGGCGCTGGCGTATCTCCTGCTGGACAAGCCGATGCAGCGGCGTTTCGAGGCCGATCCGATGATGCGCGCCGCCGAGCTTTTGCTTCAGGAGCGCGTGCCCAAGGCGAGCGTCACCGATCTTCCCACACGTGGCGGAAGCCCTAGCACAACGCGCACCGCCTCGGCCGAAGAGGAAGGTGCGATGCGCGTGTTCGCCGATCCATCCCCGGCTGTTCCCGAGGTTCATCTGCTTTCCAACGGCCGCTACCATGTCGTGATGACCAGCGCGGGCGGCGGATACAGCCGCTGGCGCGATCTGGCGGTGACGCGCTGGCGCGAGGACGCCACCCGCGATTGCTGGGGAACCTTCTGCTACCTGCGCGATCTCGACAGCGGCGCCCTCTGGTCGAACGCCTGGCAACCGACGCTCAAAGCCGGCAAGCGCTACCAGGCCATTTTCACGCAGTCCCGCGCCGAATTCCGCCGCAGCGACGATCGCATCGACACGCATACCGAGATCAGCGTGTCCCCCGAAGACGACATCGAGCTGCGCCGCATCACGATCACCAACCGATCCAAGCGGCCGCGCACCATCGAGCTGACCAGCTATGCCGAGGTGGTTCTCGCCTTGCCGAGTCATGATCTGTCGCACCCGGCCTTCAGCAACCTGTTCGTGCAAACCGAGCTGATGCGCGATCGGCAAGCGATCCTGTGCACGCGGCGGCCGCGCTCCGCCGAGGAGAAGCCGCCGTGGATGATGCATTTGATGACCGTGCAGGGGACGACCGTTGGCGAGGCGTCATTCGAAACCGATCGGATGAAATTCATCGGCCGCGGTCGAACCCTGGCCGCGCCTGCGGCGATGGAGGGGCAGGGGCCGCTTTCCGACAGCGACGGGCCCGTCCTCGATCCCGTCGTCAGCATCCGCCGCGTCGTCGTCTTGCAACCCAGGGAAACGGTGCGCATTGACCTGGTCACGGGAGTCGCCGAAACGCGCGAGGCGGTCGACGGCCCTGGCCGAGAAATACTCCGATCCTCGTCTGGCGGACCGCGTCTTCGAGCTGGCCTGGACGCATAGCCAAATCTTGCTGCGGCAGCTCAACGCCAGCGAGGCCGATGCCCAGGTGTACGGCCGGCTGGCAGGCTCGGTGATCTACGCCTCGGCATTGCGCCGCGCGAAGGCCAGCGTGTTGATCCGCAACCGGCGCGGCCAATCGGGTCTCTGGGGCTATGGCATCTCCGGCGATTTGCCGATCGTCCTGGTCCGCATCCGCGACCGCGACACGCATCGAACTGGTGCGCCAGGCCGTGCAGGCGCACGCCTACTGGCGGATGAAAGGGGTCAGCGTCGATCTGGTCATCTGGAACGAGGACGATTCGGTTTATCGCCAGAACTTGCAGGACGCGATCATGGACCTGGTCGCCGCCAGCCCGGAAGCCGCATTGGTGGACAAGCCGGGCGGCATCTTCGTGCGCCGCATCGAACAGATGTCCGAGGAGGATCGGGAGTTGCAGCAGACCGTGGCCCGCGTGATCCTGGCGGACGACGCCGGCACGCTCGCCGAGCAGGTCGAGCGCCGCGGCCGGGCCAATGAGTTGCGCGTGCCGAGCGGCGAATGGCACGGGAATCCTCAAGCAAGTAAACCGCAAAGCGATCCATCTTCACTCGCCCCGCGCACGGATCTGGCATTTTGCAACGGCCTGGGCGGCTTCAGCCAGGACGGCCGCGAGTATGTCATGACTGCTCGTGCCCGGACAGACCACCCCCGCGCCGTGGGTCAACGTCATCGCCAATTCGCAATTCGGCACCGTCGTCTCCGAGAGCGGCTGCGTCTATACCTGGGCCGAGAACAGCCACGAATTTCGGCTCACGCCGTGGTACAACGATCCGGTCACCGATGTAAGCGGCGAAGCGGTCTATCTCCGCGACGAGGAGACCGGTCGCTTCTGGTCGCCTTCGCCCCTGCCGGCGCGCGGTCAGAACACCTACGTCGCCCGGCACGGGTTCGGTTACAGCATTTTCGAATACGCCGAGGACGGCATCGCCACGGAATTCTCCATCTATGTCGCCACCGACGCACCGGTCAAGTTCGTGCGCGCTCAAGATCGCGAACCGCTCCGGCCGGCCGCGCCAGCTCTCCGTGACCGGCTACTGGGAACTGGTGCTGGGCGAACTGCGCGACAAGTCGCTCATGCACGTCGTCACTGAGATCGACCCGGCCAGCGGCGCCCTGTTCGCGCGCAATCCGTACAGCCCCGAGTTCTGCCGACCGCGTCGCTTTCGTCGACTTCCAGCGAGACCTTGCGGACCGTTACCGGCGACCGCACTGAATTCCTGGGCCGCAACGGCACGCCGGCAAATCCCGCGGCCATGCGCCGCGTTCGGCTATCCGGCCGCGTCGGCGCCGGCTTCGATCCCTGCACCGCCATGCAGGTCCAGGTCCCGCTCGACGACGGCCAGGACAAGGACATCATTTTCATTCTCGGCGCCGCCGGCAGCGAAGATCAGGCCCGGCAACTAGTGCAGCGCTTCCGCGGCGCCGGCGACGCCTATCGCGCCCTCGAAGGCGTCTGGCACTACTGGAGCCGTACGCTTGGCGTGGTCTACGTTGAAACGCCTGAGCCGACCGTCAATTTCCTGGCCAACGGCTGGCTCGTCTATCAAACGCTCGCGTGCCGGATGTGGGGACGCACCGGGTTCTACCAATCCGGCGGGGCGTTCGGCTTCCGCGATCAATTGCAGGATGCGATGGCCCTCGTTCATGCCGAGCCGGGCTTGCTGCGCGAGCATCTGCTCCGCGCCGCCTCTCGGCAATTTCAGGAAGGGGACGTGCAACACTGGTGGCACCCGCCGGTCGGCCGAGGCGTGCGCACGCACTTCTCCGACGATTATCTCTGGCTGCCGTACGCCCTGTGCCGTTACGTCATCACCACCGGCGACACCGGCATCCTCGACGAAGCCATCCCGTTTCTGCGGCAGCGGCCCTTGCGGCCCGATGAGGAATCGAATTACGACCTGCCGCAGATTGCCGATGAGGTTGCGACACTTTACGAACATTGCGTCCGCGCCGTGGACCACGGCCTGCGTTTCGGCATTCACAACTTGCCGTTGATCGGCTGCGGCGACTGGAACGACGGCATGAATCTGATCGGCAAGGACGGCAAGGGCGAAAGCGTCTGGCTCGCGTTCTTCCTCCACGACGTGCTGAGGCAGTTCAGCGAACTCGCCCGCCACCGCGGCGATCAAGTCGCCGTGGATAAATACACGCGCGAAGCAAGCCGCCTGCACGAGAACATCGAAGCAAACGGCTGGGATGGCGCATGGTATCGCCGGGCTTACTTCGACGACGGCACCCCGCTCGGATCGGCGGCCAACACGGAGTGCCAGATCGATTCCATCTCGCAAAGCTGGTCGGTCCTCTCCGGCGCCGGCTCCGACGCGACGCATCAGGCAGGCCATGGAAAACCTCGATCGCCGCCTCGTTCGCCGGGATGCTCGGCTGATTCAGCTGCTCGATCCGCCGTTCGACAAGTCCGACCTCAATCCCGGCTACATCAAGGGATACGTCCCCGGCGTGCGCGAGAACGGCGGCCAGTACACCCACGGCGCCATCTGGGCGGTCATGGCATTTGCCGCGCTGGGCGATTCGAAACGAGCCTGGGAGCTGTTCAATCTGATCAACCCGATCACTCACAGCGCGACTCCGGCGTCGGTCGGCCCTTTATCGTGTTGAGCCTTATGTGGTCGCCGCCGACGTTTACGCCGTACCGCCCCACACCGGCCGCGGCGGCTGGACCTGGTACACCGGGTCCGCCGGCTGGATGTATCGGCTCATCACCGAATCGCTGCTGGGCTTGCACCTTGATGTGGACAAACTGCGCTTCGCCCCGTGCCTGCCGGCGAACTGGCCGTTTTTCAAGATCCACTATCGCTATCGCGAAACCTTCTACCACATCACGCTGCGAAACAACGGCCGCGATCTGACGGTGAAGCGCGTTGTCGTGGATGGCGCCGAGCAAGCGGAACAATTCGTGCCGCTGGTCGATGACCGCAACGATCATCACGCGGAGGTGGAGGTGGGTTGAAACCATCGTATGAAGCGCCGTAATAATTCCAGGCCTATCCCGCTGGTATCGAGAAGGACCGCCATCAATCATACAGCCCTTCGCTGGTCAAGGCGGCGTCGGGCAGAGAGACTCCCCACGGCCGGGCGGCCTCAAGCAACTCGCGCTCCCACTCGTCGCGCGGCTCCGGCATCGCGGTGAGCAGGCGCTCGCGCAGGACTTGAAGCGCCAATTCCTCAGGGGAGAGCCCCTGGCGATTGGCTTGTTCTTTCAAGGCCGCCTCCAGATTCGGGTCCAGAGTGACAATCATCACGCGTTTGCGAGCGTCGAATACCCTTCGACCCACTGGTTCTTGTCAACCTGGCATTCGTCGATATGGAACCCGGTAGGCGCGTCAGAAAAACCCGAGACCTTGCCGAGGCGCGCTATCGCAGCCTGTGGATGCGGCGGCGGAATTGGCTCTCGCTCCTTCAATTATCCGCGCCGACTTTCGCGTTTTTGTTTCCGCGATAATCTTTTGATACTTACCCGCCCGTGGTAACGGACTTGTATATTTAATTCATACCCTTTCATGAGCCGCATCCCGACCAGCGGGTCGGCGTCCGCTTCGTCCACAAGGATTTTGCGCACCTTCCCGTCCCAGATCACCTTGCCCTCGTACACGTGGAAAATGCAGATGCTTCCGTCGGCCAGCTTGACGCGGTCACCGTTTGCCAGCGCAGACCCAAAGCTTGGATCACGGAAGGCGGCAATGTTACGACGCGGTGCCCGTGTCCACGACTGCTTCAACATCTTGCTCCCGGCCCGAAGCGCCGAATACGGTCAAGCTGATACGGCCTTCGGCGAATTTGACCACGCCGCTAATCATGGCGTTTCCCAGCGTTCGTCGCGGCCACCGAAGCGGTGGACAACGCGATAGCCGATCCGCACCATCCAGATCTGAGCGTCGGGAATGCGTTTGCGCAATTTGTGGCATGCCTTGAGCTCGTCGGCATCGATTGCGAATTCGCCGGTTTCGATGTCAATCGCTAGAAATTTGCCGTCATCATCGGCCTTGAGCTGGGGGCGGATATCTTTCTCCAAAAGGGCATCGCCACGGCGTTCGAACTCTTCATTGCTGTAGCGGGGCCCGGTGCTGGCCATGGGCTTCTCCCGTCGTTGAATACGTTGCTCAGTCCGCAATTATACCCAAGCTCACCCCATATTCCGCAGCATCTCACCGCGCGACACCAATCGCCGGCCCCTGGTCTCTTCGATTTGCAGCACTTTCAGGATGCGGCGGCGGAATTCGCTTTGGACTTGCTCGATGGCGCTGGGGGAGATGCTCGGCAAGGGGATGAAGCCGCCGGCGCGGCGGTCATGGCCGCCGGCTCGGCCGCCCATCTTCTGAACGACGTGGCGGAGGATTTCGCCCGCCTGGGCGCGCGGCGTGTTCGTGCGCACCGACAGCACCAGCTGGCCATTGTGCACGCCGGCGCAGATCGCCCACTGGATTTCTTCGTGCCGAATCAGGAACTCGACGCACTGCGAGCACAACTCAGGGTTCGGCAAATCGTTGATCCAGCTGATGAGCAGCTTGTCGTAGATAAACGAGCTTTGCAGGGCTTGCAGAAGGGTCTCGAAAAAGTCTTCCGGCAGCGGCGCGTTGCGGATGCGGGCGATGGCGTCGCGGTCAATCAGCGGGTAAAGGGCCTGCTGGGCGGCGTCGTCCAGGGCGCTGGCTTCACGCGGATACCCCCCCAATTCGGTTTCAATGCCGTAGAAAAGGCAGGTGGCGACGTGCTCCGGGATGGCGATTTCTTGCTCCGTCAGGTAGCGCGTGACCAGGGAACAGGTGGCCCCGACACCCCGGCGGATGTCGAGAAACGGAACCCCATCCAGCTCACCGGGGGTTTGATGATGGTCGATGACGGCGTAGATGTTCGCCTCGCCGTTGAAGGAATGCCGGCCGGTCTTGGGCTGGCTGTCCACCATGACGACAGCGTCCTCGTCACTCCACTTGATTTTTTCGATCGGCGTCAGGTCCAAGTCGAGCGTCTCGACCATGGCCCGATTCTCCGCCCGGCAAATCGGCCCGTCCTGCGTGATCCGCACGGGCAGCCCCGCACAGGTCTCGATCAAATGGGCCAACCCGACCATGCTCCCCAGGCTATCCGGGTCCGGATGCACATGAGAAACAATGGTGACGCCGCTATAGCCTTCCAGGCCGGCTAGAAAACGATCCGAACGGCGAGAAATCGAAGTCGATTTGCTCTGACCGCCCGCTTCGGCAGTTTCGCGAGCCATATGTGGTTGATCTCCGGCGACCGACTCCCTGGCAATCACGATGTGCATATACGCACACCCAAAAAACCAGAAGCTTCACCCATCATGGGGGAAAGTCCACGCCATCCGTACCGACATGCCCGATCCTTGGCACCCGCTCATTGTAGCAAAAAACCGCCCGTCAAGCGGATTTTCCTCCCACGCGGCATAATTCCTCCAACCGGTGCCACTGCACCGCGCTGACCGGCATCACGGAGAGCCGGCCGATTCGCACCAATTCCCAGTCGGCGAACCCGGAATCGCGCTTGATTTCCTCAAGGGGGATGGGCCGTTTCCAGCGTTTCACGGGCTCCACTTTGACGCGAACCGATTTCGGATCGTCGCTCGCGGGGTCCGCTTCAGGCCCCTGCACAACCCGCATTTCCCCGACAATCGCGCGTTCCTTCCCAGTGTGATAATATAGCACCCGATCGCCGACCTGAATGTTGCGCAAGTGCTTCCTGGCCAAGGCATTGGTAACGCCTGTCCACCATGTGCTGCCGTCTTTTTCGAGGTCGGCGTAGCTGTAGCAGCTGGGCTCCTCTTTGAAAAGCCAGCCGCCGCGATTCGGGGTTTTCTTGGCCATCGCATGCCTCTGGGTGAATTCGGTGCAACGAATTCCTGGCCCTTAACTGACTGCCATATAACGACTTTCGACGATGCGTTTCACGCACACCCAGACAGCAACGCATTGGAGAGGAGGGAGATCATAGCAATCACCAGGGCCTGTCCGCAAGAGCCGAGGTCCGGAAACCGAAGAGATTTTTTGGACGGGGGCGCGAACGTGAATTGGGGGCGATATGGACAAGGAACGGGAAGCTTAACGTGTGGCCGGTGCAATCTCAATCATGGGGCTTTACACAAAACTCAAAGGCAAATTCAAAATAAGGAAGGTAGGAAAGCAGGAAAGGTCAAACCCGGATTATTCACCGCAAAAGATCGCAAAGAACGCAGAGGCAGAAGGGGTCGGGAATTGCGTCAAAAGCCAACGCAAGTTGCTTTCAGCCCTCGGTGTCCTCGATCATCGTAATTCTTTGGCTCGCACTTGCATTTTCTCAGCGATCTCTGCGGCCTCGGCGGTCAATAATCCCGGGCAAATACTTCACCAAGCCTCTGATTTTTTGTGCGAGCCCCCTGGTTTGCCTCCAAATTCTCGGTCGGCGCCGACCTTCACTTCCTGCTTTCCTGCCTTCCTTATAGCTTTTTCGCTCGAACCGCCGCGACGCTCTCATAAAGCAGTTGCCGCGCTCGGCCCAGAAATTCACGCACCGCCAGTTCGCGGTAATCGGCGTAGGTCCACGGCCAAACTTCAAACGCGCCGGCCTCGAAACGCAGCGTCACCTCGGCGAAAATATCGTCGCGCAGATAAATGCGGTGAGCCTGGTCCTTGGTCGAGGCCAGCAGGAACTTGCCCAGCTGGATCAGCCCCGGATCGACGTTAAGCGGGCGAATTTCGGAATACTGGGCGCTTTGCGAAATCTCGTTTTCAAGCGCAATGCTCGTCCGCTTCACCTCCGGCAGGCAATCGGCGGCAACGATTGGCTCGAAAACCAGGAATCGCTTGATGAGGCCGGTCCCCATCGTTGCTTCGTAATATTTCGTATGATGAAATGAGAAATCTGGGCTGACCATCGCGATTTGGCCGTATTTCGGCGTCAGCTGGCCAGCTGCCCAATCCAGCGCCTCGCGATGCCGGCTGAAGCAGGCGACCACCAGCAGCGAGTAGGTCGTTTCACGCGCCATCAAAGGTCACTTTCAGCCGGGAGGGCGAGGCTCCTGCCGAGCCGGAACCCGCGGGAGACTTGGCCGCGCCGGCTCGGCAGGAGCCTCGCCCTCCCGATTCTTCCGGGCGGCGATCTCGTCCCTGAACAGGTCGCGCACCTTTTTCTTGACCACGATGTCCGCGATCCACGGAAAGAATCGGCTCACGAGCACCATCAGCTTGCCCTGCAGGGTGAGGCAGGTCTCATTGTAGCCCTTTTCGATCGCCCGCAGCGTTTGCTGGGCGACATGCTCGGCACTCATGCCGCGCATGTGGTCGAGCTGCATGCGGGCTTTTTGCTCGATCATGTTGCTGGAGAAATTGGTCTGCGTCAAGCCGGGGCACACGATGAGCACGTCCACGCCATCCTTGGCCAACTCGGCTCTTAACGCTTCGCTGAAACCCTGGACGGCGAACTTGCTGGCGGAATATTCGCTGCGGGCTGGGATGGCCCGTTTGCCGGCGATGGACGAGATGTTGACGATTGCGGGCTTGATTCCCTTCTTCAACATCGGCACGAAAGCACGGGTGGTTTCGGTCAGCCCGAAGAAATTGACTTCCATGATTTGCCGCAATCGATCCGCGCCGGCGTCCGCGAAGTGCCCGGTGGCGCCGATGCCCGCGTTGTTGATGAGAATATCGAGCCCGCCAAAGGCTCGTTCAGCGGTTTCGACCAGGCGCTGGCGATCTTCCCGGCTCGTGATGTCAGCCTGGACAATTTCGATGATACCGCCTTTGCTTCGGATTTGCTGAGCGAGATCGTGCAACAGCTCGATCTTGCGAGCGCAAGCGAGCACCCTGGCGCCGCGGCCGGCGGCGGCTTCCGCGAGCGCTTTGCCGATGCCCTGCGACGCGCCCGTGATGAGAACGCGCGCGCCTGCGAGATTGCGACGTTGTCCCATGCTTTCATGATAACGCGGATCGGCATTTTCGCGATGGAAGTTGCGCTGCGCGGGGAGGAAAAACGCGGGGAATGTGCCGATTTTGCCGATTCTCCCCTCTTCCACCGGAGACAGGGGCCGGGGGTGAGGGTTTTTAATAGGGGCTCTCCCTCAATCATGTGGATGAAATCGTAGGGTGGGTCGAGCAACGCGAGGCCCACCGAGGTTTTTGCCGCTCCTGGTGGGCCTCGCTTCGCTCGACCCACCCTACGAGTCCACATCATTGGCGGAGAACCTTAAAATCACTCTTGCAAGCTGCTCCCTCACCCCCAACCCCTCTCCCGGAGGGAGAGGGGTGTAAGTCGCGCCGCAAGCGGCGAAAAATTCGGTTGAACTTCGCCGCGCAACCGCTATTCCATCCTCAACGGTCACAACGAATCTTCCGGATTTAAGGAGTCCCTTCCATGTCGATGTACATCGGTGAAGCCCTCGTCGGCGAAGGCAATGAAATCGCGCACATTGATCTTTTGATCGGCTCGAAAGACGGCCCCGTCGGCACCGCGTTCGCCAACGCTTTGGCCAACCAGTCCGCGGGCCATTCCAATCTGCTCGCCGTCCTCACGCCGAACCTGCTCTGCAAGCCGGCCACGGTCATGATTACGAAGGTCACCATCAAGGGGGCCAAGCAGGCCGTGCAGATGTTCGGCCCCGCTCAGTCAGCGGTGGCCCGCGCCGTCGCCGACTCCACCGCCGCCAACATCATTCCGCAGCACCTCGCCGACAACTTCGTCATCGTCTGCGGCGTCTTCATCCACTGGGACGCCAAGGATGACGCCAAGATTTACCAGTACAACTACGAAGCGACCAAGATGGCGATCAAGAATGCCATGACCGGCGAGCCGAAGCTGTCGGAGATCACCGCGAAGAAGGATTCCGTCAAGCATCCGTTCTCGCCGAAGTGACATTCGCTTGGCGTTACGCGCATGGCGCCCTGTGTATTCTCTCCCCTCTCTCTCCGGGAGAGGGGTTGGGGGTGAGGGCAGAACCTTGAAAACGATTGTCAAAGCCCCTCACCCCCGGCCCCTCTCCCGGAGGGAGAGGGGAGGAAAGTCTCGCCGCTCGCCTAAACGCAAGCCGGATGATTTTTCCCATCCCCCGCCCATTTTCTCTAGCTTCTCGCGCCGCGGCCGGTGATAATGACAGTGCGTCGCATGTCGGCTTGACAAGGTTCCATCGAGTAGGCATAAGCCCGACCTTCATCTTCGGGGAGATTTTATAGACCGAGATGCGGCGCGCGGCGCCGCGCGGTTCGGGGACTCGCGGGATGCCTCTCTCGCGTTGAACCGCTCGGCTTTGGGGGACGGATCATGAACACGATCGGCAAGATCCTCGTCATCTTGAACTTCCTTTTTGCCATTATCGTCGGCGTGCTGCTGGTCGTGGATTTCGCCACGCACAACCAGTGGCGCGAGGCCTACTTTGCGCTGAAAAACCAAACCGAAACCGCGGTCAAAGTCGGCGATGTCAATAAGAACGCCATGACCAGCGTCGGCCGCGATTATCAGGACGCCAAGGCGAAGATCGAAGAGCTTAGTCGGGAGAACAAGGATCTCGAAACGCGAATGCAGGTGCAACTCGATCTGCTCACGGAGGAGAAAAAGGACCTGCAAAGCAAGCTCAGCAACGCCACCACCACCAACGAGCAATTGCTGCAAACGCAGAAACGGCACGTCAATGAAATCGCTCATCTGACTGGCGTCATCAAGGAGCGCGAAACCGCCATCGTCCGCTTGGGGGCCGACATCAATCGCTATCGCAATGAAGCCGTCCAATTCGAAGCCCTGGCGAAGACTCGGCAATTCCAGAACGAAAATTTGCTCGAACAGGTGCGCGGCCTTACCCTCGCTGTTCGCAAAATGGAGGCCGGCGTTGGCGGCGATGTCGCCGGCGGCGGCGGGGTGCGCAATCCTAATAGCCCCAATCCGCCCGCCGTCGTTGTCAACGGCAAGATCGAAAAAGTGGACGGCGGCGATCTCGTCGTCCTCTCGCTCGGCACCGATCACGGCATCGCCAAGGGGAACACCCTCGACGTCTATCGCACCCAACCGGAAGCAAAATATCTCGGCATGGTCCGCATCATTGATGCCCACCAGCACAATTCGGTCGCACGCCTCGTGCCGACCGGCAACGTCCAGTTCCGGGCCAAGCTCCAGGAAGGCGATCTCGTCACAAGCAAGCTGCTCAAGTGATTTGGGGAACGTGAATCATGGCGAAGAAGAAGAAAGACGTCGAAGAAGAAGCCAAACCGGAAACGTCCGACGGCTCGATCGCGGCCAACGACGCCTGGACCGGCATGCTGGCGGTATCGTTCCTGGCCCTGGCGATCGGCGCGGGCTTTCTGTTCTACGATTGGTATTTCCTCTACCCCGAAACCGAGCCGCCCAAGGTGTCGAAATTCGTTTCAACGCTGCCGGGCGCTCCGCAAAAGGAAAAAGGTCCGCAGCCCAAGGACGGCAAAGAAAAGGAAAAAGAGAAGGAGAAAGACAAAGATAAAGAACCCGATAAAAAAGGCGAATAGCGCGCCTGTCCTCGTTTAGCGTTCGCATCGCACCCCGAACCCGCCAGGTTCGCAGCCAGTCCCTTTGGTATATTAACCCAACGCCATCATCCACGAGGAATCACCATGCCGGTGCGTGTCGTCCTGGCCATGAGCGGCGGTGTCGATAGCTCCGTCGCGGCCTACCTGCTCAAGAAGCAGGGCTACGATGTTGTCGGCCTCTTCATGCGCACCGGGGTCCACGAAAGCCCAGGGACGGCCGTCCCTGGGCTTGACCGCAAAAAAGGCTGCTGCAGCGCCATTGACGCCGGCGATGCCCGCCGCGTCGCCGATCGGCTCGACATGCCGTTCTATGCGCTCGATTTCGAAGACGATTTCACGCGCATCATGGATTACTTCGTCGAGGAGTATACCAAGGGCCGAACGCCCAATCCGTGCGTTGTCTGCAACACCTGGCTCAAGTTCGGCAAGCTCTGGTCCTACGGCAAACAGCTCGACGCCGACTTCATCGCCACTGGCCATTACGTGCAAATGATCGCCGGCCAGGTGCACCGCGGCGCCGACCCGAACAAGGATCAGTCGTACGTCCTCTTCGGCCTGCGCAAGAACGTGTTGCCCCATCTGCTCTTTCCCATCGGCGGCTATCGCAAGGACGAGGTGCGGGCGATCGCGCGCGAGGCGGGCTTGAACGTCGCCGAGAAGCCCGACAGCGTGGAAATCTGCTTTGTGCCGAACAACGATCATGCCGCCTTCATCAAGGAGCGCCATCCCGAATTGGCGACGGCGGGCCATATTGTGGATCGCGAGGGGAATGTGCTGGCGGAACACGACGGCATCGAGAAATTCACCATCGGCCAGCGCAAGGGCTTCGGCTTCGGCTCGGCCGCCCGCCGCTACGTCCTTGAAATCGTTCCGGAAACGCGCGATGTCGTCATCGGCGAGCGCGAGGAATTGCTTGCGTCCACCTTGCTCGCCGAGCGCGTCAACTGGCTGATCGAACCGCCGACCGGTCCGCTGGCGTGCTCGGCCAAAATCCGTTATCGGCATGATCCCGCCATCGCCACAGTGACACCGTTGCTCGATCCCCCCTCTCCCCCGGGAGTGGGGCCCGGGGTGAGGGGGCGGTGCGCGTCGATTTCAGCGAGCCGCAAAGCGCGATCACGCCGGGGCAAGCGGTGGTGTTCTACGATGGCGACCGATTGCTGGGCGGAGCATGGATTGAGCGGGCCGACATGGGTATGATAGAATGATCTGTTTTGCCTGAGGAGAGCAATCCCGCCATGAGTACCGTCACATCGCCGTTGCCGTCTGCTGCCGCCGACATGCCGGGCGCCCCCGCAGCAGTGGCGCGCGCCGATGTCTTCGTTGCGAATCGAATTGCCATTCCTGGTTGGATTGACAACCTCGAAATGTACCGCCGCTGGACGCAATCCGACGAATATCCGCAGAATGGCTGGATTTCCTATGTCAACGGAACCATTTTTGTGGACGCGAACATGGAAGAATTCCTGAGCCACAATCGGGTGAAGCAGGCTTTCAACACCGCATTCGGAATGCTCTTGATGCAACAACCGCTAGGATGCTTCGTACCCGATCGCATGTTGCTCGTCAATGAATCGGCCAATCTATCGACGGAGCCGGACGGCCTCTTCTATCTTTGGCCAACGATGCAATCGGGACGGCTGCGGCTCGTCGCCGGCAAGAACGCCGGCTTCACGCAGCTCGAAGGCACGCCGGACTGCGTGCTGGAAATCGTCAGCGATGGTTCCGTAACTAAGGACCTGGTCGCGCTCCGCGATTCCTACTGGAAAGCCCAGATACCGGAGTATTGGCTCGTCGATGCCCGCCGCGATGTGGTCACCTTTGACATTCTTCGGCACACGGCAGAAGGCTATCAAGCGACTCCACTTCAGGACGGTTGGGTGCGTTCCGAGATTCTCGGGCACTCGTTTCGCGTCGAGCGCACGGTCGATCCCTTGGGCCTCGCGCAGTTCGTGGTCCACGTCAAGCCCTGATGCCCGCACCGGCCAGGACGCTCGGTGAAAATTTGGTAAAAAAACGCCCGACCCGCTTTCCCCGCCGCGGCCCGTTGTCATATCATTTTCGTTGCCCAACCATTTCTTTCCAAGGAGCAATGTCATGGCCGTTTCCCCCGTTCCCTCTGGATTTCACACCGTGATTCCGCACCTGGTCATTCGCGGCGCCGGCAAGGCGATCGAGTTCTACAAGAAGGCGTTCGGCGCCAGCGTGGTCTCGGTGATGCCCGGCCCCGAAGGCAAGGGCGTCATGCACGCGGAGCTCAAGATCGGCGATTCGGTCATCTTCCTGGCCGACGAATTCCCCGGCTCCACGATGGGGTCGCCGGAAAAGCTGGGCGGCTCGACCGTCGCGATTCATCTCTACGTGCCGAACGCCGACGCGGTGTTCAATCAGGCCGTCGCCGCCGGCGGCAAGGCCGAGATGCCGATGATGGACATGTTCTGGGGCGATCGCTTCGGCAAGGTGCTCGATCCGTTCGGGCATTCCTGGTCGATCGCGACGCACATCGAGGACGTGTCGCCGGAAGAGATGAAGCGGCGCATGCCGGAGGCGATGAAGAAGATGGCGGAGTGTATGCCCAAGAAGTGATGCGCGCGAACCGCGCTTCGGGTTGGCGTGTCCTTTCGCCCAGGATGACTTCGCGCCAACCGATGGATTGAGTGCTTGATGGCCAAACGTCGATTTTCACGCAAACCGCCCGCCGATCTCTGTGCTGAACCGGCGTCAGAGGACGGCATCGATCCGCGTTATCTTCCGAGGGGAACGCCGGGGCGCGTAGGCAACCGCAAGGCATTGCAGCTATGCCGGCAAGTCGAGCACGCCTTGAGCGTTGCCCTGGAAGGGGAGGTGCTGCGCGATCTGACGGTGCAATCGGTGCAGCCCGCCCCGGATTCGAGCCGGCTGCTGGTGACGTTTTCGCATCAAGGCCCCGGATTGTTCGAGCCCTCCGAGATTTTGGCCGCGCTTGACGATGCCCGCGCCAAATTGCGCGGGATCATCGCCGCGGCAATTCACCGCAACAAGACGCCGGACCTGGCGTTTCACATCGCGCGAGGATAGGTCACTTCCATTGATGAGCCGCCGAGCAACCTCGCCGGCTCAACGAAATATGGAGCTTATCTTAATTCGGTCTTGACAACAATTGTCGTCACCGCGTAAACTATCTGACGACATATGTCGTCTATTATGGAGAAAGGACGAAGGCGATGCCGACTCCGAAGGGAAGTCTGACCGCTGCGCAGTACGAGATCATGGCCGTCGTATGGGCCTCGGAAGACGCTGGCGTCACCGTGGCCGACATTTGGCAGGCGATTGCCGAGGCGCGCTCCATCGGGCGGACGACCGTGCTCAATCAGGTCGATCGCCTAGAAAAGCGCGGCTGGGTCGCGCGCGTGCCGGCAGATGGCCCGACGCGCTTTTGCGCGACGCTCTCCAAGGAAAACGCCTCGCAGCAACTCGTCGCCGGGTTCGTCTCCGATTTCTTTGACGGCTCCACCGTTGAACTCGTGTCGGCGTTGCTCGGCAACGATGGGTGCGCGCTCACGAAGCAAGACATTGGCCGCCTGCGCAAGCTCCTCGAGCAAGCGCGGCGGCGACAAGACGAGGAGAAGTCATGAACCTCTGGGAATCCCTGTCCGTGCCCGCCGAAGCGCAAGCCTTTGCCCTCCTCGTGGCCATCAGCGGCGGCGCTGCCAGCGCCTTGGCTCTCCTGGCTGCCCGTGTGCTTCGGCGCCGCTCGGCGCCCCTGCGCTACGGCGTCCTGTTTGGCGGCATCATCGGCCTGCTCGTCTCGCCGGCCCTCGTCGGCGTTGGTTTCGCGCTGCAGAGTGCGTTCACCTCGGTCCGCGAAGAGACGCTGCGGATTCCAGCGGAGAATCTGACCAATTTTCTCGCTCTGTCTGAGCCAACGCCGCCGCCGGCCGTACCAGGCGATGACGCCTGGCCGTGGACCGATTGGCTCGGCATGCTCGTTATGGGCGTCTGGATTCTCGGAGCGGCCATCGGCTTATTCAGGCTTGTCCGTGGCTTGTGGAAGCAACGGCGAATCCTTGCGAACGGCGACTGGGATTCCGACTGGTGGACCGACGAACGCCGGCAAGCGCTCGCTGACAAGGTCGGCTTGCGAACCTTTCCGCGCGTGTGCCGATCGCCCGTCGCGCCGATGCCGATGGTGATCGGGATATGGCGGCCGACGATCGTGGTCCCCGAAACGGCGCCGGCGTCCTGGACCCAGCCGCATTGGGAAGCAGTTCTGCTGCACGAAGCGGCCCATATCGCCCGGCGCGATCCGTGGGCGGTGCTGGCCCAGCGCATCGCCGTCCTTACTTTTTGGTGGTGCCCGCTTGTGCATCTCTTGGCGCGCCGGCTCAACGATCTGCGCGAAACCATCTGCGACGATTACGCCCTCGAAGGCCCCTGCGACCGCATCGCTTACGCCCAACTCCTCGTGGACACGGCGGAGCGGCTCGTTCATCTGCGAACCTGTCCGGCGCCCTCGGACTTCTTGATTCCGCCCGCGGTGGGCTGGAAGAACGCGTGACCCGATTGCTCGAAAAGGAGAAACGTTCCATGACCAAACTTTCGTTCGGCGGCAAGCTCCTCGGCGCCAGCGTCCTGGCGGCGGTCTGCATGTCGATCACGGCGGCGACCGCCTTCAGTCAGGCGCCGCCTCCGCAAAAGAAAATTCAAATCAAGATCGTGGTCGATGGCAAGGACATCGACCTTGGCGATGTCGATCTCCAGGAATTGCTGGCCGGCGCGCTCAAGAAAGCCCACGCCCAGGCGGTGCCCGACCAGGGTCACAGTCATTTTCCGCCCGCGCAGGTCATTATCGGAAAGGCCCCTGGTCACGATGGGAATCCGAAGGCCCTGGTCACCCCGGACGGCGCCATCCTCGCGCAGAGCGACGGCAAAATCTTGATCCTCATCGACGCCAAGAGCGGGAAGGTGATGGGCAAGTTCGAAACGGGCGACCAGGCCCCGCACGATGTGCTGATGAAGCTGAAACTCCACGACCCCGATGCCCGCCCCGTTCAAGTTCAGGCCACGTGGAAATCTGATCCGCGCATTGAAGAATTGGTTCGGCAAGCCGAAGCGATCAAGCCCGGCTCCGGCGCTCAGGTCCGCGCCGCGCTCGGCGCCATGCCCGAATATGGCCGAGTCACGTTGCCTCTTGCACCGATTGCACCGATGGGGCCGCACGCCATCGCCAAATCGGTGGCGGGGGACAAGGTGATCGTGATCATGGTGCACGACGGCAAGGTGCTGCAATTGCAAGGCTCTGCACCGGGGGGCACTCCGCATGTGAAACCGGATGACGTGAAGGCGGTAAATTTGCAAAAAGCGATCGACCTTATGATCAAGTCGGGGCAAATGAAGGAAATGAAGAAAGGCCATGAGCCGCCCGTCGCCAAGCCAGCGTCCGGCCATGCCGCGCCCGACTTGGAAGCTATCGCCCGCCAGATCGAACGGCTGAACGCCGAGCTGAACGAGCTGCGCCGCCGCCTGGATGCGGAAAAGAAAACGCCCCAATAAATGCCGACTGGAGGATGAGGCCATGCTTCGATCGCGAAGTGTGGCCTCATTCCTGCCGTGGATCGCGCGCCGGCTTTGCTACGAAACTCAGACGTGGGGCCAGGCTTTCTGGCCTGGCCTTCCCAGATTCGTAATCTGGACAGGAGCGGCAAAAACCTCGGTGGGCCTCGCGTTGTTCGACCCACCCTACGATTTCATCCACATGATTGAGGGAAAGCCGAACCTTCGCGTATGGTGCGATGTCGAAATAAATGCCGAGAGGAGGCCACGCTTCGAAAGCAAGGTGTGGCCTCATCTCATGCCGCGCGGAGCGGGATTCCCACATTTCGCGAGATGGATTCTCTCACGAATTGCACTGGCGAGAAATCGCGGTTAATGCTACGAGCGCCGCTTGGACTGGGTTCTTCTTTTCCCCCGAGGAGGAAACCGGCGATGCGGGCAAATGGCGTAACAATTCTGCTGGCGACGATTGTATTTTTGGGATCACCGCCGGTCCTCCGGGCAGAGGGCCTTACCTGGATCAGCGATGAGGAAATCCATAGGCAATTCTCGCCTATGGCATACGTTGGCACTCTGGAAATCAGATTTTGGCCTAACATGCCCGGTCGCGAAGATGCGCTGATGGCGCAAATCCATTCAGATGCGTTGGAGCGGCGTTGCATCGTAACCCGAAAACAGGACGCGGCGATGCCGACATGGGATGGGCACACGCCAGCTTTCATTTTCGACCCCGCGATTTGGTATTTTGATCCTGATTACCCAGACGGCGCGCTTCTCGATGACGGCGGGCCGAGCGACGAGTTCACGACCGCACAGGAGCTGTTGGAAACCTGCTACATCTACGCACCTCCGGCCAACATTGCGGGGATCTCGCCCGAAGCGTTTGAGAACTTCGCTTATTGGATGTCGCTGTCCACGACGAAAGCCGAGGAAATCTCCCGGGTACAAGCGATGCGCCGCCGGTTGATGCTGCTCGCTCGCCTTCATGGTTTAGGCCAGATTGTGCCCACAGCGCGGCCCGAACCGAAGCGATTTCCAGGGTGCTTTGACAAACGCGAAGAAATGGATCGTGATAATGCAATTCAGGCCCGCGCTCTGGCGAAAGTTGATCGCACGGCGGCCGTTCGAGATTTCGACGCGGCAATGATGGACCTGCAGCTGGGATTCCTTTGCTCCTCGCCTGGGAATCCTGCCGATGTGCGGTCCATTCTAGATTCGCCCAAACCATCGAATGAACCATCGTGGGCCCTTTTCACATCTTGTATCCAAAGCGAGCAACAGCTCATCGCCACCACGAGTGCCTATGCTCGACGCCGCCGTTTGATCGCCGAGAGTCCTGTGTTCATGTTCGCGCCGTGGATCTCACACGTCGATCCAGGCTCGACGGTTCTCTCAGACGCCGCGCTCGCTTGGCGGAATCCAATTGGCGAAGTTTCACCCGCTGCGGTCCCGTCCGGCGGCGTATCGGAGAGGCATACGCTTTTGGATTTCATGCTTGAGAATCCGAACCTTGCGCTTCCAGCCGAGCGACCCCGTGCTTGGGGCCTATTTCGCTAACACCCCAACCGCCATATTCAATCCGACGAGCACCAGCATGCACGCCGCACCGATGCGGAAGCGGCGATGCAGGGCCGGCAACTCCGTTTCCAGGGCGAACAAACGTGCCGGCCACCAGTGCCACGATACGCGCCAGAACAGGATCGCGCTGGCCAGCGCCAACGCGATCTTGATGCCGATCAGCATCAGGCGTGGCCCCGTCATCGCGCTGGCTTGCACTAGCAATAAGCCGACGCCGCTGAGCGCCACCAGGCTCATCGCGGCGATCATGTGCCAGCGGGCGCCATGGCTCAGCGTCAGCAAGAAGCGCTCCCGCTGCGCGATGTCGGCGAAATGGCGTGTCAGCCGGGGATAGAGCACGAAGATGCTGTAGAAGATCGAGCCGAACCAGGCGGCGCCGGCCAGGGCGTGCAGCAACAACAGCGCAGCCCGCAGCGATTGCTCTACCATCGTTCCTCGCTTCGCAAGAGGCGTGTGCGTAGATTGCGTCCCCCGAGCAACGGCGGCGTCATTGGCAGCATGGGCCCGCCCGGATTGGCGATTTGCTCGAGATGATCGAGCGCTGACTGGCCGGCCCGCAATTGCAACGCGCGGCGTGATCGGATCGGTCAGGCTCGCCAGCCAGATGCCGGGCCGCGACCAGGAGCGCAGGGCCACGATGATCTTGCCGGTCGTCAGGTCTTTCTCGACGACGAAGGTTTCCTCGCCGACTTCCGGATGGCCTTGCAGCGTGCGATAGGTGAACCCGCAGCGCCATTGTCCGTCCGCGCTTTGCTCGAAGCGATCGATCACGCGGGCCGCGAAAAACAAGTCGAGGCCCGGCACGAAGTGATACCGCAGGCCCACGGTATCGCCGACTTGCAGGGGGGTTCTCACCAGCACGCCGGTTGCCAGATTCGCCGGGAAGATGTCAAACCGCAAGACCGCATCGGCCAATCGGCGGGCGACGGCTTGCGGCGGCCCAGGTTCTTCCCAGGCGACGACACGCTCGTGGTTGTCGCGATTGTCCCCGGGCCGCGGGCCCAACTCCACGCCGGCGGAAAATGGCCGTTGCTGCCACGGGGTTAAATCGGCATCGGTCCAGTGAAAGCGCCATTGCATGAGTCACCTCGCATTGCCAACCGCAGCCATGTCCCAAGGTTAACGCCGTGGACGCGAAATCAAACGATGCGGTCTGAATAAAAGATATTCCGTAGTGGGGGCTTTAGCCCGGATTATTCACCGCAGAGATCGCAAAGAACGCAGAGACAGAAGAGGGCCGGAATTGTGTCAAAAAAGCCAACGGCAAGTTGGTCTCAGCCCTCGGCGTCCGCGATTATCGTAATTCCTTTGTTCACCGCACTTGCATTTTCTCAGCGATCTCTGCGGTCTCGGCGGTGAATAATCCGGCTTAGCCCGTGCTCGACCGAAAACGGGCTGAAGCCCGCACTTCTGGGGCGAAAGTTTTTTCTTTTTCAGCGCTGAGGCCGCGCCGGAATGGTGCCTAAGATGGTAGGAAACCCACACGGAGACCGACGTGGACCTGGAACGCTTCCGCAGTTATCTCGTGCTGCTCGCCAGGCTCAAGCTCGATCGCAAGCTGCGCGGCAAGCTCGATGCTTCCGATGTCGTCCAGCAGACGATGCTCGAAGCGCACCAGGCGATCGCATCCTGCCGCGGCAATGACCCGGCGGCACAGGCGGCATGGCTGCGGCAGATTCTCGCCCGCAATCTCGCCAACGCCGTCCGCGATCTGACCCGCGCCAAGCGCGACGTGCGCAAGGAACGCTCGCTGCAAGCCGACCTGGACGATTCCGCATCCCGGCTCGAAGGCTGGCTGGCGGCCGCGGAATCTTCGCCCAGCCAGAAAATGCAACGGCAGGAATGCGCCTTGAAGCTGGCCGACGCGCTGGCCCAGCTTCCCGATACCCAGCGCGATGCCGTGGTGCTGCGGCATTTCCAGGAATGCTCGCTTGCCGAGATCGCCGCACAGCTCGATTGCACGACGGCTGCCGTCACCGGCCTTTTGCATCGTGGGCTCAAGAACTTGCGAAAGACATTGGCTGAAGGGAACGCATCATGAGCGAATCATCACGCGATCAACAAGTGCAGGCGATCTTGCACAGCTATTTGCAAGCCGTCGATGCGGGGCAGACGCCCGATCGCGCGGAGATTTTGCGCCAGCATCCAGAAATCGCTTCGGAGCTGCGCGAGTTCTTCGCGGATCAGGAAAAGATGGATCGGCTTGCCTCATCGCTGCACCGCGGCCATGCACTTGGCGGCGAGATCACCCTCGGCGCCGACGAGGTCACCGCTCCCACAACCGGACCGCAACGCGTCAAGTATTTCGGCGATTACGAGCTGCAAGAGGAGATCGCCCGCGGCGGCATGGGCGTCGTCTTCAAGGCGAAGCAGGTCTCGCTCAATCGGCCCGTCGCGCTCAAGATGATCCTGCAAGGCGACCTTGGCCAGCGCGGCCGACGTGCTGCGTTTTCGCACCGAAGCGGAGGCCGCCGCCAATCTCGATCATCCGAACATCGTGCCGATCTACGAAATCGGCGAGCACGATGGCCAGCAATATTTCAGCATGAAGCTGATTGGGCCAGGGGTCAGGGATCAGGGGTCAGGGGTCAGGGAAACAGTCCGCGTCATGATCCTGGTCGCCCGCGCGGTGCATCATGCCCATCAGCGTGGCATTCTTCATCGCGACTTGAAGCCGGGCAATATCCTCTTTGATGAACATGGCGATCCGCACGTCGCCGACTTCGGCCTGGCCAAACGCGTCGGCGGCGAGGGCGAGAGCGGCATGACGCGCTCCGGCGCCATCGTCGGCACCCCCAGCTACATGGCCCCGGAACAAGCCCGCGCGGAAAAAGTGCTGACGACCGCCGTCGATGTCTACAGCCTCGGCGCGATTCTGTACGAATGGCTGACCGGTCGTCCGCCCTTCCGCGGCGACGACGTGCTGGCGACGCTTCAGATGGTCGCCAACGACGAACCGCCGCGGCCACGCTCGCTCAATCCTGGCATCGATCGCGATCTGGAGACGATTTGCCTGAAGTGCCTGCAAAAGGATGCGGACCGGCGATACGGCTCGGCGGAAATGCTGGCGGAGGATTTGCAGCGCTGGCAATCGGGGGAGCCGATCCTAGCGAGGCCGGCCGGCGTTGCGGAGAAGATCTCCAAGTGGGTCCGCCGTCGCCCTGTGGTCGCGGGACTGTCGGCGGCGGTGGTCCTGATCTCGGTTGTCGGCATCGCTGCCTTTGCCTGGTCCTTTGACCAGACCGTCCAGGCTCTGGCAGAAACCGAAGAGGCCCGCAAACAGGCAGACGCCGACCGCAAGCAGGCGGACGAGGACCGCAAAGAAGCGGTGGCGGCGAAAAAAAAGGCCGACGACGAAAAGAACCTGGCCGACATCGCGACAGAATTCGCTAAGCAAGAAACCAAGCGGGCGGCATCTGAGAAATTATCGGCTGACCTGGCGAAGAAAAAGGCCGAGGAGAGCGAGGTAAATGCCAATTGGCGGCTTTATGCCCTGCAAATTGCCTCGGCACTGCGCGAATGGGAAACCAATAATGCGGCCTCGGCCTTCCGCAATCTCAATCCTTGTCGCAAGGAACTCCGCGGTTGGGAGCACGATTACCTCTATACACTGACCAACAAGCATCAACAAACTCTCCACGGGCACACAAAAGGCGTCAGATACGCTGCCTTCAGCTCCGACGGCAAGACGATACTGAGTCGCACCTGGGACCAGGAGTTGAAATTGTGGGACGCCGAGAGCGGCAAAGAAATTCGCACCAGCAAAGGGCACAGCGGACAAACCTGCGCAGCCTTGAGTGGAGACGGAAAGAAAATGGTCGTTGGAATAAGCGAGTGGTCAAGCTCGTTCAGCGAGCGAGCGATCCGCCTTTTTGGCGGCAGCACGCTGAAAGTATACGACACGCAAAGCGGCAAGGAAATCTTGACGCTCAGGGGAAATACAAGCCTTGTAGGATGCGTGGCTTTCAGTCCGGATGGCACAATGATTCTCAGCAGTTCCAGTAATTCGGGTGGCGCTTTGGGAGTGATCGTCGCCCCTACGCTCAAGCTATGGGACGCTGCGAGCGGCCGGCCGATCCGGACCCTCATCCATGACGACGACAGCTTCCCCAGCACTATCAATTGCCTGGCTTTCAGTCCGGACGGCAAGCGTGTCGTCAGCAACCAGGACTATGACCTGAGGGTGTGGGATACGGATACAGGCAAGGAAACAGCTTTCCTCGCAAAAGCCGGAAACCGTCCCGGCCAAGCCTTGCGCTATGATATCGTCGCGAGTGTAGCCTTCAGCCCGGATGGCAAAAAAATCGTCAGCGGACATAGAGACAACTCCCTGACGCTGTGGAACGCGGACAACGGCAAAGAAATTTTCACTCTGAAGGGGCACACAAACCAGGTCCTATGCGTGAATTTCAGTCAAGATGGACGAAAAATCGCCAGCGGCAGCTGGGACACTCTAGTGAAGGTTTGGGACGTGGACGACGGCAAGGAACTCCTGACTCTCAAAGGCCACCTGGATGCCGTCCTGAGCGTGGCTTTCAGCCCGGACGGAAAAAAGATCGTCAGCGGCGGCCATGACAATACAGTTAAGGTTTGGTTTCCGTTGCTCAGCCAGGAAACTCTGACGGTCAAAGGCGACGCATTCAGCCGGGACGGAACGAAGGCTTTGAGCCGGGGCGGAGAGAATAAACCGTTCCAGGTCAGGGATGCCCTGACCGGCCTCGAAAGCGCGACACTTAAGATGAGTGCCGGGAATGAAGATTTTCGGCAAGTCGCAAATCTGCGTTTCAGCCCGGACGGCAAAAGGATCGTCGGTTCTCTCAACGTCGCTTATCCCCGACTGATCGTTTGGAACGCGGAAACCGGCGAAGTAATCCGGGCAGGCAAAGACCCGGTTAACGTCCTGGCCTTCAGCACGGACAGCAAGAGAATCTTAACCATTTTGGAAACCGGTCCCGGGGAATTATGCGTCCGGGATCTGGAGAATGGTCAGCCGGTCTCGCGGCTGAAGGGGCACGTTGATGACATCCTGTGCGCGGCCTTCAGCCCGGACGGCAAGTGGATCGCCACCGGAGGCCTAGATAATGTGGCGAGGCTGTGGGACGTAGAGCGCGGCCGCGAAATCCGCACGCTCAAGAGCCCCAAAGGAAAGGGCGTTTTCTGCGTGACTTTCAGCCCGGATGGCAAAAAAATCCTTACCGGCAGTTCCGGGGAAAACACAATAAAAGTGTGGCACGCCGAAAGCGGCCAGGAAATCCAGACCCTCATCGGACACACAGGTTTCGCCATGGCCGCGAACTTCAGCCCCGACGGCAAGAGACTCGTCACGGGCAGCATGGACAGGACGCTCAAACTGTGGGATGTGGAGCGCGGCGAGGAAATCCTTACCCTCAGGGGACATACAGACGCCGTCACTAGCGCCGCATTCAGCCCCGACGGCAAGATGATCATCAGTACCAGTCGTGATGGAACCCTGAAGATCTGGGACGCTTCCCAAACCCAGCCATGACGCCTTGCGCTTGGCTCGCAAGCGGCCGCCGCTTCAGTTCTCAATCGACTTCACGCCGGTGGTGGTGATTTCGCCGGTCTTGCGGTTGTAGAGCACCTTGGCGGCCCGCCCGTGTTAGACTGAAGGTTGGTTAGCACGCGCGACGCCGGCGCCGCCGTCAATTCGCCTTCATCTTCGCATCCCATAGCTTCCAATACTGCACCGGCGCCGGCACGGTGAGCGCCCCTGCCAACCAGGGCACGTCGTCTTGCGGCCCGCGAAGTCGGCCTTGGGTTTGAGCTGTTTGCCGTACTTCGGACAAGAAAAAGCGATCATCCCAACCTCCGTGGCACACCGCCGCACGCTCTCATGCGAATATATCCTCCTACGCCATGGCCAAACGGCGGCGAAACTGGGACGCCGCCGCCCGCTCCGGAAACGCTTTTTCGCTCTTTTTCGGACTTTTTCTGCAACCGCCTTCCATTTCGCGGTACTCACTTATTGCCACGACGATGCGATCCGATGATGACACGCGGTTGTGGCAAAGTGGGAACGAAAAGGGTTGCCGCGCTCGCGGCGATTCGTTCTTGCGAACCCCCGATACATGGCGGCAGCGCCGCCTGGAAGGAAGTCTGTCATGAAGAAGGCCATTACCACGCTCGTTCTGCTCGCTTGCACCGGGTTTGCCGCCGCGGCAACGACCGACCCGGCCCCCAGCATCACCATCACCGGCCAGGGTAAGGTGTTCTACGTCCCGGACATGGGCTACATCCATGTCGGCGTTTCTTCCGATGGCGTGACCGCTGCCGAAGCCTGGCAGAAAAATGAAGCCGTCGTCAAGAAAATCTTTGCCGCTCTCAAGGACCTCGGCCTGGAGGAGAAAGATTTCAAGACGACCAACCTGAACGTGCAGCCGCGCTATCTGCACAAGAAAGACGAGGCCCCGAAATTTCTTGGCTACACGGTGACTTACGATCTGGTCGTCACGGTTCGCAAGCTCGACCAGATGGGCGCCTTGCTGGATCGCATGGTGGACGCCGGCGCCAACCGCAACATGAGCGTGAGCTTCGGCTGCTCGAAGCGCGATGAATTGATGGATCAGGCCCGCACCAAGGCCGTCGCGGAAGCTCGCAAACGCGCTACTCTGTACGTCACCGGCGCCAGCCCCAACGCCCGCCTCGGCGACGTGCTCGGCATCTCGGACAATCCGTACCAGTTCCAGGGCCAGATGTTCCCCATCGACGCCCAGTTGGTCCGCGAAGGCAAAGCGAGCCTGCCGATCGCGGCCGGCGAACACGAGATGAGCGTGTCCGTGACCATTCGCTGGGCGATCGACAATTACCGGGTCCAGCAGTAGTGGCGAGTGGTTAGTGGCTAGTGGCTAGTGGTTTGTCGTTAGGGTAATATGTCCTAGCCACTGACCACTAGCCACTAACCACTGACTCGCATGAATTCCGCTGAAAGCGATGCCGATCTGGTCGAGCAGACGCAGCAAGGGGCGATGGCGGCGTTTCAGCAATTGACGCTGCGCTACTACCGGCCGGTCGCGGGCTTCGTGTTCAAACGCGTGGGCCGGTCCGATCTGGTCGAAGACCTGGTGCAGGAGACTTTTCTCGAAGCATTGCAAGCGCTCAAGGCCGGGCGAGGGCCGCAGCACTTTTCGAGCTGGTTGTTCGGCATCGCTCATAACCGCTGCGGCAAATGGCTGCGCCGCAAACGCCCGGTCCTGTTCGATCCCCATGAGCCGCCGGTTCGAGGAGCCGCTCGCTCGGACCAGGCACTGCTGGAGGAGCTGGAAGAACAGCAAAAGTTGGCCGCTCAGCTCGATCGGCATCTGCGAAGCTTGCCCGAGGAAACGCGCCGCCTGCTGCAATTGAAGCACCGTGAAGGCAAGACGTGCGAGGAAATCGCGGGCCAGACGGGCCAGCCGGTCGGGACCGTCAAGAGCCTGCTGGCGCGAACGTACCAGGCGCTGCGGGAAGCGATGGCCGCCGAAGCGGAAGAAGCGAAACCATGAACACCATGACCTGCGATCAAGTGCAAGAGCAGCTCGATTGGCTCGCTGCCGGCGAATGCGATCCGCCGAGCCGAGCCGCACTCGAAAGCCATATGCGGATCTGCCCGGCATGCGCCGCCAAGTACGAGGAAAGCCGCCGGCTGCTCGGGTTGCTCGATTTGCACTGGAATGAGCAAGCCATCGAGCGTTTGCGGCAGCGGATCGATCAGCAGGGCCGGCCGCCGCGCCGGTTTAGCCGACCGTTCCTGCGCAGCGCTCTCGCCGCCGCCGCGATGTTGCTGATTGCGGTGGGACTGGCGCGGTGGCTTCCGAATCGCAGTGACGGCCCCGAGCCCACCTTCGCGCTCCAGGTTTCACGCCGCGAACCGACGCCGGACAAGCTTCCAGCACCGCCCCGCCATAATATGGCCGAAGCAATGGCCGTCCCCGTGCGAACTGCACGCGGCGGCAAGGAATTCCGGGACGAGCTGGTCACGGCTCAGCAAATTGGCAAGCTCCCCCTGCCCCCCGCAATCGCGCTGGACCTGACGCTCGTCAACACCGGCGACCGTGTAATGGACGTGAGCCTGCGCGAGCTGAACCTGGCTTTGCCCGGAGACGGCATCGTTCGCATCGCAGCCCCCGACGCGCCGACCCCGGATTGTCTCCGTCCGCAATCGCTGCATCTGGAGCCGGGCCAGCGGCACATCATCCACATCGATCGTCTGATTGCGGGCTCGCACAATAATCTCGAATACGTCTATGTCACCGAGCCCGGCGACTACACGCTCACCGCGCGCCTTCGGTTCACGGCGGCGGGAAAATCCGTGACGGTAACGGGGCCGCCCGTGCACATCAAGGTGGCCAATCCAGAGATGCCCAAGGAATAAGATCTGGACAACTGCTGTGCCCGCGGGGATACTGTCAAGAGTTGGCGCTGACGCGAACCGGAGACGACCGTGGCTGAAACCCTGCAAACCAAGATTGAAGCGTTGGATCGTCAGGGACTGGAGCGGACCGGGCGGCTCGTGGACCTCATCTTGGCCGAGGCGGTGCGCGTTGCCGCCAGCGATGTCCATTTCGAGCCGACGCACACCTCTTTGGAAGTCCGCTATCGGCTTGACGGCGTCTTGCAAAAGGTGGCCGTGCTGAGCCGCGAGCTATCGGCCAATGTCGTCGCCCGGCTCAAGGTGATGGCGGAACTGCTCACCTATCGGCAGGACGTGCCGCAGGAGGGCCGGCTTGCCCAGGGCCAAGCGCAGTTCGGCGTCGATATGCGCGTCAGCACTTTTCCAACCATCCACGGCGAAAAGGCGGCGGTGCGGCTGTTCGGGGCCGGGGCAGGCATTCTCGACCTCGATCAGGTCGGTCTCCCCGCGCCGCTCCAGGATGAACTGCGCCGGCTTTTCCTGCAACGCACCGGCGCCATCTTCCTCACCGGCCCGTCCGGCAGCGGCAAGACGACCACCCTCTACGCCTGTCTACGCCATCTGCACCGCGAAAGCCAGGGAACCCGGCACATCGTCACCATCGAGGATCCCGTCGAACAGGTGCTCGAAGGCATCAGCCAGGCCCAGGCCCGCCCCGGCACCGAATTCGATTTCGCGCGCGGGCTGCGCAGCCTGCTCCGCCAGGATCCGGAAATCATCATGGTCGGCGAAGTGCGCGACGCCGACACCGCTCACATCGTCGTCGAGGCCGCCTTGACGGGCCATCTCGTCCTCAGCACGCTCCACGCCGGCAGCGCGTGCGGCGTCATCAGCCGGTTGCTCGAAATGGGCATCGAGACCTATCTTTTGACCAGCGGCGTCAAGGGGATCCTCAACCAGCGCCTGCTGCGCCGATTGTGCCCGGCATGTCGGAAGCAATTAGCCCCCGGCGAATCGCCGGGGGCTAAATGGGAGGCGGCCGGTTGTGAGCAATGCCTCGGAACCGGCTATCACGGCCGAATGCTATTGGCGGAGCTGGTGCTGCTGGACGAAGCGCTGCGGCACGCGGTGCTGGCGCGGGCCGATACGCAAACCTTGGAGGCATGTGCCGCCCAGTCAGGACGGCCGACGATTTGGAGCGCCGCGGAGCACGCCCTGGAGCAGGGGTTGACGACGCGGCAGGAGATTACGCGCGTGCTTGGCGCCGTATGATCGTGTCGCCACGGCGTGCAAATGTGAAGCTCGCTTGACGGTTTCGCCCACGTGATCCATCGAATCGCTGGATGCAGTGCGCGAAACTGCCAAGCGAGCTTTGAATAGGCACCCCGAAAATAAATCGAAAAAAATCGAAGAATTATTCAAATGGCCGGCTTTGGCGCACGAACCTTGTTTGTTTAGGGTGCTACGCTTTTTTTCGCATATTGACGGAGACTCCATGTCCACGGGCCCCAATTCCGGCAAATCCGACGGCGAATTCCGGGAAGGCGCCGGGCCCTTGCCGCGCTCGGCAGCAGCGCTGTCGGCGGAGGATCTGATCACGCTGAACGAGGAAATCGCCGGCATGGCCAAGGCGGGGCTGCCGCTCGATCAGGGTCTGAGCGCCCTGGCCCGCGAGATGGGGTCCGGGCGCTTGCAAAAGGTGACCGCGACGTTGGCGGCGGATCTCAAGGCGGGCCTCACCTTGCCGCAAGCGCTGGAGCGGCAAGGCGGGCGCGTGCCGCCGTATTACGCATCTCTCCTGGCCGCAGCCATTCGCAGCGGCCGCATCGGCGACATGCTCGGCACCTTGACGCTGTACGCCCGCTCCCTCAACGATTTTCGCTCCATTGTCGTCAGCTCACTGCTCTACCCGCTGATCGTGCTTGTCCTGGGCAGTGTGCTTTTGGTCTTCATCGGCAATTTCGTCCTGCCTGCCTATGTCGAGATGCTGGAATCGTTCAAGATGAAGCTCCCCTGGATTTCGGAATGCGTGCTCTGGATGGGCCGGCATCCGTTTGAAGTCGTTGTCGTGCCGCTGATCCTATTCGCCGCCGCCGTTCTCGCGGAACGGCTATGGTTCAACCGAACACCCGCGGGAAGGCGGATGTGGACAAGCGTGGTCTATCTGCTCCCCATCGTCGGCACGCTGCTGCGCTCGGCTCGCCTCGCCGCCTTCACCGATTTGCTGGGCATCCTTGTCGAGCAAGAGATTCCACTGCCTGAGGCATTGCGATTGGCCGCGGAATCGTCGAGCGATCCGCTGCTGACCGAGGCGGCCCGGCGCGTGGAAGCCGAGATCAGCCAGGGGATGCCGCTTGGCCAGGCGCTGCAAACGCAACGGCTCTGGCCTGCCCTCGTGGTCTGGATGGTGGGGTTCGGCGAGAAGCAAGGCACGTTGCCGCAAGCGCTCAAGCAGGTGGCAGAGATGTACCGCCGCGATGCCGAGGCGCGGGCGACCCTGCTGCGCACGGTCCTGCCGCCGCTCTTGATTATCGTTCTCGCCGGATCGCTCGGCGCGCTCTTCATTTTCGGACTGATGTCCCCCTTCTTCGAGCTTCTCGACGGGCTCAGCGGCGGAGGGATGAAAAAATGAAAGCCTGGTACAAGATCGTCTTCATTGAGGCGGTGCTCTTCCAGATTTGGTTGCTCGTGGTGATGCCCCTTGTCGGCATCGTCTTTATGATGATGCTGACCAATACGGGCGGATCGCTGGCCGTCATTTTCGGCGAATTCCTCTTGGTTTTCCTTTTTTTGCTCTGGTTATGGGAATGGTACGCCTACGTCCAGTATCGCCATTGCCGGCAGGAGGAATTTCTGTTCCTGGTGCAAACGGCGGCGGCGACGCAAGCGCCGCTCGAGCAGGTCTTGAGCGCCTATTTGAACGATCGGCCGCGCGAGCATCTTTTTCGCGCCATTCTGCTGTTTTTCGTCTTTCCGGGCTATTACTGGATTCATCTGACGCGGAGCTTTGACGCCCGCTTGCGCCGGCTGCTGGCAGCACTCGATCACGGCGTCCCGCTGGACATGGCGCTGGCGCGGGTGCCCGGCATCGCGTCGCGTGAAACGCTACTGGCGGCGACCGTGGGGCAGTACAGCGGCAAGCTGGCGGGCGCCATGAAGCGACTCTCCGAAGGACGCACCACGCCGATGTGGATCGAACTGGCCCCGCGGCTGCTTTATCCCCTTTGGCTCCTCGGCGCGATGGCGTCCAACGTCATGTTCATCATGATCTTTATCATCCCGAAGTTCCAGAAGATCTTCCTGGAATTCAAGATGAAGCTGCCCTACTTCACCGAGCTCCTGATCGATGTGAGCCAATGGTGCAGCAAGTATCCCTTTGTGCCGGCGTTGCTCGTGCTGCTGACGCTCGGACTCCTGAACGCCTGGCTTTTCAGCTCGACGGTGCGGTGGCATCTGCCGTTCCTGAACTGGTTCTATCGGATGAAAGCACGCGGCGAATTCTTGCAAATGCTCGGCATCATGCTCGAGACGGGCAAGCCGCTCAACGAGATTCTGGAGCGGATGCTGGAATCGACCCTGTTGCCTGCGGTGGTGCAGACGCGCGTCGCGGGGTTGCTCGTCGATCTGACGCAGGGACAGCCGCTGGCCGAGAGTCTGGCCCGGCATGAGCTGGCGACCGCGCCGGCCCAGGGCTTGATCGCGTCGGCCCAGAAGTCGGGCAATCTCGCCTGGGCCTTGCAAGAGCTTGGCGACACGCTGATTCGCCGCAGCGCTCGCTACAGCCAACGCGCGGCGGCGGTGGCGTTTCCGCTGCTGATCTTCGGCTGCGCGGGGCTGATTGCCTTCGTGGCGGTGTCGCTGTTTTTACCACTGACCGAGATCATTGGAGGTTTGAGCGGTGGCTAAGAAAAATTCGACATCGCGATCACCTGTAGGGTGGGTCGAGCAACGCGAGGGCCACCATGCCATGGCGAGGGCCGGTGGGCCTCGCGTTGCTCGACCCACCCTACAAATACAAGCACCCCTCACCCCCTACCCCTCTCCCCTGAGTCCAGGGGCGAGGGGAGCCGGCCGCGACGGCTTCACGGTGGTGGAAGCCGTGGTCGCGCTGGCGCTGCTCATGATCCTGGGCATCATCGTCGCGCAGGCGATCGTCTGGGGTTTGCAGGAGCGGGCGCGGACGGCGGCACATACTGCGGCCTTGGAGGTCGCGGCCAATGTCCTGGAAGCGGCGCGGGCCGAGCCGTGGGAGAAGCTCGACAAAACCTGGGCCGATGCACAGCAAGTCCCGTCCGACATGGAGGCCGTCCTGCCGGACGCCAAGCTGGCGGTGTCCGTGGCGCCCGAGCCGAAGCAGACCGAATGCCGGCGCGTGACGGTGGAGGTGAGCTGGCAATTCGCGCCGCAGCCGGCCAAGCGCGTGCAGTTGACGACACTGCTGAGCCGGCGCGAGCATAAGAAACCGGGAGGCACGCCATGATCGTTGCGAGACGCCATGGATTCACGCTGATCGAGATGCTCTGCGTCATGGTTCTGCTGGCAGTGATTGGCCTGATCATGACGCTCCTGTTGCGCGAGACGCTCGACGTGGAGCGCGTGCAGGCCGCCAGCTTCGACCAAATGCTCCAGCGCAACGCCCTGGCCGATCAGTTCCGCGCCGATGCCGCCCATTCGGAAAGGACGCTCGCCGACTGGCGCGGCTATGCGAGCGGGCCCGATACGCTGATTCTGAAGCAAGGCAAGGACCACCATATCGTCTACCGCTGGCGCAACGGCACACTCACGCGGATCTCCTTCGAAGGCGAGGAGGAACTCGAACGCACGCTGCCGGTGGGCGGCAAACAAACGCGCGTGGAATTCGTCGAAACCGGCTCCAAGCTGGTGCGCCTACGTTTACGCTCCTTGCAAGGGAGCAAGCCGGCGTCGGGCCGAACCGTGGAGATTGCCGCCGCCCTGGCAGGAGAAACCCCATGACAACCAAACGCAAGGGATTCGCCCTGATCACCGCCCTCATCGTGATGGCAGTGCTCGCCATCGTGCTCACCGTCGTGACGATGCAGATCGTCGCCCAGCGCAACCTGCTGCGACAGCGCGAACGGCAATTGCAAGCCGATTGGCTCGCCCGCGCCGGCGTGGAACTCGCGGCCGCTCGCCTGCTGGATAGCCCAATGGAATTCAGCGAGGAGCGATCCGACCTGGCACCGGCCGGCAAGGTCAAGATCGATGTCAAGAAATCCGCCGACGTCTTCGTCGTCAGCGCCGAGGCGGAAGTGGGTTTAGCGGGCGAGAAGGCAGTGATCCGCGCCGCCATCGGCCGATTCCGCCGCACCGATAGCGGCGGCGTCATCCGTCTACAGACAGTGCCGGCCTTGCCTCGCAAGCCTTGATAAATGAGCGCATAAGGAAGGCAGGAAATCAGGAGCGTCCCATTCTCCAATTCCTGCTTTCCTGCCTTCCTTATTCACTGCTTTTTTGCGTGTTACCGGACCCCCCCTCACGCTTGGCCAGAAACGGCGTGAGCAAATCGAGCGGCAAGGGAAAGACGATCGTCGAGTTGTTCTCGGTCGCCACCTCCGCGAGCGCTTGCAAGAAACGCATTTGCAACGCCATCGGATACGGCGTCATGATGTGCGCCGCCTCCTTCAGTTTCTGGGCCGCCTGGAATTCCCCCTCGGCGTTGATGACCTTGGCGCGGCGTTCGCGCTCCGCCTCGGCCTGCCGCGCCATCGCCCGCTGCATGCGCTCCGGCAGATCGACGTCCTTGACCTCGACCGTCGAAACCTTCACGCCCCACGGCTCGGTGTGCCCGTCAATCACTTCCTGCAGCTTGCGGTTGAGCCGATCGCGCTCGGCAAGCAGTTCATCGAGTTCCGCCTGCCCGACCGTGCTGCGCAGGGTGGTGAGGGCCACCTGCGATGTCGCGTGCAGGAAGTTCTCCACTTCCAGCACCGACTTCATCGGATCAACGACGCGAAAATACAGCACCGCGTTGACCTTGATGGACACGTTGTCGCGCGTGATCACGTCC
Organism: uncultured Planctomycetota bacterium; assembly: GCA_963767835.1. GTDB lineage: Bacteria > Planctomycetota > Planctomycetia > Gemmatales > Gemmataceae > SIAQ01. Next base: position 232,128 of record CAVYFY010000011.1, read on the forward strand.
TGCGGCTCCACCACGCGCGTCACAATGCGAGATCGACGCGCACCATGCTGTCGATCGGCCAATACAAGAGGAACAAACCAGGCCCCTTCGGCACCGGCAGGACGCGACCCAGCCGGAAGATGATTGCCCGCTCATATTCGTTCAGGATGCGCAGGCAAGCCAAGACATAAAGGGCGATCAAGACAAACACGCCCAGGATGGCCATTGCGGTTTCGAACATGCGGTGTTCCCCTGCTGCAAATGAAGTGGCTAAGGCGCGGGCCGGACATTCAGTGTCAGGCCGTCGTAGGATTCAATCTGCACTTTCTCGCCGTCTTGCAGCCGCTGACGACAGCGAGCCCGCCAGAGCTCGCCGGAGACATAGACGAAACCTTCGCCGTCCATGTTCCCCTTGACGACGGCCAGCGTGCCGATCAACCGGTCCATGCCGGTCTGAACCTTGGCGGCCTGGGCGCGGATCACGTTGCGGACCAGCAACATCATGATCAGGGCGACGGCAATGGTCACCGGCGCCACCGCCCACCAGGCGACCCGCTCGAAGCCATGCGACGGCTCAACCAAGAACGCCGAGCCGGCCACCAGGGAACCAAGGCCGAGCACGGTCAAGATGCCGGCGCTGTGCACCTTTAATTCCAGAAGCACCATCAAGAAGCCCACGACGATAAGTGCCAGACCGACGTAATTGATCGGCAGCACGCGCATCCCGAAGAAAGCGAAAATCAGGCAGACGAGCCCGGCGATTCCCGGCGCCCAGCCGCCCGGATGCGTGATCTCGAACGTCACGCCGCAAATGCCCACCAGCAGCAACACGTAGACCAGTGTGGGATTGGCCAGCACATTTTGCAAGCGCTCCGCCCAGCCGGGCTCATCACGGACCGGCTCTTGTCCAAGCGCGTCGGCGGCAAAAGCGGCTGCCAGGAACAGCGTCAAAACGCAACGACGAATCATGTTGCACCAAGATCATGAGCCTGCCAACGTCATTGTATGCAACAACCCCACGGCAAAGGTAACGCCCGGCGAGCGCGTCTCGCTTCGAGGTGACGAGGTGACGGATTGGAGATGGCAGGAACGCGGCCGGCGGGTACAATTCGTGGTGGCAGCAATTTCCTGTCAACACGTGTTGCTGAGGTTGCGCACGTCCTGCCCCCGTAGCTCAGCCGGATAGAGCATCGGTTTTCTAAAGCAAGCCGGCGATTCGGCAAAAGTGAAGCAAACCATGATATTTACCTCGCGAAACGCATGTTTCGGCGCGTACGTAAATATGCCTAGAAATGTCCGTTCATGCGCGTTTGGGGGTGTAGCTACACCCGGTGCCGTTGCCTGTATCAATTTCTCGCCATAATGGCTTGAACGCCTGGGACGCGATTACAGCCTCCGGGCCGTTCGGAGACAAATAAGCCACGGACTGCCATCGACGTGCCTGCGGCGCGGCCTGGGACGCCGAAATTGAAATCCGGGCGTTGGTTCGGCGTGGGAATTGCTGAAGCAGATGGAAAGGCCGCGACCAATCGGGCATTAATTAGTTTGCAAGGTGCCAGATTTGACGATGATAGGCGTGCCACCCGCAGACAAGCGCTATCCGATGGCAAGGAGGACGCGACACCAGATTGGGCGGCGATGGCGACCAACCATTGAGGTGGGCGGCAGCGACTTCATCAATATCGCCATTAGGGGTCTCGCAAATCACATCAGAAATCACTGTCATTTGGTCAAGCATCGCTCACCCGATCGGGCGGCGTGCCAACCAATCACCGATGTCGCTTGGCGCAAGACGGCCAAGGTTACGCACACAGATTTCAACCAAGCCTGGCCATTCCGCCATATCGCTTCCCCCCGCACCGACTCGGTTCCCCGAAGCGACTAGATGCTGTGGCCACAATTTGGGCATCGTGAAACTTTGTCCTTAGCTTCGAGCAGCAGCTTCTCCGCCAACTCCACGCAACGCTGCGTTCCCGCGTCCATCGGCACTTCCTGATTGTCGTCGCCGTCGCGCGGCGATGTGTCGCGCTCCAGCTTTCGCAGCCGGTCAACAAAGCCGTCTTCCAGCTTTTGCAGCCGATCAAAAAAGCGGTCAGGGTCTGCTTCGAGCAGCCGGCGGCAGTTCTTCTCTTCCTCGCCGACGTCCTTGTCCTTGGTATGCCCGAATACTTTGCGCATTGCCGCCAACAGCGCGGACGGCTCGGATCCAGCCGGCACCACACGCGGGCGCCCCTTGCCGAGTTTGTTGCCTTTTTGGAACGTCATCATGTCACCCCGCATTTAACGTTAAGGATTTTATCCGTTGTGCTCCGCGTGCAAAGGCTCACTGACGCGCTTTGGCGTGATGGCGGAGCACGACGGATAAAATCCAGTTGAACTAAACCGCGTCTCCCACCGCCGGTTGCTATGGAGCTGGAATAGCCGATGGCGGCTTCGAATGTCCCATTGAGCTGAGCGGTATCGATCACCACAGCCTTCGGTCAAAAAGCTTAACAAGCCCTGCGGCTGCTTTCCTTCTTCCGTCGCGCCGCCTTCGGCGCCGGCCGGGCCGACCGGGGTCGACAACTCCTCAGAAATAACGGGTGTAACTCGCTTCTTTTTTCCCGCGTCGACGTGTCGCCGCGGGCGTCGGTTGCGCCGGCGCCGGCGCTCGAATTCGGCCAGCGCCTCCGGCATGATGCGCCAGCGCGGGCGGCTACCGTCGCCGACGTTGACTGCGGCAAGATCGCCTTTCGCAATCCAGGCGAGGACGCGATGGACATTGACGGCATACTTCTTGGCGACGGCGGGCGGCGTCAGGGCGCGGGCCTCGGGCGTGGGTTTGTTGCGGGGGCCGTCGTCCTCGGGCGCGTGCAGTTTACTGGCAGGTTCAATCCCGGCCGCCGGAGAGCTTGCGAGGGTGTCGGGCAGCGTGTCAGAGTTCATTGGTTCCCTCGCTTTTCGATGTCAGGCTCCGCACAAATACCAGCTTGACGCTGTGTCGCTCTTCCAGTCGTTGGCGCATTTCTCGCTCCAGATCGCGGTCACCTACCTTGCGTGCGGCTACGATGATTGCGACGAGCGTGGCGGGGCTGTCAGTCGTTCGTGTTTCAGGTCTCATTTTGCACCTCTCTAACCTTCCCTGCGTTCGTTCGCTTTTTCGAGCGAACGAAACGCGCACGCGCGCAATAACAGCGGGATTGTCC
>CAVYFY010000012.1:0-94735 GCA_963767835.1 uncultured Planctomycetota bacterium
ATATCGTCGTTCTTGGCCCCGGGCACGATGCACCGAAGCAGGCTTATGGAGGAAGGCGTCCTTGTGATTCGGGCGAGCAGCGACGTCTTGCGATACAAAGGGGCGGCCTCGGCAAACCGGCTTTGGTTGCCGAGGGAAAGGCCAAGCACATAGCGAAGATCGGGATCGTCGCCAAGCCAGCCATGTGCGGCGCGCGCGTGCTTGAGAGCAAGCTCGGGGCGACGCACCGGCAGCGAATTATAGGTGATGGCCAATAGAATAATCATTCCCCGGCATATCGGGTTCCAAATGTTCAGCCGCGGTGCAGGCGGTTAGCGTCTCCTCGAAACGGCGCTGGCGAGTCCGAATTGAAGCGGTCAAGAGATGGTGTATGGCGGCGCCGGCCCGCGGCAGAGCGTCCACGCGCACCGGTCCCCGAGAATGCGGTCGCATTCGTTGAAATCGACCTTGACCACCACCGCGTTGGCGGCGTCGCGTAGAGCGCCACGGCTGGGTCGGCCTGTTGCAGGCCACCCGCAAGCAGCATGGACAGCCGAACTCCGTAGTCGAAGCACTCCACCTCCGTGACCAGCCACCGGCCGTCACGATGCGCGAGCCACCAGCGGAGCCGTATGACGTTGTCCGTGCCGCCGGTGGTGTGCCGGGTAAAGGCGATGTAGACCGCGAGCACGGAACTGCTTGACGGATTTGATTTCGTAATTCATCCACCAGTTCGCACACGGATGAAGAAGGCTTGTCTGCAAGACCCCTTCCCGGAATTCGCCCAGGAGGCGGGCGCGGTCGTTCTGCCGCGCTGCTGGGATGAGCTTCTCGTCGAATGCCGTATCGAGAAGCCGGTTGGTATCGAAGCAATCCTTTTCGCTGGTCAAATCGGCCAAATTGCGAATAACGGCACTGAAGTGGTCAAAGAATAACTTGGCATGCGTTTGCTGCTCTTCGGGGGTAAGCATTCGGTCTGGCACATCGACGGGAGGCGGCGGCGGGACGACATTGAATATGGCCGCGCAGAGTTCATGGGCGGCTGCGATTGCCTCCATCCATGATTGCGATAATGGCGGGCAACAGTACGAAACCGCCGCCCACCGTGATCGCAATGCCGATGATCAATAAGGTTTGCCACGGCTTTCGGCCTGTCGTCGGCTTGCGGGTATCCAGCCGGTGCGAACGGCGAGATCGTGGCACGTCATCAACATCTCTGGGGACCGGCGCTGGCGCCCGCGTCGCCGTGACCGCATCGGAAGCTGCCGGCGACGGCCCATGCGGCGGCGGGTTCGCCGCGCCGGCGATGAACATCGTCTCGCAGTTCGGGCACTGCACCATCTTCCCCATATCATCGGGGGACAATTGCAGCAGACGCCGGCAATTCGGGCATACGACTGTTTCATTCATGACTTCGCTCGCCAAGGACCGAGTAATTGCGTCATGGTTGGACGAGATTTTATGCCTGGTCGGAGCGATTGCAAGGATCCTGCCGCCGATGCCGTCGATCGCGAGCAAAAATCTCTGGACATGCTGCACCATCGGGGATACTATCAGGAGCCTTATCCACCTTTTCACGAGGAATCAGCCATGCGGCAATGTCTTCGAACCCTGGCTTGGGCGACCGCCCTGACGCTTTCGGTTCGCGCAGCCGGCGCCGACGCGGCGGCTGCTACTTCTCGGCCAAGAACGCCGACATCCTGCAACCGGCGCAAAAGGTGTTCATCACCTGGGACCCAAGCGAGAAAATGGAGACGTTCACCGTGCAGCCGAAGTTCGAGGGGAACGCGCTTGATTTCGGCATGGTGATCCCGACGCCGAGCCAGCCGAAATTGAACGAGATGCCGCGCGATTTCTTCAAGCATCTGGCGATCTACACGATCATGCGCAAACGCGAATTCGCCCAATCGAAGCTGCTGCCGATTCTCGATCCGCAAGTCTTCGAGAATGCAAAAATGTATTTTGGGCCAGCCGCGCCCCGGGCGGCCAATCTTGCTCTGGGAGACGACAAGAAAAAGGAAGAACGCAAGCCCGCGATCAAGATTCTCGAAGTCGGCACCGTCGGTTCGCTCGATTACAAGATCATCGAAGCGGGCCGAGCGGACGATCTCTTCAAATGGCTCAAGGACAACAAGTATTCCTACTCCGGCGATGAAGCCACGCTCAATCACTACATCCAAAAGAAATGGCTCTTCACCGTCATGAAGATCGACACCATGCAGATGAAGCGCAACAAGGACGGCACCTTCGCCGGCGAAGTCACGCCGACGCGCTTCAAGTTTGCCAGCGAAAAATTGATCTACCCGCTCAAGATCACGCAGATTTCGGTGCGCGAGCGGACCGAGGCCCTGTTCTACGTGCAAGCTCCCTTCAAGACCGATCTGCCGGGCGACATGACCTACCAATTCACCTGGGCGCCGATGCTGCGAGGGGCGCTCGGCTGCTCCGGCGGCGTGCCCGGCAAGGGCGAAGAATGGCTCAAGAAATTCGGCCCGCACATCCCGGCGTTGATGCAACGGGCCCAGGCGCTCGATTACCGCTTCGTCGCCGGCCAGCGCGCTACGCCGAACAAGAACGGCCACACGCCGACAACGATGGAATGGGCCCGCAAGCTGTCGAAGGATGACGTCGGCATCATCACCGGCAAGGCGCCCTATAGCGAAAAGGTCCCCGATCCGGACGAAGGCTTCACCCTCGCCGACGGCAAGGACAAGGAACGAGCCAAGGCGATCTGCAAGGTCATCCGCGCCCGCCTGGCCAAATCGCAAAAGGAGTGCCCGTTCGGCTACCTGGTGCGCGAAGCGCCGGCCGGCGATGTCAAGGACCTGCAACAACTCGCCGGCCATCTGGCGGAAGGCTTGTTCATCACGAAGTTCCGCAAGACGTTCGCGCGGGACGAGATGAACGACGATCTGTCGATCGTGCCGGCCCGCTACAACGACACGGAAGACACGTCAGAGTACGAGGAGATTCTGCCGTCGTCGCCGCCATGATTCCGTGAGCCGAGGCTCGGCATTCGCTGACTTAGATCGTCGGCGTGAAGCCGCTGAAGTCCGAAAATGGGAATGCCGTTGACAGATGCTGAAGGGCTAGGTCGCCAGCGTTGGGACGTTCTTCCTGATTTGAGTGCCGCGATTTTCTCTGGCGGGCTGAGATGACGACGTTCGCTGTTCATGGATAAACCTCCGTTCAGGTTAGACTAACTCGAACGGAGCAATCTTCCAGATTCGACTGACGCGGAACATGAAGAGTTTCTAATACCATCAATTCGGGAGCTATGGCGTTTGATTTTCCGCTGGCGCATTTTTCTTTAGTAGCATTGCCTGAAAATCTGCGCGACGCCGTAGCGAGCGCAAGTCGGGGTCGGTCGCTGCGCCGGATTGTCCGTACCCCTGTTGAAAGGCTTGCATCAGGAAGCCGATGGCCTGATCTTCCCGGTCTTTGCGAACGTCATTTTGTGAACTCCGCGCCGCTGCGAGTGCGAGGATGCACGCGGCGTTGTACAACGTGATTGCGGTGGCACCTTCCTGCGCAAGCAAAGATTGATTTCCTCTTGTGCCATGTTCAGTTCACCTTTTCGGGCCAGCAGAACCGCTCGAGAACGCCGGGCATCAATGAAGGATGGATGCCATTTCAGGGCCTCATCGAACCAAGCGATTGCATCGTCCTCCTTGCCCCGTTCGACAAGCAGCATGGCCTTTCCGTACAAGGCGCTGATCGTGCGGTTCATGTCGCAGTGCTCGCGCGAATGCCCGGTCGGCGACATCAGGCAGTCGTTTGTAAACGGCGAAACCGTAGTCGGACAGGAGCCAAACCTGCTTGTCGTGCGGGAGTGTCGGAAGCCTTTCGAGGGCTAACGCGAATGCAATATCCGCCTGCCTGATTTGATTAAGCGCCTCAAGAGCGGCGCCACGCCCAAGGTAAAGAAGTGCATCGTCGCGTCCCAATGCAGAGGCCTGATCCCAATCATCCAGGGCAGCTTGGAACTGCTTGGAATGGAGCAACGACACTCCTCGATTCAAGTACGCCAATGCGAAGCCCTTATCGCAGCGCAGGGCTGCGGTGTAACTTGCGATCGCTTCCTCCCGTTTATCGCTTTGGTCCAGGACGCAGCCAAAGTTGTAATGCCCCAAGGCAAAATCCGGTTCGATGCCGGCACACCGACCAAAATCTCCCGCGGCAAGGAGGCGTTCCCCTTGATTCCAGTAGCAGATGCCGCGCTGCACCAGGGACCAGTAATGGTTGGGCTTCAAGCGGAGTGCTTGGTTGAGCTCGGAGATCGCGTCGGCATGTCGGCCCATCCGCTCAAGGGACGTGGCGAGCAGATAGTGGTCACGGGCGCTCGCCGGCTTGATTTCAGCGGCCTTCCCTCTCGCCGCCCGCGCCTGCGTGGCGTTGCCGAGCCGATCGAAATAGCGAGCGCGGTCCTCCCAAAGCGCCCGGGACGGCGGCAGTCCGACTATGTGTTCGCAGCGATTAAGGAGCGTCAGGGCCTGACGGAATGCGTTGTCGCCCGGTGACATTTCCGCGTTGGCGAACGCCAACAACAGCAAGAGTTCGCGCGCGTCCTCGGCGAGTTGTTGACGATCCGCTTCGTCAAGATACTGCCAGGCGGGTTGCCGCTGCCAATCGTCGCGTGCCAAGATCTGGTACAGACCAAGCGTCTCCTCGCAGGCAGCGCGGCCCGAGTTCAGTTGGTCTTTCCCATCCGTGGTCGTATTCACGAGGCACAATGCCCGAACCGTTCCTGCCCGAAATGCGCGTTTGCGTTCCTGCGCCTCTGCGCGGCCAAGCGTTTCCCGCGTATCGTTGAGGTGCGACTGGGTCGTAGCCAACAGTCGATGGGAGCCAATCAAGGCACCTCCAAGTGTAAGCAAGAGCATGGCGGCAAGTGCGCCGACCGTGCCCGCGGCAGTGACACGCGGATGGCGGCGGCTCCACTTTCGGCAGCGCTCACGCAGGCTAAGTTCCGCCGCGTACCGCAACGGACGGTCATCGAGAAACCGTTGCAGATCCTCGGCCAGGTGTTCCGCCTGTTGATAGCGATCGGCCGGAAGCGGCGCCAGGCACATGCGGATGATGCTCTCCAGGTTCCAGGGAGCGTCGGGCAGCGATTTCCTTAGAGACGGGGTCGACCAGGCCGCGCTCCCAGGCCATCGCCTCAACCAGGCGCGGCAGCGGCGTGTAGGTCGCGGTTTCGGCAAAGGGGCTGCGGCCAAGGAGCATCTCGAAAAGGACCATGCCTAGCGAATAGATGTCGGCGCGATGATCGACCTGCCGGGCCAGGGCGTGGTCACGCGCCGCAATGGAACGCAGGTGCTCGGGGGCCATATAGTTGATGGTGCCGCCGAAAACGACGCGAACCTTGTCGCCGCGCGTCACCTGGGCGAGATTGAAATCCAGCAACATCGGTTGGCCGTCCATGCCCAGGATGACGTTGGAAGGCTTGATGTCACGATGGAGCACGCCCCGGTTGTGGGAATGCTGCAAACCCTCCGCGAGCCGGGCCACGATCCACGCTGCTGCTTGCGGGTATTGGTATTCGCTGAGGAGTGTCAGCACCTTGGGATCCCCGGCCAGCATCTGTGGCGCGCCGCCGGCCTCGGTTGCCGGAATGGGTGCTTGTACGGCCTGAAGGGCCCGGACCAACTGCGATCCGGATCGAATGGTGATACTGCCCACGCCGGCTTCCTTCAGGACCGCCGACAGGCTCGCCCCGCCGAAATACGGCATGCAGACGGCCCGCAAGCCGGCTTGTTTGTCTTCATGCACGGAGTGGATAGGAACGATGTGCGTGTGTTGAAGCATCGCCATCGTCTGTGGCTCGTCGCCTTCGAGGTTGGAAATCTTGAGCACGACCGGCCGGCTGGCCAAGTCCTCCTGCGCTGCCAGAAAAACTCGGGCGAAGGAACCCCGACCCAACTCGTGGATCAAACGAAAGCCGAAAAGCGTGTCGCCGACCTCCGGTAAGGCGAAGCGCGGGCCACTGCTTCGCGCAGCCGGCCCCGCCGGCACGACAATCGTTGGCGTAGTCTGCGCGGCGTCCTCTTGAAGGTTTGATCGTGAACTCATCGTGCGATTCCCTCGATCAGTTCGCAAGTTTTACCGTCTGATCCAAAACGTGCGTTTTGCGCGACTTCAAGGAGCTAATCGGTTCGGCAGCACGATGGCTTCGTCCCCATACGAAAAGCGCGGCCATGGCCGTGCTGAAAATGGCCGCGACCAAGGTGAGCGGGCTCCGCTTCGTCTCATTCATGCCGGGGCTGCTCTCATCGTTTCCCGCTGACAAACTTGTGGTTCCTTCGACCTGCACGGCGACGGCAGAAGTCGCAGTCTCCGTCACTTCGGGCACTCCACGAAGTTCGGCTGCCGGTTCGACTTGAAACATGCGTATCGGTCGGGCCAGACGGGGGCCATGCTGGGCAGCGATCGTTTGCTCGGCATCGGGCCGCGGGGCGGAATTTGTCGGCGCTGCCGCGCGCAACAAGGAGTCGATCCACTGCCAATCACTCCAGGCTGAGGCGAGGCGGTCCGTTGTGGCTGATGCATCGCCGGTGGCAACCTCGATGGTCGAGGTCGATGACATCAGGACGGCGAAAATCGTGTCCGAACCGACGGCTCGCGTCGCGTCGAATGCAACGACGATTGGCCCGTTGCTCAATCCCTGAACCTGAAGCGGCGCCGCCAACGCGAACGATGGACCGGTTGTGGTATTCGTCACGCCGCCAGCCAAATCGGCGCGCGACGCAAGCGCGGCCCCAGCTACCCCACTGGATGTATTGGGGGACGACGGCGCGGAAACGACCGGAGCGGACGGCGGAACGGTCCCGGTTGGCGGTGTGTCGCTAAGAGCACGGATCTGCAATGCGGGCGCCGCACCGATGGCGAGCGGAGGCGGATTGTCATGCGTGTTCAACATCGTGACGAGGAGTTCATAGGGAACCGTGCCCGTGGTGTCCCCTGCGGATCGACTGATGTGGATCGTGTAAGTGCCGGGGGTAAGGTTGGCAAGCAGGACATTCGAAATGCCGTTTGCCAAGGGAATTACGGGGAGACCATTCGCGTCCGTCATCGTAATCTGCATATCTTCGGGCAGACTCGTGGGCGGACCGCCTGGGATCAGCGGAGGCCCGTTCAGGCTGAATTGGTATTCCTGCGATTCCGTCAACTGCAGCGTGTAGCTGTCGCTGAACGCGGAAGCAACCAAGTTACCCGCTATGGTTACTCCGTTCTGAACCTCGGTCGGGAAGAGAACGCCAAGGTCGTGCGACGATCCTTCCGGGCGATTTAGCGGATTGGCGGGGGCAGACGGATCGGCGACGGTAAAGGAAACGACATAGTCGCCGTCCGGGTCATTGCCAGCGAGGGGATTGCCGCCAAGGCCGGTCAACCCGTTCGCGCCGGAAAGGTGTAACTCATTGACGCCGTTCGGCAGACGGTCAAGCATCAGGAAGGTGGCCTGATTGGTTGTGGTGTCGTAGGAGAGAAATCCGGGAAAGACTTTTTGCCCATTGGGCTCAACGACAAACACGCTCGAGAACGTAGGCTCCGAGGTGGCGGAACCGGAATCGGCCTGGTTGGCGAGAGCGAGCAAATTCACGGTGCTATCGAAGGTGAGCGTCACCTGCGTGGGGGCGGCTGTCAATCTGGCCCCGGCATGAATACTTGTGGCGACGATGTGCGGCGACGGCGCGGCCGGTTGAACCAATAGGTTGAGCACGTAAGGGCCGGTCGAGATGCCGTTGGTTCCGCTCTCGGTCATGTTGGGATCGAAAATCCCGTTGGAGCCGGGCGGGTTGCCGTTGAGGTCGGGCATGTTCCCCGAGGAGGAGACGGCCAGGTAGTAATCGCCGGCGGTCAGGCCGACATCGAGAATGGGGTCCGTTGCGAGAGGCAGATACTGGCCGGTGCTGGAAACGGTCTGGTTGCCGCTGCCGTCATTGGACGCGATCAGTTGCAGCGGGCTTTCTGCGTTGCTGGCATCAAGACGGAAGAGACTAATGGCGGCGCCGAGCGTCGATCCGATTCGCCCGGCAAAGACCTCCGCCGAGAATTCGTGGTTTCCCTGGCCGGTGATCTGGAAATGGTACAAATTCACCTGGGCGGCGGGGTTGGTCAAATTCAAAGAGGACGAGTAGGGGCTATACGCCGGGTCGTCGCCGATGGCGCCGATGGCCTGGACGATGCCGCCATTGGTGATGTTTCCCAGGTTCTGAGCGGTGGCGGCAGTATCGTCGCCGCCTTCGCTGCCGGCGACCTGGAACGTGGTCGTGAAATCTTGGCCCGTGGGATTGGCGGAGCTTTGGCCCAGATCGTAGGTGTCAGTCGGGTCCATCAGCACTTGGTTGCCGGTGCTGGAATTGCCTGCGAGGGTCAGTTGATAGAAACCCGGCTCTAGCGGGGCGGCAGGCTGCAACTGCAACTCCATGGCGTCGAGAGCATAGTGAAAGCCGTTCAGAAGAACGGCGCTGTCGTTCCCGTTGCCGAACTGACCCGTTGGGTTGTAGGTCAGTTGAACGCTTGAGCCATCATCCAGGGATTGCTGAAGCGAGACGCTGGACGGGTCAATCGGACTACTCAGATCGACATAAATGGCGAGCGGCGAACTATACACGATCGAAGTGCCGGGGAACAATCCGGGCCCGTTCGACAGCCCTGAATCGACCGCGAGAACAACCGGCCCGTCCGTCGGCGCGATGGACAACGGGCTCGCCGTGACGAGCAGGCCGTAAGCGCCGGTGCTGCCGGCGTAACCACTGTCCGCGAGGAAGGGATTGAAAAAGCGATCGCCGTGCCCGCTCACCGCGACGTAGTAGGTTCCAGCAGCCAGTTGCCGATCGATCGAGCCTGACGATTCACTATCGATTTGCACCATCAAGCGGTGCTGCAATGGATCGTACGGAGCTGCGTCATAATTGTAGTTGATCGGCGGATTCGTGTAATCCTGCGCTTCGGTATCGTAGAGTGAAATGACGCTATCGAGATTGCTTGCACCGGCGACGTTGAACGTCGCCAGTTGCACCTGGCTTACCTGGTTGAGCGTGAAGGTGAACCAGTTTACGCCTCCGGCGCCATGCTGATTCGCGATGATTCCCTGGGCGTCGGCGGCTTGCAGATCGGAGAGATGTCCCGGATCGCCGGTCAAGTTTAGCGTTTGGGCCGCGTCCAATGTCGCACTCTGCGACAGGGTCGGCGACGCGATCGGCAGCCACGCGGGCCAGGCCGGGGCGCTCAACAGGCAGCGATCCTCGATCACTTCAATTGTCGGGCGAAATCGACTCCTGGCTTGGCACACTCCCTTGCGAACCCGCCTCCGCGTTTGCGTCGTCTGTCGGCTCATGAGTTTCTCGAGTCGCGGATCAAGGCAGCAGGGATCTGCCCGTAGAGACCAGGGGCTACGCAACCATAGGCCACCTTTTCAGCAAAAACAAAAAACTCGTTACGACCGCTTTTTTTGACACGACCGTTTGACTTGGCGAAGTTATCGACCTAGTTTTGCGTGGCTACGTGCCGCCTCCCCCGAGAGTTTTGACGGACCGCTGATAACTTTCCGCGGGCATTGCAATCGAGCCCTCCCCTTGATTAGTTAGTCATTCCTCGAAACGGCAAACCCACCGAAAGGTGGCGACGCAAAGCCATGGGCCTACCGCGACGGGCGATCGTCGCCACGGCTGCCAGGCCGCCGAAGGGGTTCTCTTGACTGCGTAAGTCTACACAGGATCATGAGTGACTCCCTGACACGAAACCGTAATTGAGGAGAAGGCACCATGAGTTGGGCGACCTGGGTCCGTTCGATTTTCCAAACATCCATCAAGAAGCAGCAGAACCAGAAATCACCGACACGGCTCGGTTTCGAAAATCTTGAAGAACGAGTTATGCCGTACTCTGCCAGCGGCAACGCCTGGCCGAACCCCCAGCTCATCACACTCAGCTTCATGCCCGACGGCACGCAGATGAGTTCCGCTGCCGGCCACTCCATCACCAGCAATCTGTTCAGCACCATGAACGCCAGGTTCGGCTCGCCGGCCGTCTGGGAGGCGCAAATCCTGCGGGCAGCCCAGGTGTGGGCCCAGCAGACCAACATCAACTTTGTCGTCGTCCCCGACAACGGCGCCCCCAGCGGTTCAGGCAGCTACGAGCAAGGCGACCCCGGCTTCGGCGACATCCGCATCGGCGGGTATGCGTTCAGCAATTCGCAACTCGGAAACACTTTCTATCCGCCGCAGAGCAACAACTATTCCATCGCTGGCGACGTCGCTCTCAATACGGGCCAAACCTGGAACATCGGCTCGACTTACGACCTTTTCACCGTGGCCGCGCATGAAATTGGTCATGCTCTGGGCCTGGGTTCGAGCAGCGCCGGAACCAATGCGATCATGTATGGTACTTACACGGGCGTCAAGACCGCCTTGTCCGCTGATGACATCGCCGGCATCCAGAACATCTACAGCAGCAACCATGGCCGCACTCCCGACGCTTATGACGCCGGCGCCGGCAACAACACCGTGGCCACTGCCTCAAACATCGGCTCCCTCATCAATCCGACGTCGCTCACCGCCCTGGTTAACAATCTCGATATCACGACCACCACCGATGTTGATTACTACACTTTCGCGGCTCCGAGCGGTACGAGCAATTCGCTGACCGTGCAGGTACAGAGCCAGGGTCTAAGCCTGCTGTCACCCAAAGTGACCGTGTACGCCGCTAACGGCACGACCGTTCTGGGCAGCGCTTCCGGGCTCAACCAGTACGGTACGACCCTCGACGTGGCAGTCACTGGCGTAACCGCCGGTGAGCAGTTCTACGTCAAGGTGCAAGGCGCGGATACTACCGCGTTCAGCACCGGCGCCTACGCTCTTGCGTTGAAATTCGGAGGCGGGACAATGCCGGTGTCTGCTTCGCCGAATACCCAGAGAGCCGATGGAAACCCGCTCAGCGGCAGCGGCGGCGTCGCGGATTACCCAAACAACGCCGATCAGCTACTCGGCTCGACGCCCCTTATCACGGGAATCAGCCCGGACAATGGCAGCAGCAGCAGCGACGGGGTCACAAACGCCAACCGAATCGTCTTTTCCGGAACGGCCCCTCTCCTGGACGGGGTTCGGCTCTACCAAGTAGGAGTTAATGGTGCGCCGGATCAGCTGATTGGGTCGACGGTGGCTGTGGGGACCATCTGGAGCTTCGACTACACGAATCACGCACTATCAGACGGCGCACACACTTACTACATTAAAGTCGGTCCGCTCCTGGGCTTGTTGGGCGACGGCAGCAGTCCATCGACGACCTATACGGTAGTCATCGATACCGTGGCGCCGAATAAACCGGTGATTTCAGGCATTACGCCCGACACCGGCGCCAGTTCGACCGATGGCGTAACCAACATAAACGACCCAACCTTGCTGGGGACCGCCGAGGCCAACAGCACCGTATCGGTGTACGAAAACAGCCAGCTCGTCGGAACAACCGCGGCTGACAGCAATGGGAACTGGCAATACAACAGCCAAAGTTTGCCTGACGGCAGGTACACTTTCACAGCCACCGCGACGGACCTGGCTGGAAACGTCAGCAGTCTTTCCTCGGCGTTTGTCGTCACCATCGACACCCAAGCTCCAACGGCACCGGTTATCACCGGCATTTCCTCGAGCACCGGCGCCAGCAGCAACAGCACCACCAATTTGCAGAACATCAATATCCTGGGGCAAGCGACCGCTGGCACGACCGTTCAGGTGTTCAATAACGGCGTCCCCATCGGGTCGACGACGGTAGGTTCAAACGGAACCTGGACCTTCAACTATACCAGCACCACTCTGGCCTATGGGACCTACTCCTTTGCCGCGATCGCCATCGACACGGCCGGCAACGAGAGCCAACTCTCGCAGCCGCTCCTTGTGACGATCGAGAACCCTCTCACGCTCAGCGGCACTGCCAACGATGGATCGCTGTCGAATCCCCTGGGCACCCAGATTTGATGATAAACCCAGGTGATGGGGCCGAGCAAACAGAAAAAGCGAGCGTGGTCCGCTGACCTCGCTCGCCGCTTCATTCTCGAACCAGGCGGTCCGATCCGTCACTTGTGGTCATCGAGCCAATCGCTTGGCCCGCTGCACCAGATTCGCAGTTCGGCGTCGGACAGCCGTCGGGTCAGTTCGCAGTTCGTGAACCAGATGGAATCGACCTGTTTCGCGCGCACAATGCGTGCTTGAAGTGGGCAGGCACGAGAAAGAGCATGCGCATGGATGGATAATATGGTTCCGTCAGGTAATTGGGTCGGCAGCGTGATGCCAATTCCCCCCGCGGAAATGTTGTACGCGACGCAACGCCAAGCATCGGGTGCGTCAGCTTTCGCCGTATGCACAAAACACCGTTGCATGATGGGGTAACGTGGTCCAGACCGCATTTCGATTCGACAAATCGCTCTTTCAACGGTCGGCCTACGAGATGCTTTCAACACCATGACCTCGCAAATTTGGGGCACAGGATTTAATCACGTTTATGAAAGTCGTGACTGGTTCGACAAACCTCGCTGCGATCACGTGACGATCCCCTTCTAGTTAACCGTGATCTCATTCGGTTCGTGTGAAAACCTAGGTCAGAGGCAAAGCAAAGTCAATCGCAGCATTGGCACACGCACATTGATTTCCGAACGCATCCGGATTTGTGTTTGCACAAAAGATCCGCCTCAAATAGACCTCAGTCGACTTCGATTTCTGTAGGGTGGGTCGAGCGTGGTCGCGAGGCCCACCACGCGCTTGCAAGATTGGTGGGCGTCGCGAGTACGAGATCTCGAGAGCCGACCCATTCGGTACAGTAGTTGCACGTTTTTGAAGGCGGGAAGCGCGGCCGATTGGGTTTGGCGGCGTTTCCGCGAAAGGTGAAGTTCCCAGCACCACCTAATGAAATCGCTCAGGTTGGGAGGTTTATCATGCCGGAGAAGGAAACAATGGAGAAGGCGCGCAGGGCGAAACGCGAAGGGAAGGCGGCGACGACGCAAGCCGGCGAGTTTATCCGCGAAGAAATGGAGCATATTCGCGAAGGCAAGCACGGAGCTCGCTCGACCAAGCAAGCCATCGCTATTGGCCTGTCCAAAGCCCGTCGCGCCGGCGTCAAGCTTCCGCCACCCAAGAAGGGCCAGACAACGGAGCGCACGCGACGCAGCGCTGAACGCGCATACCGGGAAGGCCAGAGCGGCCATCACAAAAAAGCCAACCCCCGACGTTCCAAGGCAATCAAAAAGGCTCTCCTGCGCGAAGGGCATGAGAGCGCCTCCCATGCCGCCCTCGCCAGGCAGGCCAAGACGCAGGCCCATCGGCGTACAGCCAAAGAACGGAGCGAAAGCACCGCAAGGCAGCTCGAACCAGGCAAGCGGCCCGCGTGCGGACGGGACATCCCTGACGCTGGAAAAGCTCAATTCCAGCCGGACAGGACAAAAAAACGGACCAGAGCAAAGGAAGAGGGTGCACGAAAAAAAGTTGGCTCGCTACCCACGTCGCGGCCTTCGCAATCCCGGCGAATGCGGAACGTGGGAACGAACTGTGGAGACCTACCATGAGAGAAACAAAAATCACCGTTCCGGAACTAGCGCTGGTGGCCGGAACCCGCGTGGCACTGGGGGCTGGCGTTGGTCTGTTGCTGGCGGACTGCCTCACGCCGGATCAACGCCGCGCCGTGGGCTGGACGCTGTTCCTGGTTGGCGTCCTGAGCACAATTCCTCTCGCCTCGGAGGTTTTGGGAGGACATCGCCTCTCTGGCGCCGAGTCGCTGAGTCGAAGCGCGAGCTTGGCAGGGAGGCAGCCATGAAATCGATGCGTACTCCGTTCCTGCCGTGGTTGCTATTCGCCGACGTCGTTTTGGCCGGTGTTTTTGGCGCGATGGTATTCGTATTCCTCAACATCGTTAGCGGGGGGATCCTGATAACGCTGGTCACTGTCGCTGTCATGTTTCTTGTTTTCGGTTGCATTCACTACATCGTTTGGGGCCGAGCCGTTTCGCCGGCAATTCCGGCGGCGGAAATCAGACCCTTCGTGCGAGAGCAGATGCCCCAAGAAACGATCGCTGTGGAGTTGACCGACGAGGAGCGTCAGGAGTTGATCGCCCTGCTGGATCGCTCCTTGAATCCCGCGTTGGCCAACGGGAAGTCCACTGACGCCAATCAGGATCTGCATAGGGCTCGGCGTCGGGATCTGCTTGAAAGGCTGCGCATGTACGGGGCGTGAACGCCTCGAGTCCGCTCGGAGGTGGTGCCAAAATGAAAAAACAACCAGCCAAGCCGAAATTGGCCAAGAAGAAATCTTCCAATGAAGCGCCGCCGGGTGCAACGCGTAAAGCGTTGGATCGCCCGCTTGAGCCCGCGGGAGGTCCGCCAGGCGCCGGCGCTGGCCCGCGCCACGCCGCGGACGACGTCGGCAGCGAGAGCGAAACTTTCGGACGATCCGATGCTACCCGATCGCCCGCCAGCGAACCGATGGAAGAAGAAGACGCCTTGGAAAAAGGACCGCCGTATTCGGGACCATCCGGCGGTGCGATCGGCGGTTCGCCCGCCCAGCTCCGGAGTTCGGAAGGGCCTGCCGAATCGACTCCGCATGTGGAAGAAAGCGACGCCGTGCCCGCGCCGGTCGCGCCGCGTCAGGCTGCTTCATCGCCTGCTGACGCCAAGATTCGGCTCACAGGCGACGCCGCAATCGAGTACGCGGAAAAGCAGGGTTTGGCGCTTAACAAGCACCCCGATTCCATCACCGGGCCCAGAATTGGGCTGAGCGTTGCAGAAGCCCAAGCCATCGCCGACGATGATCCCGATCTAATCTGGCTCGACGTTTCCCGGGATGACTATTATTCGGGTCCGCCAATGAATTATGGGCCCGAGGCATGAGGGAATCAGTCCGGCTTTGGGAAAGCAAACGCCCGAAAAGCGGCAGGAAAATGCATAGCCACGGCAGGCTGAGCGCGCGCCAATGCCGCCCGCCTTTATTCGCTCCCGGAAGATGAATCGAGAGTTGCTGAGCTTCGCAGGTGATTGCATCATTTTCGGATTGATTCCCTCTCAGAATTATTCTTGACTTCGCAGCAAACCCTGGCACAATCAGCAGAATCCAGTGATTGGGCAAGGCTGCCACTATTTTGTCGGCGCACCCTCTTGAGGTATCTGCCATGCGTTTGCTCGTTAACCGTCTCAGCTTGGAACTCGCGCTGTCCCGACTTGCCCCGGCTCTGCTCGTGGTGGTGAGCCTGACTCTTGGCCTGGTCCAGGCCCAACCGCCGACGCCGACAACGCGCGTCAGCGGCGCCAACTACAAGCAGGCGAACAAATATTCCGAGGCGTTTCTCAGGCAGTTCACTTACAGCACGTCGGTGGAGCCGCACTGGATCGGCAAGAGCGATGCCTTCTGGTACGAATATCGCACTAGCCAGGGGAAGCAATGGTATAAGGTGCAGCTGGTCCAGGCGAAGAAGGAGGCGCTCTTTGATCGCGTCAAGCTGGCGGGGCAATTATCAGTGGAGGTGCGCAAGCCGCTCGATCATCTGCAGTTGCCGATTACGCG
The DNA here is from genome assembly GCA_963767835.1 of uncultured Planctomycetota bacterium. GTDB lineage: Bacteria > Planctomycetota > Planctomycetia > Gemmatales > Gemmataceae > SIAQ01. The sequence continues at coordinate 15,516 of CAVYFY010000012.1, forward strand.
CGGCGCACTGAGCGACGATGGCGCCAAGTTCAAATTCGTCGCCGACGATTGGCAGTTCGAATACGACCTCAGCGCCGAGAAGCTCGCCAAGCTCGGCAAGGCTTCAGCGGTCCCTGGCGGCGTCGGCGCCATGAGCCCCGACCAGCAACAACGCATGAAGGAAATCCTCGGCGAAGAACGCTTCAAGGAGCTTCTCGACCAGCAGAAAAAGGGAGTTGGCAAGAAAAGCGATGAATCGTTCGACGGCGACATCGTCAGCGAGGACGAGCGCTTCCTCCTGGAAGACGAGTTGCGGGCCTTCCATTCCCTTCAGGACGCGGATGATCCGCAACAAAAAAAGGGCGGCAAGGGGGGCGGTAAAGGCGGCGGCGGATTCGGCGATTATCGCAACTTCTCCCCCGATAAATCCATGTATGCCTTCGTCAAGAACCACAACCTTTATGTCGCCGAGGCAGGCAAGGAAGATCAAGCCAAGCAACTCACCAACGACGGCATCGAGGATTATACGTTCGCGAGCGGCCCCGGTGGCCTCGGCGGCCAGCAGCTCCTCAAGAAAGACCAAGAAAAAAACAAAGACAAGACCGACAAGGACCAGATCAACGAAAACCAAGAAAAGTCAACCGAAGGCAAAGACGCCAAGACCGACAAGCAGAAAAAAACCCGAGCCGCGGTGACCTGGGCCAAGGACTCCAAGGCGTTCCATGTCTTCCGCCGTGATTCGCGCGGGGTGAAGGATTTGTACCTGATCAACTCCCTGGCCGAGCCGCGCCCCACGCTCATGAAATATCCCTATCCGATGCCGGGCGAGGAAAACATCCGCAAGAACGAGTTGTGGGTGTTCAACCGCGAAAAAGGCGCGCTCGTCAAGATCGAGCGTAAATGGAAGGACGAATCCTATAGCGATCTGCACTGGGACAAATCCTCCGACAAGCTCCGCTTTTTGCGCATGGACCGCCTGATTCGCAACATCGAGTTCTGCACCTTCGATCTCGGCAAAGGTCAATCGGCGTGCCTGATCGGCGAGGGCTTCGAGAATTCCAGCATCAGCGTCCAGCCGATGAAATACCTCGATGAAACCGATGAGATGATCTGGTGGTCGGAGCGCACCGGCTGGGGTCATTTCTATCTGTACGAGCGCGGCGGCAAGCTGAGGAACGCCGTCACCGCCGGCGACTTCCGTGCCAGCACGATTGTTGCCGTCGATACGAAGCACCGTCTGCTCTATTTCCGGGGCAATGTGCGCGAGGCTGGCGAGAATGTCTATCAAAGCCATCTTTACCGCGTCCAGCTCGATGGCAGCAATCTCACGCTCCTCGATCCGGGCAATGCCGATCATGATTCGCGCCTGTCGCCTTCGCGGCAGTTCGTCGTCGATAACTTTTCGCGCATTGACCGCATTCCCGAATCGGTGCTGCGCGACGGTCAGGGCAAAAAACTCATGGACCTGGAGCACGCCGACATCTCCAAGCTCACCGAAATCGGCTGGCACATGCCGGAAACGTTCACCGTCAAGGCCGCCGATGGGATCACTGACCTGTACGGCAATATCTACAAGCCTTTCGACTTCGATCCGGCCAAGAAATATCCGATCATCGCTCATGTCTATCCTGGCCCGCAGACCGAATCGACGCCGCACTCATTCAAGGCGTTCAGCCCGCAACAGCAACTCGCCCAGCTGGGCTTCATCGTGGTCCAGGTCGGCAATCGCGGCGGCACTCCGTTGCGCTCCAAGCCATATCAGAACCACAGTTACTGGAATCTGCGCGATTATGGCCTGGCCGACAAGAAGGTCGCCATCGAGCAATTGGCGGCCCGGCACGGCTGGATCGACATCGAGCGCGTCGGCATCTACGGCCATTCCGGCGGCGGCTTCATGTCAGCCGCGGCCATGCTCGTCGTCCCCTATAACGAATTCTTTAAGGTTGCCGTCGCCTCGGCCGGCAACCACGACAACAACATCTACAACAACACCTGGGCCGAACGCTACCACGGCATGAAGGAAGTGCCGATCACCGCCAAGGACGATGCGAAATCCCCGCCGCCGGCCAAAAAGAAAGTCAAGGCGATGCCGTACGCCGATCAGGAGCAGGCCGGCGAGAAAAAGGACGAAACCAAGAAAGACGAAAAAAAGGAAGGCAAGAAAGACGAGACGAGCAAGCCCGCGACTCGCTTCGAGATCAAAGTTCCTACCAACGCCGAACTGGCCGCCAACCTCAAGGGCAAGCTCCTGCTCGTGCACGGCGACATGGACAACAATGTCCATCCCGGCGGCACCATCCGACTCGCCGACGCCCTCATCAAGGCCAACAAGCGTTTCGATATGCTGATCATCCCGGGCAAAGCGCACGGTTTCGGGACGTATCAGCCGTATTTCACCCACCGAATGTGGGACTACTTCGCCGAGCACTTGTTGGATGAGCGCCCCGCGGCGCGGATATCCTTGAGCGGAGCGAAGCGAAATGATGTTCCCATGAGCCTAGCGATGTTTAGCGTCGCTCGAACAATAACTTCCCGAGACGCTGTTCTGTAGTGCGGGCTTCAGCCCGTGTTCGGCAGAAAACGGGCTGAAGCCCGTACTACGAACCGGGAAGTTATTTCCCAACCATTGCTTAGTGGGCGAATAGCCATCGCGTCGGGACACCGCGACAGCACAGCCGTTTCGGCAGCAGGTTCGTGGAAATGGTCCGATGTGTTCGCCGGCATGGCACCCACATTTCCAAGGTCATTTGCCGCGCTCTTTTGTTTGCAAAAGAGATAGCGAGCGTGCCTTCTTGATCTCGGCGAGGTCCTCATGAGTTTGCGGCGGCTTGCACAGCAAAAATCGATCGGAAATTTCCGCTGGTAGAAATCGAATCGCAAACGGCAAGCGATCGCGCCAGGCTCTCGTGCACCGATGGGTGCCATCGATCAGAATTGCGCTTCCATTCACAATGACGCCGAGACCAGGTTCCTTCGGATCGACGTGGTCCAAATGCTCAGGGACGAGGTAATTTCGGCAAAGCTGCATGTTGTGCAGATCGTCAAGCTCGCTTCGGCTCAACAGGCGAGGTTCAATCGGGGCTTGACGCAAATACGTCAAGATCGCAGCGATATCCCAGGCGTAAAGATCGCCGCTTGCGGTCTGGAAGGAGTAAATCTCCGCTTCCACGCCGGTCAAGAGTTTCACGCCGGCCTGGCTCAAGCATTTTTCGCAGTCTCTTACTCCCTGGTCCAAAAGCCGTTGGTAGAGTTCCGGGCCACAGCCCGCCGGTTTGGCCATTGACCACCTCTTTGTTATGCCGGTGCCGTCACCCTGATTCAAGCAAGAGTATCCAGCGTTCCGACATGTCATCAAGGGAGAAGGCTGCCAAGTTGCCAAATCGCGCGCGCCATTTCCTAGGCCACGGCGGCCTGATATGAACCTGCCAGTGGTGAATGTTTGACCCGTGCGTTCAAATCCCCGCAGGTAACACGTCGCTATTGCCGTTGCCCTGAAACACAACGGCATCATACGGTTACCGATCGCTCTGTGCCGACGGAACCTGGTAAACCTCGCCGGGTTCGGCCAGGCGCAGGATATAGATCGTGCCGTCCGCATTGGCGCTGGCCAGGTATCTGCCCTCCGGCGTCATCGCGATGCCATGCAGCGATTGCAGCACGTTGGGGAACAGGGATAGGGTTCGGTGCCGCGAAGGATCTCCACTAGGATCCCAAAGTCGAACCTTGCCGTCCGCATTGTCGTCGGCCGCCAGCAAGCCGCCGTCGCCCCTCCACGCCAACTTGACGGCAATGGAACGCGTTCCCTCAAGGCTCTTGACCTGCTTGAGGGTCGTCAGGTCCCACAAGCGGATGGTGCGGTCGTTGTTGCTGGAGGAGGCGAGCATGCGCCCGTCGGGCCGGAATGCGAGGCCGCGTGCGGAGCCTTGGTGGCCGACGAGCGTTGCCAGCAGCCAGCCGTTCAAAGGATCCCAAAGGCGCACCACCCCATCGGCGTCGGCCGTGGCAAGCACTCGGCCATCAGGACTGGCGGCGAGATCGCCCCATTCACCGGGCAGCCGGCGCAAGGCGCGCAAGTGTTTACCGGTCGCCGGGTCCCACACGTGAATCAGGCCGTCCTGATCGGCCGTGGCCAGCCAGCGCCCATCAGGGGACGCAGCCAAGCGGTAGACGTTGCCAATGTGGCCGCCCAAGGTGTGTAACTCCTTGCCGGTCTGAACGTCCCATAGCTTGGCGGTGCGGCTAGCGCCGCCGGTGGTGGCGAGTCGAGGGTGGGTGTTCGGTCCCTTGTCGCGGGTCGGGACGAACGCGGTTTCGAAGATAGCATGTCCCGATGTGGGCAATTTGTGCAGCGGTTTGCCCGTGGCCAGGTCCCAGATAATTGCTGATTGGCAATCCCCGCCCGCCGATGCCAGCATCGAGCCGTTGGGGCTGATCGCGACGCCTGTGATCCCCTTGTCGCCATGAGCCAGGATGGCCGCCAGTTCGGGCGGGGCGTCCACCTTGCCCAAACCGAAGTTGACGAACAGGCCCACTGGAATGTCCTTGCGCTGGAGATTGTCGGCGGCGCTGGGCCGCTTGGCGAGTTCGAGCGGATCGGGCAGCTTGATCGGTGGCCCGGGCTCATAAGGCGGCGGGGGCTGCGGAACCTTGAGGATCACGATGGCGCCGCTGGAAATGCCGGTGACGAGGTAGCGGCCCTCCGGCGTGAAGCACGCATTGACATCGCCGCCCGCCGGGCCCACTTGGATCGATAGGGAGCGGGGGTTGTCGGTCGTTCGATCCCAGAATCGCACGGTGCCATCGGTGGATCGTGTGGCCAGTAGAGGCGCGATCGGGCTGAACTCCAGGCCGTGGACGCTGGTGACGTGGCCCGGCAGCGTCTCTGGCTTCCAGGTGGCGACATCCCAGAGCTGGACTCCCCAGACATCACCCACCGCTGCCAACGTCTTGCCATCGAAACCGAACGCCACATTGTTGGCGCCGTGCGGCAAAGGGAATTTTTGCAGACGCCTTCCGGTGGCCAGGTCGGTGACGAAAACCATTCGGTCCTCGCTTCCCGAGGCCAGCCGTTGGCCGTCCGGGCTGAAGGCCATGCACCGCACCACCGACGTATGCCTGCAGACCAACGCGGGCTCCTTGTTTTCGGTCAGATTCCAGAGCCGCACACTGCCGTCATCATAGCCCACCGCCAGGGATCGGCCGTCCGGGCTGAACGCCGGGCGAAACATGTTGATGCCCGTGCCGGGCAAAGTCCGGAACACCTCGCCGCGCTCCACGTCCCACACGACGACGGTGTGGTCGTTGCTCGCGGACATCAGAAGTTTTCCGTTCGGACTGAAGACGACGGCCCGAACGATGTCCGAGTGTTCTGCCGGGAGCGTGCGGGCCGGGGGAAGCGCGTCGCCGGCCTTCCATGCGGCCAGGTCCCAGAGCTTGATGTTGCGATCCGCGCCGCTGGAGGCCAGGAGCTTGCCGTCGGGGCTGACGGCCACGCAATAGATGGGGCCATCGTGCGGCTGCTTGGGCAACAGTTCAGCGCCCGTAACGGCGTTATAGCTGCGCACATAGGGGACATCCGGTACGTCCCGCGTGGCAAACAAGGTCTTTCCGTCCGGACTGAGAGCGTACTGGCCGTAGAGCCCCTGGCTTTGCAGGCGGAACGAAGCGGCTTCCTTGCCGGTGGCAGTGTTCCAGCGCATCAGCTTGTGAACGGCGCCGCCGGTATCGTGGTTGGCGGTGAGCAAGGTTTGGCCGTCCAAATCGAACGCCAGCCACCCAGCCGGTGCTCGCAACGTGTGCAGCGGTTGCCAGGTATCGGTGGACCAGAGAACGGCCTCGTTGTCGCTCCCGGAGGCTAGCAGGGTCCCGTTGGGGCTGAACGCCACGCGCTGCAGATACCGCGTGTGTCCCTTGAGACATTCCAATTCTTTGCCCTTGTCGGCTTCCCAGACCCGCGCGGTTCCGTCAATGCCCGCGGTCGCCAGGCGCTTGCCGTCCGGACTGAATGCGACATCGAGCAGACCCCCCGTGTGTCCCAGCAGAGCGAAGATTTCCTTGCCGTTTTCGACGTCCCACATTCGGCCGCTTTGATCGGCGCTGCCCGTGAGGAGGCGCTTGTTGTCGGCGCTGAAAGCGACGGCGAACACCGTGCCGGTGTGACCCGTGCATGTCGTGACGGCCTGACCGGTGTGAATGTCCCACACGAGAACCTTGCCGTCCCCCGCGCCGGATGCCAGGAGCTTCCCGTCATGGCTGAAGGCCGCCGCAAATACGCGGCTGGTGTTACCGGCAAACGTTCGGAGGCGATCTCCTGTCCGAGCATCGTAAAGAACCACGCTATTGCCACAGGGAACCGCCAACCGATTGCCATCGTCGCTCCGGCAGAGGAACCCCCGAGCTCCATCATCGGGCAGGGGGAATTTTCGCGCGTCGCCCCATAGTGCCACGCATTCCGGTGGCGCCAGGTCGGGATCGCCGCCGCCGATCTGCGCCAACAGGGCGCGCGGAATGTCGTCGCGCTTGCGGCCATCGAACACACTGGGCATCTTCGCCAACTCCTCCGCCGTTCGTTTCGGCGCTGGGGCAAACAGCGGATTCCCTGTATCGGGCGGCAGCAATTCCGGCGGACGCAACCAGCGATACACCGGGACGGCGGCGACGATGGCAACGATGGCAAGAACCACTCCGGCGGCAAGCGCGGCTGGCTGCCAGCGCCGCCGACCCGCCGGCCGTCTCACTTCCACCGGACGCGGCAACGGCGCGAGATGCGGTTGCTGCGCGTGAGCGAGATGCTGGCTCAAAAGATCGCCGACCTCCGCCGCCGTCTGAAACCTCTCCTCCGGCTTTTTGGCTTGCAGCTTGCCGATGACGTCGCACAACCATTCGGGAACTTCGGGGATGAGTTCTCGAATGGGCCGCGGCGTGTCCTCGCAGACGCGCTTCAGCACCGCCATCGTTCCCGAGGCCCGAAACGGCGGCCGGCCACTCAGCATCACGTAGAACACGCTCCCCAAGCTGAATTGATCGGCCCGCTGGTCGAGCGTCTTGCCCTCCGCTTGCTCGGGGGCCATGTACATCGGCGTGCCGGCGACCACGCCCGATTGCGTCAGGCTCGCATCATCTGCCGCCCGTGCCAGGCCGAAATCGGTGATCTTGACACGCGGCTCGATCCCTTCATCAAGGAGAATGTTGCTCGGCTTGATGTCGCGATGAATCAGGCCCTGGGCGTGGGCAGCCGCCAGGCCGTGAGCAATCTGTACGGCCAGCCGCAGCATTTCGGGATGTTCCAGCGGCCCGGTGTCGTCGAGCTTCTTCTGCAAAGTGCGACCGGGGATATACTCCATGACCAGGTACGGGATCGGCTGCTCCTCGACGGCATAGATTTGCACGACATTTTCATGGCGGACCTTGGCGGAGGCGCGGGCTTCGCGCAGAAAGCGCTTGCGCCGGCGAGGAGGACGCCAACTGGGCCGACATCACCTTGATCGCCACGACGCGCTGCAGCTTTTCATCGAAGGCGCGCACGACAATGCCGAAACCGCCCTGCCCTAGAATTTCCAGGACCTCATAGTGCCCCAGACAGCCGAGCGATGCGGGCTTGGTGGATGGCTGGAGGAATTCGAGCGCCGACTCGTTTCCGTCTTCTCCAGGCCCGGCCGCGGTCACGGCGGGATCCTGCCGGCGGGCCGCCTGATTGATCGAATCGTCCATCCCCAGCGTGTTATCCGATGGCAGTGGAACGGCCTCGATCGGGGTCACCGCCGGGTGTTCAAGGATGCTGGCCGGCACCTGATGTGCCTGGAGCAATGCCTCCACGCGCCGGCGCAATTCGGCGTCGCCAGCGCACTCCCGATCGAGAATGGCGGTTCTTTGATCCGCGTTTTCCGCTTCAACCGCTGCCAAGAAAATCGCCTGCACTCGCTTCGCATCGACGGACATGATGTGACCTCCCAAAAAGAGTTCACCCACAGTGCGTTTTTTTCACTTGCGGCTGTCGAAAAATAGAAAAAAAAATCAATCGGGGTCGAGGGCGTTCGAAAGCCAGGCACGGGCGTACGTCCACTTCTGTCTGGCCTGATAGACCGTGATCCTCAGGGCCGCGGCGACTTCTTCATGGCCAAGGCCGGCGAAGTGGCGCAAGGCGACGACCTGAGCAGCGACCGCATCTTCCTCGGCGAGCTTGGTGAGAGCTTCGTCCAGGTCGATGAGCCGATCTTCGGCGCTCGGCGCCGGCGCATCGGCCAGATCAACCCGCTTCAGTTCGCCGCCGCGTCTCTGGCTTTTCTTGCACGGGCCTGCTCGACCATGATGCGGCGCATGGCCTGGGCCGCAGCGGCAAAGAAATGGCCCCGGCCGTTCCATTGCTTGGGTTGCTCCACCTTGACCAGCCGAATATACGCCTCATGCACCAGGGCCGTCGCGTCCAGCGTCTGACCCGGCTTCTCATGGACCAAGCGCTGAGCGGCCAGGCGGCGAAGCTCCTCATACACCAGCGGAAGGAGCTGGCTTGCGGCTCCCGAGTCTCCTTGGTCCATGGCGTTCAGAAGAAAAGTGATGTCGTTGTTCATCAAGGGCAAGAGTAAACCGAATGTCGCGTGACGGCAAGTCGGTCTGCGCAGCGCCATTGCGATGGCAAGTTTCTCGACCCGTCCCGCGTTCCAATCCATGCTCAATGCGCCGACCCGGATTTTCAAGGATTATTTCCTTTCCGGCGCTCTTCGGATCGTCTAACATATTGGATAAACCCTTTTTTTCCGGAGTAATCATGCGAAGGCTAATTCTTGGTTCCATCGTGGGGCTGGCGCTTGTGGCCCTGTTGGCAGGCACAATTTCGGCGGGCGTCAGGATTCAGCCGCCGGCGGTGCCGATTCGCGTCGCCAGCACCGAAGTCGCATTCGTCGGCAGAGTCACCGAGATTGAGCCGGTAGACGTCGAGGCCAAGGCGTCGCCCACGGCGACGACGACGACGAAATATCACATCGCCGTCATCAAAGTGAATCAAATCGTCAATGGCCTGAAAGAAGAAAAGACTCTGCGTGTTGCGTTCCTCGCGGACAGGCCAAAGATTCGCCCGGGCATCCAGTACATTGCCAAGCTCGATGTCGGCCAGGAGGGCCTATTCATGCTCAACAAGCACCATGAAGGCAAGTTCTACCAGGCCCCGATGTACGGCTACTTCATCTCGGCAGAGCAAAAGACGTATGAGGATGATCTCAAGGCCGCGAAAATGGGGGCCGCGATCCTGCGGGATCCCAAGACCGCGCTGCAATCGAAGGATGCCGACGAGCGCTTCATGGCGGCCGCGCTGCAGATCGGCAAATATCGCAAGCAAATGGGCCTGACGAACCAAAAGGAAGTGCCCATCGACGCCGAGGAGAGCAAGCTCATTCTGAACGCTCTCGCCAGCGCCAAGTGGACGCCGCCGACTTTTCGCCAGCCGAACCCGCAGCAACTGTTCTTCCAACTCGGCGTGGGCCCGGCAGATGGCTGGAAGGCGCCGATGAAGGCCAACGCCGACGAAATGCGCCAGGCGATTCAAGATTGGATCAAGGCCAACGCGGGAACCTATCGCATCAAGAAATTCGTGGCCGCCCCCGCTGAAAAGGCCGAGCCGATCAAGGGCGACGCCAGCTACAAGGCCGCCGTTGCGGCAGGTAGTACGCACAGCCGCACGTTCACTTTTCGCCAGGGCGTCGCCTACGAAATCATGGTCCGGAGCGAGCCGAGAGCGCACCGATGTCGATCTCTATGTGATGGAGCCGGCCACCGGTAAGGTCATGGTCGCCGACGTGAGCATCGGCCCGGATTCAATGGTCCGCTGGACGCCAAGCCAGGCCGGCGATTATCGCATCGAAGTCCGCAACCTGGACAGCGCTACCGCGGTGGAGTCGGCCGTGTCGATCCGCGAGGCGAAATAGGCTCTGGTTGTCTGCCGGGCGAGGAAAGGACTCTCCGATGCTCAGCACGATGCAGGATTATCCGCTAACCGTCAACTCCCTCTTCGAGCAGGGCGCAAGAGTGTTCGCGGACAGCGTGGCCGTCACCTTCGACGGCACGGCCACGCGCCGCGCGACCTTCGCTCAAGTCGCCGCGCGAGCGCGCAACTGGCGGCGGCACTCGCGCGGCTCGGCGTCAAGCCGGGCGAGCGCGTCGGCACCTTCTGCTGGAACTCTCAACAACATCTCGAAGCCTACTTCGCCGTCCCGTGCATGGGCGCGGTGCTGCATACCATCAATCTTCGCCTCTTTCCCGAACAGATCGCCTACGTCGTCAATCATGCCGAGGACCGCGTCATCATCGTCGATCCGACGCTTCTGCCGATCCTGGCGCCGCTTGTCCCGAAGCTGACGACCGTGGCGCATTTCATCGTCATCGGCGACGCGGGCGCGTTTCCCGGCGCGGCCCATGATTACGAAGATATTCTTAGCCGTGAAAATGCTGACTTCGCATTCCCGGAAATTGACGAGCGCTCGGCGGCGGCAATGTGCTATACAAGCGGCACCACCGGCAACCCGAAGGGCGTCGTCTACAGCCATCGCTCGATCTATCTGCATTCGCTGGCGGCGGCGAGCGCCTCGGGGTTTGGCTTGACGTGCCGCGATCGGGCGCTCATCGCGCCGTCGATGTTTCACGCCAACGCCTGGGGCATTCCCCATGCCGGCTGGTGGGTCGGCGCGGATTTGATCTTTCCCGGGCGGTTCCTGCAATCCGAGCCGCTGGGCCGACTGATCGCGCTGGAGAAACCGACTTTTTCGGGCGGCGTGCCGACGGTCTGGAATGATCTTGTCCGTTTTGCTGAGGCGAATTCAATCGATCTCTCTTCGTTTCGGCTTCTCATCGCCGGCGGTTCAGCGGTGCCGCGCTGCTTGATCGAGCGCTTGCAAAAGCGGCACGGCGTGCGGATGGTTCAAATTTGGGGCATGACCGAGACCGGCCCGCTGGCCGCCCTGTCGCATCCGCCGCACGCCTGTTCAGTCGATGAGGACATCGACTGGCGGGCGAAGACGGGGCGCGTGTTGCCGGGCATCGATCTGCGTATCGTTGATGCGGGCAAGGTGCTTCCCTGGGACGGCGCAGCAATCGGCGAAATCGAGGTGCGCGGCCCCTGGGTTGCCGCGCGCTACTATAACGACGACGCCCCCGAAAAATTCGACGACGGCTGGCTCAAAACCGGCGACGTCGGCTCCGTCGATCCGCTCGGCTATATCCAGATCACCGACCGCGCCAAGGACGTGATCAAGTCGGGTGGCGAATGGGTCTCCTCGGTCGAGCTTGAAAATCAACTGATGGCCCATCCCGACGTGATCGAAGCCGCCGTCATTGCCGTCACCGACGAGCGCTGGGACGAAAGACCGCTGGCATGCGTCGTCTTGAAGGAGGGAACGCCGACCACGCTGGGAGATTTGCGTGCCTTCCTGGCGCAGCGCGTCGCTCGCTGGTGGCTGCCCGAACGCTGGGCGATCCTCGGCGAAGTGCCCAAGACGAGCGTCGGCAAGTTCGACAAGAAGGTGCTGCGGCAACGCCTGGCGGAGGGGGAATTGCCGGTGTCCATCGTGCAAAAGTAATCGGTCAGTTGCGCCGCACGGAAAGCTTCCGCGCTTGTTGGATTCCGCGCGGGTCCACTTTCATGATTTCGAGGTCGTAGCCGAACTCGACGATCACGCGGATCACGTCGCCCTTCACGCCGGACACTTCGCCGTGGATCAGATAGCCGAATGTGGCCATGCCGTTGATCGCGACATTGTCCTGGTCAAAAAAGACGTGGCGGATTTTCCCGTCCGGCAAGAAAAGGACTTTTTGCAGGTTGTCCAGGTCGTAATTCTCGATGTCCCTCGTGAATTCCAACCAGTAAACGAATCGGCCCGCGGTGAGGATGCGGTTGCCCAGCTTCTTGCGCTCGGACGCCGGCCAAAGCTCAGCGCCGAAGAATTTCTTCTTCAGCCCCCAGGCGTTCTCGAAATAGGAAAGATCGTCGTCGAGCGCAATCGGGATCGGCGGGGGCGGCAGCGCGCCTTTTTTTTGCGGCTCCTGGCTTACCGCGAAAGCGCTTGCCGCGCACAGGATGCAAAGGCCGGCCAACTTCGTTCGCATGATCGAATGCTCCACGCAATTGGGGACGTGAAATGTCTGCTTGTATTCTGCGCCGGCGGCTGGCGAAGTAAAATGCAAAGTGATTTGAAATGTACGAATGGCGTGTGAGGAGCTGGAATAAACTGATTGCGGCGGAGGGTTTGCTCAAATTGCCCGATTCACGCGCCGGTTGAGGCGCAACCATTCGTCAAGATAACTCCAAACACATCTTCAAACAGTCCTCGATTTCGCGGATGGCGGCGTCGGACAACAGCCCAATGATGGGGCCGATCCGCGTTTGGTCTCGAGTCAAAATGTTGTTGCAGGATGCGTAACAAATCTTGTTCAGCCCGGAGACCGCCTCAAAGGCTGGATCAATCTCGACCTCGGTGCCTGGAATCCCGAACCGCGTGCCCGTGATTTTCACAAGGATCGTGTCGTCGATCAATCCATTGAGAAAATCAGCCTGTACAACAACGGCGGGGCGGATTTTTGCTCCCGACAGATCGCTGTACGGCCAATTCACTTGAACGACTTGGCCGCGTGTCATGGTTTCTTCCGGATCAAGTCGTTGTCTGCTTCGTCATCCCAAACGCGGCCTTTTTGACCACCCACGATGTCGCGGGTGAGGTCGTATTCATCGCGGCGGATAAGAACGAAGATTTCTTTCGTCCGAGGATTGACGACTTGCATTGGCGCGGTCTGTTGCGCCATGGCCCGCACTTGTTCTTCGGTCAGTTCGATCATAGCGTCTCCCTTCTTCGCCATCGTAACATGAGGGATGGCTGCAAACAAGATGGCTCGCCAGGCGTCATGCTTGGATATTGACGCATTCGATCTTGCGATCGACGCGCTTCAGCAAGCCGGCGAGGACGCGCCCGGGCCGATCTCGTAGAACTTGGCGACCCCGGCCGCCAGCAAACCGCGCATGGTCGATTCCCACAGCACCGGCTGCAACACCTGACGCACCAGCAAGGCGCGAATCTCGGCGGGGTCGGTGTGTGGTTTGGCATCGACGTTGGACCAGACCGGAATTCGTGCCGGCTGCAAGGCCGCCTGTTCGAGAGCGGCGGCGAGGGCTTGATCGGCGGGTTTCATGATGTCGGTGTGGAATGCGCCAGCTACCGCCAGACGCATCGGCTTGCCGCCCGCCTCCGTGGCCAGCTTTTCGATTTCGTTGCACGCCGCCTTGGTTCCGGACACGACCGTGTTGCCGGGGCAGAGCAGATTGGTGACTTGCATGGTGCCGGCCGAACGCGCCTTGGCGCACAGTTCCTCAACCTTGTCGAGTGGCAAGAGCAGCACGCTGAGCATGCCGCTCGGTGTCGCATCGGCGGCGGCCTGCATCGCCTCGCCGCGCCTTTTGACGAGCTTCAATCCGTCGGCGAAACTCAAAGCCCCGGCAAACGCCAACGCAGTATATTCACCCAGGCTCAAACCGGCGGCGGCGACGCATTCCTTCTCGACTTCCGGCGTCAGCTCCCGCAGGCTTTCCAGTGCCGCGAGGCTGGCGACGTAGATCGCCGGCTGGCTGACGGCGGTGCTGTCGAGCTTCTCTTTGGGCCCCTTGATGCAGATATCGAGCAGGTCGTAGCCAAGGATGCCGGCGGCTTCATCGAAGAGCTTGCGTGCCGCGGGGAGGCTGTCGCACAGCGCATGAGCCATGCCGACATATTGAGCGCCCTGGCCGGGGAAGAGAAATGCGATTTTCGGCATCGATACGCCCTCCGTGTGCGTCGAAGCTTCGATCTGCACCTGCGTTCCTTCCGGAAGCCGAACGGGTGCGAGCGGGCCAAAGATGCCATGCTCGAATTTGGCGGGAATGGTGTACATCGAAATCACCTTGGATCGCAACAGCGGCTGCCTTTTCAATTGTACCGGCTTGTCATTCCTGGCGATACGGTTGCTTCTTCCGGTACAATTCCAGCCGGCGGCGGAGTTCCTCGGTGTTGTCGGCCTCGACGGCCCGCTCCTGCCAGCGGATCGCTTCCTCGAAGTTGCCAGCTTCGGCATACGCGGCGGCTACGGTATCCATCATATCCGCGGATTTGTCAATCTCCGCACCTTTGAGAGCACATTCAACAGCTTTCTTGCCGTCGCGGGCCTTTGCGTCGGGGCAGGTGGCAAGCAACCAGGCCAAGCTGTTGAGCACGCCTGAATTTTTCGGATCGAGCCGGATCGCTTCGTTGTAATCGGTAATCGCCTTGTCGTAATTCTTTTTGGCGCTCCAAGTGTTGCCGCGGTTGTTGTAAGCGGCGGCGTAATTCGGATCGAGTCGGATCGCTTCATTGTAATCGGCGAGCGCCTTGTCGTAATCCTTTTTAGCGCTCCAGACATGGCCGCGGTTCCTGTAGGGCAGGGCGTAATTCGGAGCGAGCCGGATCGCTTCCTTGTAATCGGCGATGGCCTTTTCGTAATCCTTTTTGGCGCTCCAGGCATTGCCGCGGCAAATGTAGGCGTTGACGTATTTCGGATCGAGCCGGATCGCTTCGTTGTAATCGGCGACTGCTTTTTCGTAATCTTTTTTGCCTTTCCAGGCGATGCCGCGAGAGTTATAGCCCTCTTTGATGTTGGGATCAAGGCGGATGCATTCGGTGAAATCCTTAATGGCGTTGTCCCATTCTCCTTTTCGCAGCCAACCCTCACCGCGCATGTACAAAGCGAATGTGTCCTTTGGATTGGCTACCACGCGGCCGTGGAAAAAGTCGGAAGCCTCGTTGACGAGGATGAAATCGGCCTTGCCCACCCAGCCTTCGCGGCGGCCATCGTGGACGCGCAGCAAGCCTTCCCGATCATCGCGCACAGTGATCGGCGTGATACCGGAGAACTCGAAGTAGACCTCCTTGCCGTCGATGCGGTCGCCGAACCGGATGTCCCTCGGCCATTTGATGTAGAGGACCGATTCGCCTTTCCACGATTTTTCCTGAGCAAACGCGAACCCGGCGGCGAACGGAAGGAGAAGGAACGCGAGAGCGAAGCGCATGGCGATGTCCTTTCAAGTTGCGGAGAAGTTGTTGGTGGGTTTGATGCCGCGCCCTAATGGGGATTTCAAGGAAATAATCGCGGAATTTGGCGACACGCCGTTCCAGACCATCATTGCGGCGCGCCGCCGGCAAGCTCATCATTGCGGCGCGCCGCCGGCAAGCTCCTTGACGATCAGTTCGTTGAGTTTGGCCCGCTCGTGCTTGGCGGCGACATTGAGGGCGTTGGCGATGGCGCGTTCCTTGGAGCTGCCGTGGCAGATGATGCAGATGCCGTCCACGCCCAGGAGTGGAGCGCCGCCGAGTTCGTGGTAATCGTAGCGTTTGACGATGTTGCCGAGGGCTTGCTGGGCGAGCGGGATTTCGGTTTTGAGCGTGCCCACGACCTCCTTGGCGACGACCTTCATGACGAAATCGAAAACCCCCTCGCATACCTTCAAGACGACATTGCCGACGAACCCGTCGGTGACGATGACCTCGCAAACGCCTTTGTGAATGTCGCGGCCCTCGATGTTGCCGATGAACTGGTCCTTGAGATGACTGGTGCGGAATAGGTCGCCCGTCTCCTTGGCGAGGGTGCTCCCCTTGTCTTCCTCGGAGCCGACATTGAGAAGGCCGATTTTCGGCTTGTCGCGCTGGAGGATTTGCTGAGCGTAGAGGGCGCCCATGACGCCGTACTGATAGAGGTGCAGGGGCTTGGGATGAACATTGGCGCCGACGTCAAGGAGGACGGACATGCCCTTGGCGGTGGGCATGAGGGCAGCGATTCCTGGGCGGCGCACGCCTTTGAGGAAGAGGCGAAGCAGGAAGCCACCCGCGACCATCGCGCCGGTGTTGCCGGCGCTGACGATTGCTTCGACCTTGCGCTGCTGCAAAAGTTGCCAGCAGCGGCTGATGGAATTATCGGGTTTTTTACGGAAGGCCATCGCCGGCGATTCTTCCATGGTGACGACCTGCGAGGCATGAAAGACCTCCAAGCGGTCGCGCACCGCCTGCGCGGAAGCCAGCCACGGTTCGATCTGGGCTTGATCGCCGACGAGGACGACGTGCATTTCCGCGTCGTGCTGGACGGCTTGAATGGCGCCTTGCACGATCGGCCCAGGAGCATAATCGCCCCCCATCGCATCCAGTGCGATACGCATGGATTACGTCTCCTCGACTTCCTCGACGACGACCGCCTCGCGGCCCTGAGTATTGTGCCAGCCGCAGTGCCAGCAAACGAGGTGAGGCTTGGTCGCCTCGCCGCAACGGACGCAATAGGTATTCTGGCGGGGCGTCAAATGCTGATGACTCCGCCGCTTGCCCTGGCGAGCTTTGGAGGTTCGCCTTTTTGGTACAGCCATATTCGCAACTCTTTCTCTTTCAAGAAGCTCCAGGATGAGCGCGGTGGCTTCCCGGGCAAAAAACATCCATCATCAATCTATTTCCGCCGAGGCGTTTGACAATGCACAGTTGTTCCCAGTCAGATCACTTCCCCGCCTCGCCCCGCAGTATCCTATCTTCCTCTTCCATGTAGATCCGCGCCTCGATGCGCACGACCAACCAGCGGCCTTTCTCCTTTGCGTCCGCCGGGCGATATTGCAGCGGCAGCAAGAACGATCCGCCATCCGGTAGCGTGCGCGGCAGCGAAAACGTGGACTCCGTGACGCAAGCAATCTCCGCGTCGGCTTGCGTTCCCTTGTTGTCAACCCATGCTGAGGTCTTATCGATCCCCTCCAGTTCCGCGTCCTTCTCGATGAATTTTGCGCGAACGAAACGGCGGTCAAAACTTATTTGCACCTGAGCTCGGAGGGCCAGGCCCTCGTCGATTTTCTGTGGGCCTTTATGGCCCTTGCGCAATTGGGCGGGGCTCGGCAAGCAATGGCTTACCTTCATCGTTGAAAGGATCTCGCCCTCTTTGCCATCGATGATCTTCACGTCTTTCACGCTCACCAGCAACTTTTGCTTCTTGAGGAGGTCAACAAACGATTCGCCGGTTTGCTTTTTTTCTGGACCAATTTGCTTTTTTTCTGGACCTACGCTTAAGAGGAATACGCGTTCCCATTCTTCGATTTCCACCATGGAGAGCCATTTTGGATTACCGAGCCGCTTGTGGAACGCCTCATCGACTTCATAGAGTTGGGCGGTGAAGATGACTTCCAGGGGATTGATCTTGTAGGGGCCGCGTTCGTCGTTGTCGAGCCGTTCGATGCCGATGCGTGCCCAATCCTGGATGTCGCTGGAGGGATGGTTGCGAAGTGCTTGCAGGACGGGCAAACCGTCGCGGTCGCCGTCGAGCAAGGCCGGCCAAACCGGTTCGGGCAGAATGCGCTCGGTCCAGCGCGGCCAGGGCGGACGGCGAGCGTACGTCCGCAAACGCCGGTACGACGGATCTTGCGTTTCCCACTGCTCGATCTCGCTAGCCCAATACGATGCGGGCCGGCCATCGTAGAACGGTTCGCCGGCAAGTCGGCCTCGACCGACCCGCGTGACGGCTTCGAAAAAGACGCCGACCGCTGCGCCAAGGAGCGCGGCGGTAATCACGATGCGGCGGAGCCAGCGCTTCATGGTGGATCCTTCGGGATCGAGATTACATCTATCGGCTCAAAAGATACACCACGGCAATCAGCAACGCCACGCCAATGCCGAGGCCGCCGAGAGCGTAAAGCCGCCAGGGGAACGGTGTGGTTTCCGGCGCCAGGGGTTTCTTGCGTTTGGCCGCCTTCTTGCCGTTGATCCCCGCCAGTGCTGGCTGGAATTCGGGCCATTGCGAGAGCGGTTTGAATTTTCCCTTTGGCGCACGACTGGCATCCGCGTCGGCAGTCAACTTGCCCGATTTGAGGCGGGTTACGATGTCGGCGAATGTCGTCTTGGACTTGCACAAAACGCCGTGCGCATTCTTGTAGCGCAGATGCCAAAGTTCGCGTTCCTTCGCCATTTTCTCTTCAAGCAATTGCTTGACGCGCAGGTCCGGCAGGGTCATCTCGATCGGGGCGGTCAGGCGCTTTGCCACCACCGGATCCTGCATGGCTGAGTCGAGCTTGGCAAAACTTGGCAACGGCGCCGATAGCTGCGAACGCTCCAGATCGACGATCACCTCGCTCACCGTCTGATAGCGATCCATCGGTTGGGCGCGAGTGTTTTGGCGATAATGTCGTCGAGAATTGCGGGCACATCGGCATTGAGCGAATGCGCCGGGGGATAGATGCCGCGGTCTTTTTTCTCGACGATTTCCAGCGTGGAATCGCCGTTGAAGGGAACGACGCCGGTGACGAGATGATAAAGGGTGGCGCCGAGGGCGTAGATGTCGCTGCGCTCATCGGCGGTCTTGGCGTTCATCGCCTGCTCGTAAGGCATGTAGTAGGGCGTGCCGATCCCCTGGCTGACATGCGTGAGGTTGGCGGCGTTGTCGCGGTGTTTGGCAAGGCCGAGATCGGAGAGCTTGGCCAGCCCGGACGAGGCGAGCAAAATGTTGCCCGGCTTGATGTCGCGGTGGATGATGCGGTTTTTGTGGGCGTGCTCGAGGGCGCGGGCGATGTCGAGGATGATGTGGACAGCGTCGCCGATCGGGAGCTTGCCGGCGCGGTCGAGCAAATCGTGAGCGCTGGGGCCGTCCACGTATTCGAGAACGATGTAATGTAGCTCGGTGTCGGGGTCCTGGCCCATATCGAAGCTGCGGACGATATTGGGATGGATGAGCATGGCGCCGTGCCTGCCCTCCATTTGAAAGCGGCGCAGGACATTCTGCTTGGGGGCCTGCTCGGCGGACAGGATCTTGATGGCGACCTGGCGATTTTCCTTGCCGTCGAAGCCGAGATAGACCGCCCCCATGCCGCCCTGGCCGAGAAGGCGCAGGATGCGGTAAGGCCCGATCTGGGCCGGCGCGTCGTTTGTGGAATAGCTGGGCTTCGCGCGGGGATGGGAGGAATAATCGAGCAACGCTGGCGGCGGGAAGACCTGGGTCGCCGCCAGATCGAGCCGTAGGTTCTCCGCCTGGTTCGGCTTGATGATTTTCGCCTCGACCAGCGCATCGAGTACATCGATGTTGTCTCCGCGCTGCTGAACATCGCGCAGCACCGCTTCAACCCGATTCGCATCAATGGCAAAGCAGGAGACGGCCAGCCGCGCAAAACGCCGGTTGGCTTCCGCCAAAGCGTTCAGCTTGTCGGAAGACGCAGGCACGTTGGTGATACCTCGGAGGACAATGATAATGTATCGCGAATCGGTGTCATCCGCAATTTGATTTCTTGATTTATGGGCCCGGGGCTCACCCCCAGGAACGCTGCGCTTATCCTGGGGCTTTGGAATGTGCCCTCTTGCCAACCCTGCTCATTGGCCTGTAATATCGAAATTGTTCCCCGCGCCAGTGGTTAACTGGGTTGCAGAACGCGGAGCCAGGCTGCATGGCCAAGATGTCCCTCTATCCGGCGAGCCCCGATGACGTTCCGGAAGACTTCACGGAACCGACGGGCCAATACAAGATGCAGGCCTTCATGGTCCTGCTTGCGCTGTTGTTGTTTTTTCTGCTCTATTTCGGCCTGATGTTCTTTTGCGTCGCCTTCGGCCTTTGGGCGATCTTTTTGTGCCCTTCTCAGCAGCACCCGGGCGGGTTCCCGTGGCTGGTCGTGAAGGTTTTTTCCGTTCTGCTGGCGATTCCGTTCGGGATTTTGTTTGTTTATCTGGTCAAAAATCTATTCAAGTTCGAGCGGGCCCAAAAGGAATTCCTGATCGAGTTGTTCGAGGATGAGCATCCGAAGCTGTTCGATTTCATTCGCAATGTGTGCGAGGAGACCGGGGCGCCGATTCCCAAGCACGTCTACGTCGATTATCGCGTCAACGCCGCCGCCATTCCCGACACGACATCCATCTTTCATCTCTTGCTGCCGACCGGCAAGAGCCTGCTGATCGGACTGGGGCTGGTCAACGCGATCAATCTCACCGAGTTCAAGGCAATGCTGGCCCACGAGTTCGGCCATTTCTCGCAAAAAACGATGAAGATCGGCACGTACGTGTATACCGTCCACCGTATCCTGTATCAGATCGTCTACGGCGAGGACTGGTTCGACCGCATGATCATCGCGTGGTCGCGGGTCGATATTCGCTTTTCCTGGCCCGCCTGGATCGTGCGCGGCGTGCTCTGGGTGCTGCGCAAGATCCTCGGGCTGATGTGGTACGTCGTCGTCTTTTTCGATCGCGCCATGAGCCGGCAGATGGAATTCAACGCCGACAAGGTTGCGGTCAGCCTGACAGGGAGCGATGCGCCGGTGCATCTGTTGCATCGCTGCTACTTCGCCGATGTCTGTTTCGGCCAGGCAATCGACGATCTGCGCATCTCCATGAGCCATCACCTCTACACGAGCGATCTGTTTTATCATCAGAGCGCCGCCGGACCAATCGTGCGCAAGAAACGCAAGGATCCGCGCCTGAGCGATCCGCCGCAATTGTCGGACGATCCCAACGAGATGACTACCGTCTTTGACGAAACGGACGACAAGGTCGCGGAAATGTGGCAGACGCATCCCTCTTGCTATGACCGCGAGCAGAATGCCAAGGACCACTACATCCGCACACATTTCGACGAGCGTTCCCCTTGGCTGCTCTTTGACAACGTGGAAGAATTGCGCGAACGAGTGACGTACAAGTTCTATCGCTTCTATTTCAAGATTTCCAAGGACGTGATTCTCGCCGACCCGGAGGAAGTGCAAGGCTTCATCGACGACGAATACGCCGACAAGACTTATGATCCCCGGTATCAGGGGCTCTACGACAACCGCAATCTCGTCCTCAAGGACATCAACGCCATGGCCAAGGACGGCGCCAAGCATCCGTGGAGCATCACCGAGCTCGCCGACACGCACAAGACTCTCTACAACGCGAAGGTCAAACACCGCGCGCAGCTCTATTACAAGCGCATCGAAGAATTCCACATGCTCAACGCCGTGCAGAACGGCTGGTTTCGCCCCAAGGACAACGAGCTGGAATTCCGCGGCGACACCTACGATCTCGACGATGCCAAACGCCTGCTCAAGAAGGTGGACAAGGAAATCGAAAAAGACAATCGCTGGCTGGGCGAAGTGGACCGCAAAGTTTTCATGACGTATTTCCAGATGGCCCTGCACATCAATCAGGAAGTCGCCGAGGAGCTGTATCGGCGTTACGATTTCCACCTGGAATTGCAGGCGATCTGGTACGAATTGACCAAGCAGAACCGCCCCGTGCAGGCGGCCATCAGTTTCCTCAATAATCAGCAATCGGGCCAGCTGCAATCGCACCACTTCAAGGAGTTGCTCAACATCTTCCGCGACGCCCACAAAGCGATGAAGAGCATGTTGCGCAATTCGGAGGATTTGACGCTGCCTGGTCTGAAAAACCTGCCCGCCGGTCTGCCATTGCGTCCCTTCCTCCTGAACAAGAACCTCGTGGACGGACTGAGCAAGTACGACCAGCGCATCAGCGACCGCTGGATTGGCCGTTTGCTGGATCAGTTCAACGAGATGAAGGGCAAGGTGGACCGCATTCATTTCAAGAGCCTGGCGGGCATTCTTGTCTTGCAAGGAAAGATCGGCAACGAATGCGCCCGCCGCTGGTCGAGCTTGCCGGCGGTGAGGCCGGTGGGGACGTAGACGCTGATCATGCCAGACCAACTTCACATCCTGTTCGAGGACAACCATTGCATCGCCGTCGTCAAGCCTGCCGGCCTGCTCACGCAAGCGCCGCCCGGCATTCCCAGCCTCGAAGAGATGGTCAAAGCGTATCTGAAGGAGAAATATCAAAAGCCCGGCAATGTCTATCTCGGCGTGCCGCATCGGCTGGACCGGCCGGTCTCCGGCATCGTTCTCTTTGCCCGCAACAGCAAGTCGGCCCAGCGGCTCGCGGAGCAATTCCTTCCTGAGCCCGACGCGCTAGCGAGGAAGTGCGATCCGTCCCTCGCTGGCGCGGCGGGCTCACACCGGAACCGGCCGCGCGTCATCAAGGTCTACTGGGGCGCTGTCGCGAGAACACCTGGGCCGGCGGAAGGCGTGTGGGAAGATTGGCTGCGAAAAATTCCGGACGAGGCCCGCACGGAGAAAGCGGAACCAGGGACGCCCGGCGCCAAGCACGCGGTGATGCGCTATCGCGTTCGGCAAGCCTGCGACGCCGGGACGCTGGTCGAATTCCAGCCGCACACGGGCCGCATGCACCAGATTCGCGTGCAAGCCGCCGTGCGTGGCCATCCGCTTTTCGGTGACGCATTGTACGGCTCGCCGCATACGTTTGGGCCCCCCGCCGAATTGCCGCGTGATCGGATCATCGCGCTTCATGGCCGCAGCTTGACGTTCTTGCATCCGTTGCGATACGAGTCGATGACGCTGACGGCGCCGCTGCCCGCGTATTGGCAAGAACTTGGCGTCGCTTTGGAATAAAATCCGATCATGCTAACGACCGCCGTCATCGAAAAGATCCTGGCGACAATCCCCCAGCGCACCATCGGCGTTGTCGGCGACCTTTTTCTCGATCGCTATCTCGACCTGGACGCCGCACTCACCGAGCCATCGATCGAGACCGGGCTGGATGCGTATCAGGTCGTCAAGGTGCGTTCCTATCCGGGAGCGGCCGGGACCGTCATCAACAATCTAGCCGCGCTCGGCGTCGGCCGGATTGTGCCGATCAGCATGGTGGGCGACGACGGTGAAGGGTTCGAGCTTCTCCAGGCATTGCGGCGAATGCGGAGCGTGGAGCTGGCGCACCTTGTCACAACCGCGGCGCGGCGCACGCCGACTTACACCAAGCCGATGCTGAACCGGGCCGGCGCGTCGGCGCGTGAGCTCAATCGGCTCGACATCAAGAATCGCCAGCCGTTGCCGGACGATGTGGAAGCGAAAATCCTGGAGCGATTATCCGAAAGCTGGGCCGCGTTTGATGTGCTATTGGTCCTGGACCAAGTGAGCGAACCGGAGTGCGGCGTGGTCACCGCGCGCGTGCGCGATCGCCTGGCCGAGTTGGGCGCCAAGGATGCCGGAAAGATCGTGATCGTCGATAGCCGCGAGCGCATCGGCCTATTTCGCAATGCCTGGCTCAAGCCGAATGAGCGCGAATGCTTGCGGACGCCGCCGCCGGCAACTGAGCTGGTGGATGTCGTGAAGCAAATGGCGCGGCAGGCCGGGCGGCCCGTTTTCTGCACCTGCGGTGAAAGTGGTATGCTGGTCATCGCGGCGCCGCAAGCGGCGGCGGTGGAAGTGCCGGCCTATCCGGTCGCGGGGCCCATTGATATCGTAGGGGCCGGCGATAGCAGCAGCGCGGCGTTGGCCTGCGCTTTGGCGAGCGGAGCAAATCTGGCCGAGGCCGCCGCATTCGGCAATCTCATTGCCTCGATCACGATTCAGCAAATCGGCGTGACCGGCACCGCGACACCGGAGCAAGTGCGCCAACGCTGGCGCGACGTGGCGTGATTATTCATTGCCGGGCGGAAGTTCGCGCTGCAGTTCGTCGCGCTCCCGGCGCGTCGCTTCCAGATCGAATTGCATATATTTCGCGTCGAGCTGCAACTGATCGACCGCTTCCTGCGCGATCCGCAACAATCGGCTATGCAAGCGCGTGTAATGATGCAGGCGCTCACAGAGCGGCAGCAGCTTTTGCCGAAGCGGCGGTGGCAGTTCTTCGATCTGCTTTCGCAACTCGTTCAGCTCGGAAGGTATTTGATCTTTGCGCCATTCTTTGGAGTGCGGTGCGGACATGTCGATCACCTGCTTTCGTGTGTCTCGCCGTGGTTTGCGTTTGATGAGTTCTTCGCAAGTGCCGTGCCAGTCCCCCAGGCATACGCACTTTTACCGAACCGTGCTTTTTCCAGTATTTTCCTAAATGTCCAAGCCCGTCCGGATTGCGTGGTGTAAAGAAACCGCAACAAGTTGCTCTTTTCTGTTAGCGCCGCATCTGCTAGAAGCCGCCGCTGCATGGAACGCATGCTGCAAGCCGTAGCTACAAGCCGTAGTAGCTGCAAGCCGTAGGGTGGGTCGAGCGTAATCGCGAGGCCCACCGGACGTTGCGGGAGCGTGGTGGGCCTCGCGAGTACGCTCGACCCACCCCACGGCCGGGACTGCGTAGGGATTCGTGCGGGCATTGGCCCATTTTAGGCACAAGGATCGAGCCATGAAACTTGGGCACTCTTCGAGCTGGTTGATTATCCCCGGCGTGGGTTTGCTGGCGGGCCTGTTCGTCTTTGCGAGCTGGGCCCTGGCGCAGACGACGATGCACAAGAACGGCTTCGAGGCCAAAGTTGGCTTCAGCAAGGGCGGGGCCGACGCCGTCTTTGACGAGACCGCGCACAAGATCGACGACCGCGAGCCGCACAGCGGTCAGGGCTGCGAGTACATCGATCTCGATATCAAACAGGGCAACTACATCTATTACGTCTATCCCGTCGGCAAGGCGCCCATTGCCGAGGAACTGCGCGCCGCTCTGTGGGTGCGCGCCAATCGGCCCGGCATCAAGCTGATGGCCCGCGTCGTGCTCCCCAATCAGCGCGATCCGAGCAACGTCCAAAACGTCCTGACCACCTACATCGAAAGCGACAAGGGCAACATCTACGAGCAAGCCGGGCAATGGCAGCTTTTGGAACTCGGCCGGGCCGTCACGCTTGCCAAGCAGCAGCAGCTTCTCATGAACAAAAAATACGACCGGACCATCGACTTCAGCGGCGCCTACATCGATGGTTTGGTGCTGAATGTGTGCGCCGGCCCGGGTCCGACCAAGATCTGGATCGACGATCTCGAAGTGGGGCCGATTACCTCGAATCCCGCGCCAATCGTGGATAACAACAACAATAACAAGAGCACCCCCCGCATCGGCGCCAACAATTCCGTGGTGCATTTCGATGGGAATCGCCTGGTTGTCGGCAAGCAGCGCATGTTCTTCCGGGCGATCCGCTACACCGACACCATGTTGCCGGTCCTGCACAGCGCCGGCTTCAACACGGTTTTCTTCGATCGCAATGCGAACCCGGCCCTGATCAGCGAAGCATCCGAGCTCGGCATGTGGGTGGTGCCGGAGTTACGCGTCATGGGAGACGATGGTCAGCCCGTATCGTCGGACGAGATCGCCAAGCAAGTCACCGCCGATGCCGCCAATGACGCGGTGCTGTTTCGGCTCGTTAACGGCGTCCTCGATTTCGAGAAGGCGCCGATGGTGCAGCGGCAATTGCAAATCGCACATGGCGCCGATCCGGGGCATCCGATCGGCGGCAATGTCTGGGATGGCATGATGCCCTACTCGCGCTCCCTCGAGCTCATGGGCGTGCACCGTTTCCCGTTGATGACCACCATGGAGTTGCCCGAATATCGCACCTGGCTCGAGAACCGGCAAAAGCTGGCCAATCCCAACACCTTCACCTGGACCTGGATTCAAACGCACCTCCCCGAATGGTACGGCGAACTGCTCTATAACCAGGCGACCAATGCCGAATTCCGCGAACCGGTCGGCCCGCAGCCCGAACAAATCCGCCTGTTGGCGTACTCCGCCCTGGCCGCGGGCTGCCGTGGCCTGGGTTATTATTCGGACCGCTTTTTGGCCGATAGTCATCAAGGCCGAGATCGCTTGTTGTGCTGTGCCCTGCTCAATCAGGAGATGGACATGATGCGCGACCTGCTGGTGACGGTCGAGGATCCGCCGCAATGGGTGGACACCTCGCACAAGGACATCAAGGCCGCGGTGATGCGTTGCAGTCAGGGTGTGTTGGTGATACCGATTTGGCAAGGGAAATTCTCCCAGTTCGTGCCCACCCAGGCCGCCGTCGCCAAGCTGCATTTGGTGGTGCCGCAGGTTCCGATCACAATGCAAGCGTGGGAAGTCAGCCCGGGGGACGTGCGCGGCCTGAAGGTGGAGCGCGTGGACCAGGGGCAGAAGGTGACGCTGCCGGAATTCGGCCTGACCTCAATGGTGGTTTTCACGGCCGACACGCGATTGATGGGCCGCTTCCAGGACATGGCCCGCAACAAACGCCAGCAAGCCGCTCAATGGTCGCACGACATGGCCGTCTATGAATACGAAAAAGTCGTGAAGGTTCACATCGAACTGGAAAAGATGGGCATCACGCTAAATGACGGCAACGCGCTCCTGGAGGACGCCCGCAAGCGCACCGCGAAATCCGAAGAGCTTTGGAAAGCACGCAATTTCACCGAGGCGTATCACGAGGCCGAACGCGCTCTGCGGCCCGTGCGCATTCTCATGCGGGCGCACTGGGAAAAAGCGGTGCGAGGCCTCGACACGCCCGTCGCCAGCCCGTATGCCGTCACCTACTACACACTGCCCCGGCACTGGCAATTCATGAACCAGGTCCGCGCTTGCAGCCCCGGCGCCAACGTCTTGCCCGGCGGCGATTTCGAGCTGGACCCATCTCGCGTCCAGGATTCCTGGAAGCTCGTCAAGGAATCGCTTGACGATCTCGAGCTTGGCGCCGAGCGCGTCGCCGAGATGACGATTGACCGCCTTGAGGAGAAGAAGGAGGAGCCGAAGGATGCCAAGCCGGTGCCGGCGGGAGGCGTGAAAGTGGAGCAGAAAATCACCGTGAAGAAGATTCACGACACGCCGATCGAAGGTCGGCAATGCCTGATGCTGCAAGTGAAGCCGCACCGCGGCAAGGCGGCGCCGCCGGGGCTGGAGCGGACGGTGCTGGCCTTGACGAGCCCGAGCGTGAAGCTGCCGCCGGGCAGCCTGGTGCAAATCAGCGGCCTGGTCAACATCCCGGTGCCGATCACCGCCTCCCCGGACGGCGCGCTCTTGTACGACAGCGCCGGCGGCGAACCATTGGCCATACGGTTCTTCTCGCCAACGGGCTGGAAGAAATTCACCGTGTATCGCCGTGTGCCGGCATCGGGCCAGATTAGCGTAACAATGGCCCTGACCGGCGTCGGCACGGCGTACTTCGACGACATCCGCATCGAGCCGCTGACCCCGCCGGGCGGTGTGGTGCAGGCGGGAACGAAATGAGGCAGCGCCCGCACACGCAATAAGGCAGCATCGGCATTACAACCACGAGGTCAGGATGAGAATACCGTTCTTGGCATTCATCGCTTCGTTTCTGGCCGGCCACCGGCTCTTCGCTCAATGCACCGATGGCGATATGCCGAGAGATGAAGGCTCAACCGCGCGGTGGATTCAGGCGAAAGCGGTGGTCGCTGTGACCACGGTGCCCTATTGCGTTGATCTGGCCTGGCAGGTTCCCTTTGGCAGCAGAGTGGGTTGGTTCACGGCCTCCGCGGACAACCCGGATCCGCTTCACGCACCTGCAAAGGTCTTTCTGCTCCGAGGCAGCGGCACCGTGTTCAGCCGCGGTTTTGGGGATCTTTGCACCAAACTGCGTCGAGCCGGAATTTGGGCGGAAGACCTCGGGCCGGTCGGCGATCATTGGATATGCCGGCACCTCAGCGAGGAAAAGAATGCCGGTGCTTGCAGGGACCAATCATTCTGGTCGGCCATTCCCGCGGTGGCCGCCACGCTGTCGAAGCGGCATACGGACTACAAAAAGCCGGCATCGACGTGGACTTGCTGGTTTGCCTTGATGTCACCTTGTTGCCACCCGTGCCAAGCAACGTGCGACAGGCGCTCAACGTCTATGTCAGGGGCCAACTCCTTTACCCGTCCGACACGCTGAAGCCAGCCGCCGGCGCCACGGCCCGAATCGAAAACATCGACCTGAGCGATCCAAGTTCGACGATCCATGTCAAGGGCCTGCACCACATGAATATCACGGCGAGCCAAGACGTGCACGATTTCGTCATGACGCGCATCCTTCAGGTCGCCGGCAAAACGCCTTGTCCTTGACGGAATCGAATCCAATGCCCAAGGCTCACGCAATTCCCGACGCGCGCAGGTTCCGTTCCAGGCTCTCCATCGGCAGACCGATCACGTTCACCAACGTTTACCGCATGCGCGGCTCCTTGTCGCCGCCATTAAACAACCTCTTCGTACCTCGCTCCAAGCCGGTAGCGCCGCGCTTTCTTCGACGGATCGGCGATTTCGAGAAAACCTTGCTCGACCCACTTGAGACACAGTGCTGACGCAGCGCGGCTGCTTACCCCGAAGAAATCGGCGGCGTCGCCGGCGGCAATCGTGCTCATTTTTGCGAATAGCGACAACGCCTTGCGTTGCTGCGCCGTCAAGTCACGCAGGATTGCCTTGCGGTCGGGATCGCCGCGACGTTCGGCTTCCTCGGCCTGGGCGCGGACGCGGGCAAAGCTGTCGGCCATGCCCCGGCAGAAGTAATCGATGAACCTGGTGATGTCCGCCGATTCCCGCCCCATGTAATAGTTGTGGCTGGGGCCGACCGTGAGGGCCTCATAATACCCGCCAAGGTGCTTGGCGTAGTATTCCTCCAGGGAGTAGATTCCGTGCAGCCCGTAGCTGCCTTGATGCAGAATCAGCGTCGTGAGGAGCCGGGCGGTCCGGCCGTTGCCGTCATAGTAGGGATGAATGGTTGCGAATTGATAGTGGGCGACGGCGGCAACTACCGGAATCGGAAATTCATCCTGGCTCAATTCTTCACCGATCCAGGCAATCAGATTTTTCATCAGGCGACGCACGTCCTGTGCCTCGGGCGGCAGATAAACAATCGCGCCGGTGCGGCCGTCGCGAATGACGTTCTGGCCGTCTCGGTACTTGGTCGCCTTCTGCTTGCCGTGCAGAATCAGGCCATGGATGGTGCGGATTATCACCTCGGTAAAGCACTGCTTCTTTTTCCCCTGGTTCGTCACGAATTCGAGGGCGCGGTAGTAATTGCGCACCTCGGTTTCATCGCGTTCCCGGCCGGGAAATCCGCCGCCCCCCTTGAGGACATCCTCGACCTGGGACGGGCTCAAGCGGTTGCCTTCGATCTGCGTCGAAAAATGCGTCGAGAGCAGGCGGGCCGTCTTGCGCAGCGAGTCCAGCATCGGCACCGTGAGGGGCAGACGGATAATCGCCTGCCGGCACGCCTCGATCTCCATGAGCGACTTGGCGATCTTCGGCGTCAGCATGAAGTTGGGTGCAAACACGTCGGCATCCCCCGTGCAAGCACCATAGCGGCACGTCATTAAAACGTCAATAAAGCGTCATTAACGGTGATGGCCGCAATTCTCGATCATGCGAATCCCAGCGAACGCAGATTCTTTTCCAGGCTTTCCATCGGCAGACCGATCACGTTGGTCAGGCTTCCCTCAATGATCCGCAGGAATGGATCGTTCTCTTCCTGGATCGCGTACGCTCCGCTTCGGCCCACCCAAGCATCGGTTGCCAGATATCCGTCCAACTCTTGCTTGCTCAAAGTGCGGCAACGGAGGCGGGTCCGCTCTTGCCAGACAAATTGCAGATCGTCGGGCCGACGCCATAGGACGACGCCGGTCCAGAGTTCGTGCTCGCGGCCGCCCAATGCGGTGATGATGCGGCGGGCGTCGTCCACGTCGCTTGGCTTGCCGATGACCTGCCCGTCGAGCCAACCTACGGTGTCCGCGGCGAGGACCAATCCTTCCGAAACGCGCGGCGCGACGGCGGCGGCTTTCATCCACGAAACGGTCATCACGTAATGACGCGGATCGCTGAACCCGGCCCCGGTCGGTTCGTCGATGTGCGACGGCATCACCTCAATGTCGTAGCCGGCGCTCAAGCAGGATCCGCCGGTCCGGCGAGTTGCTGGCGAGAATCAGGCGGCGTGCGGTTGTTTTTGCCATGTGCTCAGAACGATCTCCAGCGAAGGCCAAAGACGGGCCGGCGTCAGCTCGGCCATGCACTCCATGCGCGGGCAGGTCTTGAGGTAACTGCCGCGGCACCAGATCGTTGTCGCCACCGCCCGTTCGCCCTGGCCATATGGCCCGGTTTTTTCGCTCAAAGTGCAAGTATACGGCGCGACCACCGGCCGTCCCAGAGCGACCGCCAGGTGCAATGGCCCGGTGTCATTCGCGATCATCGCATCAACTTCGGCCAAGATCGCGACCAGGTGCGGCAACGTCGTCTTTCCCGCGAGCCGACAAACCGGCCCGCGCATCAGCCCGGCCGCTTGATCGGCGAGAAGCGCTTCCTCGGGTGAGCCGACGAACACCGCCGTGCCGCCGAACCGTTCCTGAGCTTGCCTGGCCAACGCGGCGAAATGCTCCGGCGGCCAGCGCTTCGTCAGCCAGCGCGAGCCGACGCCCACCGCCAGCCACGGCCGCGGAAACGATTGCAACTGTTCGCGCGCCCACGCCCTGGCGTCCGCTTGAATCGGCACATGAAACGATTTGTGCGATTTTTCACCTAGTGCTTCGACGACGCGCCAGTAGCGATCAACGGCGTGGACCACATCCGTGCGGTCGTCCACATGATGCGTATAGCACATCGCGGCACCCTCGCGCGCCGATGCCAGGCCGATGCGAGCCGGCGCTCGCGTCGCCATCGTCATCAATCCCGTGCGTAATAGGCCTTGCAGGTCGATGACCAGATCGAATCGGCGTTTGCGCAGATCGTGCAGGAAACGCGCGAAGCTTATTCCCCCCGTGAGCAAGCCGGCTCGCATCGCCCCGCGGTCAAAGGGAATGATCTCATTCAAGTCGGGATGGCCGCATAGCAGCGGAGCATAGGTGCGATTGACGATCCAGGCAATTTGCGCGGGCGGAAAGCGTCTTCGCAACGCCGTCAACACCGGTAAGCTGTGCACGATGTCGCCCAACGCACTCGGCTTGATCACGGCGATGCGCTCCGGCTCCTGGCGAAGCGAGATGGCACGGACGGGCATCTGCGAATCCTTTCGCAACGTGTTCTATCCCCCGCGGCGAATGCGGGGCAGCATCGGCAGCATCAACAATAGCAAAATCGCGCCGGCGATGTAAGGCAGAAGATGGTTATCCGTGAGTTTGTAGAGCGTCACGCCGAAAAGCGGACCGAGAATCCGGGCCATCGCGGAGGCAGATTGATTGACGCCAAGAACCTCGCCTTGACGGTCCGCGGCTGCTCGCCGCGAGATCAATGCTTGCGCCGACGGCGTCAAGAACGCGAAGCCAATCACGGCCGCGGTCAGGGCGGCGAAGAGTGCGGCAGTCAACCCGGCGCCGGAATAATCCCAGGCGACAGCCAGGCTGATGCCGCCCATGAGGCTGACGCCGACGGCCATGAAGCCGATGCCAATCGCCATCAGTGTCACTTCGCTCAAGTGGGACGCCAGCCGGCGATAAAGAAGCCCTTGTGTCAACATGAGGATGAAGCCGACATAAGCGAAAATCAGGAAGCTCTTATCCTCATCGAAGCCGAAGTTATCCTTGAGGAAGAGGGCGAGCGTGACCTCGAAGGCGCCGAAGCCGAGACTGGCAGTGAAAAAGGTCAGGATCACCGGGCCGATGGCGGTGTCGGTGAGGACGTGGCGCGTGGCCGCCCAGTCGAAGAGGGTGCGCCGCACGGTGCTGATCGCGCCGAAGATGCGCGTCTCTTTCAAGAGAGCTACGCCCAGGAGCAGCGCGGTCAGAGACATGGCTGCCGCGGTGTAGCCGATGAGTCCTTGCTCGCCGGGCCGGAAATAGAGGGAGCCGAAGCCGATGAGCGGTCCGAATGTGAAGCCGATGCCGAAGGCGGCGCCGATGAGGGCCATGCCGTGCTTGCGTCGTTCGGGGGGCGTGCAGTCGGCGACGACCGCCATCGCGGTGGAAATCGTCGCCCCGGAAACGCCGGCGCCGATGCGGGCGACAAAGAACAGCAGCATCGCCAATCCCGCGTGCTCGGCCGGCTTGAGCGAGGCGGCGTAACCGAACGCCGTGTAAAAGACAACCGAGCCGAACAGCCCGACCAGCAGGATCGGCCGCCGGCCGATGCGATCGGACAATCGGCCCCAAAGCGGCGCGAACAGGAATTGCATCAGCGAGAAGGAGGACATCAACAGGCCGACAATCATGCCCGCGACCGGATCGGCGCCGCCTCGGTCGCCCGGATGCAGATGTTCCGCATACGCCTCGGCAATTCGCGGCAACAGAGGTAGGACAATGCCGAAGCCGAGCAAGTCGATGAACACGACAAGAAAGACGATCATCATCGCCGTTCGCGCGCGGCCGGCGCCGCGGACAATTCGCGCTGCGATGGCGGCAGCGGCGGTTCGCCGGCGCGAATCGGTCCGTCGCTTGCCGATGCCGGTGGTGTGGGAATGTCCGCGTCCATAGATTGTTACGATAGGAAGATACCGCCGCATTGTTTAGCCCCGCCTTGCAGAGGCGGGCGGGCGCGTTGCCGCGACGGACCAATCCCATGACCGCCGATCCCTTGTTCCCGCATTGCGAAAACGCCGCACCCCCCGGCTGGCTCGTCTTCGATTGCGAGAGCATTCCCGATGGCAAGTTGCTCAACATCGTCAAGTATCCGGCCGAGTCGATGACGCCGGAAGTCGCCGTCGCGCGCACCCAGGCCGAGGCGCTGGAACGAACGGGTTCGGATTTCTTGCCGGTGACATTCCAACTTCCGATCGCGATCACGATGCTGCGCGTTGGCGTCGATTTCAGCTTGCAAGGGATCGCCTGCCTCGATGCGCCGCGCTATCGGCCGCGCGAGATCGCCGTGCAATTCTGGGCGGGGCTGGCATATCATCGCCAGCACTGGCCCGACGTGAAGATCGTCACCTTCAATGGCCTCGGGTTCGATCTGCCGTTACTGGAAATGGCCGCCTTCCGCTATGGCTTGGCGATTCTCGAGCGCTCCCACGGCGATTGGCATCTCGACCTGATGGATTGGCTGACGAATTCCGGTGAAATCCGGCTTTCCGGTGGACTCAACCTGCTCGCTAAACTGCTCGGCAAACCCGGCAAAATGGAAGTGACCGGCAACAAAGTCTACCGCATGTGGCTCGACAACAAGATTGACGCCATCAACGATTATTGCCTGTGCGACACGCTCGACACCTACTTCGTCTTCCTGCGCACGCGCGTCATGGCCGGCGCGCTTTCCCTCGCCGACGAGCAAGCCCTGATCCGCCGCGCCAAGGATTGGCTCCCCGGCCAGACCGCTGCCTACCCGGCCCTTGCCGAATATGTCACGCACTGGGGCGATTGGCAACCGTGGCCGTGAAATTCGATCTTTACAAGCGAGCAAGAATGCCTGAAGATAATACGGTCAACCCATCGTTTTGGAATATGCCATGATCGAAACAACCTGGACATCTCTTGGCCTGGAACACCTACCCATGGCAGAGAAGCTGAGCATCGTCGAACAACTTCTGGAAGGCCTCAACATGGGGGCAGAGACGCTTCCTCTTCCCGCCAGTCATGTCGAAGAGCTGCGTCGCCGCATCGCGGAATTCAAGGATTGGCCCGACGAAGGCTCGACGTGGGAAGAAGTCAAAGCCGAGATTGAAAAAGAGCTATGAGCTTCTCGATTTTGGTCCGCCCGAAAGCCAAGGCCGACACCCGAGCCGCTGCGATCTGGTATGAGAAGCAGCGGAAAGGGCTGGGGGCGAAATTTCTACTCAGCGTGGAGCAAGCCATCAATAGCCTGCGAGCCACGCCGAAAATGCATCAGATCGTGGTTGACGATGTTCGCCGGAAGGTGCTGAAGAAGTTCCCGTATTGTCTGTATTACCAAGTCGAAGAAAGCCGAGTTGTGGTGATCGGCGTATTTCACACCAGTCGTGATGCGAAGCACTGGCGGGAACGAATCGACGAAGAATCGCAAGATGAATAGCGCTCTCACTTCCATTTCAGCGCGAACCAGATCGATGAAAATGCACGTGCTTCCACACGCCGTTCTCCTTCTGCCAGACGCGAGTTTCCTCGACCGCACGGGTGCTCGGCACCCCATCGCTGCCGACGCGCTGGTTGAGCCGCACATAGCTGATGATCGCGACATCCCCCATCACGCGCACATGCGGCGACGCCATCGTCGTGTTCAACGGCGGCGTCGCACCGGGCAATTGAAAATAAAAGCGGTGAAACTCCATCCCCTCCACGAGTTGCCCCGCCGCCTCCGGCTCGAAGCAAGTCAGCGACGGATCGCACAATTCGACATATGCCTTCCAGTCGGCGTTGGCGATCGAATCGAGCAATCGTTGGTTGAGCCGCAGCAATTCCTCGGTTGCCGACATGGGATTCTCCGTCCCGGTATTCGTCGAGGCTGTAGGGTGGGTCGAACAACGTGAGGCCCACCGGAAGCCCGCGGGGTCGTGGTGGGCCTCACTACGTTCGACCCACCCTACGGCTTGTCCAATTGAATAGAATAACAAAAACGGTCCAACGAGTTGAGGTACGCCATGAGCAAATCCGCGTGGGTGTTCGATGTTGCTGAAGCCGATTTCGAGGAAAAGGTCGTCAAGCAATCGCACGAGACGCCGGTGGTCGTCGATTTCTGGGCGCCGTGGTGCGGGCCATGCAAATCGCTCGGCCCGATCCTCGAAAGCATGATCGAGAAGCGCGGCGGCGCCGTTCTGCTTGCCAAGGTCAACACCGATGAGGAGCAAAACCTGGCCATGCAGTTCGATATCAGCGGCATCCCCCACGTGGTCGCTTTCCGCAAGGGCAAACCGGTCGTACAGTTCACCGGCTTGTTGCCGCAAAATCAGCTCGATGAATTCTTCAATCGCCTGGGGCCGAGCGAAGCGGAGAAAACCATCGAAAGCGCCGCCCTACTCGAAAAAACTAATCCAGCGGAAGCGGAGAAGATGTACCGGCTCGCCCTGAAACATGAACCGAACCGTGAGGACGCCATCGTTGGCCTGGCCCGCGTGCTCATCGACCAGAAGAAGCACGAGGAAGCCGCCGACCTGCTGGAGCGCGTCGGCCCGCACGCTGAACACGGCCAGGAAGCAGACAAGCTACGTGCGCTGCTCTGGCTGCGCGAGAAAGCGAAGGATTTGCCCAGCGAAGATGAGTTGCGCACGAAAACGAAAGACGCCCAGGCCCTGTGCGATCTTGGCTGCGTGCTGGCGGCGAATGGAAAGACCGCCGAAGCTCTCGAAACGCTTTTCCAGGCCGGACGCCTCGATCGCACTCTCGTCTCCACGCGCGTCAAGGAGACGATGGTGAAAATCTTCTTTGTGGTCGGCGTACGCAGTGAGATGTCGGACGCTTATCGCGACAAGCTGACGGCGCTGCTTTATTGACCCGCGTGGATGCGACGTTTGCACGGCCCACGCGAACGCTAAACGTGAACCAGTGCTATTGCCCGACGCGGCCGCGGAATTCGCCGTCCTCGGTGCGGACCTTGATCCTGTCGCCTTTACGGATGTGCCCAGGCACTTTCACCTGCACGCCGGTCTCAATGGTCGCCAGCTTCGTCACCGACGTCGCCGTGTCGCCGCGGGCTCCCTCCGGCGCATCGGTCACTTCCACCTCGATGATTTGCGGCAACTCGACCTGCACCACTTTGTCTTCAATCTTCAGCAGGCTCACCTTCATGTTCGGCACCATGAAGCCACGTTGAGCTTCCGGCACCAGCGTCTCGCTCACGAAGGTCTGCTCGTAAGTCCGCGGCTCCATCACGACGAACATATCGCCGTCCTTGTAGAGGTATTCGTATTCCTGGCGGTTGAGGATGATCTTCTCGACGTTGTCGTCGGGCGAGAAGCGCTGCTCGACGACATTGCCGCGATCGAGGTGTTTGAGCTTGATCTGCCAGTAGGTGCGGAGATTGCCGCGGGTTTGCTCATGGCGGTCGAAGATGACCCAGACTTCGCCGTTGTACATAATCGCTTCGCCGACTTTGACGTCGCGCATTTTCATATTTGGCACGGGTAGGGACTCCTAAAGAGTGATCTCGTAAATATTGAACCGCCACGCCGCGGAGTGCGCGAACCGGTTTCTCGTTTTCCTTCATATTATCGAGAGACGGTGTTATCCGCCAGATGGGTCCGCGTCAGTGCACCGGCGATTCGGCAACCGGGCCGGCTGTGTCGGCGGCGTAAGGCGTTCTCATTTGCAGCGAACAAAATCATGCCAAGCAAACCCGTCCGGCAATTCCTCGATACCGGAAAACTCGTAGTGCAGGATGCGCCGGTGCTGTGTTGTTTCCGGAAGCGATCCGTTGCTGCAATGGCTGAGTAAGGGCCGCATAATCAGCACGTCGCCGCGCCGGCCGAGGATCGTCACTGCCGGCTTGGTCACCGAATCGCCTCGATGCGAACCTGGAAGAACCTGGAGCGGGCCATTTTCCGCGGTCATGTCATCCAGGTGTAATCGCAGCGTCAGCATGCTTTCCAGCAGCCAATCCGGCGCATCAACGTGTGGCACGCCGACCTTGAATGTCGGCTTCGAAAAGTGTTGGCTCGGCAACCGATTGTCGCGCACCGCAATCGCGCGGTCCTTGTGCCACGGCAGCGCCCACGATTGCTCCGGCGGCTTGTCGAAATACAGTACGCGCACCAGCCCGGCCTGACCGCCGAGCACGTCCTCCAGGACGGTCAAGAGGAATGGCCTCTTCCAGATTTTGGCGACCGCGGGCCAAAGGTGCAGCAGATTTCGCGCTCCGTAGATCGCGCCATCCGCCGTGCGCAGCGTCGATCCCGTTGCGTCGGCAGCGAAGAATCGTTGCAGTTCGGCCGTGATTGCGTCAACCTGTTTTTCCGAGAATATTGCCGGAAGCACCGCGAATCCAGCATTATCGAGTTGTTCGCGAATGAATGTCATCACCCAATTCTCGCGAACTGGCAAATTTTTTGCAAGCGTTTCACCGCTTCGCCGGCCGCTGGATCGCCTGAATCACTAGGTCCAGATATTCCTTCGCCCGCCGGGCCAGCGCATCGACGCCTTCCGCACGATCCGGCCGCGGCACGCCGTGCGCGAAGATGTTCTCGCAGCAGAGCGGTATCGTCAGCCCTGTGTTGGCGACGATGTTCAACATGCGGTAATGATCGATCTCGCCGAGGCCGGGGCCGCAATCGCCGTGCGGCTCGGGGAAGAAGCGGTGGTCCTTGATGCAGAAGCTGCGGACCTCCGAGGCACAGCCGCGCAGATCTTCGAGCGGATTGACCTTGCCGTTGAGGTAATCCATGACATTGCCGGCATCGAAATTGACCTTGATGTGCGAGTGATTGACTTCGCGGGTGATGCGGGCGCAGGCGGCGCCGGTGCCGGTCTCGCCGCCGTGCTGCTTGACGACGAGGATCACATTGTTGTCGCGGCAAATCGGGGCGAGCCGTTTGAAGCGTTCGATCCAAACTTTCTCGTTACCGCCGCGCGTGTGGCCGAAAGTCAAAACTTGCGGCACGCGCCCCGCCGCCGCTTGCAGAACGCGATGACGCAGCACTTCGAAGCCGTCCTTCGCTTCCGGATAGACGCCCGAAAACATCATCACCGGCTCCAAGCCCATATCGCGGCAACGAGTCGCCAATTCTCGCGCCTGCGCCACCGCCGCATCCGCCGCCAGCACTGGCACGGTCTTGCCATCCTCCATGTGCGTTGTGCCCCAGGCGACATGAGCGTAGCCGGCATTGCGCAATCCCTGCAATGCCCGGGCCAGCGAAAACCGCGCGTACGGCAACGTCATGCAAGCGACCTGGAAGCGCGTTGGATCCTTTTTCTTTTCAGGCTGCGCGGCTTGTACGATCGGAGCGACGACGGCGGCAGTGCCGGCGAGGAAGGTGCGGCGCGTGATTTCGGCAGCCATCTCCAATCTCCTGATTATGAATGGACGAATGGGCTTCTCCACATTCGCTTGCCACAGTATAATCCATTACGATGGCGACGGACATAACCACGAAAAAAAGCTGGATACAGAAAACGCCGGGCGTTTGCGGCGGCCGCGCTTGCGTTCGCAATACGCGAATCACCGTCTGGGGCCTTGCCAATTATCGGCGCCTCGGCGTGCCCGATGAGCAAATCTTGATTAATATCGTGGGCCTCACGCGGGACGATCTGAGTGCAGCCTGGGACTATTACAGGAAGAATTCGGTCGAGATCGACGAAGACATTCGACTCAACGAGGAGGCCTGACCTGCCATGGCCAGGCTTTACGCGGACGAGGACTTTTCCTTGCCGGCGGTCGAGGAGTTGCGGCGTCTCGGCCATGACGTTTGCACGATCGAAGAAGCCGGACGGGCTGACCAGGGTACTTCGGATGATCTGGTTCTCGCTGACGCCACGGCGGAACAGCGTGCGGTCCTGACTCACAATCGTTTCGACGTCAAACGGCTGCATCGGCTCAATCCCGTTCACCACGGCATCATTTCTTGCACCCAGGACCAAGACGATCCCGTGGGATTAGCGCGGCGTATTCATGATGCCATCGCGCCGTTGACCGATTTGAGGAATCAATTCGTCCGGGTTGTCCGGCCCAATCCGTCCGCCACGCCGAAACCCTGATGATCGTTAGCCGACAAGCTCACGGCGCATGAAAAAACCTCCACCTGTGCCGTTTGAAGCGCTTTTGAGAACCCGCATTAGTTCGGGGGTGCCGCTCATCCGGCTTATGGATCCCACTACTGGGTGGGCTTGCAAGCACCGAACGAAGTATCAGGCTCCCATACGAGTTCTTATCGGTTCGTCAAAAGGATCGCAACATGACGTACACCGCAGAGGCCAACGTTACTCTAGCCGAAAATGACGCCGATTTCAAGGCGGAATCGCCATTCGTTCATCGCATTCTTCGCGCCAGTTAGCTACAATCTCCCCGCCGGCTTGAATCGTCTATTGTTACGAAGCCTCTCGCGGTGTCCATTTCAATGCATTGAGGAATCCTGTCATGCGATCCCTGAAAGGTTGGGCTCTCTTGTCTGCCGTGGCCGCGTCCTTCGTGATCGCGCCGCGGGCTGAATCGATGTGCGGCTATTTTCGGCCGATCATTGTCGATCTGAAGCATCCCTCGGAGATGCTGCAACCGTCGCAGATCGCGTTCATCACCTGGGACCCCGCGAAAAAAATGGAAACGGTGACGGTGCAGCCGCGCTTCGAGGGGAACGCCCTCGATTTCGGCATGGTGATCCCGACGCCGACCCAGCCGAAGCTCGACACGATGCCGCGTGAATTCTTCAAGGCGCTGGGCGTATTCACGCTGCCGAGGCGCCGGGCTTTCCCGCAGTCTAAGCTGGCGCCGCAGTGGGAGGGCAACATGGTGAATCAGGCCGCCCGCGCTCCCGGCGCCAAGGACGCCCGAGGCGGCGGCGGCCCGGCGCAAGAACCGCCCAAGACCACCATCGAGGTGCTCGAAGTCGGCCAGGTCGGCAATCTCGATTACAAGATCATCGCCGCCGGCCGCTCCGACGACCTCTTCAAATGGCTCAAAGACAACAAATACGGCTACGACGGCGACGAAGCGACCCTCAACTATTACGTGCAGAAGAAGTATTTCTTTACCGTCATGAAAATCGACACGCTGCAAATGAAACGCAACAAGGACGGCACCTTCTCCGGCGATGTCACGCCGACGCGCTTCTCTTTCACTTCCGAGAAATTGGTTTATCCGACCCGCATCACGCAGGTTTCCGTCAAGGAGACGACCGACGCCCTCTTCTATGTGCAGGCCCCGTTCAAGATCGATCTGCAGGGCGAGATGACCTATCAGTACCAGTGGGTGTCCACGTTGCAGCAAATCAAGAACACGATGGGACCCGGCGAACTGACCGAAGCCAACCGCGCGTGGCTCAAGAAAATCGACGCCCAGATCCCAGAGTTGCGCAGGCACAGCCAGCAGCTCGGTTTCAGCTTCCCGCTCGGCCAGGAAATCAAGCCGAACAAGAAAGGCCGGCACGCCTCCACGCTCGAATGGGCCATGAAGATTTCCAAGGAGGACATCCAGATTCTCGCCGGCTCGCGCCCCTTCAGCGACACGGTCCCTGATCCGGATGACGGTTTCACCATTGCCGACATGCGCGACAACCAGCGGGCGCTGGCGATCCAGAAGATCATTCAGCATCGGCTCGCGAAATACCAGAAGGATCAGCCGCGCGGCTACCTGGTCCGCGACGCCAAGAAGGAAGACCTGAAGCTGTTGCCGCTTTTGCAAGGGCACGTGCAGCCGAACCAATACATCACGAAATTCCGCCACGTCTTCACGCGCGATGAGATGAACGACGATCTCGTGATGGTCGCGGCCAAGGTAGGCGATGTCGATGACGTGTCCGATCACGAGGAGATCCTGCGAGGCATGGTTTTCGGAGGCCGCGCCCGCATGGGCCGATTCCCGCAGCCGGGGCTGGACTTGCCCCTGCCGCCAAACGCCAAGTAGCCTTGTTCGCAACGCGCCGAGCCGAGGAGCGATCCTCGGCTCTTTCTTTTGGCTTGGCCGCCTTTATCCGGGCGGGCATCGTCCGGATCGAGCCATAGACGCCCTCGACGCCGCCGCCCCCTTCGGCGGTTACAAGATGAGCGGCATCGGCCGCGAACTGGGCGAATATGCGCTGCAGAATTACACGGAAGTAAAAACCGTGACGGTGAGCATGCAGTAGCCCACGCAAAGTGTCAGCACTCCAGGCTTGTGACCGGGACTCAAATAGCGCGACTGCAAAACTCAGACCGGCCGAATAACAACAAAACCCCCGTGGCTTGCGCCACGAGGGTTTTGATAAAAGCCGGCGATGACCTACTTTCGCGTTATTCACACTATCATGGGCCCCAAGTGCTTAACGGCCGTGTTCGGAATGGGAACGGGTGTGGCCACTTGGGTATGGTCACCGGCAAGTCGCATCGCTTTGTCCGTGGTCATTGGTCCGTAGTCCGTGGCAAAAACGCCAACGGCTGCGTCCGCTGAGAAAGCACCGAACAGAGCGGTTGAATATCAAAAAGGCAGCGGAAAAAGCTCTCCATATGCGCTCCTTGTCAGTCCTCATGGGGGCATACCCATATGTGTGGCCGATTCAGCGTCTGTATTGCTACGGACCACTGACGACGGGCCACGGACGATTGCAAGGAGTTGATCAATGCGGTCAAGCGCTTGGCTGTTAGTACCGGTTAGCTGAGTGCATTGCTGCACTTACACACCCGGCCTATCGACCCGGTAGTCTTCCGGGAGCCTATGTACAAAGTACGGGAAACGTCATCTTGCGGAGGGTTTCACGCTTATATGCCTTCAGCGTTTATCCTGGCCGTACGTGGCTACCCAGCAATGCCCCAAGCGGGACAACTGGAACACCAGAGGTACGTCCCTTCCAATCCTCTCGTACTAGGAAGAAAACCGCTCACGTTTCCTGCGCCCACGACAGATAGGGACCGACCTGTCTCACGACGGTCTAAACCCAGCTCACGTACCGCTTTCATTGGCGAACAGCCAAACCCTTGGGAGCTTCTCCACCCCCAGGATGCGATGAGCCGACATCGTATGCAAATCCACTATTTCTAATGGCATAGACTATGTCTTCATCCTGTTGTCGATGTTAGATTCGCGATCGAATCATGATCTGACTTTGATTAACAGGAGTCGGCGTGTTGCCTGGACACGAAGGTCCAAGCCTTCCCTTTCGGGTCAGTCGTTACGGGGTCTTGCATTTGGGATCTTGCGTTTTGCGCCGCACTGCGGACGCTAAACGAAGACAAATGCATAGACTTCCCACGGCGTTGCCTTTTGGGTTTTGCCAATGCATCCCTCACTTGCGCTTCGGGCTACAATGTCAATTCACTTACCCAAGTCAGGGTTCACCGTTATAAGCCGATTAGTTGGTAGACAATTACTTGTCCAGCACCCCGATATGTTAAGGTGCCAAACCTCCTCGCCGCTGTGAACGCTCAGAGGAGATAAGCCTGTTATCCCCGGAGTACCTTTTATCTGTTGAGCGACGGCCTTTCCATCCAGCACCGCCGGATCACTAAGTCCTGCTTTCGCACCTGCTCGCCCCATCGGGCTCGCAGTCAAGCACCCTTCTACCTTTACGCTCGATGCCCGATTGCCAACCGGGCTGAGGGTACCTTTGAACTCCTCCGTTACTCTTTAGGAGGAGACCGCCCCAGTCAAACTGCCCAGATAACACGGTCCACCGCCCGGGTTCACGGGTCGCAGTTAGAATTCAAACACAACAAGGCTGGTGTTTCATCGATGACTCACAAGATCCCAGAAGATCCTGGTCATAGTCTCCCAGCTACGCTACGCATGTTGGGTCTAAACCCAATATTATCCTACAGTAAAGGTTCACGGGGTCTTTCCGTCTAATCGCGGGTATGTCGCATCTTCACGACAACTACAGTTTCACCGAGTCGCTCGTGGAGACAGTGGTCCAGTCGTTACGCCATTCATGCAGGTCGGAACTTACCCGACAAGGAACTTCGCTACCTTAGGACCGTCATAGTTACGGCCGCCGTTTACCGGAGCTTCGGTTGCGAGCTTCACCTTACGGCTAACCCTCTTCCTTAACTTACCGGCACCGGGCAGGCGTCAGTCTGTATACTTCCGCTTACGCGTTCGCACAGACCTGTGTTTTTAGTAAACAGTCGCTAGACCCTTTTCACTGCGGCCCCCGAAAGCTGTTACACCCTCAAGGGCGCTCCTTATCCCGAAGTTACGGAGCCATGTTGCAGAGTTCCTTCACGAGCGTTCTCTCGAGCGCCTTAGAATACTCATCTCGCCTACCTGTGTCAGTTTTAGTACGGGCATGTACGTTGTAGAGCATCGGCTTTTCTTGACTCTCCTTCCAATGACTTCGGAATCGTATATGTCCTCGGCCTTGCGGCACGGGGTAGTCTGACACCCCGATCACTTTCCAGAAAGCGTCACGACGCACTTCGAACCTTCGCACATGGTGCAGGAATATTAACCTGCCGGCCATCCACTACGCCTTTCGGCCTCGTGTTAGGGTCCGACTAACCCTGGGCGGATTTACCTTCCCCAGGAAACCTTAGGCTTTCGGCGAACAGGATTCTCACCTGTTTTATCGTTACTCGTTCCGGCATGATCACTTGCAGTACCTCCAGGGATCGTTGTCCGTTCCCCTTCGCAGGCGTATGCAACGCTCTCCTACCACTCCAGGAGTCAGGAGTCAGGGATCAGGAGTCAGAAATCAATGACACAAAGGCCACCGACTCCTGACTCCTGACCACTGACTCCTGACTCCTGGAATCCGCTGCTTCGGTAATATGCTTAAGTCCCGTTCATTATCGGCGCAGGAATCCTCGACCAGTAAGCTATTACGCACTTTTGAAATGATGGCTGCTTCTAAGCCAACATCCTGGCTGTCTCAGGACTCCAACTTCCTTTCGCACTGAGCATATTTTGGGGACCTTAGCAGGCGATCTGGGTTGTTCCCCTCTCGACGATGAAGCTTATCCCCCACCGTCTATCTGCCACTGCTGACTGCTGGTATTCGGAGTTTGGTTTCGAAGGGTAGCCGGGTAGGCCCCCTATCGAATTCAGTCGCTCTACCCCCAACAGACACTTCGTGACGGTAACCCTAAAGTTATTTCGGAGAGAACGAGCTATCTCCACGTTTGATGATACTTTCAATCCTCCACACAGCTCATCCCCACGGTTTTCAACCCATGTGAGTTCGGTCCTCCAGAGGGTTTTACCCCTCCTTCAACCTGGCCATGCGTAGTTCACGTGGTTTCGCGTCTACCGCCCTGGACTTGACGCCCTATTCAGACTCGCTTTCGCTTCGGCTTCATGACAAAGTCACTTAACCTTGCCCATGACGGTAAGTCGCCGGATCATTATG
Organism: uncultured Planctomycetota bacterium; assembly: GCA_963767835.1. Classification (GTDB taxonomy): domain Bacteria; phylum Planctomycetota; class Planctomycetia; order Gemmatales; family Gemmataceae; genus SIAQ01. The sequence goes on from CAVYFY010000012.1 coordinate 59,040, forward strand.
CAAAAGGCACGCCATCACCCCTCCCGCAGGGAGGAATTAAAAAGTACCAAGTAAAAAGACAAAAGTAATACCCGAACGCCTCGTGGCGCCCTTGCATCCACTTTCTATTTTTTTACTTTTTACTTTTTAATTCCGCCCTGTGGTAGACGGGCTCTGACCGCTTGTAGGCATGTGGTTTCAGGTTCACTATCCTCCCCTTGTCGGGGTTCTTCCCACCTTTCGCTCGCGCTACTTGGTTCGCTATCGGTCGCCAGGGAGTACTTAGCCTTGGGAGATGGACCTCCCAGATTCAGACTCGCTTCCACGTGTCGAGTCCTACTCAGGGACCGGATCGTCCGCTTTCACCTGTCGCATACGGGGCTATCACCCGCTCTGGCCGCTCTTTCCAGATACGTTCTGCTAGGCTACTCGCTTTCTAAACACCGGCCCTACAACCCCTTCGAGGCAAGCCCCAAAGGTTTGGGCTATTCCGCGTTCGCTCGCCGCTACTGACGGAGTCGCTGTTGCTTTCTTTTCCTAGGGGTACTGAGATGTTTCAGTTCCCCCCGTTTGCCACCATGTGCTATGGATTCACACATGGCTAATTCAGGGATCTCGGGATCAACTCGCGTTTGACCAATCCCCCGAGCTTATCGCAGTCTTCCACGCCCTTCATCGCCTCCTGGCGCCAAGGCATCCCCCACACGCCCTTAGTAGCTTGGCCGCATTGATCGACCCCTTGCACGGATAACCGGCCCCTTACGGGGCTCGGCTCGCCTGACAAGAATCCAATCATGCTCCGCTACCGTCCTGTTCGTGCATTCGAACAGAAGTTAGTAACGAATTGATCTTCGTTTTCTCTAACGACGCATACAGAGAAATCTCTTAGCTTCCACAAGAAACCTTCGTCTCTTGTGAAGATACAACTCTTTCCGCTGCCTAATTGTCAAAGAACAAAACCGCTCCAAAGAAGCGGGACTATCATCTTAGAAATTGCTCTCACACCGGCAACGGTGCGACGAAAAATATTTGCGATTCGCGAAAGATTTGCGAAAAACTCGTCATCGCTCCAGCCGAAACAGTTTCATCATCGCCTCCAGCAGCGTGTGCTTGCTCGGCTCCGCGATCTCCTCCGCAAGGGCCGAGATTGGGCCGTGCAGGATGCGATTGAGCAGAAGTTTGAGCGCTCCTTCGATGTACTTGCGGTCTTCCTCCGAAAGCTTGCCGTTCAGCTTGGCGAATAGATCGGCGGCGACGGCCCGGCGTTGCTCCTCGCCGTATTGCGTCAGCTGAGCGATGATCGGACCGTTCTTGCGGCGGCGCCACTCGCTCAGGAACCGCTTGACCTCCTGCTCGATGATCGCCTCGGCCGGCTTGATGTGCACTCGGCGCTCCTTCAGCGTTTGTTCCTGAATGCGCTTGAGGTCATCGACATTGAACAGGCAGGCCCGATCGCCGTCGTGAATCCTCGGATCGAAATCGCGCGGCACGGCGATGTCGAGAATCACCATCGTTCCCCGGCTGCGGCGAGCGAGAATCTCGTCGAAACGCCAGCGCGTCATGATCGGCTCAGGGGCGCCGGTGGTGCTGAGGACGATGTCGGCTTCGGCAAGCGCGTCGTCGAGCTTTTCCCAGGCGATTGCACTGCCGCCGCATTCTTTCGCGATGTCCTGGGCCTTTTCGGGGCTGCGGTTGGTGACGAGGATGCGTTGCGGCAGGAGCTCGCGCAGGTGCTTGAGGGTCAGGGCTCCCATTTTGCCGGCGCCGATGACGAGAATGGTTTTGTCGCCAAAATGATCGTGGACCTGGCGGACATAATCGACGGCGACGCTGGAGACGGAGACGTGCCCCTTGCTGATGCCGGTCTGGGTGCGGACGCGCTTGGCGACGCTGAGGGCTTGCTGAAAGAGCGGATGCAGGACGACGCCCGCAGTGCCGACGAGTTGGGCCGATTCGTAGGCCTTCTTGACCTGGCCGGCGATCTGGCCTTCGCCGACGATCAGGCTGTCGAGGCTGGAGGCAACGCGGAAGAGATGCTGGACGGCGTCCTGGTCGGTCCAGGCATACATGGTTTTACGTATCTGGTCGCCGGGAAGCTGATGAAATTGCGCGACGAACTCCGCGATCAGGTCGGCATCGGGAGCGATGGTTGCCGCCGACTTGGCGACATAGATTTCGACACGGTTGCAGGTGGTGATGATGGCCGCCTCGCAGCCGAAACGGGCCGCCAATTCGTTCAGTGCGGCGGGGAGCTTCAGGCCATCGAAGGCGAGCTTTTCGCGCCATTCGATCGGCATCGTCTTGTGGCTGGCGCCGACGAGGAGCAAATTCATGGCCCGCCCCCCTGCACGGCATGCGGCGAGGAGACCAGAGCGAGCACCAGGATGGCGAAGGCAAACATGGTCCAGAGCGCGAGCTGCCGGCCGCGCACATGGACGAAATAGCGCAGATAGAGCAAGATCGAGAAGACCAACCAAAGGCAGACAACGCTCAGGATCCGCAGGCTGAACCAATCTTGCACGCCGACGGTGAATTGCAGCACGATGCCGACGAGCAATCCGGCGGTCAGAAGCGGAAAGGCCGCGAGGAGGGCGCGGCGGTTCATCAATTCGAGCCGTTCCAGGCTGAAAAGCGGCAGGCCCTGATTGGGCGACATCTTGTTTCGCAGGCGGCGCAATTGCACCAGATACATGGCGCTGGCGATGAAGCCGACCGACACGCCGACCGCCGCCATAAGTAAAAGCACGTAATGAGCCACGCCCCAAAACGATTGCCAACTCGCGGGGGCCGACGGATCGTGCAGGAGAATGCCGAGCCCGATCAAGCCGAGCACCACCGGCAGCACGAATAGCGCCCAGGCGATACGGCGATGATGGATCGCCTCGCCGACGTAAAACACCGCGAGGATCAGCGCAAGAAAAAAAAGCGATCCGGTCGGCGAGCCGAGCGGCAGCTTCTGGTCCACGAGGCATTGCACCACGAGAAAGGCGACGTGAGCGAACAATCCCGCCGCCCCGAAGCCGAGCGCCACGATGCGCAGAATCGGCCGGGGACGCAAAAGATGCCAAAGCTCCAGCGCGAACGCCACCGCGTAACTGGCGGCAAAGCACAGCACGCTGATCTTTTCGAAAAAACTCTGCATAGCGGCAATTATATAGCAGATGCGAGCATGTTACTTCATGCCTCGATGCCTCATCTTTCGAAAGGCTCGCAAACGAACTACAATAGCTTCCGGTAGTGCAAACACGTTCCGGATCACTCTGATGGAGTTGCGCAGCGTCGAGGCAATTGTGCAAGCGTTGAACGCCGCCAACGTCCGCTACCTCATTGCGGGCGGCATGGCAGTGGTGGCGCATGGGTACGTGCGTTTGACGATGGATCTGGATTTGATTCTCGATCTTGACGAAGACAATCTCCGGGCAGCGGTGAAGGCCCTAGAGTCGCTCGAGTATCGCCCGCTGGCTCCGGCGCCCTTGCAACAGTTCATTGATGCCGGCATTCGGGCTGAGTGGGTTCGCGACAAGCAATTGACCGTTTTTACGTTGTTTAGTCCGCTTCATGGCAAGACGGAGATCGACCTGTTCGTGGAAGCGCCATTGGATTTTGCCAAGGCCCACGGTGCCGCGGCCTGGAAAGAGGTTGGCGCCGGTCTCGTCGCCCCTTTTGTTGGTCTGGACGATTTGCTGGCCATGAAAAGGCAAGCGGGACGGCCCAAGGATATGCTCGATATCGAGCAACTCAACAAACTGGGAGAAGCCTCATGAATGATAGCGTGGAGCATTGCTGGGAGAAAGGTTGGCAAGGGCACGAGGAAGCGCAACTCCGGCGCATGGCGCGTTGGTCGTTGCGGGACAAGATTCTCTGGCTGGAGGAGGCCGCCCGAGTCGTGGAGCGCATTAGCAAGCAAGACAACGCTCGATCACATTCCGAACTGGGCGCCCGAAACCAATGATAGCGGAAAAAACGCGCGTGTGCTCCCAACTCATGCCGGCCATCGCGAACATCTCGCCGCGATAATATTCGCTCCGGAACTCGGCTTTCCGCTCGCGGGCCAGATATTCTTGCGGCGTCAACAACGGCTTGGGCACGCTGGACATGGCGTCACCTCCGCCGTTTTATTGAATGACAACAGTTCAATTCCTGCTAACCTTATCACTAATCTCTCGCGCAAACTCTGGTTCGGAGGGATGACGGGAGCGGCCGGGAGGTTATCGCGGATATGTACCCGGCAGGCGCCTGTTCCGGACGCACGTCTTTAAGCTCCAGCAATGCCGCGCCAGTAGCTCGTGGGCTTGGCCGCGTAAAGCGCTTCGCCGCAAATCATGCCGCGGGCGATCCAGTAGATATCCAGCGAAAAGTAGCCGAGGACGAACAGAACCACCATGGCCGCCGTGGAACCGATCGTGCGTTTGCGAATGCGCTGCCTCCTTGTGTGCGAGTCGGTCGCCAGCCATTCACACACGCCGGTAGGTACGCTCGCCACGTCAGTCGCATGGAAACCTGCATGCGGCTTTCGTTTCATCAAAGGGGGTGTCTGTCTGTGCCTGCAACGAATCGACGTAAGCCGATAATCCTTACAGGCTTAACGAGCAAGAATTCGTTGCAGCATGACTCGGAAGTCGTGCATCGCATCAGCTCTTCTGCTGCATCCACGTGCGCTCGATGAACGTCGTGTCCACACGGCCTTCGAGAAATGCGTTGTTGCTCATGATTTCGCGGTGGATGGGGATCGTCGTCTTGATGCCTTCGACCACGAATTCGCCGAGCGCTCGCTTCATGCAGGCGATGGCCTCGACGCGCGTCGGCTGATGGACGAGGAGCTTGGCGACCATGGAATCGTAGTTGGGCGGGACGCGGTAGCCGTGGCAGGCGTGAGTGTCGAGGCGGACGCCGGGGCCGCCGGGGGGTTGCCAGCGCGTGATGGTGCCGGGGGTGGCGCGGAAGTTGTTCGCCGGGTCCTCGGCGTTGATGCGGCATTCGATGGCGTGGCCGCGCTGCGTGATGTCTTTTTGCTTGAAGCGCAATTTCTCGCCGGCGGCAATGCGGATTTGCTCGCGGACCAAGTCGATGCCGGTCACCAGCTCGGTCACCGGATGCTCGACCTGAATGCGAGCGTTCACCTCGATGAAGTAGAACTTGTTGTTCTTGTCGAGCAGGAATTCGCAGGTGCCGGCGTTGTAATATCCCGATTCCTTGACGAGGCGCACGGCGGAGTTGCAGATTTCATCGCGCACCTCGGTCGGCAGGTTGGTGGCGGGCGATTCCTCGACGAGCTTTTGATGGCGGCGCTGCAAGGAGCAATCGCGCTCGAATAGGTGGACGACATTGCCGTGGCGGTCGCCGAGGATTTGCACCTCGATGTGGCGGGGCTGTTCGATGTATTTTTCAATATAGACGGAGCCGTCCTTGAAGGCGGCCTCGGCTTCGGCCTGAGCGGCTTTGAGGCCGGACTTGAGGCTGATGTCATTGCGGGCGACGCGCATGCCGCGTCCGCCGCCGCCTGCCGCCGCCTTGATGAGCACGGGATAATCCATCTCGCCGGCAACGCGGAGAGCCTGGGCTTCATCGGTAATCAGGCCGTCGCTGCCGGGAACGACAGGGACCTTGGCTTTGACCGCGAGCTTACGGGCTTCATTCTTGTTGCCCAGCCGCCGCATGGCTTCTTCAGGTGGGCCAATGAATTCGATATGGCATTCGCGGCAAACCTCCGCGAAGTGAGCGTTCTCGGAAAGAAAGCCATAGCCCGGATGGATCGCCTGCACATTGGCGACCTCGGCGGCGCTGATGATGCGGGCGATCTTCAGATAGCTCTCGGCGGCAACGGCCGGGCCGATGCAAATCGCTTCATCGGCGAGCTTCAGGTACGGGGCATCGCGATCGGCCTCGCTGAAGACCGCGACCACCTCGATGCCGAGATCCCGGCAAGCCCGAATCACGCGCAGTGCAATTTCGCCACGATTGGCAACGAGTATGCGTTGAAACATAGTTGGTCAGTGGTCAGTGGTCAGTCGTCAGTGGTTCGTTGCGACCGGCGAACGCGTTTACGGCAAGATTCCCTGGCCACGGACCACGGACCACTGACTACGGACTAGGTTGGATCGACGCGGAATAGCACCTGGCCGTACTCGACGAACTGCTCGTCTTTGACGAGGACCTCGGCAATGACGCCGTTGCAATTGGCGAGCACTTCGTTGTTGGTCTTCATGACCACGATCACACCGACCGCTGTGTCGGGCTTCACCGTGCTGCCGAGCTTGACGAACGGGGGTTCGCCGGGTTTCGGCTGGGCGTAGAAGGTGCCGATGGTTTCGCTCTTGATTTCAAGGAGGTTTTTCTTGGACGCCGCTGGCTCGGCCTTGGCCGGCGAGTTCGGCGGCGCTGGCGTCGGAGTGGCGATGGTCGGCGCTACCGGGACGGCTGCCGGAGCCATGACAGACCCCGCGGCGCCTCGCCGCAAGCGCAGATGTTGGCTGCCGTCGCGCAGGTAGATTTCGCTCAAGTCGTGGTCGGTCATCAGGGCGACGAGCGACTCGACGATTTTCACGTCGAACGGTCCCGTATGTGAGGTCGGGCCGGCTTTCTTCGGATTGCTGGACACTGAGGGCTCCTAGTTATGTTCACCCAAGGTCTACCCCAGGAACGCTGCGCTTATCCTGGGGCTTGGGAATGTCAAAACACGATCACGCACTCTTCCAGTTCACACGGGCAGTGGGTCAGTATCTCGGGGCCATCGGGCGTTATTAGGATGTCGTCCTCGATGCGCACGCCGAATTCGCCGGGCAAGTAAATGCCCGGCTCGCAGGTCACGACCATGCCGGCTTCGAGCGGTACATCCACGTTGGGCCGAAAGAACGGCGTCTCGTGGATTTGCAGCCCGAACCCGTGCCCCAGGCCGTGATTGAAGAACGCGCCGAATCCCTGCTCGGCGATATAACCCCGGGCGGCCGAGTCCACCGCCTTGCTCGACACGGCGGGGCGCATCATGGCGATCGCGCGGCGCTGGGCTTCGAGGACAACCGCGTACACCGTTCGCAATCTGTCGGACGGCATTCGCCCGTCTGGGAACGTTACATTGTTATACGTCCAGAGAATGCGCGTCAAGTCGCTTTTGTAGAACCGCCCCTGGGCGCCCCAGTCGATCAAGAGCAGCGGATCGTCGCTCACCTGGCTTGTCCCCACCGGCGCGTGAGGCAGCGCCGCCCTGGGACCGACGGCGACAATCGAAGGAAACGCCGTCTCCTTGCCGCCGGCGCGTCGCACATAGCTCTCCAGCGCATCGGTCAACTCCTTTTCGCTGTCCTCGGGCCCAAGCATGGCGCGAAACATCGCGAACGCCTTCTCGGCGATCGCGATGGCAGCACGAATCTGCGCGATTTCGTCGGCGTCCTTGACGCGGCGCAACTTCTCAACGCGATCGGGCGACGGCTTCCAGTCGGCGGTTTTGACGCCATCTGAGATCGCCTGGAATTCGGCAACCGTCAAGTGCCCGCTTTCGAAGCCGATGTTGCGCGGCGCCAATGATATGAGCTGGGCGATGGCGGCGTCCGGCAACATCTGATCGGGGGGGCGGATATACGGGTCGAGCCCGGGGCATTCCTCGGCGAGTTGCTCCTTGAATCGACCGTCGCTGACGAGCAGCGTCTTGGATTTGGTGAGAATTAAATATGTGGCCTCGCCGCTGAAGCCGGTCAGATAGGTCACGTTGACCGGACTGGTGACGAGCAATGCCCCGAGGCCCTCTTCGGCGGCGGCGTGCCAAAGGCGTTCGCGGCGGGCGGCGAAATTGGACATGGTTGCCCTCCTTGGTGCGTGCGTCCAACAATCACGCGATGAGGTTGTGATTCACTGTGCCCGACACATCGGTCAATCGGAAATCGCGGCCGGAGTAGCCGTAGGTGAGGCGGGTATGATCGATGCCCATCAGGTGCAGGATGGTGGCGTGCAGATCGTGGACGTGCATGCGTCCCTCGGCGGCGGCGAAGCCGAATTCATCGGAGGCGCCCCAGGCCATGCCGCCTTTGACGCCGCCGCCGGCCAGGAAGACGCTGAAGCCGAGACTGTTGTGATCGCGCCCGGTTGCCCCTTCCGACGTCGGCGTGCGGCCGAACTCTCCGCCCCAGAGCACCAGTGTGTCTTCGAGCAAGCCGCGGCTCTTGAGGTCGTTGAGCAAGGCGGCGACCGGTTGATCGACGGTGCGAGCGTTGTTGCGGTGGTTGGCGATGTTGCCGTGATCGTCCCACGGTTGGCCGGCGCCGGTGAAGATTTGCACGGCCCGCACGCCGCGCTCGACCAATCGGCGGGCGACCAGGCAGGCGTCGTTGAATTGGCCCCGTCCATAGAGATCGCGCGTCGCGGTGGTTTCGCGATTGAGATCGAAGACTTCCTGGGCCTCGAACTGCATGCGAAAGGCCATCTCCATCGACTGAATGCGAGCTTCGAGCGGATTGTCGCTGCCGCCGCGCCGCTCCAGGTGCATTTCGTTCAGGCGGCGCATCAGGTCCATCTGCTCGCGCTGGGCGGTCCGGTCGAGGTGCGCGTTGGAGAGATTCTGCAGGACGCGGCGCGGGTCCATGTTGGAATTATTGATGTGCGCTCCCTGGTAGATGCCGGGCAGGAAGCTGTTGGACCACAGGGCCGGCCCGACGACCGGGAAGCCGGGGCACATGGTGACGAAGCCGGGCAAGTTCTGGTTCTCGGAGCCCAGGCCATAAAGGAGCCACGATCCCATGCTGGGCCGCACCGGCTGCATGTCGCCGCACGTCATCATCAGAAGCGACGGCTCATGGTTGGGCACGTTGGTGTACATCGAGCGGATGACGCACAGATCGTCGGCGCACTCGCTGATCTTCGGAAAAATCTCGCTGATCGGCAGCCCCGATTGGCCGCAATTGCGAAAGCGGAACGGCGACATCATGAGGCCCGCGGTGGCGCGTTCGCTGCCGCGATTGGCCGTCGGCGGCCGCTGCCCGTTGTAGCGAACCAGCGCTGGCTTGGGATCGAAGGTATCGACCTGCGACGGCCCGCCGTTCATGAAGACGTGAATGATCCGCTTGGCCTTCGGCGCGAAGTGCGGCGGCTTCGGCGCGAGCGGATTCATTGCCGCTCGCGGCGTAGCAAGTAGCTTCTGATCGGCCATGAGAGAAGCCAGTCCCAGCATGCCGAATCCAGTGGCGGTGCGCTGCAGGAGGTCACGACGGGTTAGCATGAATTTGCTCCGTTTATTGCCCTAAGCCAAGCCTCTATTTAAGCCGCGATGAAACCGAATCGTAGACTCGCGATTCTGCCGCATCAAATTTTTCGGAAAGCGCGATAAATTCCTGGCCCCAACCGCTACTAACGCTGACTTCCTGAATCGGTCCCGTTGGTGCAAAAAGCACAGTCACTTTTGCGCGCTCGGGCCAGGTCCCTGATTCTATAGCGATGATAATGCCCTCCAATTCACCAACCGCTTGGTCTGCATCTTGCCAATGCGACCAGCAGAAATCATTGCCAGGGCGTGCCAAATACGATCGCGCTTCCAGCAAGACACCAACGAGTTCCCGTTCTGTGCTAGTCATTGGCGCTCGTCCGCATCCGGTAGGCCGCGTAATCCATCCCCTCGCCGAGTTGCCGTAGCGTTTCCGCGGCACGTGCCGCCTTTTCGTGATCGTCGAACTCGAATGTCAAGCAAACGCCGGTGTGCTCCGTGGCGTCTTCCCGGTAATCGCGTTTGCCGCCCATGGAAACAACACGGTTCGTTAGTGCCGATTCCTTTGCCGGATTCACCGGGGGATTGTAGTAGACTTCGAACATATACGACATCATCCACCCCGTGGCAAACCGTCAGAATTCAAAGCGGCAGGAATCGCACCTGGCCGATCCACTCCTCGGCTTCGCTCGCCGACCAGATCAAGATCAAACTGTCAATCACCGGACCAATCGGCTTGCTCTGCTGGACCATCAACAGGCCGTTCATCGGCGAACCAGAATCCAGCATGGCATATGCCGCGGCGGTCATGGTGTTCACGTCATGCGACACAACAATGAAACCGTGCTGTGCGGCATAGGCCAGAACCTCCGCGTCGCTCCGATCACGCATCCCGACCTCGCGGGATGGAACAAATTCCAGCGTCGGCTCTCGACGCTGAACGGCATCGATGATATGCTCGTTCAGATCGTGATCGGCAAGGAAACGCGGTCGGCTCATAGTTGCTCCGTCACACCGCTTTCCGCAACGCTCGCAATCGCTCCACAACCGGGCTGGACTTTGCTTCCGCCTTGGCCCGGCGCTATCCCACTCGTTCGCCTGGCGCTTCAAATACGCTTCCACCTCAGAGGCGTTGCCCAGATAGTACGCGATACTGCCGTAAACTTCCTCCAGGCTCAGCGCGGGATACTGCTGTTGAATCGTCTCGGGCGAGTGCCCTTCATGAAACGCGGCCACAACTGAATCGAGCATGACACGGGTCTCGCCGACGCGGTAGACGCCGTGCGGGTCGAGTCGGACGTAGGATTTTTCCTGGCTCATAATAGCTGTATTATTATTGTATCTGATCAATCCATGTACATGAACTCGTTGCTGCCGATCAAAATCTGGGCCACCCGTTCCCAGCGTGTCAAGCGGTTCGCCGAGGGGTCCGCATCCTTTGCTCGCAAGAACTCCTCGAAAAGCTGCATCTCCTCCGCGTTCGCCGGTCGGCCATAGGCAATCGCAAACGCCCGCTGCACGCGCTCCGGATCATTACTGGCTTCCTTTTGCACGCGCGCGGCCAATGCCTTCGCGGTCTCGATCACGAATGGGCTATTCAAGACAAACAATTGCTGCTGCGGCACCGTGGTTTCGACTCGGCGTTCACTGGTGATGTTGGCGTCGGGGAAATCGAACAGCCGCAGGACGTAGTTGAGATCGTGCCGGCTGATCTTGGCATACACGGTGCGGCGAACGTTGTCGGCCGCGGCGAGATTCGTGGTTGGGCCGCCTAGCTTCGGATCGAGTTTGCCGCTCACAGCCAGCATCGCATCGCGCCAGCTCTCCACGTCAAGCCGGCGGCGGTTCATGCGCCAGAACCAGCGGTTGTCGCCGTCGCTGTTGAGATTCTTTTCGTCGCGCTCGCTGCTGAGCTGATACACGGACGACAACATGATCTCGCGGTGCAGTTTCTTGAACGACCAGCCCATTTCCATGAAACGCACGGAGAGGAAATCCAGCAGCTCCGGATGACTCGGCCGATCGCCGAGCGAGCCGAAGTTGCTCGGGGTGCCAACGATCGGTCGGCCGAAATGATATTGCCAGACGCGATTGACCATGACGCGGGCCGTCAGCGGGTTGTCGTTGCTGGCGATGGCGTCCGCGAGTTCGAGCCGGCCGCTGCCTTGCGTGAACGGCTTGGGGTTCTCGGCAAGAATCTTGAGAAAGCGGCGAGGCGCTTCATCGCCGAGCTTGGCGGGATTGCCGCGCTGGAAGATCTTCATGTTCGTGGGCTTCGTCTCCGCGAGCCCATGCGCAATCGGCAACGGCTTGGCGTCGTCGCTCTTTTGCAGCTTCGTCAGCGTCGCCGACATCTCATTGAGTTGATCTTTCTTGTCCGTCGGCAACGATTCACGCACCTTGGCATCGGAAAGCTGGAACACCGAGTTGTCGGCATAGAAGAGATTGTTGAGCAACTCGGTCTTCATCTTGTCGAGCTTTCCCTTGCTGTTGATCATCGCTTTGACTTGCTTCTGCATGGTCACGGCCGCGGTGGCCACCTCCTGCTCCGTGGCGGTCATCTTGCGCATCATCTCGAAGCTGGCCGGCGTCTTCTCAACGAGCTTGACGCAGCGCGTGAGCACCGCCTGATCGAGCATCTCCGCCTGGGCAATTTCCGCGACCGCTGCCTTCGGATTTTTCTGCTTGCCGGCTTGCACTTTCCACGCGGCGACCAGATACTTCGGCAATTCCTCCGCCTTGGCGTCGGCGCGTTTCACCTTCTCGACGCGAAGCATTTCCTTGGCCTCGGCGTCGAGCTTCTTGATCTTCGCCCGGCATTCCTCCACGCGCTTGACGGTTTCCTTGCTGCCAAGCGGCACGTTGGCGATCTTGCAACTCGTGAAGATGCCGGCCAACGAGTAATAATCGATTTGCGGCACCGGATCGAATTTGTGATCGTGGCAGCGGGCGCACGACACCGTCAAGCCGAGGAAGCCTCGCGTCAACGTATCGACGCGGTCGTCCAGTTCATCGGCGGCGGCCTTGGCAGCATCGGTGTTCTTGTAATATTGGGCGCCCAGGCCGAAGAAGCCGAGCGCCGGCAGGTTCTTGACCCGGCTGGGCTCATCCTTGTCGATCAGATCGGCGGCGATCTGCATCTTCACGAAGCGATCGTACGGCATGTCATCGTTGAGCGCGTTGATGACCCAGTCGCGGTAACGCCAGGCGTTGGTGTTGGGGATCACCTCGAACGTGTGGGCCTGATCTTCCGCATAGCGAGCGACATCCAGCCAATAGCGGCCCCAGCGCTCTCCATAATGCGGCGAAGCGAGCAGGCGGTCAACGACCTTCGCGAAAGCGTCGGGCGATTCATCCTTGACAAAGGCTTCAGTTTCCTCAGGCGTCGGGGGCAGCCCGGTCAGATCGAAAGTGGCCCGCCGGATCAATTCGCGCTTGGCGGCGGGGCGAACGGGCGTCAGTTTTTCCGCTTCGAGCTTGGCCAAAATGAAGCGATCAATCGGCGTCTTGGGCCAGCTGGCATTGCGCACGCTCGGCAGCGGCGGCATCTTCGGCGGCTGGAACGACCAGAATTCGCGGGCTTTCTTCCAATCGATGCCATCGGTCGCTACGGCCTGCTTGCCGGCGCGCGGATCGGCGGCGCCCGTGTCGATCCATTTCTCGAAGTCGGCGATCACCGCATCGGTAAGCTTCGGCCCCTTGCTCGGCATCTTCTCTACATCGGGATCAGCTTGGCGGATCGCCTTGATGAGCAAGCTGTCTTTGGCTTTGCCGGGCACGATCGCCGGGCCGGAGAAGCCGCCCTTGAGCACGCCGGCCTTGCTGTCAAGCCGCAATTTGCCGCTGGCCTTCTTTTCGCCGTGGCATTCCAGGCACGTTTCGACCAGCACGGGCCGAATCTTCGCTTCGAAGAATGCGATCTTGTCCGCGTCGTCGGCATGAGCATGCGCCGCGGAAAAGCCCAGCGCAAGCAACAATAGCAGGATGCGATGCTTCATCATGGCGGAAACTCGAAAAGACGCCGAGAAACATCTCAGCAATTTGGCAGGACCGCAAGGCGGGAGAGTGCGCGCTCGCTCTTTCTATCATCGGCAAATCAGCATCGGCGTCAAGCGCTTTTGGCGAGATTTCAGGCTGTGCGGCCATAGTAGCTTCCGCGTTGACTTGATTGGCCTTGGCGGCAACAATGAGTGCATGGAGGACTTGCCCGCAAAAGTCGTCAAGCAAATCGCCAAGGCGGGTCTGCCGACGGGTGGGACGAATCCGTTTGAGCCGAGGTTGGCAACCAACGCAAAAGGCGAGTTGACCATCGAAAAGCAGGCCCCAAGCAAAGGACCGAAAAGCGGCAAGAAGGGGTATGTGGATCAGGAAGGGCGAATCTGGATCAAGGATGCCGCGCATGCAGGTTTGCCAGTCCATTGGGACGTGCAAATCGAGGACGGGGACGACTACATTCGCGTCGATTTCGATGGTGAAGAACTTCAGAAATCATGATCGGAGCTGCCTGTGAGCCGCAATGGTGTTCGCTCGGTGAAAGCGGTGAGAAAGTGGGGCCTGCTGGCCAACGGCTCTTCGGGGCGGTGGTCGATCGACATCGATGAATCGGACGACGGCGGCGCCTTCAACATCCAAATAGATGGACCAAAAGCCTACCTCGCGTTCGCGCTGCGAGGCCTGGAGGTCGTTCCGAGGCTGCATGCTTACTTGCACGCCGGTTTGCATCCCAATGGGGACAACGGCAAGCAAAGCACGAATGGCGTCACCTTGGGCCGACTCGGTTCCATGTCCGTGTCGATCATTCAGGACGACGAGTTTGCGGCGCGCTGGTTTATCATCGTCAAAGGCAAAGCGGACGCCGTCGTTCGCCTCACGCTGGATGCGGCGGATATCGAGATGCTTGCAAAAGCATTACAGCAAGTGGCCGAGGACCTTTCTGCCTAAATGACCGTGCGTGAATTCGCAGCTGGTGTTATGCAGCGATTCGCCGGTATTGTCGTTGGTTGCGCTTGCGGAGGTGGTAACGAACTGCCTCCATCAGTTTTGTCATGTTCGGTTGGCGATGGTTGCGCGTCACATCGGCGTGGAGGTCCTCCCAGACCCGCTCAATCTTGTTGTGGTCAGGGCAATATGGAGGCAAGAAATGCAGTTTGATCTTGCCTGCCAAGTAGCCGCTCAAGGCCGCGTGGACAATGTCGCTTTTATGAATGCGATAGTTGTCACAGATCAGGTGCAAGCAGCGCTCCTTGGGATAGTCCCGACGCAGGCGGTCGAGCAAGTCGAGAAACAGGTAGCTCGTCTTGCGAATTCCTTCGACCCAGGTCACGATGCCGGTGCGGACATCAAGGGCCCCGGCCAGGTAACGCTTTTCATTCTTGCCTGGCGTGAGCACCTGTTTCTGTTGGCCCGACACCATCCAGTCCAGGCCGATTTTCGGGTTCAGATGAATGTCCACCTCATCCTCGTAAAAGACCCGTTCGCCGCGCGGCGGCGTGTCGATCAGACGCCGCAGTTCCCGCAAACGCCTGGTTTTTGCCGACTTCGACCAAGGACAACCCACGATCGGCTTGGGACGACCACGCCGGGCTTTGATCTGGGCCAGGGCTCGGCTCATCGTGGTCGTATGAATGCGCACGCCGGTCAAACGCACCATCGTCTCGATCAACAATTCGCGCGTCCAAGTCGGACGACGCCAGCCATAAAGTTCCGGCGAATTGCTCACGATGCAATGCAGACGCTGCAAGTAATCTTCGCTGAGCTTTTCCTCGCCATTGTCGGTTCGGCCATCCTGCAAGCCCGCTTCACCATAGCGGCGAAATCTCGCTACCACTCGTCCAACCGTGGTGTGGTGCACTTGCAGAACTTTCGCGGTCTGGCGGGTCGAGCGTCCGTTGATCACATTGATAATCATCAAATAGCGCAGCCGAGTACCGGCGTTGCGACAATGGCGGAGCGATCTGCACAAACGCTCCTTGACACTGAACCGAACCTTCAGGACAATCATCTTCATGGGAATTCCTCTCGTTCTCAAGAGCGTGTCTTGAGGGCACTTGTGGCGGAATTCCCATTTTTTATTGCGCTCCTGCGTACCCGTGCAGCTCGATTCACGCACGGTCATTTAGCTGCAGCTCACTCTTAAACTGGCATCGCAGAGTGGGCACCGCCTACGAGGTAGGTCCGTACCTCTGCGGTCACAGGTTGCGAGTCCTCTCGGGGAGCATTCTCTGGGACAGTGCAGAGGATCTCGCCTCGGCAGCACCCGCACTGCGCGTAAATACCAGCCGCTGTGCTCGACCATTGCTTCATTCATCGTGTTCTCCGCGGACGATAATACCGGACCCAAGATGAGGCTCTAATCGGGTTTCCGCAGATTCCTGCCCATGCACGGCAGATCGCTGCCGCCTTAGCTTCAGGTTGCGCAGCGCGAGCGGAATATGCCCTCTGGGAACGGTCGGATCGCGCAGAATAATATATTCTGTGATTTCCTTAACCGTCGCATTGGATCCTAATTCGGCCATTGCTTGTCTTACCCGCGCAGTAACTTTCATCGTGTCGCTCCATGCATAGGTGCACCTATTCGTCGTCCTTTTGGCTGGCGGAGTCGCAGTAGTGACCGTCAAGTTATAGGTCCCGTCCGACTGCCGCTTGTACACGCGCCACGCCGTGATGTCTACCTCGTCCCACTCCTGGGCAGCAGCAAGCAGTACACGGGCAAGGTGAATCGCCTGATCGCGCGACAACTGATGCCGACGGTCTTCAGGTCGGCAATCGACTTGATACCGTCTCGGTTGTCCTCGACCGGATAGATCCGAAGGCAGCGCACGTTGGGATCAATCTTGATGCTCGACGCCGTCCGCCGCTTTTTTGAAGATCTCGCCATCGTGCTCCCTCGTTTATTGGTTAGCTGCACCCGCTGGTCGCCCCGCAGGTGTCGCACTTGCAACAAGCTCCCGAGCGCACCAGCGTCAACTGCCCGCACTCGGAGCAAGGATCGCCCTCGTAGCCCTTGAGCCGCGCCAGGCGAATCTTGTCCGTCATGGCGGCGACGGCAACGCCGCCGTGGCCGTTGCTGCCGTTGCCATTCCCGGGCTTCGGCTTCAGGTGCTCGGTGCGCGGCGTCATGAATGCCTTCGGCATCGGCTTGGGCTCGTTGTCCACCATCCGCTCTTCCATCAGCTCCTCGTCTTCAAAGTCCGGTTCCTCTTCTTCCGCGCGGCCGATGGTGTCGCCGCGCAGGTCTTCCGGCGAGACGTGGGCCAGATCGTGCCGGCCGAGGTAGGTGATCGCCAGCTCGCGGAAGATGTAATCGATGATCGACGTGGTCATCTTGATGTGCGGATTGCCAGCGACGACGCCGTTGGGCTCAAAGCGAGTGAACAGGAAGGCGTCGATGAATTCGTCCAGCGGCACGCCATGTTGCAGGCCGAGCGAGATGGCGATGGCGAAGCAGTTGGTCATCGAGCGGAAGGCGGCGCCTTCCTTGTGCATGTCGATGAAAATTTCGCCCAGCGTGCCGTCGGAATATTCACCCGTGCGCAGATAAATCTTGTGGTTGCCGATGCGGCTCTTCTGCGTGTATCCGGCGCGGCGATCGGGCAGCCGGCGGCGGCGGGCGATATAGCGGTGTACGATCTTCTCCGCGATCTTCATTGGCTCCGATTTCGGCTCATCGATCACGATCGGCTCATTGTCCGCGTCGGCGACTGTGTTGAGGGGCTGGCTCAATTTCGAGCCGTCGCGGTAGAGGGCGTTGGCCTTGATCATCAACTGCCAGCTCAGCTTGTACGCATTCTTGACATCGTCAATGGTGGCCGAGTGCGGCATATTGATCGTCTTGGAGATCGCGCCGGAGATGAACGGCTGGGACGCCGCCATCATCCGGATATGCGAATCGGCGGACAGGAAGCGCTGGCCGAGCTTGCCGCACCGGTTGGCGCAATCGAAGACCGGATAGTGCTCGCGCTTCAGGTGCGGGGCGCCTTCGATGGTCATGGCGCCGCACACGTGGCTGTTGGCCTCGGCGACCTGGGCCTTGGTGAATCCGAGCGTTTCGAGAAGATTGAAGCCGAAGGCGGCGTATTGCTCTTCCTTCACGCCGATGGCTTTCAGGAAATCGTCGCCGACGGTCCAGCGGTTGAAGACGAAATTGAGATCGAAGGCGCCGGCAAGCTGGGCCTCGACATTCTGCATGACGGCATCGGTGAAGCCCTTCGCTTTCAGGCTGGCGCGGTTGATATACGGGCAGCCTTCGAGGGCGCCGGTCCCTTTGCAATATTTGGCGATCTCGTCGACCTGCTGGGCGGAATAGCCGAGGCGATGCAGGGCAGGAGGGATCGAGGCGTTGATGATCTTGAAGTAGCCGCCACCGGCGAGTTTCTTGAATTTGACCAGGGCGAAATCGGGCTCGACGCCGGTAGTGTCGCAATCCATGACGAGGGCGATGGTCCCCGTTGGCGCGATGCAGGTGACCTGGGCGTTGCGATAGCCGTGCTTCTCGCCGAGTTGAACCATCAGATCGGCTTCTTCGCGGGCGGCATGCAGAAGATAATCGGGGCAATAGCGCTCGTCGATGCCGACCGGCTTGATCGTCAGGCTTTCGTATTCGCCCGCCGGCACATTGTAAGCGGCCCGGCGATGGTTGCGAATGACGCCGAGCATCGCCTCGCGGTTCGGCTCATAACGCGGGAACGGCCCCACCTCGGCGGCGATTTCCGCCGACATCGCATAGGACGCCGCGTGCATCAAGGCGGTGATGGCGCCGCACTGGGCCCGGCCCTCGTGCGAATCGTAGGGGATGCCCTGCACCATCAAGAGCGTGCCGAGATTGGCGTAACCCAGGCCGAGCGTGCGATAATCGAACGATTTCTGGGCGACCGATTGGCTCGGGAATTGGGCCATGTAAACAGAGATTTCGAGGATCAGCGTCCAGACGCGCGTGGCATGGCGGAACGATTCGACATCAAAGCGATGCGTCGTCAAATCGTAGAACTTGAGCAGATTGATCGACGCCAGATTGCATGCGGTGTCGTCGAGGAACATGTATTCGGAGCACGGGTTGGACGCATTGATCCGGCCATCGGCGGGGCAGGTGTGCCATTCGTTGACGGTGGTGTCGAATTGCAAGCCGGGATCGGCGCAAGCCCAGGCGGCATAGGCGATCTCGTCCCACAATTCGCGGGCTTTCAGCGTCTTGCGCGGCTTCGGCGCCCGGCCCTCTTTTTTCGCTTTTTCCTTCTCGGTGCGCCAGTAAAGATGCCACGGGCCATCGGCTTCCACGGCCTGCATGAATGGGGTGGTTACGCGCACGGAGTTGTTGCTGTTCTGGCCGGCCACGGTGGCGTAAGCTTTCGAGTTCCAGTCGGTGTCGTATTCCTCGAAAGCGACTTCGGTGAAACCTTGCTTGGCGAGTTGGATCATGCGCTCGCAATAGTTGGACGGTGTCAGGTCGGCATAGGCGTCGGTCAGGGCGCGGCGCAGATTGGCGTTGAGCTTGCGGTCAAAGCGCTCGGCCGGCTTGTCCCAGTCGTGGCAGGCTTTGAGGATGGCGTTCAAGTGCCGGCTCAGCAATTTCGAGCCGGTGACCATGGCGGCAACTTTTTGTTCCTCGACGACTTTCCAATTGATGAACTCCTCGATATCGGGATGATCGAGATCGAGGACGACCATCTTGGCGGCGCGGCGAGTGGTGCCGCCGGACTTGATGGCGCCGGCGGCGCGGTCGCCGATCTTGAGGAAGGACATTAAGCCGGAGGATTTACCGCCGCCGGAGAGGGGTTCGCCTTCGCCGCGGAGGTTGGAAAAGTTCGAGCCGGTGCCGGAGCCGTATTTGAAGATGCGGGCTTCGCGGACCCAGAGATCCATGATGCCGCCTTCATTGACGAGATCGTCGTTAATGGATTGGATGAAACAGGCATGCGGTGCGGGTCGTTCATAAGCGCTTGTGGCGCGCGTCATGACGCCGGTTGCGCCATCGACAAAATAATGTCCCTGCGGCGGGCCTTCGATGCCGTAGGCCCAGTGGAGGCCCGTGTTGAACCATTGCGGGCTGTTCGGCGCGGCCATCTGAGCAGCGAGCATGTAGCATGACTCGTCGAAGAACGCGAGCGCATCGGTTTCGCTGGAAAAATAGCCGGCCTTCCAGCCCCAATAGGTCCAGCAGCCGGCGAGTCGGCGAAAGACCTGGCGGGAGTCGGTTTCGCGCGTCATGCTGCTGCCAGCCGAGGGCTTGCCGCGCTGCAGCCAGACGGGGACACCCGGTTCGGCGACTTTCTCAATCGTCACGGGCACGGTGGCTCTGCGGAAATATTTCTGCGCTAAAATGTCCACCGCGACCTGCGACCAGCCTTCGGGAACTTGAATGTCCTTCATCTCGAAAACGACGGTCCCATCAGGGTTTACGATACGCGAATTGCGCGGCGCAAACTTGAAGGACGTAAACGGATCCTGGCCGGGATTAGTGAAACGACGGGGAATGTGCATGGTATCGTACCTTAGGGGTCCACGGGATCTCTACTTCCATGTAACCCGCACCGGTATCCCTTCGCCGGTGCAGACTGGATACTGTTCACCCTAACAGATATTCCCTTAGGAAGCAAACGTATAGTAGGTCAACACAAGAAAAATTATTCGTTGGCAGATCGGAGTCTTGCCATGATACAAGCTGGGCGAACCGGTGCGAATGCTCCGGTCGCGCTGGCCCTCTGCCGCCGGGACGGAATGGTCCGAGATTTCGGCCGAAGAGATCGTGAATAGTTTGGAAAAATGTGAAGAAGATTCACGCCTCCTTCATCTACCGCACTTGACGGAGCGGAAAAAAAACCCGTCCTTGGCTCGCCACACGTCGGCAGCTGGTAATTAAGTGATACTTCCTAATGCGAGTTGGGCAAGATTTGTCGATTCTGTCAATACGTTATTGCTCGTATCGCAAGCTGGGAGGATTGGGCAAACGACGCGATGCTGCGAGCGCTAATCGGTATGCAAGCTTCGGCTTGTTTTTCTCGCTGCCGTTCGTCACCCTGTTCGCATGTTGCGCGGCATCTGGTCTCTGCGATATTTCTGCGTGGCGCTGGTCAAGCACGATCTGAAGGATCGCTATCGCCGCTCGATCCTCGGCATTGCGTGGTCGCTGATCAAGCCGGCAGGCATGACGCTGGTGCTTACACTGGTTTTCACCAACGTCTTTCAGATTGGAACGCGCGAATATGCGTCGTTTCTATTCGTCGGATTGATCGCCTGGCAATTTTTCACCGAATCGATTTTGCAAGGGTGCAATTCGTTTCACCTCGGAGCTACCTATTTGCGCGTCAGGCCGGTGCCGATCGCGATCTTTCCACTGCGGGTGGTGCTCAACGCGGGAACGCATGGCCTGATCGGACTTTTGGCTGCGACGTTGATCATCGGGTGGCTGCAGGGAATCGCGCATCCGTGGGCGCTGTTGTCGCTCATTCCCGGACTCGTGATTCTCGCGGTCACCGCGTGGTCCTTGGCGGCGATTTGCGGGATCCTGTTCACGATATTCTCCGACGCCCAGCAGATCGCCGAGATTTCGCTACAAGCGCTTTTTTATGCGACGCCGGTGATTTACACTCAGGAAACGCTTCGCAAAACCGGCTGGCTGGCCTGGCTGGTCGAGTGCAATCCGTTCACGTCCCTGCTTGATTTGATTCGCCGACCGATCCTGCGCGGCGAAGCCCCGCCAACGGAGTCCATTCTAATCGCCCTGGCGTTCATGACCGTAAGCGCTGGCCTCGCCTGCTGGAGCTTACGGCGTATTGAACGGAATCTGGTGCTTTGGTTGTGAGGCACCCAGGAGGAACCGATGCCGCACATAGATCTCGGGAATGTCGATCTCAAGTATCCAGTGCGCGTCAATCGGCGGACGACGTTCAAGGACTTCATCTTGCAGCGAATGCTGCGGCAAACGCCGACCAAGGCGAACGCAATCAAGGCGCTCGATCGGGTTTCCTTCCGCGCCGAAGGTGGCGAATGCATCGGCCTGATTGGCCGAAATGGGGCGGGCAAGAGCACCTTGCTGCGCACCATCGCGGGCATCTATCCACCGGGCGCCGGATCGTGCGAGGTGGTCGGCGCGATTTGCACGCTTTTCGACATCGCCGCCGGCTTCGAGTGGAATGCCAGCGGCTGGGAGAACATTCGCCTTCGCGCCTTTCTTCAAGGCGAAACGCCGGCGAGCCTCGAGACCAAACTCGCCGCAATCGCCGACTTCACGCAGATGGGCGCCATGCTCGAGCTACCCCTCAAATGCTACTCCACCGGCAAGATCATGTTGCTCAGTTTCGCCATTGCCGTCTGTTGCAACCCCGACATCTTACTGGTGGATGAGTTTCTTTCGGCTGGCGACCTGCAATTTCGCCACAAGGCCATCGCCCACATGGTCGAGTTGCTGCGTCAGTCGCGGATTGTCATCATGGCCAGTCACGACCTGGCGTTTCTTCGGCAATTTTGCACGCGCATCCTCTGGCTCGACAAGGGCCGCATCCACGAGGACGGGCCCGCCGAGTATATCATCGAACGCTATACGGCATCCATGCAGGCGCCTGCCCACACCGCCGCGGCGATGGCAAATCGGTAACCTGAGTTGCGGGTAAATCACCTCGCAATACACGCTCTGACATTCGTTCTTTCCGGGTTGGCGTTATCTCGACGCCTCGTTTTTTGCTGAAGTTCCCAACCGTTTTTTCTTCGGCGATCCGCGGGGCTGACGACCCAACTCGGCTACTACAACGAGGCGCGTAAAGCATGGAGTTGCGTATAGAAATGCACCGTGCATCGCTGTCCGGCTGATTATTTCGGCGTCCTGCTGGGCCTCGTGTCCCCAGGCTTTTTTCCTGTATCATATCAAGACAGCGAATCCGGCAACCTACCGATGGGTCTCTCCCGTCTTCGCAGGGCAAGACGGGAGAATGGACGCATGAGCATCATTTCGCATCCCGCCTCCGGCATGGTTCTCGAACGCTATGCCGGACTCGAGCATGGCTATGACGAATTGGTCAGCCAGGATGGTCTGCTGCGCCGCGCACTGGCAAACCTTCGCCAACGGCCTCGATGCTCTCGGCCTGGACCACTTCACGCTGCGCTGGCGCGAGGCCCAGCAACTCATCCGCGAGAACGGCGTCACCTACAACGTCTACGGCGACCCGCGCGGCATGGACCGCCCCTGGCAGCTCGATCCGATCCCGCTCGTCATCGCGCCGGCCGACAGCGAATTCCTGCAGACCGGCCTGGTGCAGCGAGCCCGGTTGCTCGAAGCCATTCTTGCCGACGTGTACGGCCCGCAAAAGCTGCTCGCGCAAGGGCTTCTGCCCGCCGAATTGGTCTTCGCCAATCCGTGCTTCTTGCGCCCGTGCCACGGCATCCGCTTGCCAGGCCAGCGTCATTTGCTGCTGGCCGCATTCGATGTTGGTCGCGATGCGGGCGGCAGCTTCTTCGTCCTGGGGGATCGCACGCAAGGGCCCTCCGGCGCCGGTTACGCCCTGGAGAATCGCATTGTCCTGGGACGAATGTTGCCCGAGATTTTCAAGGCGTGCAACGTCGAACGGCTGGCCCTGTTCTTCCGCACCTTCCGCGACACTTTGCGCAACCTCGCCCCGCATAATCGCGACAACCCGCGCACCGTATTGCTGACGCCGGGCCCCTACAACGAGACTTATTTCGAGCATGCCTATCTCGCCAGGTATCTCGGCTTCACGCTTGCGGAGGGGGGCGATCTCACGGTGCGCGATCAACGGCTCTATCTCAAGTTGCTCGATGGCTTGCAGCCGGTGGACGTGCTCTGGCGTCGGCTCGACGACGATTTCTGCGATCCACTCGAATTGCGTGGCGATTCGTTTCTCGGTGTGCCGGGCCTGGTGCAGGTGGTGCGCACCGGAAACGTCGTGGTGGGCAACGCCCTCGGCAGCGGATTGGCGGAGTGTCCTGCTCTGCTGCCGTATCTGCCGTCGCTGTGCCGGCATTTTCTCGGCGAAGATTTACGGATCCCGTCGGCGCCCGCATTTTGGTGCGGCGAACCAGCGGCCCTGGATCACGTCCTCGCCAGTTTCGATCACATGGTCGTCAAGGCCGCCTTCTCCTCGCTGCGCAGCGAACCTGTTTTTCCGGACAAGTTGAGCGCCGCCAAGAAGGAAGATTTGAGAGAGCGAATTCGGGCCAAGCCGTGGAACTACGTGGGGCAGGAGCGGCTCGCTCTTTCGACGACGGCGGTGTTGACGGAGCAGGGAATCGTGCCGCGCCGCATGGTCACGCGCGTCTATCTGACCGCGCACGAGAATTCGTTTCTCTTGATGCCTGGCGGCCTGACGCGCGTGACTGCATCGGCCGAGACGATGGTCGTTTCCTTGCAAAAAGGCGGCGGCAGCAAGGACACCTGGGTGCTGACCGAGGGCCCCGTCAGCGATGTCACGCTGCTGCCTCCCGGCGGGCAGACGGTCGAGTTGACACGCGCGGGCAACGATTTGCCGAGTCGCGCCGCCGACAATCTTTTTTGGCTTGGTCGCTACGTGCAGCGTGCCGAGGATCTGGTCCGCCTGCTGCGCGGCGTGCTGGTTCGGCTCACCGAGAAAGCGGGATTGGCCGACGTGCCCGAGTTGCCGGTGCTTTTGAAAGCCGTCACGCACCTGACGCAGACACTTCCCGGTTTCGTGGGCGCCGGCGCCGCGGGGCGCTTGGCCGATCCGCGTGAGGAGTTGCTTTCGCTCATCTTCCAGCGTGACCGCGTCGGCAGCCTGTCGTACAACTATCGCTGCGTCCAACGCGCCGCCGCCTCGGTCCGGGACCGCATTTCGATGGACATGTGGCGCATCCTGTCGAGCCTTCCCCCGGAGGACGCCTTCGATCCGGTTGATCCGCCGACCTTGAGCGATGTGCTCGATCAGTTGAACCAGCGCGTCCTGAATTCTGGCAGGCTTCGGGGGCATCGCCATGGAATCGATGACTGCGCGGCCACGGCTGGCGCTTCCTCGATATGGGCCGCAAGATCGAACGGGCTGTGCACACTGTTGGCCTGATGCACTGGACGCTGACCCCACCGCAGGCGCAGGGCCGGCCGTCCCCGGGCTTTCCGGAGAGCGCCCTGCTCGAGGCGCTCCTGGAAATCGCCGACAGCGCCATGACATATCGCCGGCGTTACTTGAGCGGCGTGCAAATGGCGGCGGTGCTCGATCTTTTGATCGCCGATGAAAGCAATCCGCGTTCGCTGGCGTTTCAATTGACGGCCATGCGCGAGGTGATCGAGCAATTGCCCCATGATCCTCAGCAAGCAGTGCGGGCGGCGGAGCAACGGATGGTCGTGTCCCTCTTGACCGCGGTGCAGCTCACCGACATCCTGGAACTGGCCCGGACGGAAGCGGACGGACGTCGGCCACGTCTGGATCAATTCCTGGCGGACCTGCACCAGGATCTGCCACTCCTGGCCGACGCGATCAGCCATCATTACCTGAGCCATTTGCAAACATCGCGGCAGCTGGCGGAGGTCTGATCTTCGTTTGGAAGCACGGCTCCCCTCTCCCCCGGGAGAGGGGAGAAAGGAATGGCATGCTTTACTCCGTCACGCATACGACGACCTATCACTACACCGAGCCGGTGTCGCTGTGCCACAATCTCGTGCATCTCAAGCCGCGATCGGCGGCGCGGCAGACGTGCTACCATTCGTCCATGATCGTGCAGCCGGAACCTCGCGTCATGCAGCAGCATCACGATTATTTCGGCAATCCGATCGCGCTGTTCACGATCCAGGAGCCGCACCGGAAGCTGTCGATCACAGTGAAGCATCGTCTGGAGGTCGAGCCGGCGGAGACGCTATTGTTGGAGGAGACACCGCCGTGGGAAGAGGTGCGCGAAGCCTTAAAACGCGAGCGCACGGCAATTTATCTGGAGGCGCGACAGTTCACGTTTGATTCGCATTACGTGGGGCGCAGCGGCGATTTGGCCGCGTATGCCGAGCCGTCATTCGCACCGGGCCGGCCGATTCTGGAGGCGGCGCTCGATTTGACCAGACGCATCCACGAAGATTTTCGCTATGACGCCAAGGCGACCACGCTTGCCACCCCGCTCGCCGATGTGCTGCGGCTCCGTCACGGCGTGTGCCAGGATTTCGCCCATCTGCAAATCGGCTGCCTGCGCTCGCTGGGCCTGGCGGCACGCTATGTCAGCGGTTATCTGCAAACCCGCCCTCCCGCCGACCGCGATCGGCTCATCGGCGCCGACGCCTCGCACGCCTGGATCTCCATCTATTGCCCTGGCATCGGCTGGGTCGATTTCGATCCGACCAACAACATGATCCCCTCGCAGCAGCACCTGACCATCGCCTGGGGCCGCGATTACGACGACATCAGCCCAATCAAGGGCATCATCCTCGGTGGTGGGACGCACACGATGACCATCGCGGTCAACGTGTCGCCGATTGCGTAGGGAGCCACGCCCGGAGTAAGCGCTCTTCCGCCTACTTCGTGCGTGGCTCTTTTTTCCATCACGCCGACCCTCCGCGTTCCCGTTGGAAAAGCTCATTGAAGAGCCGCCGCGTCTGGGCCGTGTGCACCTCCAGCATCCGCAGGAACGCTTGCCCGGCAGTTTGATCCGGCGTCGCTTCACAGCCGAGGCGACGCGCCAGCTTTTCTAGGTCTTCAGCCGACTCCGGCAACTCGTCGAGCGAACGGTTATGGAAGATGCGCAGTCGGCTTTCGACCGTGCGCATGAAATCATAACATGAGCGCAATGTCGCATGTTCCTCGGCATTGAGCAGGTTCGCCTTGTGCATGGCGTCGAGGGCGAGCCAGGTGTTCGCTTGCCGAAGCGCGGGGACCTGTCGGCCGTATTTGAGGCGGAACATTTGCGTGATGAATTCGATGTCGATAATGCCCCCGAAGCCACGCTTCAGATCGCGCTTGCTTCCCGACGCCTCGACTCGGCCACGCATCGACATGATTTCATCGGCAACGCCTGGCTTCCATTCCAGATCGTAAATGAGACGATTGACGGTGCGCATCACTTGCTCGGCGAAGTCTTCATCGCCAAAAACAACGCGGGCGCGGCTGAGAGCCTGGCGTTCCCAGAGTTGGGCCGTTCCATCCTGGTAGTAACGCTCGAATTCGCTCAAAGGGATGACGAGACTGCCCGACTTACCGGTCGGTCGGAGCCGCATGTCCACTTGATAAAGTCGGCCGCGCGGGCCCATATAACTGGTCGCCTTGATAATCTGTTTAGTTAGCTCCGAGAAAAAATGAAAGTTGTCGGTCAATTCGAAGGTATCCCACCGCGTCGATGCAGGCGGCGGCATGGTTCGGCCATCCCCTTCGTAGATTAGTATCAAATCGAGATCGCTGTGGTAGCTCATCTCGTGCCCGCCAAGCTTGCCCAGGCCGAGAATCACATATCGGCTTGCCTTCCCTGCACGCGGCCCATCGCTGAGCACCGGCATCCCAAGTCGGTGCTCGAGCGGCGGATATTGCAAATCGCCAATCTGCACCAGAATCGCCTCAGCCAAATCGCTCAGCGCCCGCGTCGTCTCGATGATGTTGTCCTTGCCGAGAATATCGCGCACACCGATTCGCAGCAGCTCCTTGTCCTGGAAGCTGTGCAAAATCGGATCGGGATCATCGGCGTTGCGGCACAATTCGAACAATTCTTGCCGCATCTCGGCATAATCGCGCGGCAAATTCAGCACCAGGCTATCGAGCAACTCGTCGATCATGCCGGGATTGTTTGTCAGAATTTCCGAGAGGAATCGGCTCCACGCGCATAGATCGACGTACAATTTCAAGCTCGGCGTGTTGAAGCTAAACAACTCCCAGAGGACCGCCTTGCCCCCGAGCGAGGCGGAGACCAGCTCGAGATTGACGAGCGCCATGTCGGGATCGGGAGTCTCGGCAATCGCCTTGAGCAACTGCGGCGCGATGCTTGCCAGGAATTGTCGGCAGCGGCGAGACTCAAGAAATGGGATCGTCTCCGTGGCGAGCTGCTTGAGGTTCTGGTACGCCGTCTGCACATCCTTGAACGGATACTTGCCAAGCACCGCGGCAATGCGTGCGGGCTCGGGATTCGGATCGAGCATGAGATCGGATTCGGGGTTTTCTTCACTCGACGAGAACGACTGATGCAAAAGGTGATTGAGAATCGTGCGGTTGAGCGCGGTCTTCTCGCGGTAATCGGCCAGGAAGGCGTCATAAGGATCTAGGGCGATTTCTCCCCTCTCCCCAGCGGGGGAGAGGGGCCGGGGGTGAGGGGGCGTCCGTTCTCCCCTCTCCCCAGCGGGGGAGAGGGGTCGGGGGTGAGGGGGCGTCCGTTCTCCCCTCTCCCCTTGGGGGAGAGGGGCCGGGGGTGAGGGGGCGTCGTGTGCACGCACGGCTTCTCCTGCACTCGCGTTGTCGACCGGGCCGTGGGCAGTGAATGTCCCCTCACCCTCGGCCCCTCTCCCCCGGGGAGAGGGGGGAGGACTCGCATAACCCAGGCGCAATGCCAGCTTGCGAAGCTCGTCCGGTTTGTCGGGCAAGCGGTGCGTTTGCAAATCGAACATGAGCTGCAGGCGGTGTTCGACCTTGCGAAGAAATCGGTAGGTGTCATCCAGCACGCGATATTCTGGGTCGGTAAGCAGCCGAACCTTTTCGAGTGAACGGATGGCCTTGAGGGTATTGCGCTGGCGTATTTCCGGCAGGTCGCCGCCGTTGGAGAGTTGCAGGAACTGGATGGTGAATTCGACATCGCGGATGCCGCCGTGCCCTGTTTTGACCTCGGTGTCGCTTTCGCCGAACTGGCCCGATTTGTGCTCAATCCGCCGCTTGAGCGCCTTGATCTCGTTGATCTCGGCGACGGTCAGATACTTGCGATAGACGAACGGCTCGATTGCCTCGATGAATTCCTCGCCGAGCCGGGCATCGCCGGCGACGGGACGCAGCTTGATGAGCGCCTGCCGCTCCCAGGTTCGGCCCAGCGTGTCGTAATAATTGAGCGTGCTGGCAAGCGAGCGCGCCAGCGGGCCGCGCTCCCCTTCGGGCGCAGCCGCAGATCGACACGGTAGGCCTGGCCCACGTCGGTATCAATGCTCAGGAGGCGCACGACCTCGGAGCAAACGCGGGCGAAGTAATCGTCGTTGGACAGGATGGTGACGTTCTTGCCGCGCGTGTGGCCTTCTTCGTCGTAGAGGAACATCAGATCGATGTCGCTGGAATAATTGAGTTCCTTGCCGCCGAGCTTGCCGAAGCCGAGGATGACGCAGCACGAAGGCTCGCCGGCATTGGAAAAGGGCTCGCCGAAGCGCCGGCTGATGTTGGCCTGCGCCGTCTCCAGGGCGATCTCCAGGGCCGTGTCGGCGACGCGTGAAATGTCGCGCGTGATCTCCTCGAGCGGGCGATCGCGGATGATGTCGTTAGCGCCGATGCGCAGCAGTTGCTTCTGCCGAAAACGCCGAAACGCTCGCAGCACATTCGAGTCTTCATACGCCGCCGCGACCTCGCCACGCAACTGCTCCAGCATCTCGGCTCGGCTCGGGCTGCTGCGCAAGGGAATCCGCAATTGCTCCAGGTAATCGGGATTGGTGATGAGCAGATCGCTGAAGAATTGGCTGACACTGAAAAGCTGCAAGATCGTTTCCAGCGTCCGCGCCCGGCTCTCCAACAGCACGCCCAACGACGCGGGCCCGGCACTCGCGAAATAGCGCTCCAGGTTGTTCAGCGCCATATCCGCATCGGCGCAGCGAGGCAACAGCCGGCCCAGCGGATGGCACAACTCACGCACCGCCTCCAGCCCGAGCATTTCCGCGAGCCGAGCGAGGTTGTTCTGCCCCCGCTCGATATCGTGAATGCCCCAAGCGCAAAGAAGGTTGCGCGCCTGCTCGCCCGACTCCAGACAAAGCCGCAGCTCGTCGGTTTGCATGGTGACTCTTCAGTGTGGCCCAATGCTTCAAGCGGGAGAGGCCTGCAAGCGGGAACGAACCGTTACGAAATATCTTATCTGCCAGGCCGCCGATTGACATGTCAACCGATTCGAACGGGCGGAGCCGGCCACGACTCCGCCGGGTTCAGGGTTCACGTCTGACATAGCAATTCCTGCAGGCGCATGCTCCAATAGATTTCGGAGCGGATTTTCCTAGCGCGAAGAAATGACACCCACCCCCTCGTGCAACCTATTCTGAAACGAAGTGTCCCATGTCCGCGGTCAATGCTTCAACGATGTTGCCACAAGAATCCTGGGATGACCAGGTTGCGTCAACGCCCGAAACAAGCGGCGATTGGCTTTGGCCCGGTTTCCTAGCGCGAGGCAACCTGACCCTACTCACGAGCATGTGGAAAGCAGGCAAAACCACGCTCCTTGCCCATCTTTTGGCCCGGCGCGTCAGCGGGCAGCCGTTACTGGGCGCGACGGTTGCGCCGGGCCGCAGCGTGATCATCTCCGAGGAGGGGCGCACGCTCTGGGCGGAACGTTGCCGAAAATTCGCGTTCGGCGGGCAGGTCTGCCTTTTCCCCGAGCCGTTCGCGCATCTGCCGAGCAGCGCGGAATGGCGCGGCTTGCTCGAGCGCATCGATCGGCTGCGCGGTGAACGGCCGATCGATCTGATCGTCATCGATTCGCTTACCCACTTTCTGCGCACCGAGTCTGTGGCAACCGGCGTGCTCGACCTGTTAATGCCGGTGCGCGACCTGACCCAGCGCGGCATGGCGGCCTTATTGATGCACCACCCGCGCCGCCAGGGCGCCACGCTCGGCAACGCCGGCCGAGGCCACGGCGCCTTGCACAGTGAAGTCGATATCTCCATCGAAATGCGCCACGCCGGCCCCGACATCGATGGCCGAGCCCGGCGTTTCTTCTGCCTGTCGCGCCACGCCCAGACGCCGCGCCGCCTGCATTTCGAGCTGAACGCCGACGGGACCGATTACACCGTGCTGGCCGATGTCAGTGCCGAGGACGCCGAGTTCAGCGCCAAGTGGGAAACGCTGCGCATGGTGCTGGAAGAGGCCCCGCGCAAGCTCACCCGCGCCGCCATCCTGGAAGATTGGCCCGACGATGTCCCGAAGCCGCACGACCTGACGCTGGCCCGCTGGCTGCGCAATGCCGTCTCGTCCGGCCTGGTGCAATCGGACGGCAGCGGACGCAGATCCGGTCCCTACCGCTACTGGTTGGAGTCCTCGCTGGCCCGCTGGCGTGCCGATCCGCTGTATGAATTCAACGAGATGATGGACCGGGCGGGGAAGCCGTTTTTGCCCCCGCAGAAGTGAAGGCACTCCGGCCGGATGGAGTGAGGCAAAATCCCTGTGCAATGTTTGACAAACGGTCGCGGCCAGGAGAAAAAAAGGGGACGCAACTCAATACGACGATTTCGCGGTCCGTATGAAATGAGCTGCGTCCCGTTTATTTCGGCTCCCGTTTGTTTCGGCTCACCCGACGTAGTGCAGACCTTGCATCTTTTCGAGGGTGCCACTCACCTGACCAGCCGGCGCGTGGCATCTACCGCTTGACGAATTTCCCCATCGCGCACCTCGGCAAGCAGGTCGAGCGGACTCACGACGCCCGCGGGCCCTTTCGCGCCACGTGCGTGTAGATCATGGTCGTCTCCAGGCTCTCATGGCCCAGGAGCACCTGGATGGTCCGCAGATCGATGCCGCGCTCCACCAAATGGGTCGCGAAGCTGTGCCGAAACGTGTGGCAATGAATCCGCTTGCTCAGAGCTGCCGCACCTCCCGCCTTGCCAACGGCGCGCTGCACCGATGATTCGTAAACGTGATGTCGTCCCAGGCGGCCTGTGCGCGGACAGCGCGACAACTGCCGCGAGGCGAACACGAACTGCCAGCCCAGTTCGCGTGCCGCGCTCGGATATTTCCGCTCCAAGGCGTCCGGGAGTTCCACCCGTGCCACGCCGTGCGCGAGGTCGCGCTCGTGCAACATGCGCCGCTTGTCGAGCAGGGCTTGCAAATCGCCACGCACCGATATCGGCAGCATCACGACGCGATCCTTAGCCCCCTTGCCGTGCCGCACCATGATCTGCCCGCGCGCGAGATCGATGTCCTTGACGCGCAGCCGGCAGCATTCCATCAAGCGAAGTCCGCAGCCGTACAGAAGCCGAGCCATGAGAGCGAAGACGCCGTCGGCGCCATCGACGAGGGCCAGCACCTTCGCCACCTCCTCGGGGGCGAGCACTACGGGCAAGCGCTTCGGCCGCCGTGCCCGCACGGCGTCGAGCTTGCCCAACTCGATTTCCAGAACCTCGCGATAAAGAAACAAGATCGCATTGAGAGCTTGATTCTGCGTGCTCGCGCTGACGTTTCGTTCGACCGCGAGGTGGGTCAGGAACAGTTCCAGTTCCGCCGCCCCCATGTCGCGCGGGTGACGCTTGGCGTGAAAAAGGATGAACCGGCGGATCCATTGCACGTAACATTCTTCCGTGGTCCGCGCGTAATGCTTCACGCGCAGCGCCTGCATGACCTGATCCAAGAGCCGAGGCGGCCGCGGCCAGGGCAGCTCGCCCAGGTTGCATTGCAGGAAAGTTGCGTAGAGAAACTCCAAGGCCGCCCGCCCGGCCGCAATCGCCCGCAACGGGTCCTTCTCCGTCTTGGCAACGTGTGCCAGGAAGGCAGCCACTTCCGGCCGACCCATTTCCTGCGGATGCTGCTTGCCATGGAAGAGGATGAAGCGCCGGCACCAGGCGGCGATTTCCTCGGCGCCGGCGTCCGCATGTCCGTGCCGGGTAGCGGCCTGCTGCAGCTGCGTCAGAAATTTCGACGGTTGCGAAGGCGGCGCGATGCTGGATGACGTTGTCATGATTGCTCCCTTCCTGCAAGGTGGCATGGCTGAAACACAAATAGTGTACATAAGAACACACAGCGATGGCAAGAAAAATCTGGCAAAAAAGTCGTTGACAATGGCCGCCGATCGGCGTCCAATAGGGATGAAATAGGCTGACCGGGACTTGCATACGCTGACCGGCGAGCCTGCATACGCTGACCGGCGCGGCGAAATAGGCTGACCGGCGCGTGCTTACGCTGACCGGCGCCGGTCAGCATACTCAGTAGTTACGGCGGGCTTGGTACCTTTCGTGGCGTGCACCTGCGAACAAGCACAAGTTTTGCTTGCGGCGAGTCAAGCAGGCTGCGGTTTTCCCTAGGATATCGTACATGAATACGAAGACGGTCGCCGAGATTTTGGATATGGCGGCATTGATCGTCTGAGGCAGGCTTCGGAATGCCGGACACGAAGGAGCTTGCTGCATCATGCAGGGGACGGAAATCCTGATCCTGGAATGACGGCAACTGAAGGACGGGTTACGTAGGGGCCATCAAGAGCGGGCTGAAGAAGGTACTTGTCCCGATGAAAGATCTGGTTACCGTAATCGCTGGACGAAAGCACCGTCCGGCGTCAAAAATGGGCAGTGGCAACAAGATCGCCATTCAGGCCTCTCACATGGATCCAGCTTGCCAAGACAGTACCCGAGGATGCGCAGCTTAGGACGCATGACCAAGTTGTTGGATTTGCCAGCAAGGACCACGACGCCGTCGGAAAAACTGGTGGCACGGTCTCCACCTAGATTGAACGGCGAAACCGTAGGGCAGGAGCAAGGCGTGAGTTCGTGCCCCGCTTTACGAATCGCCGCCGAACCACGGCGTTGCACTTGACCGGGGCCGGCATGACTGGTTTTTCGAGACATCACGTTTTTGCAGGCCGCCCCGGCAAGCTGAACGCGGTCGTTCGCCGGCCTGGCAATCCGATGGAATTCGCGACGGACGATCGGATCTATAACGGGCGACGAGAAACTCAAGGAGGCCAGCCATGAATCCAAAACGAGTGACTGGTGCCCGCGTCTTCATCCTGCTGGTTGCAGTGACGTTGGTGGATGCGCAGCGAGTACCCTGGCCACAAAGGCAGCATAAATCGCCGGAACCCTCCGTACACGTTCTGAGGCGCCGGATACGACAACCCATGCGGATTACGATCGGCAGCTCTTTGCCTGAATTTACCAAGAAGCTGACGATCGTCAGGCATCAGTCAATCCACTGGTACAAACAATACGTCGAAGTGCGTGATTCGAACCCAATCAAGCTCGTGTTTAAGACCAAGGGCTCTGCTCCCACAGTGGCTTCGCATGTACTTCATGGCGATGAAGCAGGAGAATTTCGTTACACCGTATGAACTTGACGGAGAAACGGCGTCCCTCCAGTTCGTGTCAGCAGCGGGGATGGCGTCTCGATTGGTGAGGCGATGGCTCGCCGGAAACGACGGTCCTGATCGCCGTTAAGGAAATATTCCGCATTGACGCCGTATGGAATCTGCTCTAAGAACAGCAATCTGGTTCCGACAAGGTGCAGAACAAGAAATGACCCTCGCGGCATGGTGCATCCGGATGTCACGGGAGGCGAGATCCTGTTTAGGACGGTTCCTGTGGCGTCCAGTCCGCAATCCTGAGCGCCGCCGAACCGTTCTATGACCCTTGAAGGTTGAGCTACGTTCCTTTCACGGCGACCTTTGCATTTTGATTTTGCACGTCGTGATCGTTGCAACCGATTCCTTTTCTCGCTGCAGGATGTTCCGATTTTCCGCACCGGGATGGTTCACGCAACGGCGTCCATTCTCGGCAAAACCGAGACGGCACCAAACAGCTCTACGGGATCAGGCCGTTGCATGTTCCCATGCAACGACGGCATTGCTTCCTTCCCTCCGGGGGAATTGGAAACACGGCGTCCCAGAAACCTCTCCGTACCACGGGCAGGCCAAGCAAATCGGCGAGCTCGATCCCCGAAAGGTAACGACGGATTGCCGGGAGCGTTCCCGAGGAATCGAGACCTCGACGGAATTCGTGGTCGGCAGTCGCAACGCATCGGCTCAGTTCGTAATCGGCTCTGCACGTGGGCAGCCTCGGCTGGATCCTGTGAAAGAAAACCTGCGGTCACCGGCACGGCGGCCAATCCAAGCGTGTGAGGTCGAGTCTTCGCCGCAGGGGAGTCGTGCGGGATCGATGTCCCAGATATTGACTCCCGCTCCATGCGTTCGCTCATTGTGCCTCAGTTCGGCCAACAGCTCGCCGCGCCGGGCCGAGGTTGTTTCAACTGGTATTGTGCATGGCTTGCTCTATAAGTTATATATCGTACCGTAATTGTTCGTACAGAACATTAGCCTATCCGTCTCTCTTCCCCGGTACTCCGGGGGAGAGAGACGCCGCTCACCCGTCACGCGAAAAACCGCCGCAGATCAAACGCCTGCTGTTTGCTCCACACGTGATAGACCGCCCGGCCCAACTTTGCCTCCAGGACCGAGAGGGCTTTCTTCTTACCGCGTTTGCGGGCTTGGCGGTCGAGCCACTTCTTGGCGTCGGCTTCCGCGCAACATCAGGCAGGCGGCTTCGGAGAAGGCCCACTTCAAATGGGCGTTACCGATCTTCTTGCCGCCGGAGCCCTTCTTCTTGCCGGCCGATTCGTGTTCGCAACGCACCAATCGAGAGTACGAGAGAAAATTGCCAACGTCGGGGAAACGCGTGATCTGGTCGATCTCGTACAACAGCACCAGGCTCAAGATTTTGCCGATGCCAGGGATGGTGCGAAGGAGTTTCAGCGTCGTCGGATCGTTGAATTTCGCGTTCTTCAAAACGGTGCGTTCGACTTCATCGATCTGCGCGTCGTAGGCGTCGATCAGCGCGAGGTCGGCGCGGATGCTCGCTTGGGTCGAGGCCTGCGTGAAGCGCTCGGCGAGATCATCCGAACGATTGCTGGCGTAGCAAAGCTTTTTCGTCAACGGCGGATGGTTGTACTGGCTGTTGGTGTTGACGATGTGCGCTGTCAATTGCGAGCGTTGATTGACGAAGAAGCAGCGCCGCCGCAGGAGATCGCGCGTGTCGCGTTTGGCCCGCGGATAAACGTAGGCCATCGGAAACATGCCGCCGCGCAGGAGGCCGGCGATCTTGGCGGCG
The DNA here is from genome assembly GCA_963767835.1 of uncultured Planctomycetota bacterium. Classification (GTDB taxonomy): domain Bacteria; phylum Planctomycetota; class Planctomycetia; order Gemmatales; family Gemmataceae; genus SIAQ01. Next base: position 94,100 of record CAVYFY010000012.1, read on the forward strand.
TCGATGCGATCGTTCTTCGCTTTGCCGCCGTGGATCGCTTTCATGTACAGCGCGTGGCCGAGCGTGAAGGGGATCTCGTCGTCTTCGCAAAGATCGGCGAGCCAATACCAGGAGAACATGCACTCGCAACCGACAACCAGGCCCGCGCGATACGGCGCGATGGCGTTGCGAAACGCCTCGGGGCCGGCGGCCAGATCGCCTTCGAAGACGGTCTTGCCATCGTTGTCAAGAATGTGGGTGAACATACTTCTTGCGTGGAGATCAACCCCACAGTAGAATGCGTGCGTGTGCTTGTAGAAGCGCATGGGATAACTCCTTGAAAAGGATGAGCCGAGCGAGCCCGCTTCGTGGTTGCGATGCCCTAAGCGTCGCTGAAAGATCCACGTTGGACCACGCTTCGGCGATGAGTCCGTTTTACTTGGGACGCCGGCTCATCCTTTTTGCGGGGCATAAGAAGTATCCAGCCGTTGCACCGCGACCGGGGCCGCATACTTGTTTCGCGCAACCGCGCCATTGCAGCGGCCCCGGCGGGTGAACTGTTGCGTTCGGCATCCAGGAATTCCAACCTTCACCAAGGAGTGCTTTATGTTCACCCGTGCAATTCTCTCGTTCTCTGTCGTATTCCTGATCGGGGCT